>NZ_SWDV01000027.1 GCF_005877905.1 Pseudomonas nicosulfuronedens | reverse complement strand
ATCCCAAGACCCCTGGTCAGCTTCGCTGGCTGGGGGTTTTGCTTATTAGTGTAAGCAACCCGAATTCGGATGAGCGCCAAGGCGAGCATCCAACCGAATTGCTTGACGACCATAGAGCATTGGAACCACCTGATCCCATCCCGAACTCAGTAGTGAAACGATGCATCGCCGATGGTAGTGTGGAGTTTCTCCATGTGAGAGTAGGTCATCGTCAAGCTTCTAATTCCAAAACCCCTGATCAGCGAAAGCTGATCGGGGGTTTTGTTTTATGGGCGGAAAAAAGAGCGGATTCTGGCTGGGGCCGGCGAGGTTTCAGTTTAGTTTGGCCTTCGCGGACAAGGTCGGCTCCTGCGGGAGCGGGCAACCAGCCGTCGATGCCTGTGTGAGGCGGTTCGCGAGCAAGCTCGCTCCTACAGAGGGCTGAGAGGCTTGGTCATGATGAGGGTGCGCTCTTCGCCGTGGAGTTGTTCGCGCAGCACGCGATAGCCCAGGCGAGTGTAGAAGCTCTCAGCAGTGATGGAGGAGGGGACCAGCAGGGCCTCTATGCTGCGCTCCAGAGCGGCTTTCTCGATTCGGCTCATCAGGCACTGGCCGATGCCTTTGCGTTGCTGCGCAGGGGCTATGAAGAGGCTGCGCACGACATCGCCATCCAGGGCGCCAGTGCCCACGATCTTGTCGTCCAGCAGGGCGACAAAGACCAGGCGTTGCTCCAGCAACTCGATCACCCGCCCAGGCGTGAAATTCGCCACCACTGATGCGATAACGCTCTCCGGATAGTCCTGGCTGTTGCTCTCTCGGACGGCCGCTATGATCACCTGGCTGATGGCCTTGGCGTCGTTGCTGTGGGCTTGCCTGATCGTCAATTCCATCCGTGCGCTCCCTGTTATCAGCCCGCTCATCCTGACGGGATCGGTAGCGCGAGGATAGAGCGAAATCGCAGGCAACAAAAAAGGCGCCCTGGGGCGCCTTTCTTGTTTTGATCACCGATCAGCCGTTATGGCGTTTCAGGACCAGGGTGGCGTTGGTGCCGCCGAAGCCGAAGCTGTTGCTCATGACGGTGTCGATCTTCGCGTTCTCGCGGGTCTCGCGCAGGATCGGCAGGTCAGCGACTTCCGGGTCCAGTTCGTCGATGTTTGCCGAACCGGCGATGAAGTTGCCTTCCATCATCAGCAGGCAGTAGATCGCTTCGTGAACGCCAGCGGCGCCCAGGGAGTGGCCGGACAGGCTCTTGGTGGAGCTGATGGCCGGAGCCTTGTCGCCGAACACTGCCCGTACGCCACGGATCTCGGCGACATCGCCGACCGGAGTGGAGGTGCCGTGAGTGTTCAGGTAGTCGATCGGGGTGTCGACGGTGGCCAGGGCCTGCTGCATGCAGCGGATGGCGCCTTCGCCGCTCGGAGCGACCATGTCGTAGCCATCGGAGGTCGCACCGTAGCCGACAATTTCGGCGTAGATCTTGGCACCGCGCTTGAGGGCGTGCTCCAGTTCTTCGACCACGACCATGCCGCCGCCGCCGGCGATGACGAAACCGTCACGCTTGGCGTCGTAGGCGCGGGAGGCCTTTTCCGGGGTGTCGTTGTACTGGGTGGAGAGGGCGCCCATGGCGTCGAACAGGCAGCTCTGGCTCCAGTGTTCTTCCTCACCACCGCCAGCGAAGACGACGTCCTGCTTGCCCAGCTGGATCTGCTCCATGGCCTGGCCGATGCAATGCGCGCTGGTAGCGCAGGCCGAGGAAATGGAGTAGTTCACGCCCTTGATCTGGAAGGGAGTGGCCAGGCATGCCGAAACGGTGCTGCCCATGGTGCGGGTGACGCGGTATGGGCCGATGCGCTTGACGCCCTTCTCGCGCAGGGTGTCGATGGCTTCCATCTGGTTCAGGGTGGAAGCACCGCCGGAGCCGGCGATCAGGCCGGTGCGCGGGTTGGAGATCTGCTCGGGGGTGAGGCCGGAGTCCTTGATCGCCTGTTCCATTGCCAGGTAGGCATAAGCGGCGGCGTCGCCCATGAAGCGGAAGACCTTGCGGTCGATCAGCTCTTCCAGGTTCAGGTTGACCGAACCGGACACGTGGCTGCGCAGGCCCATCTCGGCGTAGCTCGGGTTGTGGCGGATGCCAGCACGGCCTGCACGCAGGTTGGCGGAGACGGTGTCTTTGTCATTGCCCAGGCAGGAAACGATGCCCAGACCGGTGATCACGACGCGACGCATGCGGATACCCTTAGAAGCTGTCAGTGGAAGTAAACAGGCCGACGCGGAGGCCTTCGGCGCTGTAGATTTCGCGGCCATCGACGCTGACGGTGCCGTCGGCGATGGCCAGGATCAGCGAACGATTGATCGTACGCTTGATGTGAATGTTGTAGGTGACTTTCTTGGCGGTCGGCAGGACTTGGCCGAAGAACTTCACTTCGCCCGAACCCAGGGCACGGCCGCGGCCGGGGTTGCCCTGCCAGCCGAGGTGGAAGCCCACCAGCTGCCACATGGCGTCGAGGCCCAGGCAGCCCGGCATGACGGGGTCGCCTTCGAAGTGGCAGGCGAAGAACCACAGGTCCGGGTTGATATCCAGCTCGGCGACCAGTTCGCCCTTGCCATACTTGCCGCCGACATCACTGATGTGGGTGATGCGGTCGATCATCAGCATGTTCGGGGCGGGCAGTTGCGCATTACCCGGGCCGAAGAGCTCGCCGCGGCTGCAGCGCAGCAGGTCTTCTCGGGTGAAGGCGTTTTGTTTGGTCATGCGAGCTCCTCAAAAATCCTGGATAGCAGGCGTTGTTTGGCTTGTGCCTGCGGCGCCGCGTTCCGTTGTTCTTGTCACGGTGTCATGCGGCAGCCTAGTCATAGACTATTGCCTTTAAGTGAAAGTCACAGCAATCGGCGAACGCTTGTTCACTTTTCGCCAACGCCAGGTTTCCCCGTCGGGACGCAGGCCCCGGGCCGGTCCGCAGTTTGCGGGCAAGCGCTCCTTCGATCAACGACCTGGAGCAACCCAGCGCTGCAGAATCCGCTGCAGTTCCGCGCGTTTGAACGGCTTGGCGAGGTAGTCGTTCATTCCTGCCTCAAGGCACGCCTCGCGGTCGCCCTGCAGCGCGTTGGCGGTCAGGGCGATGATCGGTACCTGCTCGCCGCCCGGTTTTGCACGGATCTGCCGGGTGGCTTCGTAGCCGTTGAGCACCGGCAGGCGGCAATCCATCAGGATGGCCGCGAACTCGCCGCGTTCCGATGTCCGCACTGCCTGGGCGCCGTCACCTACCAGCGTGACGCGATAACCCAGGCTGCGCAACATAGCTTCTATGACCGTTTGATTCACCGGGTTGTCCTCCACCAGCAGCACGGACTGACCAGTGGCAAGCGCGTCACCGCCGTTCATCCCGTTGTCTGCGGCACTCTGACGCTCCCGGAAGGGCAGGGGTATCTCCAGGGTGAAGGTCGAACCACAACCCTCCTCGCTGACCGCGCCCAGGGTGCCGCCCATCCGTTCGGCCAGGGTGCGCGCGATGGACAGCCCCAGCCCGGTGCCGCCGTAGCGTCGCGAAGTGGACGAGTCGGCCTGCTGGAAGGCCTCGAACATGTGCTCCAGGCGCTCGCGGGAGATGCCGATGCCGCTGTCCTGCACCGAGCAGCTGAGCCATAGCACTTCGTCGTCCAGCGCCTGCCAGGTGGCTTCCAGGCGCACGCCGCCTTCTTCGGTGAACTTCAGGGCGTTGCCCAGCAGGTTGACCAGGATCTGCCGGATGCGCGTCGGGTCGCCCTGCACCTCGAGGTTGTCGAGGCCGTCCTGCACGTTCATTTCCAGTTCCAGCCCGCGCTGCTGGGCACTGTGCTGAAAGACCTGGATCGAGCTCTGGATCAGCTCCAGCAGGTTGAACGGGATGCGCTCCAGTTCCAGTGCGCCGCGTTCGACGCGGGAGAAGTCGAGAATGTCGTTGATCACCTTGAGCAGGTGCTCGGTGGATTCGGTGGCCAGCGCGCTGTACTCGGCCTGCTCCTGGTTCAGCTCGGTGGTTTCCAGCAGCTGCAGCATGCCCAGTACGCCGTTCATCGGGGTGCGCAGCTCGTGGCTCATCATCGCCAGGAAGTCGGATTTGGCGCGGTTGGCCTCTTCGGCTTCCTCCCGCGCGGCCACCAGTTGGGCGATGCTGCGCTCCTGCTCGAGGCTGGCCTGCTGCAGGCCGCGGGCAAGGTTGTTGATGTGCCGGGCCAGGTCGCCGACTTCGCCGTCATCCGGCACCGGCAAGGTGGTGTGGTAGTCGCCGGTCTGGATCGCCTGCACAGCGCGGCCCATGGTGCGGATCGGTGCGGCCAGGCGGCGGGCGAGGCGGCGCGCCAGCAGGTAGGTGAGGATCAGCGCGAACAGCGCAAGCAGGCTGGCCTTGAGCAGGATTTCCTGCTGTCGTTCGCTGAAGGCGTCACTGGCCATCCCGACCACCACGCGGCCGATATAGTCCCCGCTGGGCGTCGTGGCGGCCGGCAGCATGTCGTTGGAGCTGGCCAGGTCGCTGCCGTTGAGGGCGATGTTCTCGCGCTGGATCGAGGCGTGGAAGATTTCCACCTTGGTGCTCGACTGCGCGGGATCGGCGGCGTGCTCGACGTAGACAAGGATGTTGTCACCGCGGTCGCGCACTTCGATGAAGCGTACGTGGGCGGTGCTCAGGGTCGCCCGCAGCAGGCTCTGCAGCACCGGCAGGTTGCCGGAGATCACTCCGTATTCCGCCGCCGGGGCGAGCTGGTTGGCGATCAGCTGACCGGTGTGGTTGGACTCCAGGCGCAGGTCCTGCAGACGCGAATAGGTGAAATATCCGGTCAGCAGCACGGTCAGCAGCAGCGCCGGGCCGAGACTGATGGCCAACATGCGCGTCTGGATGTTCCAGCTCTTGCGGGAACTCATGGTTTTTCTCCTTCGGCCAGGCGCTGCGCGAGTTCCGCGTCGCCTTGCAGGTCGATACCGAGCGAGCGCGCCACCTGGCGGTTGCTCTGCACCTTGAAGCGTTCGGGGGAGAGGCTGCGGGGCCATTGCTCCGCCGGCTCGTCGAGCAGGGTGTCGAGGGTCTCCAGCCAGTCGCTCTGGTCGCTGTAGGTGCTGGCCAGGCTGCCGGCCTTGACGAAGGCGGCGGTGGGACCGATCAGCGCCCGGTTCTGTGCGTAGGCGCTGAGGAGGATGCCCTTGATGGTCTGCGCGTTATAAAGCTGTTTGTCGTCCAGCCCGAGCAGCAGGTCACTGCGACCGAGCAGTTCTCGCAGCGGGCGACTGTCTTCGGCGCGGGTTTGCAGTTCGCTGACCAGCTCGATGCCGAGCCGTTCGGCGGTGCGCTGAAGCTCTTCCAGGAGGAACTCGCTGCTGGGGCCGACCAGCACGCCGATGCGTTGCGGGCGCGGGCTGAGCTGCAGTGCCAGCTGCAACTGGCGGGCCGGTGGCGGGTCGCTCCACAGCAGACTCAGGTGCGGTGGCTCGCGCTCGCCCAGTACCTGCCGGGCTTCGACACGGCTGACCAGCAGGGTCAGCGCCGGCGGTGCGTTATGGCTGGCCAGGCGCCAGTTCAGCGCGCCACTGCCGAGCAGTAGCAGGCGGGTTTCGCTATCGAGTCTGGCGGCTGGCGGAAGGTTCTCCGGGGACTCCAGCCGCACCTGGTCATGCGGTCGACGTCGCGCCAGCGCTTCGGCGAAGTCTTGCAGCGCAGCGCTCTGTTCGGTGCTGACCAGCAGGATGTCGCGCGCCTGGGCTGGTAGCGCAAACAGGCAGACGAGCCCAAGGAGCAGGGCAGTGAGGAAGGGGCCGGGGCTCGTCCATGAGCGGCGGGCAGGCATGCTAGAAGTCCACCTCGGCGCTGAAGTAGAGCAGGTGGCGGCTGTCGTAGCGGTTTTCCGGCCAGGTCAGCGGCTCGTCGTCCAGTCGCTGTTGCAGAACCCCGGCCAGTTCCAGCGCCGCGCGACCAAGCGGGATGCGCTTGGCTACGCGCAGGTCGACGCGCTCGAAGCGGTGTTCGTTCAGCGCATCGTCGCCGTAGTAGAAGACCGAACTCGACCAGCCGCGCCCCCAGTCGCGCATCCAGCCG
This sequence comes from Pseudomonas nicosulfuronedens, assembly GCF_005877905.1. Lineage (GTDB taxonomy): Bacteria > Pseudomonadota > Gammaproteobacteria > Pseudomonadales > Pseudomonadaceae > Pseudomonas > Pseudomonas nicosulfuronedens. The sequence continues at coordinate 87,903 of NZ_SWDV01000027.1, read as the reverse complement.
GCCGAGCCGCTGTTGCGTGCGGTGAGGCGCTGGTCATAGCGGCTGCTGGCGTCGTAATCGACATAGGCGTAAGTCAGGCGCACACGGTCCTGCCGCGTCAGGCGCCAGTCGAGCTGGGTCTCGGCGCCGCTGAAGCGGATGTCGTTGTCGTTGGTCGGTTCGAAGTCGGAGACCTTCAAGGGATCGCTGATCAGCCCGTGGATTTCGTCGTAGTAGGCTTTGATGTCGACCGCGAGCCCGAGTTCGTCGAACTGGCCGTTGTAGCCGATTTCCCGCGAACGCATGCGCTCCTGGTCGAGGTCGCCGGGGCCGTGGGCACGAGCGAAGTAGTAGGTGCTGGACTGGCCGTAGACCGGCGCCGAAAGGTTGCGAACCCGGTAGCTCCAGTTCACGTCGTTCTCGTACATGTCCGGCGAGCGCACCGCCTCGGAGTACACCGCTCGCAGGCTGTGGCGCGGGGTGATCAGGTAGTTGAGGGCGAGGCGCGGGCTGACCGAGCTGCCGGAGAGCTGATCGTCCTCCACCATCGCGCCGCCCTGCAGCAGCCAGTGCGGCGTCAGGTGCCACTCCAGCTGGCCGAACAGGCGCCAGATGTCGTTGTTCACCGTGCCGTCGAAGTAGGTTTCCGAGGTGGCCTGGTCGTGGCGATAGCTCAGGCCGCTGACCAGCCGCACGCCTTCGGCGAGGCTCAGGGTGTCCTGGATTTCGAGGTCGTAGCGGGTCTCGCGGATGTTCTGGTTCACCTGCCCGCAGACCGGTAGATAGGCGCCGGCCGCCAGCTGCTGGACGACCTGCCGGGCCAGCGCCTGTTCCTGCGCAGTGCCGCGGGGAATGCGCGGCAGTGAGTCGGCGAAACTCTGCACGTACTTCGGATCCAGCGCCCACAATTGCGCGAGCTGCGGGCTGAAGGCGACCTGCGCCTCGCATGCGTCGAAATCCTGCAGGCGCTCCCAGTGCTCGGCGTAACCCTGCACGTAGAAGCTGTGCTCGGGGTTGACGTCGAAGGTCCAGCGCAGCGAGCCGGCGTAGTCGCGGGCGGTCAGGTCGGAGTTGTCGTCGCCGTCGGGAATCTTGCCGAAGATCGGCTCGTAGTCGTAGGGCCGCTGGTTGCTCCCTTCCTTGGCGGCGAGCTGCCAGTCCAGGCTGTTGCGCAAGTCAAGGTTGTGGCTGGCCACCAGGTTGAAGCGGCTCAGACGGCGACCGTCGCGGTAGTCACGACCGAACTGGTCGTGGTCGAAGCCGTCGTCTTCCTGGCCGGAAAGAGAGAGCCGGTAATCGCCGGAGCGGTCATGGATGCCCTGGCTGGCGTACCAGTCACGGACACCATTCTGTCCAGCGGTGTACTTCAGTCGCGTGCCCTGGCTGTCGGCGGGGTGGCGGGTGAGGATATTGATCACGCCCATGAGTGCGTTGGCGCCGTAGCTCACGGCATTGGGGCCGCGGAAGACTTCGATGCGATCGATGTCCTCGATGGCCACCGGGATATCGCTCCAGTCCACCGTGGCCAGGCCCGGGCGATACACCGAGCGGCCGTCCACCAGCACCTGCAGGCGCCGCGCTTCGGTGACGTTGGTACCGTGGTAGTTCACCGTCGCCTGGTTGCCCGACAGGTAGCCGACCATCATGCCCGGCACCAGCCGCATCAGTTCCGGAATGTCGCGGGCGCCGGAGGCCTTGATCAGGTCGCGGTCGAGCACCGTCATGCTGCCGGGAACTTCCGCCGGAGACTGTTTCAGCCGGGTCGCGGTCAGAACTTCAGGAACGTCGAGGCTGTCCACGAACAGGTCGCCCGCCACGGCTCTGCCCGCCAGCAAGGCGGCAAGCAGGGAGAGCGGCAGGGGAGCGCGGACGGGACGGTGCACGGAACGGCCTTGTTCTCGGTTTTTATGGGTTCGGTCAATGTCTACGGCTAGACGTTTTCCACACGACGGATGTTAAACGAGGCTGCGCTGATTACCAGTCCGCGATACAGGCTGGCCGCTCGCCGATGCGGCCTTATAATGGCCCAATCGCCGCCCCTGGGCGGCCACCAATGGAACAGACATGACACAGCAGCAACCGATTGCCGTCCTCGGCGGTGGCAGTTTCGGCACCGCCTTCGCCAATCTGCTGGCAGAAAACGGACAGCGCGTTCGCCAGTGGATGCGTGACGAGGAGCAGGCCGAGGCGATCCGTACCCGCCGCGAGAATCCCAACTACCTCAAGGGCGTGCGCATCCATGACGGCGTGGAGCCGACCACGGACCTTGCGGCGACGCTGGCCGAGTGCGAGATGATCTTCGTCGCGGTGCCCTCCAGCGCCCTGCGCAAGGTGCTCGACGGCCGCAGTGAGGAGCTGGCGGGCAAGATGCTGGTCAGCCTGACCAAGGGGATCGAGGCGCAGAGCTTCAAGCTGATGAGCCAGGTACTCGAAGAGATCGCGCCGAAATCCCGTATCGCAGTGATCTCCGGCCCGAACCTGGCGCGCGAGATCGCCGAGCACGAGCTGACCGCCACCGTGGTCGCCAGCGAGGATGAAGACCTCTGCGCCCAGGTGCAGCAGGCCCTTCACGGCCGCACCTTCCGCGTCTATGCCAGTGGCGACCGCTTCGGCGTGGAACTGGGCGGCGCGCTGAAGAACGTCTACGCCATTATCGCCGGCATGGCTGCCGCGCTGGGCATGGGCGAGAACACCAAGGGCATGCTGATCACCCGCGCCCTGGCGGAGATGACCCGCTTCGCCGTCCAGCTCGGCGCCAACCCCATGACTTTCCTCGGCCTGGCCGGTGTGGGCGACCTGATCGTCACCTGTTCGTCACCCAAGAGCCGTAACTATCAGGTGGGCTTCGCCCTGGGCGAAGGCCTGACCCTGGAAGACGCCGTAGCGCGCATGGGCGAGACCGCCGAGGGCGTGAACACCCTCAAGGTGCTCAAGGCCAAGGCCGATGAGCTGCAGGTCTACATGCCGCTGGTCGCCGGCCTCAACGCCATCCTGTTCGGCGGCCGCACCCTGGAGCAGGTCATCGGGGCGCTGATGAGCGGTGAGCCGAAGACCGATGTCGATTTCATTCCCACCACCGGTTTCTGAGGAGGTATCACCATGTCCGCTGAGCGTCAGCCCGCTGACCGTCTAGAGAAGGAATCCCTGGTCTTGCGCGTCGTCTGGATGCTGGTCTTTGCGCTGGTCTGGTTCGTCGCCGAGATGATCCTCGGCGCCGTGGTGATCATCCAGCTGATCTACCGCATCATCTACGGCGCGCCCAGCGGCAGCCTGATGGGCTTCGGCGACAGCCTGAGCCAGTACTTCGCACAGATCGGTCGCTTCGGTACCTTCCAGACTGAAGCGAAGCCCTGGCCGTTCTCCGACTGGCCAACCGCGCACTCTCCCGAAGGCGAGACTCCGCACGACGTGCCGCCGGCACCGCACCCGGTGCGTGATGAGGAGCCGAAGCTTTGAAGCTCTGGCTGCTGCGCCATGGCGAAGCCGAGCCCCAGGCCCGCCGCGACTCGGAGCGGCGACTGACCGCCCACGGCATCAAGGAGGCGCTCAAGAGCGCTGCCCAACTCGCCGGCCACCCGCTCGATGGCATCCTGGCCAGCCCCTACGTGCGCGCCCAGGAAACCGCCGAACTGGTCCGCGAGGCACTGGGCTTCGAGGGCTCGGTCGGCACCGCACCCTGGCTGACTCCGGATGATGACCCCAAGGATGTGCTGCGCTTCCTCGATGGCCGCAACGAGCAAAACCTGCTGCTGGTCACCCACCAGCCGCTGGTGGGCGCCTTGGCCGGCCTGCTGGTACATGGCAGCCGCAGCGACGCCGTACCGTTCAGCACCGCCACCCTGGCGGAACTGGAGGGCGAAGTGCCGGTAGCGGGGCTGATGGAGTTGGTGTCGCTCTACCACCCACGGCATTCCTGAGTCGTCCGACTCCGAAAAAGGCCCCGAAAGGGGCCTTTTGCATTTCTGTCACCGGCAAATCGTGCCCGGATGTTTCGGCGCGAGGCCCGTTGCAGAGCGGTCGAAGCCGATCCTTCGGCTAAATCCTACAAAAGTTCACACGACCAGCCTTGTCTGCCGCTGCGCTGCATGGAATATTCAACCAAGCAAGTGCTTGGTTGATCCATCGCTATATCCCTGAGCTACACCTCTGACAAAAAAAACAAAGGAGGGGCACGTGGTTAAAGCAGTCCGATTACCACTCGACCTGTTCTATCAGCGCGAGAAGAGCCACCCGAACAAACGCTACCTGGTGCAGCCGCTCACCGGCGGCGACGTGCAGACCCTGACCTGGGGCAACGTGGGCGACCAGGCCCGCCGCGCCGCCGCCTGGCTGCGCAGCCTGGACCTGCCCGAAGGCAGCCGGGTGGCGATCATTTCGAAGAACTGCGCGCACTGGATAGTCGCCGACATCGCCATCTGGATGGCCGGCCACGTTTCGGTGCCGCTGTATCCCAACCTCACCGCCGACTCCGTTCGCCAGGTGATGACCCACTCCGAAGCGCGGGTGGCCTTCATCGGCAAGCTGGACGACTGGCCGGCGATGGTCGACGGCATTCCCGAAGACGTGCCTACTGTGGCGCTGCCCTTGCACCCGGAAGGACGCTTCGACCATCACTGGAGCGACCTGCAGGCGCAATCGCCGATCCGCGATGATCCGCGCCCGGACGCCGCCACCCTGGCGACGCTCATCTACACCTCCGGTACCACCGGTACGCCCAAGGGCGTGATGCACACCTTCGGCAACTTCGCCTTCGCCGCCAGCCATGCCATCGACCTGTTCGGCGTTGGCGAAGAAGATCGCCTGCTGTCCTACTTGCCGCTGTGCCACGTGGCCGAGCGCATGTTCGTGCAGATGGCGTCGATCTACGCTGGACAGACGATCTTCTTCGCCGAAAGCCTGGATACCTTCGTTGCCGACATGCGCCGCGCGCGGCCCACGGTGTTCTTCGGCGTGCCGCGCATCTGGACCAAGTTCCAGATGGGCGTCTATGCGCAGATGCCGGCGCAGAAGCTCGACCGACTGCTGCGTCTACCGATCATCGGCCGTCTCGTCGGCCGTAAGGTGCTCGCCGGCCTCGGCTTGGATGCTGTGCGTTACGCCTTGTGCGGAGCTGCGCCAGTACCCGAGGCGCTGCTGAACTGGTACCAGCGCCTGGGCCTGAACGTGCTCGAGGTCTATGGCATGACCGAGAACTGTGGTTATTCCCACGTCTGCCGGCCGGGCGAGCAGCGGGTCGGCTGGATCGGCCGCAACAGCCCCGGCGTCGAAGTGCGCATCAGCGACGAGGGCGAAGTGCAGGTACGCAGTGGTGCGACCATGGTCGGCTACTTCAAGGACCCGGAACGCACCGCCGAGACCATCACCGAGGACGGTTTCCTGCGCACTGGCGACAAGGGCGAGCAGGACGCCGAAGGTCACCTGCGCCTGACCGGCCGCATCAAGGAAATCTTCAAGACTGCCAAGGGCAAGTATGTCGCCCCGGCGCCCATCGAGAACCGCCTGGCCGTGCATTCGCGGATCGAGCAGATCTGCGTGGTCGGCGATGGCCTGATCGCCCCGTTGGGCCTTTGCGTACTGTCCGAGGTGGGCCGCCAGGAAGCCGCCAACGGCTCGCGCAGTCAACTGGAGCAGAGCCTGCAGGAACTGCTCGCGGAGGTGAACGACGCGCTGGACAAGCACGAACGCCTGGCCGGACTGGTGCTGGTCAAGGACGTCTGGACGGTGGACAACGGCTTCCTCACGCCCACCCTGAAGATCAAGCGTAACGTGGTGGAAGGCACCTACGGTCAGCGCTTCAATGAATGGGCGGAGCGCCGCGAGGCGGTGCAATGGCATGAATGACAGAAGGAATGATGAATGACCTGGCGCACCAAGCCCGACCTGGAAAAGCTCAACGCGAACCTGAAGAACACCATTGGTGAAGTGCTCGATATCCGCTTCGAGGCGTTCGACGACGACTCGCTGACCGCCAGCATGGTGGTGGATTCGCGCACCCACCAGCCCTATGGCCTGCTGCACGGTGGCGCTTCGGTGGTGCTGGCGGAAACTGTCGGCTCCACGGCGAGCTATCTGTGCCTGGATACCTCCAAGTACTACTGCGTCGGCCTGGAGGTGAACGCCAACCACCTGCGCGGCTTGCGCAGCGGGCGGGTGACGGCGGTGGCAAAGGCGGTGCACATCGGCCGCTCGACCCACGTCTGGGAAATCCGCCTGCACGGGGATGATGGCAAGCCAAGCTGCATCTCGCGACTGACCATGGCCGTGGTGCCGCTGGAGCGCTGACCAGGCCGTGATCTGGCTCGGACGTAGGATGGCGTGGAGCGAAGCGAGACCCATCAATACCCTGCACCGGCAGCATGGGTATCGCCTAGGCTCCACCTATCCTACAAAAGCGCTCCGCTGCGGCTGCCATGTGATGGGTGGCGACCGCTCGCAATTTTGTCCAAGACCCGCCGTTCCCGCGCCGGTACAGTAGGCCCATGGAACGCATCGAACACCACAGCAGCGGCCTGCCCGGCGTCCGTTTCATTGACGCCGAGTACCGCCGTTTCGCCTTTCCCCGGCATTTTCACCTCGACTACCACGTCGGGCTGATGCTGGACGGCTGCCAGCGCTACACCCATCGCGGTGAGCGCTCGCTGGCCGGGAATGGCGACATCCTGCTGATGAGCCCCGAAAGCATCCACGACGGTTCCAGCGAAGGCGAGGACGGCTACCGCATCCGCGTACTGTCCATCGACCCGCAATGGCTGGACGATGCCTGCCGCGCCTTCAGTGATGGCCGCCAGGGCGCGCCGCGCCTGACTGCTGCGCAGCTGCGCGATCCGCTGCTGCAGACCGAACTGCAGCGCGCCCACGCCCTGATGCTCGGTGGCGAGCGGCTGGCGCAGGAAGGTCAGCTCTGGCAGGCGCTGGCCGCGCTGTTGGAGCGCGCCTCCAGCCTGCGCATTCGCGAGCCGGGGCAGGGTTTTGATGGGCCGACCTGGGCGCGCCTGCGCGAGTGGCTGGAATCGCGCCTGGAAACCCCACCGACCCTGGAAGAGATCGCCGAGTTCTGCGACCTCAGCCCCTGGCAGGTGTTGCGCCGCTTCAACCACCAGTGCGGGTTGCCGCCACACCAGTGGCTGACCCAGCTGCGCCTGGAGCGCGCCCTGCCACGGGTGATCAAGGGCCAGCCGCTGGCGGAAATCGCCCTGAGCCTGGGCTTCTACGACCAGGCTCATTTCAGCCGACTGTTCCGCCGGACCTACGGATTGCCGCCCGCTCGACTACGCCAGCGCTGATCCGATCCCACTTCCCGTTCCACTTTCCCACTGGAGAATCCCGCCATGCAGGAGGTTCACGTCATGCTCATGCTCACTGCCGTGTTCGCAGTCGCCCTGGTCAGCCCCGGCCCGGACGTCGCGCTGGTGGTGCGTACTTCGCTGCACCAGGGCCGCCGCGCTGGCGTGCTCAGCGCCCTCGGTCTCGCCTGCGGCATCCTGGTTCACGGCACCCTGGTGCTGACCGGCGTGTCGCTGCTGCTGGCCCGCTCACCGCTGCTGTTCAGCGCCCTGCAACTGGTGGGCGCGGCGTACCTCGCCTGGCTCGGCGTCGGCGCGCTTCGTGCGTTGCGCAAGCCGGGCGGAGCAGGGCGGATCGACGGCGAGCTGCCGGACTCGACGCTCGGTCCCTGGTTGCGCGGGCTGGCGACCAACCTGTTCAATCCCAAGGCGCTGGTGTTTTTCCTTGCACTGTTGACCAGCCTGATTCCGGCGGACATGTCGGCGCCCGGCAAAGTCGCCGTGGCGGTGATGCTGTTCGGCACCGGCTTCGTGTGGTTCAGCCTGCTCAGCGTGATCCTCACCCGGCCGCTTTGGCAGCAGCGTCTGCTGCGCGCGGTGCCGGCGATCGATGGCGCCTGCGGCTTGGTATTCCTGCTGGTGGCCGGCGGCATCCTGTTCAGCGTGGTGAACCACGCGGCGCATTGGGTTTGACGGTGGTCGGCGGATAACCGTAAACGGTTATGCGTCCTACAAAAGGCTTCCCGCAGGGCGGATAACGCGGAACGCGTTATGCGCCAAACCGATGTCGAGCAGGGCAAATCCGCCGGAGCGCCATGGAGTTTGGCCGTAGTGCCGTCATTCGCGGGAGCGTGGGTCATTGCCGCGCCCCCGGTGCTGTCGGAAAATCCAGGCTGTCATTTCCCTGAGTTTCCCCAGCATGTCGCAAGCGGTCTTCTTCGCCCACGCCAACGGTTTCCCCTCGGGAACCTACGGCAAGTTGTTCGACGCCCTGGAGCCGGACTACCGGGTCCATCGGCTGGACATGCATGGCCATGACCCGCGCTTCCCGGTGAACGCCAACTGGGAAAACCTGGTGGAAGAGCTGTTGCATCATCTCGAGGCGCTGGACGAGCCCGTGTGGGGTGTCGGCCACTCCCTCGGCGGCGTACTGCATTACCACGCGGCGCTGCGTAAACCCGAGCTGTACCGCGGTGTGGTGATGCTCGACTCGCCGCTGCTGACCTTGGCCGACCAACTGGTGATCCGCGTCGCCAAGCGGCTGGGCTTCATCGATCGGCTAACGCCTGCCGGCCGCACCCTTGGCCGCCGCGAGGACTTCGACGATTTTGCCGAGGCGCTGGAATACTTCGCCGGCAAGCCACTGTTCAAGCGCTTCGACCGCGACTGCCTGGAGGCCTACGTGCGCCACGGGCTGGCGCCGGCGGACGCACGGGGCCTGCGGCTGAAGTTCGACCCGGCTACGGAAATCTCCATCTATCGCAACGTGCCGCACACCGCTCCTGGCCGCGCCAGGCAACTGGCCGTGCCGCTGACCATGGTGCGTGGCCGCCACAGCCGTGTGGTGCTGCCGCATCACGCCCGTATGATCGGTCGCATTCCCATGGGGGAAAGCCTGTCCCTGCCAGGTGGGCACATGTTCCCGCTGGAGCGCCCGCAGGACACCGCTGCGCTGCTCAAGACCGTTTTCGCCCGCTGGCAACAGCGCGCCAACACTTAAGGAATCGCCATGACCGCCCAAGTCCAGGAAATCCGCCTGAACCTGCCGCACATCGAACTGGCCGCGCACCTCTTCGGCCCGGAAGACGGCCGCCCGGTGATCGCCCTGCATGGCTGGCTGGACAACGCCATGAGCTTTGCCCGCCTGGCGCCGAAGCTCGAAGGCGTGCGCATCCTCGCCCTGGACTTCGCCGGCCATGGCCACTCCGGCCATCGCGCGCCGGGGGCCAGCTACCTGCTGTGGGATTACGCGCTGGATGTGCTGATGGTGGCCGACCAGATGGGGTGGGAGCGCTTCACCCTGCTTGGCCACTCCATGGGAGCCATCGTTTCGGTGCTGCTGGCTGGCGCGATGCCCGAGCGCGTCGAGCGCCTGGCGCTGATCGATGGTCTCGTGCCCTACACCGGGGAGCCGGAAACGTCGCCGCAGAAGCTCGGCGAAGCCCTGCGTGCGCAACTGGCGCTGCCGAACAAGCGCAAGCCGGTCTACGAAGCCATCGACCGCGCCGTGGAGGCCCGCATGAAAGGTGTCGGCGCGGTCAGTCGCGAAGCGGCGGAACTGCTGGCGTCCCGTGGACTGGTGCCGGTGCCCGGCGGCTACACCTGGCGCACCGACGCGCGCCTGACCCTGCCGTCACCGCTGCGCCTGACCCGCGCCCATGCGCGACAATTCGTCCAGTCCGTGCAATGCCCGACCAGCCTGGTGCTGGCGCAGCAGGGCCTGATGCTGGTCGAGCCGGCTACCCGCGAACTGCTGAAAGACCGGCCCTTCGAGGTCCACGAGTTGCCTGGCCAGCACCATCTGCACCTGGACGACGAGGCGGGTGCCGAAGCCGTTGCGGCGCTCTTCCGACCCTTCCTGCAAGCCTGAGGGAAACGCCCGGTAGCGCCCCGCGGCTTGACTAAAGCGGGGCTGGCCGCGACGCTGCACGGATCGCTTCAGGGAGATAGTGCATGCTCGATATCCAGACCGCCGCGCGCCAGGACGGCAAAATCCTTTCGGTTGACGCGCAGAAGGCCCGGATTTCACGGCTCCTTCATTCCCTGATCTTCACCGGCCTGCTCGGCGCCAGTGCTAGCGGCATTGCCGCCGACCTGCAGGGCAGCCACGACCTGGAGATCCTCCCGCGCTTCCCGCGTTCGGAGATCGTCGACTTCAACCAGGCCTCCAGCCAGGAACGCATCTACCCGCAAGGCTCGATCAGCCGCATCAGCGGGCGCCTGCGCATGGAAGGGGAGGTGCGCGCCATCGGCGATCTGACCGCCGTGACCTACCGCCTGCCCGACGAGGACTCCAGCCAGAGTGCCTTCGCCGCCGCGCGCAAGGACCTGCTCAAGGCCGATGCCACGCCGCTGTTCTGGTGCGAGAGCCGTGATTGCGGCTCCAGCAACCTGCTGGCCAACTCGGTGTTCGGCAACTCGAAGCTGTTCGGCCCGGACGAGCAGCAGGCTTACCTGCTGGTGCGCCTCGCCGCGCCCCACGAGGACAGCCTGCTGGCGGTCTACACCATCACCCGTGGCAACCGCCGCGCCTACCTGCATGCCGAACAGCTGGACAGCACCTCCGCCCTCGGCGAGCTGCTGCCCAGTCCGGCAACCCTGATGCGCCTGCTCAAGGCCAACGGCGAGCTGACCCTGAGCCACGTGCCGGAAGAGCCGGGCGGCGCCTGGCTCGACCTGCTGGTGCGCACCCTGCGCCTGGACACCGGTGTGCGCGTGGAGCTGGCCGGCAAACACGCCGGCGACTGGCGCTCCGCACTGACCGCCCAGGGCGTGCGAGATGCGCGCCTGGAACAGGGCAAGGACGACAACGACGGCCTGCACCTGACCTGGCTGCGCTGATTCGCCTACGCTGAAAGGGTCGAAGCGCTCTACACTGGGCGCCTCACGAGCCTTTTGCGGAGTTCCGATGTTCGACAATGATCGCCTGTTGCTGCGCCTGCTGCTGCTCGGCCTGCTGGGCGCGAGTATCTGGGTGCTGTTGCCGTTCTGGTCGGCACTGGTCTGGGCCGCCGTGCTGGCTTTCGCCAGTTGGCCGCTGATGCGCCTGCTCACGCAACTGCTGGGCGGCCGCGAAGCCGCGGCGGCGGGTGTGCTGACCCTGTGCTGGATCGTGCTGGTGGCGCTGCCGCTGGTGTGGTTGGGCTTCGGCCTGGTGGACCGGGTGCGCGAAGGCGTCGAGCTGGTGAAGAACCTGCAGGTTTCCGGGCTGCCGCCGCCGCCGGAGTGGATGGCGCGCGTACCGCTGGTGGGCGACCGTCTGATCGGTTGGTGGTACCAGGCTGACCAGCAGGGTGTGGCGATGTTCTCCGCACTCAAGCCGTACATGGGCGAAGTGGGCAACTGGGCCCTGGCGCGCAGCGCGAAGTTGGGCGCGGGCATCTTCGAGCTGGTGCTCAGCCTGGTGCTGATCTTCTTCTTCTACCGCGACGGCCTGCGCCTGCAGGCCTTTGCCCACGGCGTGCTGGAACGCCTGATCGGCGAGTCCGCGCAGCAGTACATGGACATCATCGCCGGCACGGTACAGCGGGTGGTCAATGGCGTGATCGGTACGGCGGCCGCCCAGGCCGTGCTCGCCACCATCGGCTTCCTCATCGCCGGCGTCCCCGGCGCATTCCTGCTGGGGTTGCTGACCTTCATCTGCAGCCTGCTGATGGTGCCACCGCTGATCTGGGGGCCGGCCGTGCTCTGGCTGTTCTATCAGGAGAGCTATGGCTATGCGGTGTTCATGGCGATCTGGGGCTTCTTCGTCATCAGCGGCGTGGACAATATCTTGAAGCCTTACCTGATCAGCCGCGGCGGCAACCTGCCGCTGGTGGTGGTGCTGCTGGGCGTGCTCGGCGGGTTGCTCAGCTTCGGCTTCATCGGCCTGTTCCTCGGCCCGGTGCTGCTGGCGGTGGTGTACAACCTGGTCAGCGCCTGGGTGGCCAGTTCACACCGGCCGCCGCCTCCGCCGGTGGTTTGATGGTTAGGAGCGGGGTTTTGCTCTCTCCCCAGCCCTCTCCCTGAAGGGAGAGGGAGCCGTTCGGCGCAAGGTTTTTCTACGGATTTAGCCGGCTGGATTCGAGCTTTCAAAGCGCAGTAGACAGTCCCCTCTCCCTTCAGGGAGAGGGTTCAGCCGGCCATTCCGGTGTCCATCGTAAGCGCTGTTCGCGAGCAAGCTCGCTCCTACAATAAAGCTCCGGCGTCGGGCCAATAACCCGGAACGGGGTATCCGCCGCCATGGCGGATAACGCCTGAGGCGTTATCCGCCCTACGGATCAGCGAATCAGACGTGCTCGCTCTTCACCTGCACCAGCTTGTCCCGCCCGGCGCCCAGGCCGAATACGATCCCCGCCACCGTCACCACCACGAAGATCACCCCGGTCGCTGCCCAGCCGCCAGTGACGTCATGCACCACGCCGACCAGGAAGGGGCCGCAGGCGGCCAGGGTGTAGCCCACGCCCTGGGCCATGCCGGAAAGGTTGGAGGCGACGTGGGCGTCCGGTGAGCGCAGCACGATCAGCGCCAGGGCGATGCTGAAGGTGCCGCCCTGGCCGAGGCCGAGCACCACCGCCCAGCCCCAGATGCCTGACAGCGGCGCGAACAGCAGGCCGAGCAGGCCGGCCAGGGTCAGGCCCATGACGATCACCACGGCGATACGCTGGTCCTTGCCTCGGGTCGCCAGCCAGGGCGCGGCCAGGGCGCTGAACAGCTGCACCATCACCGAGCCGGAGAGCACCAGCCCGGCTTCCACCGCGCTCAGGCCACGGTCGATGAGGATCGACGGCACCCAGCCGAAGACGATGTAGGCCAGCGACGATTGCAGGCCCATGTACAGGGTCACCTGCCAGGCCAGCGGGTCGCGCCACAGCCCCTTCACCTTGTACACCGCGCGGTGCGCGTGGTGGTTCTGGCGGGTCTGCGGCAGCCAGATCACCGCCGCGACCACGGCCGGGATCGCCCAGAACGCCAGCGCCAATTGCCAGCTGTTGTCCATCAGCTTTGCCAGCGGCACCGTGGAGCCGGCGGCAGTAGCGGCCCCCAGGCACAGGGCCATGGTGTAGACGCCGGTCATGGTCCCGGCGATGTGCGGGAAGTCGCGCTTGACGATGCCCGGCAGCAGCACGCCGATGATGCCGATGCTGGCGCCGGCCACCAGGCTGCCGAGGAACAGGCCGGCGACCGGGAACAGGCTGCGCAGGACGATGCCGCCGGCCAGGGTGAAGAGGATCAGCAGCACGGTGCGCTCGGCGCCCAGGCGGCGTGCGAGCATCGGCGCCAGCGGAGCGAACAGGCCCAGGCAGAGCACCGGCAGGGTCGTCAGCAGGCCGGCGGCGGCGGCGGACAGGCCGGTGCCGTCACGCACGGTATTGAGCAGCGGCGACAGGCTGGACAGCGCCGGGCGCAGGTTGATTGCCACCAGCACCAGGCCCAGCAGCAACAGCCAGGTGCGCTGCGGGCGGGGCGCGGCTTCGGGCGTGCCGTCGTCTTCGGCGTCGATCAGCAGTTCTTCGGGCGGGCAGGACACCTTGTGCTCGGTGTCTTTCGGGTCATTGGGCAAGGACATGGTGGGCATTCCAGGGCAGCAAGGCACAAAGGCAGTAAGCGTTCGTAGAAGTCAATCGGAGTCAGATCAGCAGCGCACGGTTCGCTTTCGCGGCCGCGTCGGCGTCGCCACGGGCGATGGCATCCACCAGTTCGCGGTGCAATTCGAAGCTGGGTTGCGGCCGGCTCGGGTCGCCGATGGTGCGTTCCAGGCCGGCGCGGATCACCTGGGAGAAGTAGCGATACAGCTCGCTGAGCACCGGATTGTGGGCGCTGTCCACCACGCGCTGGTGAAAGGCCAGGTCGTGGGCGATGTACTCATCCAGCACGCCGCCGTGATGGACGGCGGAGGCCTCCAGCGCTTCGCGCAGGGCAGCGAGGTCGGCTTCGCTGCGGCGCTCGGCGGCCAACCGGCTGGCTTCCACCTCGATGATGCCGCGCGCTTCCAGCGCCTGCTCTACCGAGCTGCGGGCCAGCACCAGCATGGTGTCCAGCGGGTTGGCGCAGGCGCGCACATAGGTGCCGTCGCCCTGGCGCACTTCCAGCACGCCGGAGAAGGTCAGCACGCGTACTGCTTCACGCACGGTATTGCGGCTGATACCGAGGGACTCGGCCAGCTCGGGCTCCGGCGGCAGGCGCTGGCCCAATGGCCAGGTGCCGTCGTCGATACGCAGGTGGATCTGCTCGAGGGCGATGTCCACCAGCGAGCGCTTTTGAAGGGGACTTGGCATGGAAACATCCAATCATCGGATGAATTTGTGAAGACCAAGCCTAGGGCAGAATCAGGGAGAGATGCAAACGGGGGATGACCGCCGGAACGGGGGGCGTTCCGGCAGCCAGATTCACTGCCCGGATCAGGCGGCGATGTTCACCAGGCTACCGCTGGTAGCCTGGAGCGCGGTGACCTCGCTGCTCTGGTACTGCTTGAGCAGGTTGGCCACCAGTTTCTGGTAGGCGGCGCCGGTGTTGGCGCTGGTCGAGGACGTGCTGGAGGCGGTGGTCGTGGAGCTGTCCGAGGAACTGCCGGAGGAGTCACTGGACGAACCACTGGAAGCCGAAGGTGGCGGGGGCGGCGGTGGGCCGTCGCCACGCTGCGCCTGCATAGCACTGGAGAGCTCGTCGCTGCTGATGGAGCCGCTGCCGTCGGCGTCGAGCTGGCTGAACAGCTCGCTCAGGCGCTCGCTGTCGTCGCTGCTGCCCAGGGCGGAGAGTTCATCGCTGCTGATACTGCCGTCGCCGTCGCTGTCCAGGGCGCTGATCAGGTCTGCGGCGGAGTCGTCCATACCCATGCCGCCCATGTCGCCGGGTGGCGGGGGAGGCGGGGGCATGGCCGCCGACAGTTCGTCCTGGGAGATGCCGCCGCTGCTGTCGCTGTCCAGCTCGCTGAGCAGGGCGTCGATGTCGATGTCACTGCTGTCCGAGTCGTCGCTGGACGACAGCGCGCTGGTCAGTTCGTCCTTGCTGATGCTGCCGTCGCCATCGCTGTCGATGGACTTGAACAGGTCTTCCTGGAATTTCGCCGCACCCTGGGAACCGCCAGTGCTACCGCTCTGCGCGGCGGTAGTGCTGCTGGCGGTCTGGGTCCGGGCGAGCGAGCTGGTGTAGTAGCTCGCATAGCTGCTGCTCACGCCGCTGATCATGGGAGAGTCTCCGTGGTTGCCGAAGCGGAGGGTTCTCCGCTGATGACAGCCTCGGGCCTGCCTGTGTCGCGGGTTTGTGCGCTTTGTTTGCTGGCGGCTACAACGGCGTTACGCCGTTGTGCTTCTGGGCAGGCGTAGCACGGCAGTGGCGCCGCCACCGGGGGTTTCCTCGAAGTACAGGTCACCGCCCTGGCGCCGTGCGGCATCGCGGGCAATCGCCAGGCCCAGGCCGACCCCACCGGAGTTGCGGTTGCGCGAACCTTCCAGGCGGAAGAAGGGTTCGAACACCTGTTCGCGCAGCTCGGCGGGAATGCCGGGGCCGTGGTCGCGCACGCGGATTTCCAGTTCGCGAGTGCCGTCGCGCAGTTCGATGCTGACATCACCGGCGTAGCGCAGGGCATTGTCCAGCAGGTTGTTCAGGCACGAGCGCAGCGCCATGGGCTGGACCTTGAGCGGTGCGCAGAAGCCTTCCACGCCGACATCGGCGCCACGTTCGCAGGCGTCCTCGGCGAGCGAGTCGGCCAATGCCTTCACGTCGAACCACTGCAGCGGCTCGGTGGCACGCTCCTGCTGCAGGTAGTGCAGGGTGGAGTCGAGCATGCTGATCATCTCGGCCAGGTCCTGGCTGATGCGGGTGCGCAGCTGCGGGTTGTCGACTTCCTCGACGCGCAGGCGCAGGCGCGACAGCGGGGTGCGCAGGTCATGGGACACCGCTACCAGCATGCGGCTGCGCTGCTGCACCTGTTCGCGGATGCGCTCGCGCATGCGGTTGAAGGCGTGGGCGGCCTGGCGTGCTTCGCGCGGGCCGGTTTCCGGCAGGGGCGGGCTGTCCAGGTCCTCGGAGAGGCGCAGTGCGGCATCGCCCATGTGTTGTACCGGGCGGGCCAGCAGGCGCGCGCCGACATAGGCGGCGAGGATCAGCGTCAGCAACTGGAAGGCGAACGGAACGCTCCAGAACGGCAGGCGCGGGCCGGGTGGTGGCGGCGGACGCATGCCCTCGGGGCCTGCCGGGAAGCCTTGCGGCGGCGGGCCGCGCTCGAACCCTTGCTCCGAAGGCGGCGGTGGGGGCGGTGGCTCGTGTCGCGGGCCGTAATGATGGAACCAGACGAAGGCCAGCAGGTGCGCGACCACGATGGCCAGCAGGAATACCCCGAACAGCCGGGCGAACAGGCTGTCGGCGCGCTGCAGGGGTTTTTCCTTCGCGCGCTCGGGCGCGGAGTCAGGCGATATCGCGGACATCGAACAGGTACCCTTCGCCGCGCACGGTCTTGATCAGCCGGGGCGAGCGCGGGTCGTCGCCGAGCTTCTGCCGCAGGCGTGAGACCAGCAGGTCGATGCTGCGGTCGAAGGCCTCGATGGTGCGACCACGGGCGGCGTCCAGCAGCAGTTCACGGTTGAGCACCCGCCGTGGGCGTTCGAGGAACACCCAGAGCAGGCGAAATTCGGCGTTGGACAGCGGCACTACCAGGCCATCCGGCGCATGCAGCTGGCGCAGGACGCTATCCAGACGCCACTGGTCGAAGCGTACCTGGGCGCGCGGTTCGCCGCGGGCACCTTCCTCGCTGGTGAGGCTGGTGCCGCGCACGCGGCGCAGGATGGTCTGGATACGCGCCACCAGTTCGCGTGGCTCGAAGGGCTTGGCCATGTAGTCGTCGGCGCCCAGCTCCAGGCCAATGATGCGGTCCGCCGGCTCGCAGCGTGCGGTCAGCATGAGGATCGGGATGTCCGACTCGGCACGCAGGTAGCGGCACAGGGACAGGCCGTCTTCGCCGGGCAGCATCAGGTCCAGCACCACCACGTCGAAACTTTCGTTTTCCAGCGCGCGGCGCATTTCGACGCCGTCGGCGACGCCGTGGGTCTCGATGTTGAAGCGCGCGAGGTAGCCGCAGAGCAGTTCGCGGATCGGCTCGTCGTCATCCACCAGCAGAGCGCGGGTAGTCCAGCGGCGTGGGTCGTCGGTCGTGGTCGGGTACATGAAGAAACCTGTCGCGGGAAAACGTGGGGCAGGATGGCCAGGGGCCGCCAGGGGCATGCGACGTTCGCATGCTAACCCGTCATCGCGTGCGCGGGCCATGGTCGGCGAGGCTGCGGTGCGAGGGTGTCGCCAGCGTGTCCGCTCTGTATCGGCCTCGATACAAAGTCTGCCGATCACCGCGCCAGAGCGGTTTTTTACGCTTTCTTTATGCCGCTCGCCGGGGGCGGGAATCGCTCCTTTACGCGCTCCTTGCGGAAAATTTCCGTCAAGCGGCAACGGCCGCCCAAGCGATGGAGTCGCCCGCGTGAGGAGAGAGAAATCATGAGCGTGCTCGACGGTGTGTCACTGGTCCTGGCCACGGGACTGTTCATCTACCTGCTGGTGGCGCTGCTGCGCGCCGACCGTTCCTAGGAGTGGCCATGAACAGCCATGACGTATTGCTGATCGTTGCCTTCCTGGCGCTGGTGCTGGTGCCGGCGCCTTTCCTCGGGCGCTTCTACTACAAGGTGATGGAGGGGCAGCGCACCTTCCTCAGCCCCCTGTTCCTGCCGGTGGAACGGGCGATTTATCGCGCGTGCGGCATCCACCCCGAGGAAGAGCAGAACTGGAAGAGCTACACCCTGGCCCTGCTGGCGTTCAACCTGGTGGGGCTGGTGCTGCTGTTCGCTATCCTCGTGCTCCAGGGCCTGCTGCCGCTCAACCCGCAGCACCTGCCGGGCCTGGAGTGGACGCTGGCGTTCAACACCGCAGTGAGTTTCGTCACCAACACCAACTGGCAGGCCTACAGCGGTGAAGCCTCGCTCAGCTACCTGAGCCAGATGCTCGGCCTGACCGTGCAGAACTTCGTCAGCGCCGCCGTCGGCCTGGCCGTGCTGGTGGCGTTGGCCCGTGGCATCTCGCGCAAGTCGACGAACAACCTGGGCAACTTCTGGGTCGACCTGACCCGCGCCACCCTCTACGGGCTGCTCCCGCTGTGTCTGATCCTGGCGCTGCTGCTGGTCTGGCAGGGCGTGCCGCAGACCTTCCTCGACTACGCCCATGCGCTGACCGTGCAGGGCGCCGACCAGTCCATCCCGCTGGGCCCGGCGGCCAGCCAGATCGCCATCAAGCAGCTGGGCACCAACGGCGGCGGCTTCTTCGGTGTGAACTCGGCGCATCCGTTCGAGAACCCGACCATCTGGAGCAACCTGTTCGAGGTCGTGTCGATCATCCTGATCCCCGCCGCGCTGGTGTTCACCTTCGGCCATTACGTGAAGGACCTGCGCCAGAGCCGCGCCATCCTCGGCTGCATGCTGGTGCTGTTCGCCCTGGGCCTGGGCGCCTCGCTGTGGGCCGAGTACCAGCCCAACCCGGCGCTCAGCGCGCTGCCGGTGGAGCAGGTCGCGCCGCTGGAAGGCAAGGAGAGCCGTTTCGGCACTACCGCCAGCGTGCTCTGGGCGGTGACCACCACGGCCGCTTCGAACGGCTCGGTGAACGCCATGCATGACAGCCTCAACCCGCTGTCGGGCATGGTGGCGATGCTCAACATGATGGTCGGCGAAGTGATCTTCGGCGGCGTTGGCGCGGGCCTCTACGGCATGTTGCTGTTCGTCCTGGTGGCGGTTTTCCTTGCCGGGCTGATGGTCGGACGCACCCCGGAATACCTCGGCAAGAAACTCGAAGCCCGCGAAGTCCGCCTGCTGGTGGCGACCCTGCTGGTGATGCCGGTCGGCGTGCTGGTGCTTGGCGCCATCGCCGCCAGCCTGCCTGGCCCGGCCGCCTCGGTGAGCAACCCCGGCGCGCACGGTTTCAGCCAGTTGCTTTACGCCTACACCTCGGGCACCGCGAACAACGGCTCGGCCTTCGGTGGCTTTAGCGCCAACACGCCGTTCCACAACCTGATGATCGCCCTGGCCATGCTGATCGGCCGCTTCGGCTACATCCTCCCGGTGCTGGCGATCGCCGGCAGCCTGGCGGCGAAGAAGGCCACACCCGTAGGCCCCAACAGCTTCCCGACCCACGGCCTGCTGTTCGTCAGCCTGCTGACCGCCACCATCCTGCTGGTGGGCGGCCTGAACTTCCTGCCGACGCTGGTGCTGGGCCCGGTGGCCGATCACCTGACGCTCGGTTTCTGAGGAACCTGCAATGAACGCTAAAACCCAGGAACTGGCCTTGAACAAGGCCGTCGAGAAACGCCCGACCACCGCGCTGTCCGCCCTGTGGAAGCCGGCGCTGCTGCAGGCCTTCGTCAAGCTCGACCCGCGCCAGTTGCAACGCTCGCCGGTGATGCTGGTGGTGGCCCTGACCGCCGTGCTGACCACTGTGCTTTGCGTGGTCGGTGGTGAAGCTGTACCGACCTTCGTTGCCGTGCAGATCGCCGTGTGGCTCTGGTTCACCGTGCTCTTCGCCAACTTCGCCGAGGCCCTCGCCGAGGGCCGTGGCAAGGCCCGCGCCGACAGCCTCAAGGCTGGCACCCAGGGCTTGCAGGCGATGCGTCGCACGGCCAGCGGCAATTTCGAGAAAGTCGCCGCCAGCAGCCTGCGCAAGGGGGATGTGGTGCGCGTCGAAGCCGGCGAGCTGATCCCCGGCGACGGCGAGGTGATCGAAGGCGTGGCGGCGGTCAACGAAGCCGCCATCACCGGCGAATCCGCGCCGGTGATCCGCGAGTCCGGCGGCGACCGCTCGGCCGTGACCGGTAACACCCGGCTGGTCTCCGACTGGCTGCTGGTAAAGATCACCGCCAACCCCGGCGAATCCACCCTCGACCGGATGATCGCCCTGGTGGAAGGCGCCAAGCGCCAGAAGACCCCCAACGAAGTGGCGCTGGACATCCTGCTGATCGGCCTGACGCTGATCTTCCTGCTGGTGGTCGTCACCCTGAAGCCCTTCGCCCTGTTCGCCGGCGGCAACCTGCCGCTGGTGTTCCTGGTGGCGCTGCTGGTGACGCTGATCCCCACCACCATCGGTGGCCTGCTCTCGGCCATCGGCATCGCCGGCATGGACCGCCTGGTGCGCCTGAATGTCATCGCCAAGTCCGGCCGCGCCGTGGAAGCGGCGGGGGACGTGCACGTGCTGATGCTCGACAAGACCGGCACCATCACCTTCGGCAACCGTCGTTGCAGTGCGCTGCACACTGCCCCCGGCGTACAGCCGCTGGAGCTGGCCGAAGGCGCCTTCCTTGCCTCGCTGGCTGACGACACGCCGGAAGGCAAGTCCATCGTCGAGTTCCTCCGCGCGCAGATCATCCTGCCGGAGCCGGACCGCAACCGCGTGACCCCGGTGGCCTTCACTGCCGAGACGCGCCTGTCGGGCATCAACATCGACGGTCACGTGTACCGCAAGGGCGCGGTGGACGCCGCACTGGCCTTCGTCGGCATGGACCGTGCGCAGATGCCCGAAAGCCTGGCCAAGGAGATCGAGCGCATCGCCCAGAGCGGCGGCACGCCGCTGCTGGTGGTGGCCGACGGCAAACTGCTGGGTGCCATCCACCTGAAGGACGTGGTCAAGCCGGGCATCCGCGAACGCTTCGCCGAGCTACGCCGCATGGGCATCCGTACCGTGATGGTGACCGGCGACAACCCGTTGACCGCCGCCGCCATCGCCGCCGAAGCGGGCGTGGACGACGTGATCGCCGAAGCCACGCCGGAGAAGAAACTGGCGCGTATCCGCCAGGAGCAGGGCGAGGGCCGCATGGTTGCCATGTGCGGCGATGGCGCCAACGACGCTCCCGCTCTGGCCCAGGCCGACGTCGGCATGGCCATGAACGACGGCACCCAGGCCGCCCGCGAGGCCGCCAACCTGGTGGACCTGGACAGCGACCCGACCAAGCTGCTGGACGTGGTGCAGGTGGGCAAGGAGCTGCTGGTGACCCGCGGTGCGCTGACTACGTTCTCGGTAGCCAACGACGTGGCCAAGTATTTCGCCATCCTCCCCGCGCTGTTCGCCGGTATCTACCCGCAACTGGGCGTGCTCAACGTGATGAAGCTGGCCAGCCCGCAGAGCGCCATCCTCTCGGCCATCGTATTCAACGCGCTGATCATCGTTGCGCTGATCCCCCTGGCCCTGCGTGGCGTGCGCGTGCAGGCCAGCGACGCCTCGCAGCTGCTGCGGCGCAACCTGCTGATCTACGGCGTGGGCGGGCTGGTGGCGCCGTTCGTGGGGATCAAGGTGATCGACATGATCCTCGTTGCCATCGGCCTCGCCTGACTGCTCTTCGTAGGAGCGAGCTTGCTCGCGAACCGCCCCAACACCAGCGCAGCCGGGAAACGCATTCGCGAGCAAGCTCGCTCCTACAGGTGCGGCCTGACGCCGAGCCGGCCGGACACGCCAAACAACTCCCTCTCCCTTCAGGGAGAGGGCGGGGGAGAGGGTAACCGGCCCTGCTCCCGACCCAACAGAGGAACACCAACATGCTCAACCAACTCCGCCCCGCCATTGCCTCGCTGGTCCTGCTCAGCGCCGTCACCGGCGTCGCCTATCCGCTGGCCGTCACCGGCATCGCCCAGGTGGCCTTCCACGACCAGGCCAACGGCAGCCTGGTGCGCGACGACCAGGGCAACGTCCGGGGTTCCGCCCTGATCGCGCAGAAATTCGACGGCGCCCAGTGGTTCCACTCGCGCCCCTCGGCGGGCGACTTCGCCACCGTCTCCAGCAGCGCCAGCAACCTCGCGCCCGGCAACCCAGCGTTGGCCGAACGCATCGCCAAGGATGCCGCCGCCCAGCAGATCGGTGCGCAGCCGGTGCCGCTGGCGCTGGTCACCACCTCCGGTAGCGGCCTGGACCCGCAGTTGCCGCCCGCCGCCGCGTTGTACCAGGTGCCGCGTATCGCCCTGGAACGCGGCGTACCGGCGGCGAGCCTGGAGAAACTGGTGGAAGCCAACACCGAACGTCCGCTGATCGGCCCCGCCGTGGTCAATGTGCTGGCGTTGAACATGGCCCTGGCCAGCCTGCCTCGCTAGACTCCAGCGCCAGAGCCGTCCAGGCCGGTGCGCGAAGTCGCCGACCTGCAGCGGACAGCTCCCTCTCCCTCTGGGAGAGGGTTGGGGTGAGGGGCTTTTCCCGCACTCCGGCAACCTGTGAAACGAGCGCCCGAAGCGCTCCGAGGATAGCCCCATGACCGACCCCAACCGCGCCGACGCCCTGCTGGCTGACCTGCCCCCCATGGGCCGTGGCCGCCTCAAGGTATTCCTCGGCGCCGCGCCGGGGGTCGGCAAGACCTACGCCATGCTGCTGGCCGCCCAGAGCCAGCTGCGCCAGGGCGTGAAGCTGCGCGTCGGCGTTGTCGAAACCCACGGCCGCGCCGAGACCGAAGCCTTGCTCGCCGGCCTGCCGCAGCAAGCGCTCAAGCGTTCCGTGTACCGGGGCATCACCTTGGAGGAAATGGACCTCGACGGCCTGCTGGCCGACCCGCCGACGCTGGCGCTGGTGGACGAACTGGCCCACAGCAACGCCCCCGGCAGCCGCCACGCCAAGCGCTGGCAGGACATCCAGGAGCTGCTCTCGGCCGGCATCGACGTGTACACCACGGTCAACGTCCAGCACCTGGAAAGTCTCAACGATCATGTCCGCGACATCACCGGCGTACAGGTGCGCGAAACCGTACCCGACTGGGTGCTGCAGGAGGCCTTCGAACTGCTGTTGGTGGACCTGCCGCCGCGCGAATTGCTGGAGCGCCTGCGCGAGGGCAAGGTCTATGTGCCCGAGCAGGCCCGCGCCGCCATCGACGCCTTCTTCAGCCAGACCAACCTCACCGCGCTGCGCGAGTTGGCCATGCAGACCGCCGCCGCACGGGTGGATGCCGACCTTGCCCATCGCTACCGCCAGCAGGGCGGCGAAGCACCGGCCGTGCGCGGACGCCTGCTGGTCGGCGTGGATGGCGAGCACAACGCCGAGCGCCTGGTGCGCCACGCTTGCCGCGTGGCCGAGCGCCGGCACCTGCCCTGGTCGCTGGTGCATGTGGATACGGGCGATGCGCGCAGCGAAGAGTCGCGCATGCAGTTGCAGAACGCCCAGCAACTGGCCGAGCGCCTGGGGGGCGACGTGGTCGAACTGCGCGGCGGAGAGGTCGCACGAACCCTGGTCGAACATGCCAAGGAACGTCGCGCCACACTGCTGCTGGTCGGCCGCTCGCGGCAGCGCTGGTATCGCCAGCTGTTCGGCGGCGGGCTCGCCGCGCGCCTGCTGCGCCTGGGCGACGGCCTGGAGATCAGCGTGCTCGATAGCGAGGCCGACCTCGCGCCGCTCAAGGCTCGCCCGCAAACGCCGTGGCCCTGGGGCAACTACGCGCTGGCCGCGCTGGCCGCCGGCTGCGCCAGTGCCCTGGCCTGGGCGGTGGCCAGCGTGCTGGAGCTGCCGAACATTTCCCTAGTGTTCCTCGCCGCCGTATTGCTGGTAGCGGTGCGCAGCAGCCTCGGTCCGGCGCTGGCCTGCGCGGTGCTGTCGTTCCTGGCCTATGACTTCCTGTTCATCCCGCCGCACTTCTCCTTCTCCATCCAGCGCGAAGAGGACGTGCTGACCCTGCTGTTCTTCCTGCTCATGGCCGGCCTCACCGGCAACCTCGCGGCCCGTCAGCGCCGGCAATTGCAGGCGCTGCGCGAGACGCAGGAAGAGACCAGCCAGATGCTCGACCTGTCGCGCAAGCTCACCGCCGCCACCGACCGCCAGGCCGTGATGGCGGCAGCCGCCCAGCAGTTGAGCGGCTGGGAAGAGCTGGACATCTGCCTGCTCGGCCGGGTCAATGGCGAGTGGAAGCTCGAGGGTGGGCTGAACCGTCCGCTGGAAGACCAGGAGCGCGCCGCCGCCGACTGGGCCTGGCAGCACGACCAGCCCGCCGGCCTGGGCACTGGCACGCTGCCGGGCGGGCGCTGGTGGTGGTGGCCGCTGTCCGGCGAAGACGGCCCGCTGGCGCTGCTCGGCGTCAGCCCAAGCGATTCGCAACCTTTGTCCGGGTCGCGTCGTCGCCTGCTGGCCGCCCTCGGCCAGCCGCTGGCGCAGGCGCTGGCCCGCGCCCGACTGGCCGAAGACCTGGAAGCCGCGCGCCTGCACGGCGAAACCGAACAATTGCGCAGCGCGCTGCTGGCCTCGGTCAGTCATGACCTGCGCACGCCACTGACCTCCATGCGTGGCGCCATCGACAGCCTGCTGGCCCTGGGCGACGCGATCCCGCCGCCGGATCGCCGCGAGCTGCTGGAAAGCACTCGCGACGAGGCCGAACGCCTGGACCGCTACATTCAGAACCTGCTGGACATGACCCGCCTGGGCCATGGCGGCCTGAAGCTGTCGCGCGACTGGGTATCGCCCGGCGACATCGTCGGCAGTGCGCTCAATCGCCTGCGTGCCGTGGTTGCCCCGTATCGCGTGGAAACCCGCGTACCGCCGGAACTGCCGCTGCTCTATGTGCACGCCGCGCTGATCGAGCAGGCGCTGGTCAATGTGCTGGAAAACGCCGCGCGCTTCTCGCCGCCGCAAGGCCGCCTACGGGTGGCGGTGGAGCAGGGTGATGACGAGTTGCGCTTCCTGGTCAGCGACGAAGGGCCGGGCATTCCGCCGGCCGAGCGCGAGAAGATCTTCGACATGTTCTACACCGCCGCGCGCGGTGATCGCGGCGGGCAGGGGACCGGGCTGGGCCTGGCGATCTGCCAGGGCATGGTCGGTGCCCACGGCGGGCGGATCACCGTCGAAGATGGCATCGACGGGCGTGGCACCACCCTCGTGCTGCACCTGCCGCTGCAACAACAGCCGGATCTGGAGCAGCTTGATGCTGCTGTCTGAAAGGCTCAAGCTGGACGCCCCCAGCCAGACCGGACTGCCGATGAACGCCAGCGCCGCCACCATCCTGGTCGTCGACGACGAACCGCAGATCCGCAAGTTCCTCCGCATCAGCCTCAGCGCTGGCGGCTACAAGGTGCTGGAGGCCGGCACCGGCGAAGAGGGCCTGGCCCAGGCCGCGCTGGGCCGCCCGGACCTGGTGGTGCTCGACCTCGGCCTGCCGGACAAGGACGGCCAGGACGTGCTGCGCGAACTGCGCGAGTGGTCGCAGGTGCCGGTGCTGGTGCTCTCGGTGCGCGCCAGCGAAAGCGAGAAGGTGCTGGCGCTGGACAGCGGCGCCAACGACTACGTGACCAAGCCCTTCGGTATCCAGGAGTTCCTCGCGCGCATCCGTGTGCTGCTGCGCCAGGGGGCGAGCGGCGAGACGCAGGAAGCGGTGGTTGCGGTCGGCCCGCTGAGCGTGGATTTCTCCTACCGCCGCGTGCTGCTCGATGGCGAAGAAGTCTCGCTGACCCGCAAGGAGTACGCGGTGCTTTCGACTCTGGCGCGACATATCGGCCGGGTGGTTACCCAGCAGCAACTGCTCAAGGACATCTGGGGGCCGACGCACACCGAGGACACGCATTACCTGCGGGTGGTCGTTGGTCATCTCCGCCAAAAGCTTGCTGACGACCCGGCGACACCGCGATTCATCGTGACCGAAGCCGGCGTCGGCTACCGTTTGCGCGAGGCCTGACCTCGCGCATTCCTCTGCTGCGCGGGCAATGCCCACGATCGCGCCCATGGGGCGCTCCTACGAGTTGCGACATTAGCCTTCGTTGGTCAGCAGCCAGTCGGCGATATCCCGTTTGCCATTAAGCACTCGCCAGACATCGATGTCGTCGGCTCGCTCAATGAAGAACACCAAGTGTGGATAGCGTTTCAGAGGCCTACTGCGCAGGCCTGGAATGTTCAGTTCGTGGGCATATCGCGAAGAGGCTGCTGAGGGGTTTCGTGCAATCAACTGATAGGCGCGTTGTAGCTCGTCAATGAAGCCGAAGGCGGCCTTCTCGCCACCTTCGCTCAGATAGTATTCCAAGGACTCTGCGACATCCCGCCGGGCTATGGCCCGGGGTCTGACCGGGCGAGCTTTCACGAATCGCGCCTGCGCACGCGGTCACGCAGCGCTTCGAAGTAACCATCATCCACGGCTTCGCCTGGCTCGGATGCAGCACCGGCCAGAAGTAGCTCACGCAGGTGCTGGCGGTCCTGGTCCTTGCGGATCAGCTCGCGTACATATTCGCTACTGGTACCGTAGCCGCGTTGGCTGACCTGATCATCGACGAAGCCTTTCAATGCTTCAGGCAGGGAAATATTCATCGTGCTCATGCCGGCTCTCTTGGAAATGGCAAAATTTGCCAAAGCATACGCCGTTTACCTCGCGTGGCAAAAGCCTTCCGCTGGTCGGTCAATACGGATTCTCCGCCTCATACCGATCCAGCGTATCGCTGGCGATCTGCCGGCCGAGGGCGATGAGTTCGGGGGCTTTGTAGAATTCGAAGAAGCGGCACACGCGCTTGGGCACGTTGATCAGGATGTCCGGCGGGTAACCGGCGATCTTGTATTGCGCCAGCGACGTCTGCATCACCTCGAAGCTCTGGTTCACCAGTTCCAGCAGCGAGGCCGGGCTGCTGCTGTCGATTACGTGGCTGCCGGTGGCCGAGCGTGGCGAGCCCTTGGCCTGTGGGGCGGCGGCGGGTTGCTGCATTTCCGGTTCGGCGGGTTCTTCGGAGGCGGCCGGCACCGGGTGCAGCAGGGCGTCGGCGATCAGCTCGGGTGGCGGCTCGACGTCGCCGCGGCGGAAGAAGCTCAGCTTGTTCGACAACCCGGAGATCACTGAATCGAAACGGCCCTTGAGCGCCGGCGGGCGTTCGATCACCGGTAGCGAGTACTGGCGCTGGTTGGTGGCGTTGAGGTTGACCGCGACGATGAGGTCGGCGTGGGTCGAGACCACCGGGACGATCGGCAGCGGGTTGAGCAGGCCGCCGTCCACCAGCATGCGGGTGCCCTGCATGACCGGGGTGAACAGGCTGGGGATCGCCGCCGAGGCGCGCATGGCCTGGTGCAGGCAGCCTTCCTGGAACCAGATTTCCTGCTGGTTGGTGAGGTCGGTGGCCACGGCCGTGTAGGGGATCGGCAGCTGTTCGATGTCGATCTCGCCGAGAATTTCGTGGATCTTGCCGAATACTCGCTCGCCGCGGATGGCGCCGAGACGGAAGCTGACGTCGAGCAGGCGCAGCACATCGAGGTAGTCCAGGCTTTCCACCCAGTCGCGGTACTCGCCCAGCTTGCCAGCGGCGTAGATACCGCCGATCACCGCGCCCATGGAGCAGCCGGCGATACACACCACTTCATAGCCGCGCCGTTCGATCTCCTCGATCACTCCGATATGCGCATAACCGCGCGCGCCGCCGGAACCGAGTACCAGCGCGATCTGTTTTGACATAGGGCAACTCCGCGTTACGAACTGCCCGACGATACGCCGGGGGCACCGGCCCCGCCAAGCCGGGCTTTGCTAGAATCGCCGTTTGATTTCCCTGCCCGGAGCCTCCCGATGAGCGAACCGATCCGCCTGACCCAGTACAGCCATGGTGCCGGCTGTGGCTGCAAGATTTCCCCCAAGGTTCTGGAGGTCATCCTCGCTGGCAGCGGCGCGCAGAACCTCGACCCCAAGCTGTGGGTCGGCAACGCCTCGCGCGATGACGCTGCCGTCTACGAAATCGACGCCGAGCGCGGCGTGGTGTCTACCACCGATTTCTTCATGCCGATCGTCGATGATCCCTTCGACTTCGGCCGTATCGCCGCCACCAACGCCATCAGCGACATCTACGCCATGGGTGGCGATCCGCTGATGGCGATTGCCATCCTCGGTTGGCCGGTGAATGTGCTGGCGCCGGAAATCGCCCGCGAAGTGATCGCCGGTGGCCGCAAGGTCTGCGACGAGGCCGGCATCCCGTTGGCCGGCGGGCATTCCATCGACGCTCCCGAGCCGATCTTCGGCCTGGCTGTCACCGGTCTGGTGGAGAAGCGCTTCATGAAGCGCAACGACACCGCCACTGCCGGCTGCAAGCTGTACCTGACCAAGCCGCTGGGCATCGGCATCCTCACCACCGCCGAGAAGAAGGCCAAGCTGCGCGCCGAGGACGTGGGCGTCGCCCGCGACTGGATGTGCACCCTGAATAAGCCCGGCGCGCGTTTCGGCAAGCTCGACGGCGTGAAGGCGATGACCGACGTCACCGGTTTCGGCCTGCTCGGCCATCTGGTGGAAATGGCCGATGGCAGCGGCCTGACTGCCCGGGTTCGTTACGACGCGGTACCACGCCTGGCCAGTGTCGAGTTCTACCTCGAGGCCGGCTGTGTGCCCGGTGGCACCCTGCGCAACTTCGACAGCTACGGCGAGCGCATCGCTCCGCTGCCGGAACTGCACAAATTGCTGCTGTGTGACCCGCAGACCAGCGGCGGCCTGCTGGTGGCGGTCGAGCCTGCGGGTGAGGCCCAGTTCCTCGCCGCGGCCAGGGAGCTGGGCATGGACCTGGCGCCCATCGGCGAACTGGTGGGCCGACAGAGCCACGCGGTCGAGGTGGAGTGATGCGCGACAACACCCGCCACTACCGCGAGCTGTTCCTCGGTGATGTGAAGATGATGGACGTCCGCGCCCCGGTCGAATTCGCCAAGGGCGCGTTCCCCAACGTGATCAACCTGCCGCTGATGAACGACAGCGAGCGGCAGAAGGTCGGTACCAGCTACAAGCAGCACGGCCAGCAGGCGGCCATCGCCCTGGGCCACGAGCTGGTCTGCGGCAAGCTCAAGGCAGAGCGCATCGAGGCCTGGGCGAACTTCGCCAGGGCCAACCCTGAGGGCTACCTGTACTGCTTCCGCGGCGGGCTGCGTTCGCAGATTACCCAGCAGTGGCTGAAGACCGAAGCGGGCATCGAATACCCGCGGGTAGTCGGCGGCTACAAGGCGATGCGCGGCTTCCTCTTCGACACCACCCGCGCCGCTACCGAGGAGTGCCAGTTCGTGCTGGTGGGAGGGCTGACCGGCACCGGCAAGACCGAGGTCATCGCCCAGTTGGCCAACAGCCTGGACCTGGAAGGCCATGCCAACCATCGCGGCTCCGCCTTCGGTCGCCGCGCCACGCCGCAGCCGGCGCAGATCGATTTCGAGAACCGCCTGGCCATCGACATCCTGAAGAAGCGCCATGCGGGCATGGAGCAGTTCGTCCTGGAAGACGAGGGGCGCATCGTCGGCAGCTGCTCGGTACCACTGGAACTGTACCAGGGCATGCAGCACTACCCGCTGGTGTGGCTGGAAGACAGCTTCGAGCAGCGCGTGGAGCGCATCCTCAAGGACTACGTGGTGAACCTGTGCGCCGACCATGTGCAGGTGGTGGGCGAGGAGGGCGGCTTCGATTCCTTCGCTGCGTACCTGCGCAAGAGCCTGTCCGGCATCGTCAAGCGTCTGGGTGGCGAGCGCTACCAGCGCCTGGCCGCGATCATGGACGAGGCGCTGGACGAGCAGAAACGCAGCGGCGCAGTGGACCTGCATCGCGGCTGGATCGAGGGGCTGCTGGGCGAGTATTACGACCCGATGTATGCCTTCCAGCGCGAGAGCAAGGGTGAGCGCGTGGAGTTTCGCGGAACACAGGACGAGGTCGTGGAGTACCTGAGGTTCCGCGCCGAGCGCTGATCCCGGCGCTCCCCTTGTGGGGACTTGCACCGGCGCCACGATGGAGCATTACCGTAGGATGGGTGGAGCTTGCGATACCCATGCTGCTGTCGGCGCATGAGAACGATGGGTATCGCTGCGCTCCACACCATCCTACGCAAGCGTTTGCGGGAAGGGTGGCGGAGCTTCGTGGGGCGCATAACGCGGCAGCGTTATCCGCCCGACGAGTTGGAGCGTCACCGGCTCTTGCCGTCGTACTCCTTCACGGTCAGCCCCGCCAGGTCTACCCCCGGCAGGCAGCGCACATTGATCGCCGCCATCGGCGTGCCGTCCGGCGCGCTGGCGTAGGCCAGCGGGGCACAGCCGCAGGTGGGGCAGAAACGGTGCTCGATGCGGTGGGTGTTGAACGTATAGGTGCTCATCGCACTCTCAGGAGTCGTCAGCTTCAGCTTGCCGCGCGGCACGAACCACAGCAGCGACCCCTTGCGCCGGCAGATCGAGCAGTTGCATGACACGACTTCACCGACATCCCCTTCCACTTCGAACGCGATCTGCCCGCAATGGCAACTGCCCTGGTGCACCATGATCCTTCTCCTGTCGGGATATCCCGTGGTCAAACAGTGTAGTAGTCGCTTGAACGCCATCCGTCCGATGGCATACTGCGGCGCCGTCCGGCAGGCCCCCGCGCCGCGTTCTAAGCTGGATTCACCCCCGACTATCTCCAGGAGTTCCGTCATGCCGCGCATCCCCCTGATCATCGCCCTGGTGCTGGCCGTCGCAGGCTGTTCGGGCAAGACCGTCAACCGCGACAGCTGCGCTTCGCAACTGGATGCCGCCTGGCACGAACTGGACCTGGCCAAGGCCGAAGGTTTTGCCGGCACCGTCAGCTACTCCAAGGCCCTGGGTCTGCTGACGGCCGCCAAGACCCAGCAGCAGGTCGAGGCCTACACCGGCTGCTCCGACAAGGCCAGCCGAGCGCGCTTCTACATCAAGGAATCCCGCGCCGGCCGCTGAGCCGCGCACTGCCGGGCCGCCTGAAGCGGCCCGCGCCTTCTCGCCGTATCTCCCACCGTTTTCTCCGGATCAGCCCATGCAACTCGACTTCACCCAACTGTCCAAGGCCGAGGCCTACCGCTGGCTGGCCTCCACCGTCACGCCGCGGCCCATCGCCTGGGTTACCACCTTGTCCGAGGACGGCCAAAGCAACCTCGCACCGTTCAGCTTTTTCCAGGTCATCAGCGATTCGCCGCCAACTCTGCTGATCAACACCAGCGTGCGTGAGGACGGCAGCGTCAAGGACACCCTGCGCAACGTGCGTGAAACCGGCGAGCTGGTGATCCACCTGGTCAGCGCCGCCCAGGCCGAGGCCATGAATGCCACAGCCGCCTGGCTGCCCCACGGCGTCAGCGAGATCGAGCACGCCGGCATCGCCACCGTGCCCAGCGAGCGCGTGGCACCGCCCCGAGTGGTCGCCGCGCCGGTGGCCTTCGAATGCCAGCTGGCGGAAATCATGCCGTACCCGGCCGAGAACCCTTCCAGCCTGCTGATCTTCGCCCGCGTGCTACTGGCGCATATCGATGAGTCGGTGATGCAGGACGAGCGCCATGTCGACCCGGCGAAGCTGGATCTGGTGGGGCGTCTGGGCGGCACCCAGTACAGCTACACCCGCGACACCTTCAGCATGATTCGTCCGAAGTAATGCATCGCGCCTGGCGCCGGGGCGTCAGGCGAACTCCAGCTCCAGCCCGAGCTGCCAGTGGATGCCGCCCATGCGCGCCACGTCCAGCCGTTCGCCAAGGGCGAAGAGTTCCGAGAGCAATGCGTCGCGCTGCGGAAATTCCAACGTACCGCCGTGAACCAGACCGACGATGCCATGCACCAGACGCCAGCCGGTCTGGGCATCGAACCAGCAGTCCAGCCATTCGCCCTTGACCTCATCGCAGGCCAGAGGGCAGACGAAGCGGCGAATCGGCAACTGCCCGCGGGCCAGCAGCAATGGATCGAGGCGGCGCTGTTCGCGGTACAGCACGGGAAGCCGTAGTTGGTGGGCGAATCCCGCCAGCGGGCGCTGCAGGACCAGTTGGTAGTGGGCGTTCATCCGAGCACCGGGAGTGGACAGTCAGGTGTCGGAATCTGAACGTTCAAGCCACCAGGTCGCTGTCGGCGATTTCCGTTTACGTGCCAGGAAAGTTCTGTTCAGTGTTCTGGATACGACCTCCACGTATCTCTGTGCAGCATCACCGTGCCATCACCGTCGTGCCCTCTATCCAGTCGGTGTGCGGCGCTCCTAATGTTCCGTCCAAAAGCAGCGATAACGATCAGGAGACCTTCGGGGATTTCCTGAAACGCCATTGCGGATGGGGGAGAAGCCATGGTTGCCTTCGTGCAGCGTCGTCTGGCCGATATGGGAACGGCGAAGAAACTGGCCATAGGGTTCGGCCTGGTGCTGTTGCTCACCGCTCTGGTGGCGGTGATCGGCGTGACTTCGCTACGGGCGATTTCCCAGCGCTTCGACCTGCTGGGCGACATGTCGACCATCAACCGCGAGTTGCTGGAGATGCGCCAGAGCGAGAAGGATTTCGTGATCGACGCCAGCGATGCTTCCGCCAAACGCCTGCGTGAGCACGCCGGCAACCTCGGCGAAGCGGTGGCGCGGCTCAAGGCCCAGCCGGATCAGGCAGCGGCCATGACCCGCGTGGAGCAGGGCGTCGCCGACTACCTCGCTGCCTTCGCCAATTTCGAGAAGTCCAGCAAGAGCCGGCGCCTGTCGCTGGACGCTGCCACCTGGTCGGTGAGTGGCGCGTCCAACAGCCTGGACATCCTGCAATCCAGCCTCGCCGATGACGGCGCCTACGAACTCAAGGAGTCCCAGGGCCAGAAGGGCGAGGAACTGCTGCAGCAGGCCGCCCAGGTCAGCCAGCTCTATCGCTTGGTGCTGCAGGGTTTGAACGAGGCCCGCTCACGCCTGGAGTCTGGTGGCGAGGAGAAGGCCGAGGGCGGCCGTATCAAGTCTGCTGCCGAGGCGCTGGAGCTTTCCGCCAAGCTGCAGGAGGCGATCACCGACCCGACCTACGTCTCGGTGCTCAAGGACGTCATCACCAACATCAACGCCTTCGTCGAGAAACTCGACGAATACACCGCCAGCCTCGAACAGGAAAAACAGGTCCATGCGCAGATGAACGACCGCGCGGCCCAGGTCATGCAGCAGGTCGACGACGCCTATGCCGCGCAGCGCGCCGCCATGCAGACGCAGCTGCGCACCAATACGCTGCTGATTGTCGGCTCCGCAGTATTGGCACTGCTGGTGGGCGCGCTGGCTTCATTGCTGATCACCTGGATGATCGTGCGGCCGCTGCGCCAGGTGATCGGCATGGCTCGCCGCATCGCCGAGGGCGACCTGAGCGTGAGTATCGACGTGCGCCGCAAGGATGAGGTCGGCCAACTGATGGGCGCGGTAGGCAGCATGGCCGACAGCCTGCGTGGCATTGTCAGCCGCCTCAGCGATGGCGTGGGGCAGATCACCGCCTCGGCGCAGGCGCTGTCCAGCGTCACCGAGCGCACCCAGCACGGGGTGAACAGCCAGAAGGCCGAGACCGATCAGGTCGCCACGGCGATGAACCAGATGGCCGCCACCGTCCACGACGTGGCGCGCAATGCCGAGGAGGCCGCCAGCTCCGCCGAACAGGCCGACGGCAAGGTGGCCAGCGGGCAGGATGTGGTGCGCCAGACGCTTGGCCGCATCGAGCAATTGGCAGCCGCCGTACGCGCGGCCACCGAAAGCATCGAGCAGCTCGGCCGCGAGAGCCAGAGCATCGGCAGTGTGCTGGTGGTGATCAAGAACGTCGCCGAGCAGACCAACCTGCTGGCGCTCAACGCTGCCATCGAAGCGGCGCGGGCCGGCGAGCAGGGCAGGGGCTTCGCCGTGGTGGCCGACGAGGTGCGGGCGTTGGCGCGGCGCACCCAGCAGTCCACTGCGGAGATCGAGACGCTGATCGCCGCCCTGCAGAACGGTGCGACGACTTCTGTTCAACGCATGCAGCGCAGCCACGCCCTGGTGGAGATGACCGTGGGCGATGCGGTGCAGACCGAAGCGGCGCTGGGCACCATTGCTTCGGCGGTAGCGGTCATCCACCAGATGAACCAGCAGATCGCCGCCGCCTCCGAGCAGCAGAGCGCGGTTGCGGAGGAAATCAGCCGCAGTGTCAGCAGCATCCGTGGCATCGCCGACGAGTCGGCGCAGGCCATGGAGTCCACCGCGTCTTCCAGTGTCGAGCTAGCACAGCTCAGCCGCGAGCTACAGGGGTTGGTCGGGCAGTTCCGCCTGTGAGGCCTGGGCGTTCGTCGCCTGCTCGCGCTTGCGTTGCAGGTGCCAGCGCCGGTAGGCGTTGACGCCCGCGCGCACCGAACTGAACACCAGGGGGGGCTTTACCTCGCCCAGCAGTTGCGAGCGCTTGAGCAGGGCCAGCGTCTCGCCCGTCACTCGCGCCAGGGACAGGTGTACGCCCTGGGCCTCCAGGGTCTGCTGCACTTCCCGCAGCGTGGTCAGGCCGCTGATGTCCAGGTTGAGGATGCCTTCGGCATTGAGCAGCACGGCGCGAGCGTTCGGCGTCTGTGTCACCACTTCGAGGATGCGCTGCTTGAAGTAGTCGGCGTTGAAGAACAGGATCGGCGCGTCGAAGCGGTAGATCACCAGCCCCGGCAAGGTGCGCGCGTTGGGGAACTGCTCGACTTCCACCTGGCCGTCGATGCCGTACACCCAGCCCATCACCGCATCATGTGGGCGGTAGGTGAGGTAGAGCAGGCGCAGCAGGGCGAGCATGATGGCGACGAAGATGCCCGGCAGCACGCCGACGCTGAGCACGCCGGCGGTGGTCAGCACGCACAGGCCGAACTCGAACCGGCTCAGCGCCCAGAAGCCGCGCAGGGCGCGGAAGTCGATCAGCCCCCAGCCAGCCATCAGCAGCACCGCGCCCAGCGCCGGCATCGGCACCCAGCCCAGCGGCTTGCTGAACAGCAGCAACACCAGGCCGATCACCAGCGCAGCGACCACGCCGACCAGCTGGCTCTTGCCGCCGACCATGTCGTTCACCGCGGTGCGCGAATCCGCGCCGCTGATGACGAAGCCCTGGGAAATCCCCGCGCCGATGTTGGCCATGCCCAGCGCCATGAATTCGTGGTTGGCGTCGATGGCATAACCGTGGCGGGCGGCGAAGCTGCGCGCGGTGAGCATGGCACTGCAGAAGCTGACGATGGTGATACCCATGGCATCGCGGAACAGGCTGCCCAGTTCCTCGACGCTGGTTTTCGGCCAGCTCAGGTGGGGCAGGCCCTGCGGTACTTCGCCAAGCAGCTTGATGCCGTACTGGTCCAGGCCGAACAGTGCGGCGATCACCGAGGCGAACAGCACGCCGACCAGGGCACCGGGAATCTTCGGGTAGCGGCGTGGCAGCAGGATCATCAGTGCCAGCGTGCCGACACCCAGTGCCAGCGTCGGCAGGTGGGTATCGACGAGGTTGCGCACCAGGGCGATCAGGCCGCGGACAAACCCGCTGGTTTCGCTGTGGTAGCCGAGAATCTTGCCCAGCTGGCCGGCGATCAGGCTCAGGCCGATGCCGTTCAGATAGCCCACCAGCGTGGGCCGCGAGAGGAAACTGGCAACGAAGCCGGCGCGGGCGAAACCGGCAGCGATGGACATGGCACCCACCAGCACGGCGACGATCATCGACAGCTGCAGCAGCCGTTCCGGGTTGCCGGCCGCCAGTGGCGTGATGGCCGCAGCGACCATCGCGGCGGTGGCGGCGTCCGGCCCGACCATCAGCTGCCGCGAGCTGCCGACGACGGCGTAGATCAGCATCGGCAGGATGCAGGCATAGAGCCCGACCTGCGGCGGAAAGCCGATGATCTGCGAATAGGCGATGGCGGTGGGAATCTGCACCGCAGCCACCGACAGGCCGGCCTGTACGTCGCGCGGCAGCCAGTCGAAACGGTAGTGCAGCAGGCTGTCCAGACCGGGCAGCCAACGGGCGAGGGACATCGGGGGATCTTCCTTGGAGTCGACCAAGGGAAATCCTAGCTGGAAAGGCGGTTCAGGGCTTGTCGGAAATCATCGAGTTAGAGCATGCAAGCAACGCAGCCGGCCTGACCCGACCTGTAGGAGCGAGCTTGCTCGCGAACTGCCCAGCATTGCAATCACCGGGAAGAGCGTTCGCGAGCAAGCTCGCTCCTACAAGAGCATTGCGCGGGTCGTCAGACCTTCAGCACCAGCTTGCCGAAGTTCTCGCCGCTGAACAGCTTGGCCAGGGTCTCGGGGAAGGTTTCCAAACCTTCGACGATATCTTCCTTCGACTTCAGCTTGCCTTCGGCGATCCAGGTCGCCATGTCCTTGAAACCTTCCTGGAAGCGGTGGGCGTAGTCCATCACCACCATGCCTTCCATGCGTGCGCGGTTGACCAGCAGCGACAGGTAGTTGGCCGGGCCGCGCACCGCCTCCTTGTTGTTGTACTGGCTGATTGCACCGCAGATCACCACCCGCGCCTTGGGTGCCAGGCGGGCCAGGACGGCGTCGAGGATGTCGCCGCCGACGTTGTCGAAGAACACGTTCACGCCCTTGGGGCATTCGCGTTTGAGACCGGCGTTGACGTCTTCGGCCTTGTAGTCGATCGCGCCGTCGAAGCCCAGTTCGTCCACCAGGTAGCGGCACTTGTCGGCGCCACCGGCGATGCCGACCACACGGCAGCCTTTGATCTTCGCGATCTGCCCGACCACGCTGCCCACCGCGCCGGCGGCGCCGGAGACGACCACGGTGTCACCAGCCTGGGGCAGGCCGACATCGAGGAAGCCGAAGTAGGCGGTCATGCCGGTCATGCCCAGCGCCGAGAGGTACAGCGGCAACGGCGCGCGCTGGCTGTCGACCTTGTAGAAGCCCTTGGGCTCGCCGAGGAAGTAATCCTGCACGCCCAGCGCGCCATTCACTTCATCGCCGACCTTGAAATCCGGGTGCTGCGAGGCGATTACCTTGCCCACGCCCAGAGCTCGCATCACGTCGCCGATGGCCACCGGGGCAATGTAGGACTTGGCGTCGTTCATCCAGCCGCGCATGGCCGGGTCCAGCGACAGGTACTGGTTCTTCACCAGGATCTGACCAGGGCCGGGCTCGCCGACCGGGGTTTCCACGTAGGCGAAGGTGTCGCGGGTGGCAGCGCCGACCGGGCGCTGGGCGAGCTGGAATTGACGGTTGATCTGGGCAGACATGGCAGTGGACTCAGTCAGGGGAAAGCCTAGGTGATAGTCCGCCTGCCGCCTCGGGGCAAGTTCCGTCCGCCGGAGGAATGTTCGTCTATCGGTTCCAGTGATCCGGCCTCGACTGAATCATCATCAGCATGGATGCAGTGACGTCGCCCCGCCTGATAGTGCTTCGCGCCCGCAACGCGCTGGCTAGACTGCGACGGTTATCTCCCCATCGCTTCGAGGATCGCTCATGAGTCAGCTGCTTTCCGGCCAGGTCGCCCTGGTCACCGGCGCCGCCAACGGCATCGGCCGCGCCACCGCCCAGGCCTTCGCCCAGCAGGGCGTGAAGGTCGTGGTTTCCGACGTCGACGCCAAGGGCGGCGAAGGCACCGTCGAGCTGATCCGCGCGGCGGGTGGCGAGGCGACCTTCATCCGCTGTGACGTGACCCGCGACGCCGAGGTCAAGGCGCTGGTGCAAGGCACCGTGGCCGCCTACGGTCGCCTGGACTACGCCTTCAACAACGCCGGTATCGAGATCGAGAAAGGCAAGCTGGCCGACGGCGAGGAGAGCGAGTTCGACGCCATCATGGGCGTCAACGTGAAGGGCGTCTGGCTGTGCATGAAGCACCAGATTCCGGTGATGCTGGAGCAGGGCGGCGGCGCCATCGTCAACACCGCCTCGGTCGCCGGCCTGGGCGCCGCGCCGAAAATGAGCATCTACGCCGCCTCCAAGCACGCGGTGATCGGCCTGACCAAGTCCGCCGCCATCGAGTACGCGAAGAAGAAAATCCGCGTCAACGCGGTGTGCCCGGCGGTGATCGACACCGACATGTTCCGCCGCGCCTACGAGGCCGACCCGAAGAAGGCCGAATTCGCCGCCGCCATGCACCCGGTGGGCCGCGTTGGCCGTGTCGAGGAAATCGCCTCCGCCGTGCTCTACCTGTGCAGCGACCACGCCGGCTTCACCACCGGTATCGCACTGCCGGTGGATGGTGGCGCCACGGCGATCTGACGCTTTCGTAGGGCGCATAACGCACCAGTGTTATCCGCCGCCGGTTTGGCCGGCGGATAACCTGTTCCAGGTTATGCGCCCTACAGACTAAGCCCCACGCTGCGATTGCAATGGAACACCTGTAGGAGCGAGGGAGACGCCCAGTTCTTGCTCGCGAACGGGGTTCCCGGCCGATTCCTCGCTGGGCGGTTCGCGAGCAAGCTCGCTCCTACGAAATGCCCGCTCGCCTCACGATCCCGCCCTGTTCGCTACAAACCTTCGCATTCTGTTACACGATGAAGTGGTTTTGGCCTGCAAGGCCAGTTACAAGCGCCCAAGAGGCCGAAACAATCGGCCCATTCCAGTTGGAGAATAATGACAATGACCAACGATCCCTTGCTGACGCTCTTCATGCCCATCGCCCTGGGCATCATCATGCTGGGCCTCGGCCTGTCCCTGACGGTCGCTGATTTCGCCCGCGTAGTGCGCTATCCCAAACCCGTGCTCATCGGGCTGGTGTGCCAGATCATCCTGCTGCCCCTGGCCTGCTTCCTCATCACCGTCGGCTTCGCCCTTGAAGCTGCGCTGGCCGTGGGCATGATGCTGCTCGCCGCGTCCCCTGGCGGCACCACGGCGAACCTCTACAGCCACCTGGCCCACGGCGACGTGGCGCTGAACATCACGCTGACCGCGGTGAACTCGGTGATCGCCATCCTTACCATGCCGCTGATCGTCAACCTGTCGCTGCTGTACTTCATGAACGACGGCCAGACCATTCCGCTGCAGTTCGGCAAGGTGCTGCAGGTGTTCGTCATCGTGCTGGGCCCCGTGGCCATCGGCATGATCGTGCGCCGGCTGCTGCCGGGCGTGGCGGCGGCGCTGCAGAAACCGGTGAAGATCCTTTCCGCGCTGTTGCTGGCGGTGATCATTGGCGTGGCCGTGACCAAGGACTGGCAGACCTTCCTCACCTACGCGCCTATCGTCGGTGCGGCGGCGCTGAGCTTCAACCTGCTGAGCCTCGCCGTGGGCTACTGTGTGCCGCGCCTGCTCAAGCTGTCCAAACCGCAATCCATCGCCATCGGCATGGAGATCGGCATCCACAATGGCACCCTGGCGATTGCTCTGGCGCTTAGTCCCATGCTGCTGAATAACAGCACCATGGCGATTCCCGCAGCGATCTACGGCGTATTGATGTTCTTCACCGCCGGGCTGTTCGGCTGGTGGGTCAGCCGTGGCGTAGCCAAGACCGCGCCGGAGCAGGCACACGCCTGATATTGGTTCGCGACGCCGGTCAGATGAAGGTCTGACCGCTGGCGATCAATCCGCCCAATGCCACGCGGGCGCGTCGAACATGCCCTGGTCGCGGATGCGCGTCTGGCCCAGTTCCTTGTCCAGGTGCAGGCAATTGCACTCGGGGTGTTCCTCCAGCGTGGCGATCAGCCGGCTGGCGTGGGACACGACCCAGACCTGGGTGTGCTTCGAGGCGGCGATGATCAGGCGTCCCAGCGCCGGCAGCAGGTCCGGGTGCAGGCTGGTTTCCGGTTCGTTGAGCACCATCAGTGACGGTGGGCGCGGGGTGAGCAGGGCGGCGACCAGCAGCAGGTAGCGCAAGGTGCCGTCGGACAGCTCCGAGGCACTCAGCGGGCGTAGCAGGCCGTGCTGCTTCAGCGCCACGGCGAATCGCCCGCCGGGCTGGCAGTCGATCTGCAGTTCGGCGCCGGGGAAGGCATCGCTGATGGCATTTTCCAGTGCGCCGGCGTCGCCGATTTCACGGATGGTTTGCAACGCGGCGGCGAGGTCGCGGCCGTCATGGTGCAGCACCGGGGTGCGAGTCCCCAGTTGCGGCTGACGCGCAGGCGCGTCGGCGTCGGTGCGGAAGTGGTCGTAGAAGCGCCAGCCGCGAATCTGCTCGCGCAGCAACAGGGCTTCGGGGCAGTCGGAGCCACTGCCGATCTGAGTGAACAGGCTGTCGAAGGTCGGGATGTGCTGCTCCAGAACCTGCCAGCTGCGGCCTTCGCGGGCGCGCAGCATCGGGCCGTTGCGCTCCACCAATTGCGAGGCGGGGCGATACCAGGGGCCGGCCCAGATGCTTTCGTGCTTGATCTCCGGGTCCAGGCCGAAGGCGCTGACCACTGGCGGTGGCGGCAGGCCGAGGGCGATGGCGTAGCCGAAATCTTCACCGGCAAAACCCAGGCGTAGGCGTTTCACTTCGTTGCGCGGGCCGCCCTGGACCTCGACTTCGCCCGTCCGCATACGCCGCGAATGGCTTTCCGGCCCGGCCCAGAAGGTGGACTCCAGCCCGCCCTCGCGCGCCAGTGCGTTGACCACGCCGCCTTGGGCGGTTTCGGCGAGCAGGCGCAGGGCGCGGTAGAGGTTGGACTTGCCGCTGCCGTTGGCGCCGGTGATCAGGTTCAGCCGGCCCAGTGGCAGCACCAGTGAATTGATCGAGCGGTAGTTGGCGACGGCCAGGGTGTGCAGCATGCGGGGCGATCCGTGGGCGGGAAACGCCCGCATGCTAGCAGAAGGGTCTTACGGCGCGCGGCGCCAGTTCAGCACCAGTTGGGTCAGCAGGCCGGCCACCAGTCCCCAGAAGGCCGAGCCCACGGAGAACAGGGTGAAGCCCGAGGCGGTCACCAGGAAGGTCACCATCGCCGCTTCGCGCTGGCGGGCGTCGGCCATGGCGTTGGTCAGGCCATTGGTGATCGAGCCGAGCAGGGCCAGTGCGGCGATGGACAGCACCAGCGCCTTGGGGAGCGCCGCGAACAGCGCGGCCAGGGTGGCGCCGAAGATACCGGCGATGCCGTAGAACAGCCCGCACCAGAGCGCGGCGGTGTAGCGCTTGTGCGGGTTCTCGTGGGCTTCCGGGCCAGTGCAGATGGCTGCGCTGATGGCCGCCAGGTTGATGCCGTGGGAGCCGAAAGGCGCCAGCAGCAGCGAGGCGATGCCAGTGGTGGAGATCAGTGGCGAGGCGGGTACCTGGTAGCCATCGGCACGCAGCACGGCGAGGCCGGGCATGTTCTGCGAGGCCATGGCGACGATGAACAGCGGGATGGCGATGCTGATGGTGGCGGCCAGGGAGAAGCTCGGCGTGGTCCACACCGGGCGGGCGATCTCCAGCTGGAAGTGGCTGAAGTTCAGCAGGCCGAGGAAGCCGGCCAAGGCAATGCCCACCAGCAACGCAGCGAACACCGCATAGCGCGGCGACAGGCGCTTGGCAACGAGGTAACTGACAAACATTGCCACCACCAGTGCCGTCTGCTGCTGCGCGGCGTTGCAGATCTCGATGCAGATGCGGAACAGCACGCCGGCCAGCAAGGCCGAGGCCAGCGAGCCGGGCACCTGGCGCATCAGGCGGTCGAAGCTGCCGGTGATGCCGCAGATCGTGATCAGCGCGGCGCAGACGATGAACGCGCCGATGGCCTCGCCATAAGGCACGCCGGGCAGGCTGCTGATCAGCAGCGCGGCGCCGGGGGTGGACCAGGCGATGACGATGGGGGTGCGGTAGCGCAGGGTCAGGCCGATGGTAGTCAGGGCCATGCCGATGGACAGCGCCCAGATCCACGAGGATATCTGCGCGGTGGTCAGCCCTGCCGCCTGGCCGGCCTGGAACATCAGCACCAGCGAGCTGGTGTAGCCGGTGAGCATGGCGACGAACCCGGCGACGATGGCGGCGGGGGAAGAGTCGGCCAGCGGGCGCAGGGGCGCAGAGGCGGGTGTGGTGTCAGTCATGCACGAATTTCCGTCAGGTGCGGGTAAGCAGAGGGTAGAGCGAAGCGACCAGCAGTGCCGCCATGCCGAAGTTGAACAGGCGCAACCGTAGCGGATCTTCCAGCCAGCGCCGCAGCAGACTGCCGAGCACCGTCCAGACGCCCACGCTGGGCAGGTTGACCACGGCGAACAGGGTGGCGATCAGCACCACGTTGCCGATCCAGCTGTTGGCCGGCAGGTAGGTGGCGATGGCGCCCACGGCCATCACCCAGGCCTTGGGGTTGACCCACTGGAAAGCGGCAGCCTGGAGGAAGGTCATGGGGCTGGCGGCGTTCTCGCCTTTCGCCTCAGGCGCGCCGGAGCGGGCAATCTTCCACGCCAGATAGAGCAGGTAGGCGCCACCGGCATAGCGCAGCGCCGCGTAGGTCGCCGGGAAACGCTCGAACAGCTGGTGCAGGCCCAGGCCCACGGCGACCACCAGCAGCAGGAAGCCGATGCTGATACCGAGCATGTGCGGAATGGTGCGGCGGATGCCGAAGTTCACGCCCGAGGCCAGCAGCATCATGTTGTTGGGGCCGGGGGTGATGGAGGTGACGAAGGCGAACAGCACGAAGGCGCCGAGGAGTTCGAGGGGCATGGCGGTATACCGGTCTAGTTGTCGGGCCAGACTAATCCCGCAGGCTCCGGGCTGTCCCATAACAGCCAGCGGCCGAGTGGCCCGTACAGTGCTAGCAGCAGTGGCGTGCGCGAAAGTGCGTCGGTATGGTGCGGGAAAGCCGTACGACTGATGGAAGATCGCCAGCATGGAACAGAATCCCTACGCCGCCCCCAAGGTCGAGCTGGTGGATCAGAGCGCTCCGGGGGCATTCCTCGCCGGGCGCTGGAGTTCCGGCCGCCTGCGCCTGCTCGCTGGCCTGAGTCTGGCGCTGTTACTGTGCAATCTGGTGCTGTTCGTCCTGTCTTTCGCAGCCGCGCTGCAGGAGTCGAGCACCTGGCAGCGCTATGAACTCTGGGTCGGCGTGCTCAGTACGGTGCTCGGCTGCTTCCTGCTGTGGCGCACCCGACATTTTCTCGAGGATCGCTTCAGTGCCCGCGGACTGGGCTGGCCGGTTGGGCTGTCGATCGCCATCGCGCTGGTGATGCAGACCTACAGTCTGGTTTTCGACGACCAGCTCAGCGGCGAATTCAACGGTGCGCTGATGGGCTTCATGGGGCTTTTCGTACCCACCGGCATCGTCACCCTGTGGTACGGCATCCGCCTGCTGAAGATCGAGTTGCCGTACCCGTCGGTGAAAATCATGGGCTGGCTGGAGGTCACCTCTGGCGTGTGCCTGCTCAGCGTCCTGCTGTTCCTGCCCGGTACTGCGCTGGCCATGGCCAGCCTGCTGCCGCTGGCGCTGATGTTCCTGCGCGCCGCCCGCGAGCTGGAAGCCGCCGCCGGCTAGTCTTCGTCCTGTGACCAGGCGATGGCCTGGTTGACCGCCAGCCAGCCGCGAACGGCGTCCTCTCCGGCCTCGTCGAAGGCCCGTTGCAGCAGGCGCCCCTGTTCCTGGCGCAGGGCCTTTTCCAGCTTGCCGCCCTCGGTCGTCAGCTCCAGCAGGCGCCGGCGCTTGTCGTTGTCGCAGGCTTCACTGCGGATCAGGTCGCGCTCCAGCAATTGGCGCAGCGGCACGTTCAGTGCCTGCTTGGTCACGCCGAGGGCGGACAGCAGCTGGCTGACGCTCAGCCCCGGATTGCGCGCGATAAAGAACAGGATGCGGTGGTGAACCCGGCTCAGGCCGCGGCGCGCCAGCATCTCGTCGGGTTTCGCGGTGAAGGCCCGGTAGCTGTGGAAGAAGGCTTCCATGGCCTGGAGTTGCAGCGCATTTTTTATTAGGTCAGGCATATTGACGTATCCGTCTCGGGCGTCGTAGCTTCGGTCAACCAGTTTGACTCATTCTTCCGTGCTCCCGCTACCGGTGACCCCATGGCCTTCTCCGAACGCATCGCCCGACTGAAAAGCTCTCTGATCCGTGAAATCCTCGCCGCGGCGCAGCGCCCGGAGGTGATGTCCTTCGCCGGCGGCCTGCCCGCCGAGCCGATGCTGCCAAAGGTGAACTGGGATGACATGCCGGCGAGCATGGGTCAGTACGGCATGAGTGAAGGGGAGCCGGCGCTGCGTGAGGCCATCGCTGCCGAGGCGCGTGCGCTGGGCGTGCCCTGTAAGGCGAGCCAGGTGCTGATCGTCAGCGGCTCGCAGCAGACGCTGGACCTGGCGAGCAAGCTGTTCATCGACCCGGGCACCGAGGTGCTGCTCGAAGCGCCGACTTACCTCGCTGCGCTGCAGGCCTTCCAGCTGTTCGGCGCGAACTGCCTGACCGTGCCGCTGGGCGCCGAAGGTCCGGACGTTGTCGCGCTGCGCCAGCGTCTCGAAACCAGCAAACCAGCCTTTGCCTACCTGATCCCGACTTTCCAGAATCCGTCCGGTGTGCGCTACAGCGAACAGCGTCGCGATGAAGTGGCCGCAGTGCTCGACGAGTTCGGCGTGACCCTGATCGAGGATGAACCCTACCGCGAGCTGGTGTTCGATCAGGGCGCCGCGACTCCGTTGGTCAGCCGCCTGAAACAATCCAGCTGG
The DNA here is from genome assembly GCF_005877905.1 of Pseudomonas nicosulfuronedens. GTDB lineage: Bacteria > Pseudomonadota > Gammaproteobacteria > Pseudomonadales > Pseudomonadaceae > Pseudomonas > Pseudomonas nicosulfuronedens. The sequence continues at coordinate 43,784 of NZ_SWDV01000027.1, read as the reverse complement.
ATCTATACCGGCACTGTCTCCAAGACGCTGCTGCCGGGCCTGCGGGTGGGCTTCCTGATCGCCACGCCCGACCTGTTCCCGCACCTGCTGCGCCTGAAGCAGTCCGCCGACCTGCACACCAACCGCGTCGGTCAGTGGCAGGCGTTGCAGTGGTTCGGCACCGAGGCCTACCGTGGCCATCTGGCCGAACTGCGCGATTTCTATCGCATCCGCCGCGACGCCATGCAGAAGCAGCTGGAAGAGCATTTCGCCGAGCTGGCCGAGTGGAACGTGCCGCAAGGTGGGCTGTTCTTCTGGCTCAGGCTCAAGCAGCCGCTGGACACCCGCACGTTGCTGGATGCGGCGCTGGCGCAGAACGTGGCCTTCATGCCCGGTGAGCCTTTCTTCACCGAGCCGGATGCCAATCCCGGCTATTTGCGGCTTAACTTCAGCCACGTGGCGCCCGAACGCGCCGGCGAGGGGCTCCGTCGCCTGGCGGCGGTGATCCGTGAAGCCCAGGCCCAGTGAGGAGATGAGCATGTACACCGTCTACGGCGATCAACTGTCCGGCAATTGCTACAAGGTCAAGCTGGCCCTGCATCTGCTCGGCCTGCCTTACCAGTGGCACGAGATCGACATCCTCAAGGGTGAGACACAGACTGCCGAGTTCCTGGCGATGAACCCCAACGGCAAGGTGCCCGTACTGAAGCTCGAGGACGGCACCTGCCTGTGGGAATCCAACGCCATCCTCAACTTCCTCGCCGATGGCAGCGATCTGCTGCCCAGCGAGCCGCGCCTGCGCACCCAGGTGCTGCAATGGCAGTTCTTCGAGCAGTACAGCCATGAGCCCTACGTGGCGGTGGCGCGCTTCATCGAGTTCTATCTCGGCCTGCCCGAGGAGCGCCGCGAGGAATATGCGCGCTGCCAAAAGGGCGGGTACAAGGCGCTGAAGGTGATGGAGAAGCAGCTGGAGCAGACGCCTTATCTGGTGGGCGACTCGTACTCTATCGCCGATATCACCCTGTACGCCTACACCCATGTCGCTCACCAGGGCGGCTTCGACCTGTCGACCTTCCCGGCGATCAACGCCTGGCTGGCGCGGGTGGCGGATCACCCTCGGCATGTGGGGATGGAAGACTGACCTTCGCGCTCGCTCAGTGAAAACGCCGCTTCCCTGGAAGCGGCGTTTTTCATTGTGCGCCAGTTGCTCTTGGTAGGAGCGAGCTTGCTCGCGAACAGATTTTCCGGCCCCTCCGGCGCTGGGAGGTTCGCGAGCAAGCTCGCTCCTACAGGCGAAATCGTATATCGGAGCTGAAGGCCAGTAATTTGCCATCAGATGAATCCGAAAGAACCGCTCTAAACCGCTGATTCCGGTGCTTTGGGGTTGACCGGCATCATGGCGGCGTTTTGTCGCCCTCCCTAATCTGGACGTGCTGCCATGCGGGAAGTACCGATGTGGCCGGGCGCGAGCGGCAGGCAGTGTCGTCGCCCGGCATGGGGAGGGGAAAGATGGCCTATCTGGTCTGGCAGGCGGATCTCGATACCGGGATCGGAGTAATCGACGCACAGCACAAGCGCATCGTCGAAATGATCAACCAGCTGCACGAGGCCCAGGCCCATCACGACCGAGCCATGCTCGGCGGCGTGATCGAGGAACTGGTCGACTACACCATCTCGCACTTCGCCTTCGAGGAGACCCTGCTGGAGGACTCCGGCTACCAGTTCACCCGCGCGCACAAGAAGGTCCACGAACTCTTCATCAAGCGCGTTTCCGACTACCGTCAGCGCTTTGATGCCGGCGAGGACGTTGCCGAAGAGCTCAAGGGGCTGCTCGGTCGCTGGCTGTTCAACCATATCCGCAACGACGACGCGAACTACGTGGAAGCGGTGAAGGCGACCATGCACGAGTTGACCCGCGACCAGAGCCACGGCGGCTGGCTGTCGCGCTCGATGAAGCGATTCTTCGGCTGAATTTCGCAACACTTTGCCGGTGAATGCCGACGCGATTCCCCCACGGCTAACTATGCTCTGTGCACAACTACAAGCAATGCCACGGGGGTATTCGCGCATGAAGACGCTGTTGAAGTCACTGCTGCTGCTTTCTTTCCTGTCGTCCTTCCCATTGTTCGCCGCTCAGTCGGCCACCTCGCAGTCGGACGACCAGCGCGCCAAGGCACTGCTGTCCAAGGCGGTGGCCGCATACAAGCAGGAGGGCGACAAGGCCTTCGCCGCGTTCAGTCGCCAGGGCGAGTTCGTCGATGGCGACCTCTACGTCTTCGTGGTGGACAGCCACGGCACCATGCTTGCCAGCGGCGGGCCGTCGGTGGTGCTGATCGGCCGGGATGTTTCCTCTACGCTTGATCCCGCGCTGCAGCAGCAGTTCGCCAAGACGCTGAAGTCGCCGGAGACGGGCAAGGTTCAGCAGGCCGACTACCGCTGGAAGAACTGGGCGGACGGGCAGGTGGAGCGCAAGCACGTCTATTACCAGCGCGTCGGCGAGCGCTTCCTCGCGGTGGGCTACTACATTCCGCGTGCCTCGGCGCAACAGGCCGCCGCCATGCTGGACAAGGCGGTGAAGGCCGTGGAGGTCGACCCGGAAGGCACCTTCAAGCAGATCACCGCACGGGACAAGGCCTTCATCGAGGATGACCTCTACGTCTTCGTGGTCGACCTGGATACCTCGAAGTTCGTCGCCCATGGCTTCAACACACGGATGGTCGGCACCGATTTCGACTCGCTCAAGGACCCGGGCGGTAACCCCATCGGCCACGCCATGCTGGAACTGGTGAAGGCCAAGGGCGAAGCCGAGTTCGAGTACCAGTGGCGCAACCCGGTGACCAGCAAGGTGGAGAACAAGCACGCCTTCCTGCGCAAGGCTGGCCACTATCTGGTCGCGGTGGGTTACTACACTCGCTGATCCCTTTCCTGCAGGCACAAAAAACCGGCCCTGGGGCCGGTTTTTTCATGGCGGCGGTTCGCGATCAGCGGATCAGGCTGAGGAACTCGCTGCGGGTGGCGGCGTTCTCGCGGAACTCGCCGAGCATCACCGAGGTGACCATCGAGGAGTTCTGCTTCTCCACGCCGCGCATCATCATGCACATGTGCTTGGCCTCGATCACCACGGCCACGCCCAGCGCGCCGGTGACCTGCTGCACGGCCTCGGCGATCTGCCGGGACATGTTCTCCTGGATCTGCAGGCGGCGGGCGTACATGTCGACGATGCGCGCGACCTTGGACAGGCCCAGGACTTTGCCATTGGGGATATAGGCGACGTGCGCCTTGCCAATGAACGGCAGCAGGTGGTGTTCGCACAGCGAGTAGAGCTCGATGTCCTTGACCAGCACCATTTCGCTGTTGTCGGAGCTGAACAGGGCGCCGTTGACGATCTCCTCCAGCGTCTGCTGGTAGCCGCGGCAAAGGTACTGCATGGCCTTGGCGGCACGCTTGGGCGTGTCGACCAGACCTTCGCGGGTGACGTCCTCACCGAGTTGGCTGAGGATCGCGGAGTAGTTTTGTTCCAGGGACATGATCTACCTGTGGCAATGACAAAAATAGAAACCGTGGCGCAGGGTAGGGCGCTCCGCCTTGGCTGGCAAGGCCCGCGCGCCGGTTGGCGCGTTATGGCGGGTGGTTTGTCGCCAGGCGCGCGGCCAGGGTTTTACTCGTCGCGGCCTTCGAGCATGGTGCGCCGCAGCATCACGTAGATGGCGCCGGTGCCGCCGTGGCGCGGCAGGCAGGAGGTGAAGCCAAGCACTTGCGGGTGCTGGCGCAGCCAGGTGTTCACGTGGCTCTTCACCATCGGGCTGCGGCCGTCGATGCGCGCGGCCTTGCCGTGGGTGACGCGGACGCAGCGGATCTCGAACTTGGTGGCTTCGGCAATGAAGTCCCAGAGGGTTTCGCGGGCGGTCTCGATTTTCATGCCGTGCAGGTCGAGGCTGCCTTCGAAGGCGATCTGGCCGGCCTTGAGCTTGCGGATCTGGCCTTCCTGGACGCCGTCGCGGGCCCAGTAGAGTTCGTCTTCGGGGCCGACGTCGATGACGAACTGGTCGGACAGGCCGTCCACCCGGATGTTCTCGGTACGCACGGTCGCGTTCTGCCGCAGCTCCTTGAGCTGTTTGCGGTCGGCCTTGGGTTTGCCGGTGTCGGCCTGGTCCACGGTGATGCGCTTGACGCCGCGCATCTCGCGGGCGAACTGGGAAAAATCGTCGTCTTGCATGCGCACCTCCTCGAAGAGCCGCGCAGTCTAACGGATCGTGCCTGCCCTGCGGAAATTCGTCACATTGCCCGTGGGAGATCAGTCGCGGCGCTTCATCAGTCGAGGCGACAGGCTCAGGCCTTCGCGGCCGCGGGCGCGGCGGCGGGCGGCGCGCCAGAAGGTGACGCCCAGCCAGAGGCAGAGCAGGCCGATCACCAGTAGCACGGCGCCGGCGCCCGGTTCGATGTGCAGTACGCCCACGGCGGGTTGGCGACGGAGCAGGGCGGCAACGCCAGCCATGGCGGACAGGATGCCGAAGGTGGCGATCACTGCGGCGATCGCGGCGGCGAAGCGCCAGCGCCAGCGGCCCGGACGTTTCGGGCGCAGGCTGGGTGGATCGAATTTCTCGGTCATCTTCATCCCGACTTCCTCATCTGTTGAACGAGGCTATGACCGGTGGGGAGGGGTGGGGTTCCAACCCCAGGGTCGGGAAGCGCGGCGAACCCACTGGGTGAGCGGGTTCGCGGGCTTTCGCGCCTAAGCTGAGCCTAACCCCGGGCGCTTGTCGTTGCCGCCCGTCGGGACGAATGGCTTCACACCAGCGCCTGGGCCTGTGCGACCACGGCGGCGAAGTTGTCGCCCAGGGCGGCGATTTCCGCTCGGTGCAGGTCGCGGGCCGCGAGCACGCCACCTTCGGGAGTGGGGATGTCGCGGGTGGCGCAGGCCGCATCCACCAGGGTGCAGCGGTAGCCGTAATCCTTGGCGGCGCGGACGGTGGTGCTGATGCTGGAGTGGGTCATGAACCCGCAGACGATCAGGTCCAGGCGGCCGCTGGCCTGCAGGCGGTCATGCAGGTCGGTGCCGGCGAAGGCGTTGGGCAGGCGCTTGTCCACCACCACCTCGCCCGGCAACGGAGCCAGCTCGGGGAGGAAGCGGCCGCGCGGGCCCTGCGGGTCGAGCAGGCCGCCGACCACGCCCAGATGGTGCACGTGGACGATCGGGGTGCCCATGTTCCGGGCCGCCTCCAGCAGCAGGCGAATCTGCGCCACCGCGGCGTCCAGGTCGGGCAGCGCCAGTACGCCGCTGCGGTACTCCTCCTGGGCATCGATGATCAACAGAGTGCTCTGGCGCAGGGTGGCCGGCGGATATCCGCGCCCACTGATCTGCAGCATGCTGAGCGGATGGGACATGTCACGACTCCTGTAAATGCATGTTCACTCATTGTGGGCCGTAACGCGTCCGCTGTGAATCTTTGCGAACTCGCGCCAAAGTGGTATTGGCATTCTTCTCAGGAACTGCCCGGAGGCGCCCCAGAGGTTCCCTGCTGAGCTAGAATGCGCCCCTTTTTTGCGAGCTGCGAGGACTGCTGCCGTGACCGAATCCCGTTTGCTGACCCTGCGTGACCATATCCGCTGGGCCGTCAGCCGCTTCCACGCCGAGGAACTGTTCTTTGGCCACGGTACCGACAATGCCTGGGACGAAGCCCGCCAACTGGTGCTGGGTGCGCTGCACCTGCCCTGGGAAATGGCCGATGCCTACCTGGACTGCCGCCTCGAGGACGAGGAGCGCGAATACCTGATGCACCTGCTGCGTCGGCGCATCGACGAGCGCGTGCCCACCGCCTACCTGCTGGGCGAAGCCTGGTTCTGCGGCATGCCCTTCGTGGTGGACGAGCGCGTACTGGTGCCGCGTTCCCCGATTGCCGAATTGATCGAACGCCGCTTCGAGCCCTGGCTGGCGCACGATCCCGCGCGAATCCTGGACCTGTGCACCGGCTCGGGCTGCATCGGCATCGCCTGCGCCAGCGCCTTCCCGGAGTCCGAAGTGGTGCTGGGCGATTTGTCGTTCGACGCCCTGGAAGTGGCCAACATCAACATCGAGCGCCACGAACTGGGCGAGCGCGTCTATACCGTGCAGGGCGATGGCTTCGAAGGCCTGCCGGGCCAGCGCTTCGACCTGATCGTGTCGAACCCGCCCTATGTCGACGCGGAAGACTTCGCCGACATGCCCGCCGAATACCACCATGAGCCGGAACTGGGCCTGGCCTGTGGCAATGACGGTCTGGACCTGGTGCGGCGGATGCTGGCAGAGGCCGCGGACCACCTGACCGAACGCGGCACCCTGGTGGTGGAAGTGGGCAACAGCCAGGTGCATGTGACGGCGTTGTACCCGGAAGTGGACTTCACCTGGCTCGACTTCGAGTACGGCGGCCATGGCGTATTCCTGCTCTCGGCGCAGCAGTGCCGTGAGCATCAGGACCTGTTCAAGGCACGGGTGAAGGCCTGATCCGCTCCGCAAGTGGGGTGAACCTGTAGGAGCGAGCTTGCTCGCGAACGGATTTACCGGTTACCCCGGTGCTTGGCCGGTTCGCGAGCAAGCTCGCTCCTACAAAAAACTCCGGGCTCACTCGGCGCGGGCCATCGACGGCAATCCGCGCCTAGTGCGTGGCGATCCAGATCAGCAGCCCGGCCTGGAATACGGCGAACACCGTCAGGCAGGCGATGGTGAAGCGCAGGCTGGTGTCATCGCGGCGGAAGGTTTCGATGCGCTGCTCCAGCCGGCGGATCTCGTTGGACTGGGTGGCGAGGTTCTGGTCGGCCTGTTCCAGCATGGAGCCGGCCTCCAGCAGCGGCAGAATCTGCACCTTGTCCTTGTGCCAGTCGTCATACAGTTCGCTGACCCTACCGACGCTGTAGCGTGCCTTCAGCAGCCGCGAATCCTCGTAGATCACATCGAAGCCCTGGGCGCGCAGGAAGTGGTCGCGGCGCTGCCGGGCCTCTTCATTGGGCGCGTCCTTCATCGCCAGCGCGCCGCCCTCGACGCGGTAGTGCGACCACTTCTTTTTCGCCCAGGCCACCCCCTGGGCCAGCAGGAAGCGCCCGAGGCCGCGGTTCAGCGGTTCGGTGGCGAAGCCTGAATCGGCGCCGAAGCGCACTTCCTTGTTGCGGTGGTCCGCCCAGACCTCCAGCAGGTTCACTTCCTTGCGCAGCACCAGGCCGGGCACCTGAACCGTCAGGCGCAGCAGGCTCTGCTCGGCGTTGTGGCGTTCCACCCGGCCGAATTGGACAAAACGCAACGGCCGCGCACCCGTGGTGCGATCGGTGGGCAACGGCGCCAGGCGCAGCAGGCGATAGTGTTCCGGCGCAAGCTCGGCCCATGGGTGCGGGCGGGCGGCGGCCTCGTCGGCGGCGACGGCGGTCTGTTCGGCTTCGGTCATGGGGATCTACCTCGGGGCCTGGCGGGCGTGGCCAGGGCTCTCCCGTGGTTTATCGACGCACCGGCGCATTTCTTGAGACGGTCGCTCCAGATTCCGCCAAGGTGCCGCCCGGCAGGCCCTGGGCCTTCTGGATAAAGGCGCTGACGCGCTCCACCAGCTCGCGGGCCAGCGGCAGATTGGGGTTGTTGTAGGAGGCGAGTTGCTGCGGACCGCTGGTCGGAACGATGCGCAGGATGTGGTTCATCCCCGAAATCAGGTGGAAGTCGCTGTCGGGCTTGGCGCGCTTGAGCGCCTGCGCGTCCTCGACGCCGACCTGGATGTCGTTGGTGCCCTGCAGGATCAGGGTGGGCAGCTTGAGCATGGCGAATGCTCGGGCCGGGTCCTGGCGGAACAGCGAGATCAGGTAGGGCTGCACGCTGGGGCGGAACAGCACTTTCAGTGGCTCTGGCACCTTGGGTTGCAGTTGCCCGGCCTGCAGGCCGTCGATCAGCTGGTCGGCCTGCGCCAGCAGTGGCGGGGCCAGCCGGCCCTGCAGCTGTTCGCGCAGCACGTCGCCGATCGGGCGGGCGCTGCCGGCCAGGGAAACCAGTGCCTCGGCGTGGGTTTGCGGCGCAGCGAGGCTGGCGATCAGCGCGCCTTCGCTGTGGCCGATGAGAATCTGCCGGCCGAAGCGTGGGTCGTGGGCCAGCTTGTCGCTCCACGCCACCACATCGCTGACGTAGGCCTCGACGCTGAGCTCTTCCTCGCGCGGCGCCGCCGGCAGGCTGCGGGCTACACCGCGCTTGTCATAGCGCACGCTGGCGATGCCGTTCTCCGCCAGCGCTTCGGCCAGCTTGCGCAGGTAGGCGTTCTGCCCGCCCTCGGGATTGTTGCCGTCGCGGTCGGTGGGGCCGGAGCCGGCGATCAGCAGGGCCACGGGCGGCGGGCTCTGGGGCGAAGGCGACTGGGGTAGCAGCAGGGTACCGCGCAGCACACCGTGGCCTGTGTCCAGGTCATAGGGGCGTTGCAGGATGCTGGTGGGGGCGGCCAGGGCCACTGAGGAGGCGAGGCCGGCGAACAGGTAGAGGCAGAACAGGGCAAGACGGCGCATCGAGGACTTCGCGATGGGGCTGATGGCGCTTTGATCCTCGCGGGCGGCGAAGGTTCGCAGGGCGGATTGACGCAGGTATACTGCTCGGCCTTTTCGAATCCCAGCCTTTTCGCGGAGCCTCGCATGTCCGGCAACACCTACGGCAAGCTGTTCACCGTCACCACCGCTGGCGAAAGCCACGGCCCGGCGCTGGTCGCCATCGTCGACGGCTGCCCGCCCGGCCTGGAGATTTCCCTGGAAGACCTGCAGCGCGACCTGGACCGCCGCAAGCCCGGTACCAGCCGCCACACCACCCAGCGCCAGGAAGCCGACGAGGTGGAAATCCTCTCCGGTGTGTTCGAGGGCAAGACCACCGGTACTCCCATCGGCCTGCTGATCCGCAACACCGACCAGAAGTCCAAGGACTACTCGGCGATCAAGGACCTGTTCCGCCCGGCCCACGCCGACTACACCTACCACCACAAGTACGGCATCCGCGACTACCGTGGCGGCGGCCGTTCCTCGGCGCGCGAGACCGCCATGCGCGTGGCCGCCGGCGCCATCGCCAAGAAGGTGCTGGCGGGCATGGGCATCACCGTGCGCGGCTATATGAGCCAGCTCGGCCCGATCGAAATCCCCTTCAAGACCTGGGACAGCGTCGAAGACAACGCCTTCTTCAGCCCCGACCCGGACAAGGTGCCGGAGCTGGAGGCCTACATGGACCAGCTGCGCCGTGACCAGGATTCGGTGGGCGCGAAGATCACCGTGGTCGCCGAAGGCGTGCCGCCGGGCCTGGGCGAGCCGATCTTCGACCGCCTGGACGCCGAACTGGCCCACGCGCTGATGAGCATCAACGCGGTGAAGGGCGTGGAAATCGGCGCCGGCTTCGCCAGCGTTGCCCAGCGCGGCACCGAGCACCGCGATGAGCTGACTCCCGAGGGGTTCCTCTCGAACAACGCTGGCGGCATCCTCGGCGGTATCTCCTCCGGCCAGCCGATCATTGCCCACCTGGCGCTCAAGCCGACCTCCAGCATCACCACCCCCGGTCGTTCCATCGACGTGAACGGCGACCCGGTGGACGTGATCACCAAGGGCCGCCACGACCCCTGCGTGGGCATCCGCGCGACCCCCATCGCCGAGGCGATGATGGCCATCGTGCTGCTCGACCATCTGCTGCGCCACCGTGCGCAGAATGCCGACGTGAAGGTCGGCACCCCGGTCCTCGGCCAGCTCTGATCGACCTGGGCCCTCCGCGAGCCTCACGGCTCGCGAAGGGCTCGTCGCGCCGCCGATGACGCAGGTTCCCTACTGGCGGCTGTCCAGTTTCTACTTCTTCTACTTCTGCCTGTTGGGCGGAACGGCGCCGTTCCTCGCGCTGTATTTCCATCACCTGGGCTTTTCCAGCGCGCGGATCGGCGAGCTGGTCGCCATCCCCATGCTGATGCGCTGCGTGGCGCCGAACCTGTGGGGCTGGCTGGGCGACCGCAGCGGCCAACGGCTGGCCATCGTGCGCTTTGGCGCGGTGTGCACGGCGTTGTGCTTCTCCGGCATCTTCCTCGGCCACCGCTACGCGTGGCTGGCGTTGATCATGGCCGGACACGCGTTCTTCTGGCACGCGGTGCTGCCACAGTTCGAAGTGATCACCCTGGCGCACCTGAGCGGGCGCACCGAGAGCTACAGCCGTATCCGCCTGTGGGGCTCCATCGGCTTCATCTGCACCGTGGTCGGCCTGGGCTGGCTGTTCGAGTTCGCCAGCCTGGACGCCTACCCGCTGGCGCTGCTGGCGATCATGCTCGGCATCGTCGGCGCCAGCTGGTGGGTGCCGAACGCCCAGCCGCCGGCGCGGCAAGACGAGGCCAACGCCGGGGGCTTCCTCCAGCAACTGCTCAAGCCCGGCGTGCTCGCCTTCTATCTGTGCGTGTGCCTGATGCAGCTGTCCCATGGCCCGTACTACACCTTCCTGACCCTGCACCTGGAAGCGCTCGGCTACCCCCGCGGGCTGATCGGCCAGCTCTGGGCGCTGGGTGTAGTGGCCGAGGTACTGCTGTTCCTGGTCATGCCGCGCCTGCTCAAGCGCTTCTCGCTGCGCCAGGTGCTGGTGGCGAGCTTCCTGCTGGCGGCCTTGCGCTGGCTTTTGCTGGGCACACTGGCCGGGCACCTGCCGGTATTGCTGTTCGCCCAGTTGCTGCACGCAGCGACCTTCGGCAGCTTCCACGCCGCCGCCATCCATTTCGTCCAGCGCAGCTTCCAGGCGCGCCAGCAGGGCCAGGGCCAGGCGCTCTATGCCGCACTGGCGGGGACCGGCGGTGCGCTGGGCGCGCTTTACTCCGGCTACAGCTGGGGTAGCCTGGGCCCGGTCTGGACTTTCTCCATCGCCAGCATCGCTGCGCTGGCCGCCGCCTTCATCATCTGGACCCGTCTGAACGAGGACCCGCATGAACGACACCCGTGAACAGCTGACCCGGCAGATCATCGACGCCGGTCGCTTCCTCTATGGCCGTGGCTGGTCGCCGGCCACCAGCAGCAACTACTCGGCGCGCCTGGCGGCCGACCGCGCGCTGCTCACCGTTTCGGGCAAGCACAAGGGGCAGCTCGGCGAGGACGATGTGCTGGAAACCGACCTGGCCGGCAATAGCCTGGAGCCGGGCAAGAAGCCTTCGGCGGAAACCCTGCTGCACACCCAGCTCTACGCCTGGCGCCCGGAGATCGGTGCGGTGCTGCACACCCATTCGGTCAACGCCACCGTGCTGTCGCGCCTGACCGCCGGCGACCGCCTGGAGCTGCAAGACTACGAACTGCAGAAAGCCTTCAGCGGCGTCACCACCCATGAAGTCCGCGTCACCGTGCCAATCTTCGACAATGATCAGGACATCGCCCGCCTGGCTGCCAAGGTGCAGCCCTGGCTGGAGGCGCATCCGGACTGCCCCGGTTACCTGATCCGCGGCCACGGCCTGTACACTTGGGGCCCACGCATGGCCGATGCCCTGCGCCAGATCGAAGCCTTCGAGTTCCTCTTCGAATGCGAACTGAAAGTACTGAGCCTTCGCGGCGGCACGCGCTGAGCGAATCCGGCCCGCTTTTGAGAAAAAAGCCCAGAAGGACAACGACCATGAGCAGCCTGACCGTCTACCACGAATCCAACCCCGAGCAGCCACTGAAGCTGCTGACCCACGCCGAGGACATCGCTTCCACCCTCGGCGAGCTGGGCGTGCGTTTCCAGCGCTGGGCGGCCAACGCCCCCATCGTCCCCGGCGCCAGCCAGGAAGAAGTGATCGCCGCCTACCAGCACGAGATTCGCCGTTTGCAGGAAGAAGAGGGCTACGTCACCGTCGACGTGGTCAGCCTCACCGCCGACCATCCGCAAAAGGACGAGCTGCGCGCGAAGTTCCTCGACGAGCACCGCCATGGCGAGGACGAAGTACGTTTCTTCGTCGCCGGCCGGGGCCTGTTCACCCTGCACATCGAGGACCACGTCTACGCCGTGCAATGCGAGAAGAACGACCTGATCTCGGTGCCCGCCGGCACCCGCCACTGGTTCGACATGGGCGAGCGCCCGCACTTCGTCGCCATCCGCCTGTTCAACAACGCTGAGGGCTGGGTTGCGAAGTTCACCGGCGACGAGATCGCCAGGCGGTTTCCGCTGCTGGAAGACTGACCGCTTATGCCCCGGCATCGCCGGGGATTCGCGGACAAGGTCCGCTCCTACGGCAAGACGTGGTGCTCTTCGTAGGAGCGGAGCTTCTCCGCGATGCCTTTGCCCTGCCGCTGCCGGGCTATCGCGGACTTCAGTCCGTTCCTACGAATGCCATCGCTGCGCCGGAGTTTCCATGCCCATCAAAGCCATCCTCACCGACATCGAAGGCACCACCAGCGCGGTCAGCTTCGTTTTCGACGTGCTCTTCCCCTATGCCGCCGCGCACCTGCCGGACTACGTGCGCCAGCACGCCGCCGAGCTGGTCGTGGCCGAGCAACTGGCGGCCGTGCGCGCCGACAGCGGCGAGGCGAATGCTGACAGCGAACGCTGCATCGAAATTCTCCTCGGCTGGATCGCCGAGGACCGCAAGGCCACGCCGCTCAAAGCGTTGCAGGGCATGGTCTGGGAGCAGGGCTACCGTGCCGGCCAGCTCAAGGGCCATGTCTACCCGGATGCCGTCGACGCGCTGCGCCAGTGGCACGCCGAGGGCTACCAGCTGTACGTCTATTCCTCCGGCTCGATCCAGGCACAGAAACTGATCTTCGGCTGCTCCGAGGCCGGCGATCTGTCGCCCCTGTTCTCGGGTTACTTCGACACCACCAGCGGGCCCAAGCGGGAGGCCGGGTCTTACCAGCGCATCGCCGCCGCCATCGGTCTGCCGGGCGAGGAAATCCTCTTCCTTTCTGACGTGGTTCAGGAGCTGGACGCCGCGCAGCAGGCAGGCCTGCAGACCATCGGCCTGGCCCGCGAGGGAGGTGTGCTGGAAGGCCATGACACCGTGGCCAGCTTTGCGGTGATCGACCCGGCCCGGTTCTGACACGCTACCAGTCGATCCAGATGGGACGGTGATCCGAGCCGCGCCAGGCGTAGGCTCCCACACCGGACACTGGTGCTCTGGCGCTGACCAGCGCGTGGTCCAACGACAGCAAGCCAGGCAACCAGGTCGGTCGGCCATTGGGGCTGCTGCGGCGCAGTCCGGCGGCCTCGATGAAGTGGCGCAGGCGTGGTGAGAACGGGCTGCTGTTGAAGTCGCCAAGCACCAGCACCGGTGCTTTCTCCGCCCTGATCCGTGCGGCGAGCTGGCGTAGCGATTCGTCCCTGGCCAACGCCAGGTTCGCTCCCAGCGGCGGCGGTGGATGCACACCGTAGATCAGCCGGCCGTCGGCCAGCTCGGCACGGATGTATGGGTAGCCCTGTGCGGCGCCGCCCAGACCGAGGACCCGGCAAGACTTCAGCGGTACCCGGCTGAATAGCGCCAGGCCGAAGGGTGAGTCGTCATAGCGGGCGCAACCCGGCGGCAATCCTTGCAATCGTGTCTCCCATTCGTGGCTGGCTTCGGTCACGAAGATCACTTTTGCATCGACCGTCGCCAGCCAGCGGGCGTCTGCATCGGCAGCGGTATTGTCCACTCTCAGGTTGTAGCCCAACAGGCGCAGCGGGCCGGCGGCGCTCGGGCTGGAAACGTCTGGAGCGGGTGCCAGGCTCCAGGCTGCCAGCCCCATCCCGACGAGCAGGAACAGGGCGTCTTGCCAGTCGCGCCGGTGGAACACGGCGGCCAGCAGCAGGATGGCTGCATAGTGGGGAATGAAGTGGCTGCACAGTTCCGCGAGCCAGTGCCAGCGACCCAGTTCGCCGAGGCCGGCCGCCAGCAGCGCCAGCCATGCGAGGCAGCGCAGGCGGGCATTCAGGGAGTGAGGCAGGCGACTTTCGTCCATGGCGAGGTCCGAAGCTTCAACGCTGGCTATTCTGAGAGAACCTAACTTGCCGCGAAGAGAACTTCATCATGGGTTCCACCCTCAGTGGTCTGATCAGCCTGATCATCTTTGCCCTGGACATCTGGGCAATCATCAACGTCGTCAAAAGCGGTGCCGAACTGCCGATGAAGATCATCTGGATCCTGGTGATCGTCATCCTGCCGGTGCTCGGGTTGATCATCTGGGCCATCGCCGGGCCGCGCGGCAACGTGCGGGTCTGAGCTTGCGGTATCGATGCCAGGGGCAGACACTTCGCTGATGCATTACTGCCTGATCGAAACAGACCTCGGCTGGTTCGGGCTCGCTTGGAGCCCGCAGGGGATTACGCGTGCCTATCTGCCGGGTGACTCCGTACACAGCGTGCGCGAGCGCTTCGCCAAGCTGGGTAGTGAAACCGCCCAGTGGCCGGCATTCATCGACGAAGCCTGCCGGTTGATCCTCGGCTATGCGCGGGGCGAGGCGGTGTCGTTCGAGACGCTGCCGCTGGACTTGTCGGGGCAGAGCGATTTCCACCGTCGCGTCTACGACGACATCCTTCAATTGGGCCGCGGCGAAACCACGACCTACGGCGAGATCGCCCGGCGCCTGGGCGATGTCGGCTTGTCCCGCGCGGTGGGGCAGGCGATGGGCTCCAACCCGATCCCGTTGATCATTCCTTGCCACCGAGTACTCGCCAGCGGCGGCAAGACCGGCGGTTTCTCCGCGCCCGGTGGCAGCACCTCGAAGATGCGCATGCTGGCGCTGGAAGGTTACGAGGACCCGCAGGCCGCGCAGACCGCTTTCGATTTCTAGCTCGGCTGTCAGGCCGATTCCAGCGCGCCTTCCAGGCGCAGCAGCAACTCCTTGCGCGGCAGGCCACCGGCATAGCCGGTGAGGCTGCCGTTGCTGCCGATCACCCGGTGGCAGGGGACGATGATGCTGATCGGGTTGGCGCCGTTGGCCGCGCCCACCGCACGGATCGCCTTGGGCCGGCCGATGCGCCGCGCGAGTTCCGCGTAGACGGTGGTGTAGCCGTAGGGAATTTCCAGCAGCGCCTGCCAGACCTGGCGCTGGAACTCGGTGCCGCCGGTATTCAGCTTCACGTCGAAGCGCTGGCGCTTGCCGGCGAAGTATTCGTCCAGCTGGCGCGCCACGTCGTCCAGCAGCGGACTGCCTTCCTGCCAATCTGGTTGTGGGTAGTGGCGGACTTCCAGATCCATGTAGAGCATCCGCAGGCCGCCTTCGTCGCCGGCCAGCAGCAGGCGGCCGGTGGGGCTGTCGTGGTAGCGGTAGTGCATGGTCATCCTCCGGTACGGCCAGCCTGGGAATAGGCGTGCCACAGGTAGACGGCGGCGTAGGCGCGCCAGGGCCGCCAGGCTTCGGCGCGGCGTTGCAGCTCGCGGGCGGTAATGCCCTCGGCGCCCCAGACCGGCGACTTGAGCAGGCCCAGGTCGGCGGCGGGGAAGGCGTCTGGATCACCGAAGGCGCGCAGGGCAATGTATTCGGCGGTCCAGGGGCCGATGCCGGGGAGGGCGCAGAGGCGCTTCACCAGGTCCTCGGCGCCGTCGTCGACGTGCAGCTCCAATGCGCCGCTGGCGCAGGCGGCGGAGAAGCGCTGCAGGGTCTCCACGCGCTTGCCGGGCATGCCGATGCCGGCGAGGTCGGCTTCGGCCAGGGCCTCGGGGGTGGGAAACAGACGGGTCGGCTGGCCCGCGATGTCGCCGGGCAGCGCTTCACCCAGGCGCTGCACCAGCCGCCCGACGATGGTCACCGCAGCTTTCACCGTGACCTGCTGGCCGACGATGGCACGCACAGCCTGTTCGAACGGGTCGAACGCCGTGGGCAGGCGCAGGCCGGGGGCCTGTAGCAAGAGCGGGCCGAGGACGGCGTCACCGCCCAGGTGCGCGGCGATGTGGGTGGGATTGCTGTCCAGGTCGAACATCTTGCGCACCTGCGTCGTCAGTGTGTCGCTGTGACGGGACGGTACGTGCAGCTCCAGCGCCAGCTCTGCGGAGTCCTCCAGAGGCGCCACGCTGAACCAGCCGCTATCCGCGCCCAGCCTTACGCTGCGGGCGTAGCGCCGGGGCGACAGGCATTCGACACCGCTCAGGCTGCGCAGGGCGAAGTGGTCGTGGAACTGCTGCCAGTCCCAGGGGGCGTGGTAGGGCAGGCGGATGATGCGGGGGGCGGGGGCTGTGCTTTTCATGCAGCGACCTTACCTGTTGCGTGCCGGGCTGTCCTCCCGCGGCTGACTTTCAAACTGGAGCGGCCAGGCTCGTTATATAGAGGGTACCGACGGCAGGGTTCGACCTGTCATCTTCCGGCACGTAGAATGCGCGCCTCTTTCGGGGCGGCCCGGCCGTCCCCTCCTAGTGTCTTGTCCCGACGGGAGCCCACTGCATGCACGATTACCAGGAAACCCTCTACGACGGCTATGGCCAGCGTTTCAGCGTCGACAGGATGCTCCACGAGGTGCGCACCGAGCACCAGCACCTGGTGATCTTCGAGAATGCCCGCATGGGTCGCGTGATGGCGCTGGACGGCGTGATCCAGACCACCGAGGCCGACGAGTTCATCTACCACGAGATGCTCACCCACGTGCCGGTCCTCGCCCATGGCGCGGCCAAGCGCGTGCTGATCATCGGCGGTGGCGACGGCGGCATGCTGCGCGAGGTGGCCAAGCACGCCAGCGTCGAGCACATCACCATGGTCGAGATCGACGGCACCGTGGTCGACATGTGCAAGGAATTCCTGCCCAACCATTCCCAGGGTGCCTTCGACGATGCGCGCCTGAACCTGGTGATCGACGACGGCATGCGCTTCGTCGCCACCACCACGGAGAAGTTCGACGTGATCATCTCCGATTCCACCGATCCGATCGGCCCGGGCGAAGTGTTGTTCTCGGAAAACTTCTACCAGGCCTGCCACCGCTGCCTGAACGAGGGCGGCGTGCTGGTGACCCAGAACGGCACGCCGTTCATGCAGCTGGATACTGTGCGCAACACGGCGGGTCGCATGAACGGCCTGTTTGCCGACTGGCACTTCTACCAGGCGGCCGTGCCGACCTACATCGGCGGCTCGATGACCTTCGCCTGGGGCTCGACTAACCCGGCGCTGCGCAAGGTCGATGCCGCGACCCTGGCCCAGCGCTTCGCCGCCAGCGGAATTCAGACCCGCTATTACAACCCGGCCATCCACCAGGGCGCTTTCGCCCTGCCGCAGTACGTGCTGCAGGCTATCGGCAAGCCGGCCAACGACTGATGCACCGCTGCCCGCCGTGCCGATCGCACGGCGGGCAGGCGCACAGTGCCCCTGGATTTCCCGCCTGTCGGGACATTTTCTTCACAGGCCGTCCGGCACTATCCCCGCCGTCAGGCGGTCCCACCTGCGCCGGTTCACGCTTGCATCATTCGGAAACGAATCCCCGGCCAGGCTTAATGCCTGCTTAAGGCGCGCACAATAGAATGCGGCGCCGCTGCTTTTGCGGTGTAATGCCGCAGCCTTTCGCGCTCGCGCGGGCAGACCTTCCGCCCGGCCATGGCGATGCTCCTTCGAACCCTGAACGTTCACAACGGAACCAAGAAATGGGCCAATCAGAAGTCCTGACCAACCGCCAGACCGGTGCGAGCCTCACGCGGCCGACCGTGTCCAGCCACCTGGCGTTCACCGCGCTCAGCGTCGTTGCGCTGATGGTGATGTTTTCCCTGCTGCGCGTGGCGCTGCTGATCTACAACCGCGAGCTGATCGGCAGCACCCCGGCGTCCACCTTCGTCGAGGCCTTCATCACCGGCATGCGCTTCGACATCCGCGCGGTGGTCTACATCGTCGCCCCGCTGGTGTTTGCCATCGCCAGCGTGCGCGCCATGGGCTGGCGCTGGCTGTGGAAGGCCTGGCTGACCATCGCCGCGAGTATCACGCTGTTCCTCGGCGTGCTGGAGATGGACTTCTACCGCGAGTTCCACCAGCGCCTGAACAGCCTGGTGTTCCAGTACATGTCCGAAGACCCGAAGACGGTCATGAGCATGATCTGGTATGGCTACCCGGTGGTTCGCTACCTGTTGGCCTGGGCCTTTGCCACCTGGCTGCTGTACCTGGTGTTCCGTGGCATCGACCGCGCAACCCGTCCGGATGCTTCCGGTCCGCGCGCCGCCGCCTGGTACATCCGTGTGGCCGTGATGCTGGTAGTGATCGTGGTCTGCGTGGTTGCCGCTCGCGGCACCCTGCGCCAGGGCCCGCCGCTGCGCTGGGGCGATGCCTTCACCACGGATTCGATGTTCGCCAACCAACTGGGCCTGAACGGCACCCTGAGCCTGATCAAGGCCGCCGAGAGCCGCTTCCTGTCCGAAGACCGCGACAACATCTGGAAAGCCACCCTGCCGGTGGATCAGGCACGCGACGTGGTGCGCCAGATGCTGGTGATGCCGGACGACAAGCTGGTCGACGCCGATGACGCCGCCGTGCGCCGTGACTACACCCCGCCGGCCGATGGCACGCTGCCGATCAAGAACGTCGTGGTGATCCTCATGGAAAGCTTCGCCGGCCATTACGTCGGTGCGCTGGGCGGCAAGGGCGACATCACGCCGTACTTCGACAAGCTGAGCAAGGAAGGGCTGCTGTTCACCCAGTACTTCTCCAACGGCACCCACACGCACCAGGGCATGTTCGCCACCATGGCGTGCTTCCCCAACCTGCCGGGCTTCGAGTACCTGATGCAGACGCCCGAGGGCGGCCACAAGTTCTCCGGCCTGCCGCAGCTGCTGTCGGCGCGCAAGTTCGAGGACGTCTACGTCTACAACGGCGACTTCGCCTGGGACAACCAGTCCGGCTTCTTCGCCAACCAGGGCATGACCTCGTTCATCGGCCGTAACGACTTCGTCAACCCGGTGTTCTCCGACCCGACCTGGGGCGTGTCCGACCAGGACATGTTCGCCCGCGGCAACGAGGAGCTGGACAAGCTCGAAGCCACTGGCAAGCCGTTCTATGCCCTGCTGCAGACCCTCTCCAACCACGTGCCCTACGCACTGCCGAAGGACCTGCCGGTGGAGCGCGTAACCGGTAACGGCAGCCTCGACGAGCACCTGACGGCCATGCGTTATTCCGACTGGGCGCTGGGGCAGTTCTTCGAGAAGGCGAAGAAGTCGCCGTACTACAAGGACACCCTGTTCGTGGTCGTCGGCGACCATGGTTTCGGCAGCCCCGAGCAACTGACCGAGATGGACCTGTTCCGCTTCAACGTACCGCTGCTGCTGGTAGCCCCGGGCATCCAGGAGAAGTTCGGCGCGACCCGCGATACCGTTGGCACCCAGATCGACATCGTGCCGACCATCATGGGCCGCCTGGGCGGCGAAGTGCGTCACCAGTGCTGGGGCCGCGACCTGCTGAACCTGCCGGCTGGCGACAAGGGTATCGGCGTCATCAAGCCCTCGGGTAGCGAGCAGGTGGTCGCCGTGATCTCCGGCAACCGCATCCTGATCCGTCCGAAGGAAGGCGATATCCGCGTCTACGACTACAAGCTGGGCAGCGACTTTGGCGTGAAGCGTGTGGATGGCGCCACCGACCAGGAAAGCCTGCGCGTACGCCTGGAGTCCTTCATCCAGACCGCGACCAAGAGCCTGCTGGACAACACCGCTGGGGTGGTGGACGGCAAGCCTGACGCGAAGTGATCGAGCGCTAAGTGGAAAAGGGGCCTTCGGGCCCCTTTTTCGTTCCCACAGCGGAGCTCCCAGCAGGGGCGATTCATGCCCGCGATCATGCGCACAGTGAGCTCCTACAAGGCCCGTGCCAGAGACCTCGGACGAGAAATAAGCAACCAAACTAACGGTAAAAAGCAGTTATAAAGTAAGACCACATCGATCTAATGGATTATAAGAAAAGCCGTTATCCTGCCGCCCACACCACGAGGTGATCAGTTTCGCCAGTCAGGACGCGTAGATGGATGTTGGCAATATCGGTTTCGTAATCGCGGGTCTTGTCGTTGGCTTTATCGTGGGAATGACCGGTGTCGGCGGCGGTTCGCTGATGACGCCGATTCTCCTCTGGTTCGGTATCAACCCCGCCGCTGCAGTGGGTACCGACCTGCTCTATGCCGCCATCACCAAGTCCGGCGGCGTCCTGGTTCACCGCAAGAACGACAACATCGACTGGCGCATCACGGGTTGGCTGGCCCTGGGCAGCGTCCCGGCGGCGGCGCTGACGCTGCTGTTCCTGCACAGTCTGCACACCGATACCGCGGCCATGAACGCCGTGATCAAGAACGCCCTGGGTGTCGTGCTGCTGCTCACTGCGCTGGCGGTACTGTTCAAGAAGCAGGTGCTGGCCTTCGCCCAGCGCCATGCCGGCGACAGCTTCCACTTCAGCGGCTCGAAGCTGAACACCCTGACCGTGATCACCGGCGCCATCCTCGGCGCGATGGTCGCGCTGACCTCCATCGGCGCCGGCGCGCTGGGCACCGTGGCGCTGTTCATCCTTTATCCCTTCCTCGCCACCCGCCGTCTGGTCGGTACCGAGATCGCCCACGCCGTACCGCTCACCCTGGTCGCCGGCCTCGGCCACGCCAGCATGGGCAACATGGACTGGGGCCTGCTGGGCTACCTGCTGATCGGCTCGCTGCCGGGCATCTACGTCGGCAGCCACCTGGCCGGACGCATTCCGGACGGCATCCTGCGGCCGTGCCTGGCTGTGATGCTGGCGATGATCGGCTACAAGCTGGTCTTCTAAGCTCCCGAGAACACTCAGCTGCGGCGGAAACGCCCCGGTGTCACGCCTTTCCAGCGGCGGAAGGCGTGAATGAAGTTCGACACCTCGCCATAGCCGAGCCGCTCGGCAATCTCCTCCAGACGAATCGCCCCCGTGGCCAGCAACTCCTCGGCCAGCGCCTGGCGCACCTCGTCTAGCAGCGCGCGATAGCTGCTGCCTTCGGTTTCCAGCCGGCGGCGCAGCGTGCGCGACGTCATGTGCAGTTCATCCGCCAGTTGTTCCATGTCCGGCAGCCGCCCCGGCGTGCCCAGCAGACGATCGCGGATCTGTCCGGACAGCCCGGTGCGCACCTGGCGCCGGGCGAGCAGGGCGCGGCATTGTTCCTCGCAGCGGCGCGCTACTTCCGGATTGGCGCCGGGCAGCGGTAGTTCGAGAATACGGCTGTCGAAGACGATGCGGTTTTCCACCTGACCGAACAGCGGTTTCACTCCCAGTTCGTCGAGGTAAGGCTGCAGGTCGGCCGGCGCCTCGCGGCGGAACAGTGCCTGGCGGATCGGTGGCGGCTGGTTGGTGAGGTCGCGTTGGATACGCAGCACGCCGCCGCCGTCGCGGTCGATGAGGAAGTCGCGCAGGTCTTCCGGCACGGCCGCATCGTCCAGCAGCAGATGCGCCTCGCCGTCGTGTTCCTCCAGCGTCATGCGGTGGAAGGCATAGGTCAGGTCGAGGTAGCGCAGGCCCAGGTGCGCCGCGCTGAGGAAGGTCGAGCTGCTGAGCAGGGCGAAGCCCCAGATGCCATAGGTGTTGAGGTGATAGCGCAGGCCGGCCTTGAGGCCGATACCGGGGCGTTGACCAATGTGCCGGTTGATATTGCGCAGCAGCTCCAGTTCCTGGGTGGCTTCCACCTCGGCGCCGGGGTTGGCCAGCACGCCGATGTCCAGCCCGGTGCCGTCCAGGCACTGTTCCAGGGTCATGCCGTGGTCAAGGCCGAACTGGGCCATGAGCTGCACGCTGATGGCGCTGCGCCGGGGCGACCAGGGTGGGGTGGCAGGCATCGGAACCTCGGAAGTCGGAGTGACCGAAAGTCACAATTTTATGTCCGACTATGCCATAACCCGTGGCAGGAAGTCGCACTAGGATGTTGTCATCCGCCGCCGTGCGGACTTCGAAACCGGGAGCACAACAATGACAACACCTTCCCGCCGATCAGCCGCTCCGCGCGTGCTGATCATCGGTGCCGGCTTTGCCGGCCTGGGGTTGGCGATCCGCCTGCAGAAGGCCGGGATCGGCGACTTCCTGATCCTCGAAAAGGCCGCCGACGTTGGTGGCTGCTGGCGTGAGAACGTCTATCCGGGCGCCGCCTGCGACGTGCCTTCGCACCTGTATTCCTTTTCCTTCGAACCCAAGGCCGACTGGTCGCGCAAGTTCGCGCCCCAGGCGGAAATCCTCGATTACGCCCGGCACTGCGCGGACAAGTACCGCCTGCGCGAACGCATCCGCTTCAACTGCGAAGTGCGCGAGGCGAGCTTCGATGAAGCGGCTGGAGAGTGGCGAGTGACCTGCGCCGACGGTGAGGAGCTGCGCGCCCAGTCGGTGGTCTGTGCCCTCGGCCAGTTGAGCCGCCCGCTGATCCCGAAGCTGCCGGGTATCGAGCGCTTCCAGGGCAAGGCCTTCCATTCCGCGCAGTGGGACCACGGTGCGCCGCTGGAGGGCAAGCGCGTCGCGGTCGTCGGCACCGGCGCCAGTGCCATCCAGTTCGTCCCGCAGATCGCCCCGAAGGTAGCCGAGCTGCTGCTGTTCCAGCGCAGTGCTGCCTATGTGATCCCCAAGCCGGACCGTCCCTACGCCGACTGGGAACGCCGCATCAAGGCGCGCCTGCCTTGGCTGCAGCGCCTGGACCGCGGCCTGAAGTACGTCCAGCACGAGGCGCGGGCACTGGCCTTTACCGTGTTTCCGCCGATGATGAAGTTCATGCGGATCAGCTTCCACCTGCACATGCGCAAGAGCATCACCGACCCGCAGCTGCGCGCGCGGTTGCAGCCGGACTACCCCATGGGCTGCAAGCGCATCCTGATCAGCAACGACTATTACCCGGCGCTGGCGCGCAGCAACGTGAAGCTGGTGGATGCCGGCATCCGCGAGGTCACCGAAGACGCCATCGTCACCCGCGACGGTGTGCGGCATCCGGTGGACACCCTTATCTACGGCACCGGATTCGCCGCCACTGAGTTCCTCGCGCCGATGCGTATCACCGGCCTGGGCGGCCGTGAGCTGAACCAGGCCTGGAGCGACGGTGCCGAGGCCTACAAGGGCATCAGCGTCAGCGGTTTCCCCAACTTCTTCATCCTCTACGGGCCGAACACCAACCTGGGACACAACTCCATCATCTACATGCTGGAGAGCCAGTTCCCCTACGTGCTCGGCTGCCTGCAGCGGATTCAGCGCGAGGGCCTGAAGTACCTGGACCTCAAGCCACAGGCGCAGCAGGGCTTCAACCGCCAGTTGCAGCACGACCTGCAGCACACCATCTGGGAGCGCGGTTGCAGCAGCTGGTACAAGACCGAAAGCGGCCGCAATACCGTGAACTGGCCGGGCTTCACCTTCCGCTACCGCCAACAGACCCGTCAGCCGGAGTTCGCCGACTATGACTGCATCCGTTGAACCCGTGGTAACGCTGTCGACCCGCCAGAAACTGCTCACCGCCACCCTGCGCGGCACCCTCAACCTGCTGTTTCGCGGCCTGATGGGGCCGCAACTGCCGGTGAAGGCGCAACGCGCGCTATTGCGCGGGCTGACGGCCGCGACGTTGACGCCTCGGGGTGTGCATTGCGAGCAAACGAACCTGGGCGGCGTACCTGCCGAAGTCTGGCGGCCCGACCGTGGTGGTGAGGGCCGGGTGATCCTCTACCTTCACGGCGGCGCCTACCTGATCGGCTCGCCCGCCACGCACCGGGCGATCACCGCCAACCTGGCGCGGCGCTGCAAGGCCGAGGTCTGGGTGCTCGACTACCGCCTGGCGCCCGAGCATCGCTTCCCCGCCCAGCGTGAGGATGCCGTGGCGGCCTACCGCGCGTTACTGGACAAGGGCATTCCCGCGGCAGCCATCGCGGTGGCCGGGGATTCCGCCGGCGGTCACCTGACCTTGCAGCTGGCGTTGCAGGCCAAGGCCCAGAACCTGCCGACTCCGGGGGCTTTAGTGACCTTCTCGCCGGTCACCGATCTCACCGGTGAGCATTTGCACGCACCGGCGGCGGGCGATCCGCTGATCACCCGCGCCTGGATAGACAGCGCCATGGGCATGTTCTGCCCGCCGGGCGTGCCGCGCGCCGATGCGCAACTGTCGCCGCTGTATGCCGACCTCACCGGCCTGCCACCGTTGCTGATCCAGGTCGGCGAGGACGAAGTGCTGCGCAATGACAGCCTGCGCTTCGTCGCCGCTGCGCGGCGTTACGGCGCGACGGTCGAGCTGCAGCGCTTCCCCGGTTGCTGGCATGTGTTCCAGGCCCACGCTGGGTTGCTGGACGTGGCCGACCGAGCCTTGCAGGACGTAGCCCATTTTGTCGCCAGCCATCTACAGGTCGCCCCCATGCAAGGAGTGCAGCGATGAACACCATCCTCATCAGCGGGGCCGCCTCGGGCATCGGCGCCGCCACCGCGAAACTGTTCCATCAGCGCGGCTGGCGCGTCGGCCTGATCGACCTCAATCCTGAGCCGCTGGCGGCACTGTCTGCCGAGCTGGGCGGCGCCTGGCAGCGGGCGCTGGACGTCACCGACGCCGAGGCGGTGACGGCGGCGGTGCGCGAGTTCGCCGACACACACGACGGCCATCTGCGCCTGCTGTTCAATTGCGCAGGCATCCTGCGTTTCGGCCGCTTCGAGGACATCAGCCTGGCCGAGCACAATCGCATCATCGCCATCAACGTGCAGGGCGTGCTCAATTGCTGCTACGCCGCGCTGCCGTACCTCAAGCGCACGCCGGGCGCGCAGGTGTTGAACATGGGCTCGGCATCCGGACTCTATGGCGTGCCGCAGATGGCCAGTTACTCGGCCTCGAAGTTCGCGGTGCGCGGGCTGACCGAGGCGCTGGAGCTGGAATGGCGCGAGCTGGGCATCCGCGTTGCCGACCTGATGCCGCCGTTCGTGCGCACGCCGATGGTTGCCAGCCAGACCTTCGAGCCGCCGGTGCTGCGCCGCCTGGGCGTCACCCTGGTAGCCGAGGATATTGCCCGGGCCGCGTGGCGACAGGCGCAGAGCGGCGGCGTGCATCGGCCCATCGGAGCGATGTTCCGCGCCATGTACTGGTCCGGCCAGTTGTCGCCGCCGGCAATCAACCGCTGGGTGATGGCCTGGCTCAGCCGCTGAGCGCAACGCGCAGGCGTTCACGGTCCGTTTCGCGAATGCCCCGGAGAACGGCTGCGGTCAACGCCGCCAGCGGACGCTCCCTTTAGACTGCGTACTGAGAATCCGCCCTGGCCGGGTTGCGGCCGGGGCGACAATGCAGCCAAGGAGCCCGATTCGTGGAGCGATCGCGACTTTCCTGGAAAACCGCCTGGAACAAGGCCTGGGGCGACCTGACCGATCCGTTCGACCGGCTCAGCGAAGTCGCCTTCGGGGTGATCATGGCGCTGACCATCATCTCCGTCATTCCCACCGCGGCGGATGGCGCGGGACGGCAGCAACTGGTGCTGGCGGCGCTGGGCTGCAACCTGGCGTGGGGCATGGTCGATGCCCTGATGACCCTGGTCGGCATGCGCGTGGACCGCGAGCATCGGCACGCAGGCCTGCGCGCCTTGCGTGGGTCGGAGGACGAGAGGAGCTTTCGCGAAGGCCTGCGGGAATTCCTCCCGGACCTGATGGTGGATCACCTGCAGAGCAGTGACGTCCAGCGTCTGCGCAGCAACTTCCTGAAATCATTGCTCGGCACCGGGGAGGCCCCGAGCCTGGGTCGCGAGCATTGGCTCGCGTGGCTGATCCTGGCCGGCCATACCTTCGTCGCGACCTTGCCGATCATCCTGCCGCTGCTGGTCATTCATGACGACCTGTTGGCGCTGCGCATGGCACAGGTCACGGGCCTGCTGCTGATGTTCGGGCTGGGTTGGCTGCTGGCGCGCTGGGCCGGCGGTCGGCCGTGGCAGGGCGCCGTCGGTTTTGCCGCGCTGGGCGTGGCGATGACCGGCATCTGCCTGGCGCTGGGTGGATAGCTTCCCGGACGGCGCCATCCGGCTGCCGCCTGTCGCCGCCGAATGGGCGTTAGCGTCAAAGTAGCGGCAGGGCGCGCCGCCAGACGCTACGCTGAGAAATGTGGCCGGGAGATTTCCGCTGCGCCGCTCGGCGCGTTCGGCGGAGTTGGCCACCATTTCGGGGGACGTTGCGTCATTTGACGTTTCCCGGCGGCACACTGAAGTGCCCGGAATACGCCCGCGCAGGGCGTGTTCGTTGGCGGGGAATACACTCTGAACGTCTCGAAAGGAGGTGCGTACCATGGAAAAGCCCCTCTCGGAGGATATCAGCGTCAACGTGTTGCGCCGGATGAAGGAAGGTGGTTTCGATTTCGCTCGTATTCATCCCATCGATTTTTTCGCCATCTTTTCCGATGAACAGAACGCCCGCAAAGCTGCCCGGCAGTTTCGCGGCGAGTCGCTGAGAACCCAGGTCGAAGCGCGCGATGACGGCGGCTGGAACCTGCAGATCAGCAAGGTGATGTTCGCCACCCATGCCGCCATCGGCGATTTCGAACACGACCTTGAGGAAGTCGTGGTGCCACTGGGCGGTACACTCGATGGATGGGGTGTGACCCAGGAGGTCACCTCCCTGCGTTGATCGCAACACGTCGTTGAGCCGTCGCAGGACGGCCGATCTTCTACCCGCGTCTCTACCCGCAAAGATGAAAATGCGCGCCGTTGCCAGCAGTGGCGGCGCGCCTTTCTTCGTGCGTGGGCGGCAGCAGTGCAAGAACGACCTTGCGGACACGCCCGGTTTCCTCCTCGCCACCGATGCGGCAGACTGCGGCGCGGAGGTAACCATGACCGATATCCTGATCCTGACCCACGTCGATTTCTGTCCGCCCGGCCACCTGGGGGCGGTGCTCGATCGTCTGCAACTGCCGTTCGACGTGCTTCGCGCCGATCTGGGCGAGTTGCAAGGCTACGACCTGGAACGACCGAAAGCCGTCGCCATCATGGGTGGCCCCATGAGTGTGAACGACGACCTGCCATGGTTGCGCGCCGAGATCGCCGCGATTCGCCGCTTCATCGAACGCGACGTGCCGATGGTCGGCCACTGCCTGGGTGGTCAGTTGCTGGCCAAGGCGCTGGGCGCCGATATCCACCGCCTGCCGTACACCGAACTGGGCTGGCAGCCGATGCGCCGCCAGGAAGGGCAGAGCCCGTGGCTGGCGCACCTGCCCGAGGAGTTCCCGATCTACCAGTGGCATGGCGATACCTTCGACATTCCCGAAGGCGCTACGCGCCTGCTCTCCAGCCCCTGGTGCGAGAACCAGGCGTTCAGCTTTGGCGAGCGCATCCTTGGTCTGCAGGGGCATCCGGAAATGACCGAAGAGCTGGTCAGCGGCTGGGTCAATGGCTTCCCGGAATACCTCGATCCGAGCCAGCCGAGTCAGGAAAGTGCTGACGTGATGCTTGCCAACCTGCCGCAGCGGGTGGCGGCCATGAACCGTGTGGCGGAAGGGTTCTACCATCACTGGCTGAAGCTGGCTGGATTAGTCTGATCGGCGCCCTGCACTCCGCCAGCGGTGCCGAGCGCGCCTTGTAGGATGGCGTGGAGCGTAGCGATACCCATCAATGCTGCGAGCCCATCAGCATGGGTATCGCTGCGCTCCTCCCATCCTACGGTTCATATGCTCAGCCGGTTCAGTGCTTGAACATGATGTGCCGCGCCACGGTGTAGTCCTCCAGGCCGTACATGGACAGGTCCTTGCCGTAGCCGGACTGCTTGAAGCCGCCGTGGGGCATTTCGCTGCACAACATGAAGTGGGTGTTCACCCAGGTGCAGCCGTATTGCAGGCGCGCGGCCACCCGTGAGGCGCGGCCGACATCCTTCGTCCACACCGATGAGGCAAGTCCGTAATCGGAGTCGTTCGCCCAGCGCACCGCCTCGTCCGCATCGCTGAACGGGGTCACCGAGACCACCGGGCCGAACACTTCGCGGCGGACGATCTCGTCGTCCTGCTGGGCGTTGGCCACCACAGTCGGTTCGTAGAAGAAGCCCTTGCCGCTGACCATCTTGCCGCCAGTAGCGATCTGGATGTGCGGGCTGGCCTTGGCCCGTTCGATGAAGCCGGAGACCCGGTCGCGCTGGGCCGCAGTGATCAGCGGGCCGAGTTCGGTATTCGGGTCGTTCTGCAGGCCGGTCTTGAGGCTCGATACCGCACTGGCGAGGTCGGCGACGAAATTGTCGTAGACCTTCTTGCCGGCGTAGATGCGGCAGGCCGCGGTGCAGTCCTGCCCGGCGTTGTAGAAACCGAAGGTGCGGATGCCGGCGATCACGTCCTGCAGGTCGGCATCGTCGAAGACGATCACCGGGGCCTTGCCGCCCAGCTCCATGTGCAGGCGCTTCACGCTGTCGGCGGCGCTCTTGATGATGGCCTTGCCGGTGCCCACCGAGCCGGTCAGCGAGACCATGCGCACCAGATCATGGCTGACCAGCGGTGCGCCCACGCTCGGGCCGCGGCCGAACACCATGTTCACCACGCCGGCAGGGAACAGCTCGGCGATGAATTCGGCCACCCGCAGGGCGGTCAGCGGAGTCTGTTCCGAGGGCTTGAGCACCACGCAGTTGCCGGCGGCCAGTGCCGGGCCAAGCTTCCATGCCGCCATCATCAGCGGGTAATTCCAGGGCGCGATGGAGGCGACCACGCCCACCGGGTCGCGGCGAATCATCGAGGTGAAACCGGGCAGGTACTCGCCAGCGGCGGAACCGGGCAGCACACGACAGGCGCCGGCGAAGAAGCGGAAGACATCGGCGATAGCCGGGATCTCATCGTTCAGCGCGGCCGCGTAGGGCTTGCCGCAGTTGTCCGATTCCAGTTTGGCCAGTTCCTCGGCATGCTCCTCGATGCGATCGGCCAGACGCAACAGGAGCATGGCGCGGTCCTTCGGCGCGGTCTGCGACCAGCTGTCGAAGGCGGCATCGGCGGCGCGCATGGCCGTGTCCACCTGGGCTTCGCTGGCTTCGGCGACCTGGCCGATCACTTCGCCCGTGGCGGGGTTGAGGACGTCCAGCTTCGCGCCTTCGCCGGCGACGAACTGGCCGTTGATCAGCAGTTTGGTTTGCATGGGGCTCCTCCGTAGTGGGTTTCCCTCTCTCCAACCCTCTCCCTGAAGGGAGAGGGAGCTGTCCGTGCCGGCGAAAACGGTCGTTTCCTCCTGCGCCGTTCCAGTCCCCTCTCCCTTCAGGGGTAGGGCTAGGGAGGGGGCGCTTGGCACGGGATCATTTGCCGCTCCCCGCGACGTCGCTGGTGCCGCGCGTGAGGTAATACGCGCCGAGGATCGGCAGCATGGTGGCGAGCATCACCAGCATCGCCACCACGTTGGTCACGGGCACGTCGCGCGGGCGGGTCAGCTGGTTGAGCAGCCACAGCGGCAGGGTGCGCTCGTGGCCGGCGGTGAAGGTGGTGACGATGATCTCGTCGAACGACAGGGCGAAGGCCAGCATGCCGCCGGCCAGCAGCGCCGTGGCAATGTTCGGCAGGATGATGTAGCGGAAGGTCTGCCAGCCGTCGGCGCCCAGGTCCATGCTCGCTTCGATCAGGCTGAACGACGTGCGGCGGAAGCGTGCGATCACGTTGTTGTAGACGATCACCACGCAGAAGGTCGCGTGGCCGATGACGATGGTCAGCAAGCCCGGTTCGATCCCCAGCGTCTTGAACGCCGAGAGCAGGGCGATACCGGTGATGATGCCGGGCAGGGCGATGGGCAGGATCAGCATCAGCGAGATGCTTTCCTTGCCGAAGAAGTCGCGACGGTACAGCGCGCCGGCGGCCAGGGTGCCGAGGACCATGGCGATCAGCGTGGCCACGCAGGCGATCTTCACCGACAGCCAGATGGAGTCGAGCACGTCACCGCGCCCGAAGGCGATGCTGAACCACTTCAGGGTGAAGCCCTGCAGCGGGAAGCTGTACGCCGACTCCTCGGTGTTGAAGGCGTAGAGCAGGATCACCAGGATCGGAAAGTGCAGGAACAGCAGCCCGCCCCAGGCGGCCAGGCGCAGGAACCAGGAGGGGCGATCGGTGGAGTGGGCGTCAGAGCGCATCGAAGGCCCCCAGTCGCTTGGCGATGGACAGGTAGACAGCGATCAGCACGATGGGCACCAGGGTGAACGCCGCCGCCAGCGGCATGTTGCCCACCGCGCCCTGCTGCACATAGACCATGGTGCCGATGAACAGCCCGCTGGGGCCGACCAGCTGGGGGATGATGAAGTCGCCCAGGGTCAGGCTGAAGGTGAAGATCGAGCCGGCCACGACGCCAGGGAAGGCCAGCGGCAGGATGACCTGGAAGAAGGTCTGCCGCGGGTGCGCACCGAGGTCGGCCGAAGCCTGCAGCAGTGACGGCGGTAGGCGCTCCAGGGCGGCCTGGATCGGCAGGATCATGAACGGCAGCCAGATGTAGGTGAATACCCAGAAGCGCCCGATGTGCGAGGTCGACAGGGTGTTGCCACCCACGCCGGGTACTTCCAGCAGCAGGTCCAGCAGGCCGAGCAGGTGCAGGTGCTCGATCACCCAGTAGAGGATGCCGCCCTTGGCCAGGATCACCGTCCAGGCATAGGCCTTGACGATATAGCTGGCCCACATCGGCAGCATTACCGCGATGTAGAAGAAGGCTTTTTCCTTGGGCCCGGCATAGCGCGCCATGTAGTAGGCGATGGGGAAGGCGAGGAGGGCGCTGGCCACCGACACGGCAATCGCCATGCTGAAAGTGCGCAGCACGATGTCGTAGTTGGCCGGGTTGAACAGGGCCTTGTAGTTGGCCAGGGTCAGGTCCGGCGTCACCGCCATGGTGAAGTCGTCGAAGGTGTAGAAGCTCTGCCAGAGCAAGGCGAACAGCGAGCCGATGTAGATCACGCCGAACCACAGCAACGGCGGGATCAGCAGCATCAGCAGGTAGAGCGTGCTGCGCCGGTAGAGAAAGCTGGAGATCGCCCTCACGTTGCCGGCTCCTCGAGCAGCGGCACCAGCGCGCTGCGTGCCCAACAGGCGGTTACCGCGTCACCGGGTTGCGGCCTTTGCTCCTCGCGTTCGCCGTTGGGCAGGGCGGCGACCAGCCGCACGCCGTTCTCCAACTCGATCTCGTAGCGGCTGCTCGCGCCCATGTATTGCACGTCGAACAGGGTGCCGCTGACTTCCAGTTCCCCTTCGCCGGCATGGCCGAAGCGCACGTGCTCGGGGCGCAGCGAGTGCGGGCGGGATTCGCCGAGCAGGCGCTGGGCGAGGTCCCCGCGCAGCACGTTGGCGGTACCGACGAACTCGGCGACGAAGCGCGTGGCGGGGCGGCGGTAGAGATTGCCGGGAGTGTCGACCTGTTCGATGCGGCCCTTGTTGAACACCGCCACGCGGTCGGACATGGACAGCGCTTCGCTCTGGTCATGGGTGACGAAGATGAAGGTGATGCCGAGCTGGCGCTGCAGCTTCTTCAGTTCCACCTGCATCTGCTCGCGCAACTTGAGGTCCAGAGCGCCGAGAGGCTCGTCCAGCAGCAGTACGCGCGGGCGATTGACCAGGGCACGGGCCAGGGCAACACGCTGGCGCTGGCCGCCGGAGAGCTGCGCCGGCTTGCGCTTGCCGTACCCGGCCAGGGCGACCATGCCGAGGGCCTCTTCGGCGCGGTGGTAGCGTTCGGCCTTGGCTACGCCTTTTACCTTCAGGCCGTAGGCAACGTTGTCCAGCACGCTCATGTGGGGGAACAGCGCATAGTCCTGGAACACCGTGTTTACGTCGCGCTCGTAAGGTGGCAGGCCTGCCGCTTCCGCGCCGTGGATGCGGATGGAGCCGGAGGTGGGCTGCTCGAAGCCGGCGATCAGCCGCAGGCAAGTGGTCTTGCCCGATCCGGAGGGGCCGAGCATGGAGAAGAACTCGCCGTCGCGGATCTCGATGGACACCGAATCGACGGCACGCACCTCACCGTAGTGACGGCTCACGTCAGTGAACTGGACGGCTGTGGTCATGCTGCTGGCTACCTGATTGGCGGGGCTGCATCAGAAAAGGTAGCGCATGGGGGGAAGGGCGCTTGGTCAGCGGGAGGCCATGGTGTGGCTGATGCTGTGTTCCCTCTCCCTGAAGGGAGAGGGGACTGGATCGGCATCAAGCGTAATCACGGCTTCAACCTGCGCCCAAGCATGCCTTTTGCACGGCTGCATGCCTGAATCGGATACCCCCTCTCCCTTCAGGGAGAGGGCAGGGTAGAGGGGCTTTCAGGCGAGCAATACAGCGTCACCTCCCGCCCATGATCGCGATGTAGTCCTGTGTCCACCGGCTGTACGGCACGCACTGGCCTTGCTCGCACTTGGCCTGTGGAGTCTTCCAGAAAGCGATGCGGTCGAACTGGTCATAGCCGTTGTTCGCGCAGCCCTGGGCGCCGAGCAGCTGGCTGCCGGTGCAGCCGTCCGGAACCGCTGGCACCGAGCCGAACCAGGCGGCGACGTCACCCTGTACCTTGGGCTCCAGCGACCAGTTCAGCCACTTGTAGGCGCAGACCGGGTGCTTGGCGTCGACGTGCATCATGGTGGTATCGGCCCAGCCAGTGACACCTTCGCCGGGGATGGTCGAGGCGATCGGCTGCTTCTCGCCCTGCAGCGCGTTCACCTGGTATGGCCAGGAGCCGGAAGCCGCCACGCCCTCGTTCTTGAAGTCGCTCATCTGCACCGTCGCGTCGTGCCAGTAGCGGTGGATCAGCTTCTGCTGTTCGCGCAGCAGCTTGAGGGCGGCGGCGTACTGCTCCTCGTTGAGTTCGTAAGGATCCTGGATGCCCAGCTTGGGCTCGGCGGTCTTCAGGTAGAGCGCCGCGTCGGCGATGTAGATCGGGCCGTCATAGGCCTGCACGCGGCCCTTGTTGCTCTTGCCGTCGGGCAGCTTCTGCTCGCTGAACACCACGCTCCAGCTGTCCGGCGCCTTGGGGAAGACCTTGGTGTTGTACATCAGCACGTTCGGCCCCCACTGGTAGGGCGTGCCGAAGTGCTTGCCATCCACGGTGTGCCAGGGCGCGTCCTGCAGGCGCTTGTCGACGTTCTTCCAGTTGGGCACCAGGGCGATATTGATCGGCTGCACGCGCTTGCCATAGACCAGCCGCAGTGAGGCGTCGCCGGAGGCGGTAACCAGGTCGTAGCCGCCCTTGGCCATCAGGCTGACCATCTCGTCGGAGGTGGCGGCCGTCTTCACGTTGACCTTGCAGCCGGAGTCTTTCTCGAACTGGCTGACCCAGTCGTAGTTCTTGTCGCTCTCGCCGCGTTCGATGTAGCCGGGCCAGGCGATGATATCCAGCGCCCCTTCGGGGTTGCCCAGCTGTTTGAGCGCTTCGGCGGCCTGCAACGAACCGCTGGCGAGCAGGCTGGCGCCGACGAAGGCCAGCGCCGCGACTTTCACTGAAAAGAATGGCACGGATGACATGGACGGACTCCTGTTGTTCTACGTTGTGGGAGCCACTGCGATACCAGCGCGCAGAAAATTGGCACCTCTGTTGATCGCGGCATGTCCATGGGAAATGGGCACGCTCTTGCAGCGTAGTTCCGGCCCCAGAGGCTGACAAGAAAGCCCCCGGCACCCCGCAAAGGCCCGCCACATGGCGCTCGCGGCTCCAAACGGGGCGATCCGGGGTTGCTGGCCGACAAAATCGCACCGCTCTGGTGCGGGGCGGCCGGGCAACCTTCGCAAGTCATTGAACGAACAGGAATTCGACCTCTGGCACGGGCCTTGCGACGGTTCCTTCAGCCGAGGACGAGCGGCAACAAGGAGTAGAAGATGGCTCGGGTGTTCTATGACGAAATGCATGACGCCGCTGGCGCCTGCCGACCGCACTACACGGAGTTCGCCCGCTGGCTGGCGGACATGCCCGGCGAACAGCTGCAGCAGCGTCGCCGCGAGGCCGACCTGTTGTTCTATCGCGCCGGGATTACCTTCACGTTGTACGGCGACGACCAGGGCACCGAACGCCTGATCCCCTTCGACACCATCCCGCGCAGCATTCCCGCCAGCGAGTGGAAGATCATCGAGGCCGGCTGCATCCAGCGGGTGCAGGCGCTCAACCTGTTTCTCGCCGATCTCTACCATGACCAGCGCATCCTCAAGGAAGGCCTGATCCCACCCGAGCAGGTGCTGGCCAACGACCAGTACCAACTGGCCATGCAGGGCCTGGACGTGCCCGGCAACGTTTACGCGCACATCGCCGGCATCGACCTGGTGCGCGACGGCAATGGCGCGTACTACGTGCTCGAGGACAACCTGCGCACCCCCAGCGGCGTCTCCTACATGCTGGAGAACCGCAAGATGATGATGCGCCTGTTCCCGGAGCTGTTCTCCGCCCAGCGCATCGCGCCCATCGACCACTACCCGAACCTGCTGCTGGACACTCTGCGCAACTCCAGCCCGCTGGACAATCCCAGCGTGGTGGTGCTCACGCCGGGCCGATTCAACAGCGCTTACTTCGAGCACGCCTTCCTCGCTCGCGAGATGGGCGTGGAGCTGGTGGAAGGCGCCGACCTGTTCGTTCGCGACGAGCGCGTCTACATGCGTACTACCGCCGGCCCGCAGCAGGTGGACGTGATCTACCGGCGCATCGACGACGACTTCCTCGACCCGCTGGCCTTCAACCCCGACTCCATGCTCGGCGTGCCCGGCCTGCTGGCTGCCTACCGCGCCGGCAACGTGGTGCTGGCCAACGCCATCGGTACCGGCGTGGCCGACGACAAGTCGGTCTATCCGTACGTACCGGAGATGATCCGCTTCTACCTCGACCAGGAGCCGATCCTGCACAACGTGCCCACCTGGCAATGCCGCCGGCCGCAGGACCTGTCCCACGTGCTGGCGCACCTGCCCGAGCTGGTGGTGAAGGAAGCCCAGGGCTCCGGTGGCTACGGCATGCTGGTGGGACCGGCGTCGACCAGCGCCGAGATCGAAGCCTTCCGCGCCCGGCTCATGGCCCGCCCGGAGGCCTACATCGCGCAGCCGACCCTGAGCCTGTCGACCTGCCCGACCTTCGTCGAGAACGGTATCGCCCCGCGCCACATCGACCTGCGGCCCTTCGTGCTGTCCGCGCCGGACAACGTGCGCCTGGTGCCCGGTGGCCTGACCCGCGTGGCGCTGCGCGAAGGCTCGCTGGTGGTCAATTCGTCACAAGGTGGCGGTACCAAGGACACCTGGGTGGTGGAGTAGACGCTGCGTCCTCACAGTGAATGACGACCCCGCTGCGCCCCGAAAGGCGCAAGGTTCGGAAGAGAAGGAGGTTTCAGTGAATACCGATGAAACACGAGTTGCATCAGCTTGCGCCTTTCGGGGCACAGCCCTGCGGGTTGGCGCTGTGGGCCTGCCATGCGTCGTTGCGGGACTGGGTGAGGGGCCGACCATCACCGGCGTCCCGCGTCTAGCCTGGCAGGCCCCCATCACCAACGTGGTTCGCCATTAACTGTAAGGACGCACCGCATCATGCTGAGCCGTACCGCTTCCGACCTGTACTGGATGTCGCGTTACCTGGAACGCGCCGAGAACCTCGCGCGCATGCTCGACGTGTCCTACTCGCTGTCGCTGATGCCGCAGGATGGCCGTGGCGATGGCCTGGAGGAACTGGCCATGCCGCTGCGCATCACCGGCAACCTGGACGCCTACCTGGCCCGCCACGGCGAACTGCACGCCGAGCGATTGCTGAACTTCTTCGCGCTGGATGCGCAGAACCCCACCAGTATCTATTCCTGCTTCGGTGCCGCCCGCGCCGGCGCCCATGCGGTGCGCGGACGGATCACCACCGACATGTGGGAGAACATCAACGCCACCTGGCTGGAGATGCGCGACATCGCCCACCAGGGTCTGCTGCGCTACGGCATCAGCCACTTCTGCGAATGGGTGAAGGACCGTTCGCACCTGTTCCGCGGGGCCACGTTCGGCACCAGCATGCGCAACGACGCCTTCCACTTCATTCGCCTGGGCACCTACATCGAGCGTGCCGACAACACCCTGCGCCTGCTCGATGCGCGCAACCAGATCCTCGGCGGCGACCAGGGGCCGGCCGAAGGTTCCGCGCGCGGCTACTACCAGTGGACCGCACTGCTGCGCGCCTTGTCGGCCTTCGAGGGCTACACCGAGCTGTACCGCGACGCCCTCAACGCCCGCAACATCGCCGAACTCCTGCTGCTGCGCGAAGACGTCCCGCGCTCGCTGCTGGCCTGCGCCGAGGAGCTGCGCCAGATCCTCGCCAGCCTGCCCGGCGCCAACGGCCGTCCGGCCCAGCGCATGGCCGCCGAACTGGAAGCCCGGGTGCGCTACACCGGCATCGACGAAGTGCTGGATGCCGGCCTGCACGCCTGGATCACCGAACACATCGGGCTGGTTCGCCAGCTCGCCAACGCCATTCACAGCTCGTATCTGGAGGCCGCATGAAACTCTCCATCCGCCATGACACCACTTACCGCTACGAAGACCAGGTGCGCGCGAGCATCCAGTACCTGCGCCTGACGCCACAGGAAAGCGAGCGCCAGCACGTGCTCGACTGGCAGTTGCACCTGCCGCGCCCGGCTCATCCGCAGCGCGATGCCTATGGCAACATTCTCCATGTACTGACCCTGGACGAGCCCCACGAGGCCATCGTCATCGCCGCCCATGGCCAGGTGGAAATCGACGTGGAGAACGAGTGCGAGCACGATCACCTGTCGCCATTGCCGTTCCTGCGCAGCACCCGCCTGACGCTGGCCGATGGTGCGCTGCAGGAATTCGCCCGCGCCCAGTGCGCCGAGCGCCGTGACCGCAAGGCGATGATCCAGCTGATGCAGGCGTTGCATGATCGCATCGCTTACGTGCCCGGCTCGACCCAGGTGGACAGTACCGCCGCCGAAGCCTTCGCGGCCGGGCAGGGCGTCTGCCAGGACCATGCCCACGCTTTCCTCGCTTGCCTGCGTTACCTGGGTGTGCCGGCGCGCTACGTCTCCGGCTATCTCTACACCGACGCCGAGGAACACCTGGCCAGCCACGCCTGGGCCGAGGCCTGGCTGGACGACGCCTGGTACAGCTTCGACGTGACCAATGTGCTTGACCGCCCGGAGCGCCACCTGAAGCTGGCCGTCGGCCTGGACTACCTCGACGCCTGCCCGGTGCGCGGCATGCGACGGGGTGGCGGGGGCGAGCAGATGCATGCGCGCGTGACGGTGGCGCCGGGGCACCTGCAGCAGGCCCAGCAGATGCAACAGTGAGCAGGCGTGGCGAAAGGCCTGGCACCGGCTTAAGATCGGTGCCAGCTTTCCCGCTCCGTGAACCTGCCATGAGATCGTCATGACCTACTGCGTTGCCATGAACCTCGCCCAAGGCCTGGTCTTCGTTTCCGATTCGCGCACCAATGCCGGCGTCGACAACATCGCCGTGTTCCGCAAGCTGCATATCTTTGGCACGCCGGGGGAGCGGCTGATCGTGGTGCAGAGCGCCGGCAACCTGGCCACCTCGCAATCGGTGATCAGCACGCTGCGCCAGCGCATGGGCGGCGACGGACCGAACCTGGGGAATGTCGAGAACCTGTTCGAGGCGGCCCGGCTGGTAGGCTCGACCCTGCGCGAGGTAGTCGATCACGACGAGAACATCGGCCAGAACCAG
Organism: Pseudomonas nicosulfuronedens; assembly: GCF_005877905.1. GTDB lineage: Bacteria > Pseudomonadota > Gammaproteobacteria > Pseudomonadales > Pseudomonadaceae > Pseudomonas > Pseudomonas nicosulfuronedens. Next base: position 6,409 of record NZ_SWDV01000027.1, on the reverse strand, counting down.
GGTGTCGACCTGGGCAGCTCGTTCCTTGTCGGTGGGCAGATCGGCACGGAAGTGCCGCGCCTGTTCAACGTCTACCCGCAGGGCAACTTCATCGAGTCCTGCCGTGATACGCCCTACTTCCAGATCGGCGAGAGCAAGTACGGCAAGCCGATCATCGACCGCGCCATGAGCTACGCCACGCCGCTGGAGCAGGCCCTGCGCTGCGCGCTGATCAGCTTCGATTCGACCATCCGCAGCAACCTCTCGGTGGGCATGCCGCTGGACCTGCTGGTCTACCGCGAGGGCAGCCTGGAAGTGCCGGCGGGGTATCGCATCCAGGAAGGCGATGCGTACTTCGAGGGCATTCGCGGGCAGTGGGGCGCCGGGTTACGCCAGTTGCTCGGCGAATTGCCAGCCCCGCCGGGGGATTACTGGCACTGAGGCTTCGCGGCTGGGCGGGTTCGCGAGCAAGCTCGCTCCTACCAGAGCCGCACCGAACTCGCTTTTCGTAGGAGCGAGCTTGCTCGCGAACCGCATCGATCCTAACCCCCGCTGTCCCCGGTTGGCGGATAACGCTGGCGCGTTATGCGTCCTACGTAAGCGTCGGGTTTCAGCTCCCGGCCTTCACCTTCCGCCCCGCCATGTGCTTCAGGTAGGCCAGGATCTCATCCAGCTCCCGGTCGCTGATCACGTCCGCCGGGAAGCCCTTCATCCGCGCCTCCGGCCAGTGCCGCAGGCTCTGTGGGTCGCGGATGTACTGTTTGAGATAGCCGGCGGCAAAGTATTCGGTGGGGTTGTGCGGCAGGTTCAGGTCCGGGCCGAACTGCGAATCCCCGGCGCCATTCAGGCGATGGCAGGCCAGGCAGTTCTTCTGGAACTGGGCAAACCCCTTCTGCGCCGACTCAGGTGCATTCTTCGCTGGCAGCAAAGCCGGGAAGCGCTCGGCCAGCGGCTTCAGGTAGCGAATGATGGCGACCTGGAACGGCCATTGCTCCGGGCCGACGCCGGCGGCCTTCGGGTCGGTCCACACCAGATAGAACGGCCCGGCGGACGGCTTGCCTTCGCCCAGCTTCGGCCAGGGTTTATCGGGCTCCTCGATGGCCAGCCAGGCGCGTGCGCCTTTTTCCTCCAGTAGCGGTGCAGCCGGCAGTTCAGCGGCAAAGCCGTCCAGCGCCACGGCCTGCAGGTGATCTCCGGGGTTCACGCTTTGCAGCAACGCTGCCAGCGGCACCGCGCGGTAACGCATGGTGCGGTTGTAGGAGACGTCGGCGGGCACGTCGATGTCCTGCGCCTTGGGGTTGGCCAACAGTTGTTCCGTGCTGAAGTCGTGCTTGCCGTCGGGCAATTCCAGGGTGAGCGTGGCGGCGAAAGTGGTCGGGCAGAGCAGGAGCAGCGTCAGCAGCAGTGGGCGCATGGTCGCATCCGTGGCGGAGAAGGGCCGCGGAACATTAGCAGAGGTGTGGGGGCTACAGGAGGTAGGTGGCTCCCGCGCTGCGTTGACCGTGGCTCGCGGATGGCGGCACGCGGTACGCAGCGGCGGGGTAGCCGGGTGTTGGCCCTAGCCGACCAGACGACTCAGATTGGGGATGATCAGTACGACAGTGGTTGCGAAGACGATCAGGCTTGCCTGACGCCATTTTCTCGATTGTTTGTCCATGATGTCCTTCCGCCTTTCTTGTTCTTGGCACTGCCCACTCACGGCCTGTTGGTAGTGGAGCCTGCACCTTGGCTTCTGGTTTTTCGAACCGCTCCGGCAAACCCGGCAGCGGCACTCTTCGCATCATCTGCACGCTTTTCATTCACTGCATATCGGAGTCTAAGCCTAGTGCCGCGCGGGCTTAGACCATCTGGCAGCAAGTGATGCAGTTCCAGGCATATTCCCTCTATATGACCGCGGCGTGACAGCTCTGTTCAGCTTTTCGACCGTTCGTCTGCCTGCTCCGATAGCCTCTTGCCAGAGCCTTCGCCCCAGTCGCCGCCGGTCGGTGGCTGAGCGTGGCGGTCAATTGCGCTGAGCGCTGCGGTCATTGCCCCCGGCCGATACGTCGCTAAGGTAGGCCGACACGCCACGCCTGCGTGACGACAACTCTAAGAGAGAACGCCATGACCGAAGCATTCATTTACGACGCGGTGCGTACTCCCCGCGGCAAGGGCAAGAAGGACGGCGCGCTGCACAGCGTCAAGCCGGTCAACCTGATGGCCGGAGTCCTGCGCGCACTGCAGCAGCGCAACCAGCTCGACACGGCCCAGGTCGACGACATCGTCCTGGGCTGCGTGACTCCGGTGGGCGACCAGGGCTCGGACATCGCCAAGACTGCCGCGCTGGTGGCCGACTGGGATGAGCAGGTTGCCGGCGTACAGATCAACCGTTTCTGCGCCTCGGGCCTGGAAGCGGTCAACCTGGGCGCCATGAAGGTGCGCTCGGGCTTCGAGGACCTGGTGGTGGTCGGTGGCGTGGAATCCATGTCCCGCGTGCCCATGGGCTCCGACGGCGGCGCCTGGGCGCTGGACCCGGAAACCAACCTGCACACCAGCTTCGTGCCCCAGGGCATCGGCGCCGACCTGATCGCCACCCTGGAAGGCTTCAGCCGTGCTGACGTCGATGCCTTCGCCCTGCGCTCCCAGCAGAAGGCCGCCAAGGCCCGCGCCGAAGGGCTGTTCGCTAAGTCCCTGGTGCCGGTCACCGACCAGAACGGCATCGTCCTGCTCGACCATGACGAGTTCATCCGCGCCGACTCGACCCTCGAAGGCCTCGGCGCGCTCAAGCCCAGCTTCGAGATGATGGGGCAGATGGGCTTCGACGCCAGCGCGCTGCGCAAGTACAGCTTTGTCGAACGCATCGAGCACGTGCATACGCCGGGCAACAGCTCCGGCATCGTCGACGGCGCCACCGCCATGCTCATCGGCTCCGAGGCCAAGGGCCGCGAGCTGGGCCTGAAGGCCCGCGGGCGCATCGTCGCCACGGCGGTGACCAGTACCGACCCGACCATCATGCTCACCGGCCCCGCGCCGGCAACCCGCAAGGCGCTGGCCAAGGCCGGTTTGAAGGCCGAGGACATCGACCTCTACGAGGTGAACGAAGCCTTCGCCTCGGTGGTGATGAAGTTCATGAAGGACATGGGCGTGCCGGAGAGCAAGGTCAACGTCAACGGTGGATCCATCGCCATGGGCCACCCGCTGGGCGCCACCGGCTGCATGATCCTCGGCACCCTGCTGGACGAGCTGGAGCGGCGCAACCTGCGCTTCGGCCTGGCCACCCTCTGCGTGGGTGGCGGCATGGGTATCGCGACGATTATCGAAAGGGTTTGAGGCCGGAGAACAAGAAAATGACCGACGCCATCCGCTATGAGAAAGGCCAGGACAACATCGTCGTCCTGACCATGGACATGCCCGGCCAGAGCGCCAACACCATGAACGGTGTGTATCGCGAGGCCATGGCCGCCACCGTCGCGCGCCTGGAAGCTGAGAAGGACTCGATCGCCGGCGTGGTGATCACTTCCGCGAAGAAGACCTTCTTCGCCGGCGGCGATCTGAATGAACTGATCAAGGTGACCAAGGCTGACGCCCAGGCCTTCTACGAAGGCATCCTGGTCCTGAAAGGTCAGCTGCGTCGCCTGGAAACCCTCGGCAAACCGGTGGTCGCCGCCATCAATGGCGCGGCGTTGGGCGGTGGCTGGGAAATCTGCCTGGCCTGCCACCACCGCATCGCCCTGGACGAAAGCCACGTCCAGCTCGGCCTGCCGGAAGTCACCCTGGGCCTGCTGCCCGGCGGCGGCGGCGTGGTGCGCATGGTGCGCCTGCTCGGTCTGGAGAAGGCCCTGCCGTACCTGGCCGAAGGCAAGAAAGTACGCCCGGATCAGGCGCTCAAGGCTGGCCTGATTCACCAGCTGGCTTCCAGCCGCGAAGAACTGCTGAGCAAGGCCCGCGAGTGGATCGCTGCCAACCCGGCCGCCAAGCAGCCGTGGGACAGCGCCGGCTACAAGATCCCCGGCGGCACGCCGTCCAGCCCGGCCGTGGCGCAGATGCTGGCCATCGCACCGTCGGTGCTGCGCGACAAGACCAAGGGCTGCTTCCCGGCGCCGGAGAAGATCATGTGCGCCGCCGTCGAAGGCGCGCAGGTGGACTTCGATACCGCCCAACTGATCGAGGCGCGCTACTTCACCGAACTGACCACCGGCCAGGTGGCGAAGAACATGATTGGCACCTTCTGGTTCCAGCTCAACGAGATCAACGCCGGCAAGTCGCGCCCGCAAGGCATCCCGCCGCAGCAGACGAAGAAGGTCGGGGTAGTCGGTGCCGGCATGATGGGCGCGGGCATCGCCTACGTCTCGGCCGCCGCCGGTATCGAGGTAGTGCTCAAGGACGTGTCCATCGAAGCGGCGGAGAAGGGCAAGGCCTATTCCGCCGGCCTGCTGGACAAGAAGGTCGGCCGGGGCCAGATGAGCGCCGAGAAGCGCGATGCCTTCCTCGCCCGGATCAAGCCGACTGCCAGCGACGCCGACTTCGAAGGTTGCGACCTGATCATCGAAGCGGTGTTCGAGGACCGCGGCCTGAAGGCCAAGGTCAGCGCCGCCGCCGAATCCGCCGCGCTGCCGGACGCGGTGATCGCCTCCAATACCTCGACCCTGCCGATCACCGGCCTGGCCGAAGCGGTGGTGCAGCCGCAGAAATTCATCGGCCTGCATTTCTTCAGCCCGGTGGACAAGATGCCGCTGGTAGAAATCATTCGTGGCGAGAAGACCGACGACGTCACCCTGGCCCGTGCCTTCGACTACGTCTTGCAGATCAAGAAGACCCCGATCGTGGTCCACGACAGCCGCGGTTTCTTCACCTCCCGCGTGTTCGGCACCTTCACCAACGAAGGCCTGGCCATGCTCGGCGAGGGCGTGTCGGCGGCGATGATCGAGAACCAGGCGCGCCAGGCCGGCATGCCGGTGGGTCCGCTGGCGATCAGCGACGAAGTGTCCATGAGCCTGATGACCCACATTCGCGAGCAGACTCGCAAGGACCTGGAAGCCGAGGGCAAGCAATTGCCCAAGCACCCGGCCTTCGCCGTGGTGGATCTGATGGTCAATGAGTACAAGCGTCCGGGCAAAGCCGCCGGCGCGGGTTTCTACGACTATCCCGCCAACGGCAAGAAGCACCTGTGGCCGGAGCTGAAGCAGCGCTTCGAGAAGGCTGACGCGCAGATCTCCGCCGAGGATGTGCGTGACCGCATCCTCTTCGTGCAGGCTATCGAGACAGTACGTTGCGTGGAGGAGGGCGTACTGACCTCCACTGCCGACGCCAACATCGGCTCGATCTTCGGCATCGGCTTTGCGGCCTGGAGCGGCGGCGCGCTGCAGTTCATCAACCAGTACGGGCTGAAGGACTTCGTCGCCCGCGCCCAGTACCTGGCCGAGCAGTACGGCGAGCGCTTCCTGCCGCCGGCGCTGCTGCTGGAGAAGGCTGCGCGCAACGAGAGCTTCTGACGGGCTCTTCATAGGAGCGAGCTTGCTCGCGAACGGGCTCGCAGCGGGATTGGGTTCGCGAGCAAGCACTGGGCGTCCTCCTCGCTCCTACAGAAAAGCCGGCCGTGGTGGCCGGTTTTTTCTTGCCTGTTCAGGCCGTAGGATGGCGTCTTCCTACTCGCAAGGAGCGCCTCGATGACCCCTCCCGCCCTGTTGATCATCGACCAGCAGCAAGGTATGCGCACGAGCCCCGAGCCGCGCAACAACCCGCAGGCCGAACGTCGCATCGGTGAACTGCTGGCTGCCTGGCGTCGGAAAGGCTGGCCGCTGGTGCATATCCGCCATATCTCGCGTAGTCCGGGGTCGCCGTTCTGGCCGGGTCAGCCAGGTGCGGAGTTCCAGCCGGAGCTGGCGCCGCTGGATAGCGAGCACGTGGTGGAAAAGAACGTCCCGGACGCTTTCATCAGCAGCGGCCTGGAGCGTTGGTTGCGCGTGCGGGGCATCGAGATGGTGGTGATCTGCGGCGTCAGCACCAACAACTCGGTGGAGGCCACGGCGCGCACAGCGGGGAACCTGGGATTCGCTACACGGGTGGTGGCGGACGCCTGTTTCACCTTCGACAAGCGCGATTTCAATGGGGTGCAACGCAGCGCCGAAGAGGTTCACGCCATGTCCCTGGCCAACCTGCAGGGCGAGTACGCGCAGGTCATGGACACGAACTTGGTGCTGCAAAGGTTGTCCATCGGCTGAATCCTTGCCAACCGGCCGTCACTCCTGTGCATCGGTGCAATTGAAGGAAGTCGGTTTTTCCGGTATTTCCCCTGAAATTCCTACACAAGAATCGGCTCCGGCATCTTGTGTGGTGAAAAAATAGGGCGTAATTTTCACGCGCGTTTCATCAGTGTCAGGAAAACCATTCTTACCGACCCTGTTCCAGCGGCATCGGCCGCCGGAGCTCAAGCATAGTCAAGGGAATGTGA
>NZ_SWDV01000026.1 GCF_005877905.1 Pseudomonas nicosulfuronedens | reverse complement strand
TATCAGCCGCCAACCCCCCAGGAATCACCCCTGCATGTCGTTGCACATCTGCATTCTGGAAACCGACATCCTCCGCCCCGAACTCATCGATCAGTACAAGGGCTATGGCTGGATGTTCCAGCAACTGTTCGCCAAGCAACCCGTTCCGGCCGAGTTCACGGTCTACAACGTGGTGGAAGGGCATTACCCGCCCGAAGATGAGAAGTTCGACGCGTACCTGGTGACCGGCAGCAAGGCGGACTCCTTCGGCACTGATCCCTGGATCCAGACCCTCAAGGACTACGTGCTCAAGCTCTACGAGCGTGGCGACAAGCTGCTGGGCGTGTGCTTCGGCCATCAGCTGCTGGCACTGGTGCTGGGTGGCAAGACCGAGCGGGCGAGCCAGGGCTGGGGCGTGGGCATTCACGATTACCGCATCGAGGAGCAGCCGGAGTGGATGACCCCGGCCCCGGGCGATGGCCTGACCTTGCTGGTCAGCCACCAGGACCAGGTCACCGAACTGCCCCATGGCGCTCGCCGTATCGCTTCCAGCGACTTTTGCCCGAACGCTGCCTACGCCATCGGCGACCAGGTACTGTGCTTCCAGGGCCATCCGGAGTTCCAGAGCGACTATTCCCAGGCGATCCTCGAGCTGCGCAAGCACATCTTCAGCGAACCGGTGTTCCAGTCCGGCATCGACAGCCTCTCGCGCCCTCACCAGGGCACGGCGGTCGGCGAATGGATGATGCGATTCGTCCAGCAAGGTCGTGACGAAAAGAAAAGCGCGGCCTGATTTCGACTGTGCTGACTGAAAGCGCCGCTCGATTGAGCGGCGTTTTCGTTTGCGCAAGTGCCAGGCTGAACAGCTTTTGTAGGATGGGTGGAGCGCAGCGATACCCATGCAGGCCGGTGCACACCATTCGATGGGTATCGCTGCGCTCCACGCCATCCTGCGTTCCGCGTCGCCGAATGGCTCCCAAGGGTCTCTATAGCCAATCCGCCTGCTTGAAACTGATGTACAACCCGACGCAGCCCAGCGCCAGCAGCCCCATGATCAGGAAGTAGCCGTAGTGCCAGTGCAACTCCGGGATGTATTCGAAGTTCATCCCGTAGATGCCGGCCACGGCGGTGGGGAAGGCGAGGATGGCCGCCCAGGCGGCGAACTTGCGCTGTACCACGCTCTGCCGTGAGGACTCCAGCGCCAGCCCGACCTCGATGGTCTGGCTGGCCACGTCGCGCAGGGTGGTGAGGTCTTCGAGCAGGCGGTTCACGTGGATCGCCACGTCGCGGAAGTAGGGCCGCATCTGCTTGTCGATGAAGGGGAAGTCCAGGCGCTGCAACTCCTGGCAGATCTCCACCATGGGTGCGGCGTAATGCTTGAGCTTGAGTACCTCGCGGCGCAGGCCGTAGATCTTCTCGATCTGCTCCTGGGTCAGCGATTGACGTAGCACCTGCTGCTCCACTTCCTCGATTTCCTCGCGGATGGCTTCCACCACCGGCTCGTAGTTGCTCATCACGAAGTCCAGCAGGGCGTAGAGCACGAAGTCGGTGCCGTGGGCCAGCAGGAGCGGCCGCGCCTCGCAGCGCTGTCGGACCTGGGCGTAGGACTGGGAGAAGCCGTGGCGCGCGCTGATGATGTAGCCGATGCCGGCGAAAAGATGGGTTTCGACGAACATCAATCGACTATCGGCGCGAATCGGTGAATAGATGACGATGAACAGCGCGTCACCAAAGGTTTCCAGCTTCGGTCTGCTGTGCTTTTCCAGGGCGTCGGACACGGCCAATTCGTGGAGGTTGAACTGTCGCTGCAGGTTGAACATCTCTTCCGGCGTCGGCTCCTGCAGGCCGGTCCAGACGAAGTGGTCGGGCTGGCACGCCCAGCGGTAACCGTCCTCGAGCGGGATATCGGAAACCTTGCGGCCCTTGCTGTAGACGGCGGAAGCGATGACTCGGCCCATGCTCAAGCCCACCCTGCTGCTGGATAGGTCGTTCTGCAGGGATTGAGTGTTGGCCAGCCTGGCGCGACGCGCCAGCGAAGCGGAATCAGGAGTGAGGCGTGAGCGCTTCCTGGAGGCCTTGCAGTGCCACGGGCACCGCCTGATTGAAGCGTTCGAAGAGCCCGGTGCGATCGATGTTGTCCACCGGGGCGCGGCGGGCATCGTCGAAGCCGGCGGTAAGGGCTGTGACCACCAGGATCACGATGGTATAGAGCCCCAGGGCAGCGAGGGCGCCGTTGCGGGCATAGCGGTGGGCTTGGCGGTTCATGCTGGCGACCCGGGTTAGGTGAAGTGATGGCCCAGTGTCGCTTTGGTCATTTCGATTGAATAACGATGCCGGTTGGTTTCCGGTATCAGGCAAATTGATAGATGGCGGTGCGGCGACCAAACGCAGGGTGGCGGGAGCCGGGGCGCTGTCGGTGGTTTGCTGGACTCTGGCGGGCTTCATGGCTATCTGACCCTTGCCGAGGTTGCGTCATCGTCCCTGAAAGGCCCGGCATCACGCCGGGCTTTTCGCTTCGGGCTCGACTGCATGACGTCACCTGCTGCAGGCGGCTGTAGGGGGGTAAAGGTTTCAGCCCTGCTTGGCAGCGGCTTCGACGTTCACCTGGCTGGCGGACTGCTCGGACTGTTGTTGCTGGATGGCAGCCTGGGTCATGTGAACCATGCGGTCCTGCATCAGCGGGGACTCTTCGGCGAAGCTGGCCTGGGCGGCAAAAACGGTAGCGGCGGCCAGTACACTGGCGGCGATGATGTTGAGTTTCATGATGAACACCTCTGGGTTGGTTTGCTTTGGGTTCATCTATAGGTTAATGCGTAATAATTTTTGAAAAATAGCAAACAGGCTTAATCAGTATTGCTGTTTAGGTAATAGTGGTGGCATGAAAAAGCCCGGCATGTAGCCGGGCTTTTGTCTTTGGCCGCTCAGGCCAGGTGGTTCTTGTCCAGTTCGATGGACTTGTCCAGGGTTTCCAGCAGTTGCTTGCGCACTTTCAGCTTGGTGTTGCGGTGCGCGGTCATGTTCAGCTTCTTCAGGTGCTGGGCGGCTTCCAGGGCGGCGGCCTGGAGTTGTTCGGCCGGCACCACCTTGTCGAGGAAGCCGGCGTCCACGGCGTCGCGTGGGTTGAACATTTCCGCGTTCACCACGGAACGGGTGAACGCGGAGCGGCGCAGGCGGTCACGAGCCAGTTCGATGCCGACGTGGTGCATGGTCATGCCGATGGCGACTTCGTTGAGGCCAATCTGGAACGGACCGTCGACGCCGATGCGGTAGTCCGCCGAGAGCAGGATGAAGGCGCCCTTGGCCACCGCGTGGCCAGTACAGGCGACGATGACCGGGAACGGGTGGGACAGCATGCGGCGGGCCAGGGTGGAGCCGGCGGCCACCAGGTTCACGGCGTTTTCCGGGCCGGAGGTCATCACCTTGAGGTCGTAGCCGCCGGAGAGAATGCCCGGCTGGCCGGTGACGATGACGATGGCACGGTCTTTCTCCGCCTGGTCCAGGGCCTGGTTGAAGGCTTCGATGACCGCCGGCGAGATGGCGTTCACCTTGCCGTTGTTCAGGGTCAGGGTGGCGATGCCGTCTTCGAATTGGTAGCTGATCAGCTCACTCATGGCAGAGGGTCCTGGGTTGCAGTCCTTGGGTTGGAAGTGGCCAGAACATACTGACGCGAGACGGGGGCGTAAAGCGTTTTGACTGACTGGTGAGTCAGCGGCATGCCACGAAATTCGGGCAGTTTCTGTGCGCTATGCACGCAAATTCCGACGGCGCTCGTGGAGAGGTGCCAGGTGTACTGTTAAGCTGCCACTATCCCTGCGTCCCGCTCTCGCACAATCCAGGATGTGCCTGCCATGTCGAAGATTCTCAAGTGGTCCCTTTTCGCCGTCGTGGCGATCGCCCTCATCATCAAGGCGTCGCTCTGGCTTTCGGTGCGCAGCGTGGTGAATGACGCCATCGCACGCGTCTCTCCGTTCATGGAGATCACCTATGGCGGCATTTCCTCGTCCTTCGACGGCCGTGTCGGCCTGCAGAACGTGGTGATCAGGGTGCCCATGGCGGGCGACAGCCTGAAGGTTTCCCACGCCCAGTTGAAATTCAATGGGCTGCGCGAGTTGCTGAGCTTCAAGGAGCGCCTGGACGAGGGCAAACTGCCGGAGCAGATGGCAGTGGACCTGAAGGGCGTTGAGTTGCAGATCCACGGTCCGTTCATGCGGTCGCTGTACGCCCAGCCGGCAGAGAAAAGCGCCTTTACCGCCATGAGTGAAGTGGCCTGCGGCGACGTGCGCAACATTGGCGTCGATGAGCTGCTGCAGATGGGCTACCGCACCCTCGAGTCGGATATCGAGTTCTCCTACCACATGCAGCCGGGCGCGCAGACGCTGACCTTCGACCTGCGCAGTGATACCCGCGACATGCTGGACATGCACACCAGCATGACGCTGATGAACGTCTCCGAGCGTCCGGGCGACATGCGCGTGAACCCGCCGCGGGTATCCCAGGTCGTCGTCGAAATGAACGACAACCAGTACCAGCGCCGAGTCAGCGAATTCTGCCGTGGCAAGCTGGGCGTGGACCAGAAGGCCTACACCGCGTTGTCGCTGGAAAAGTTCGACGCGGCCCTGCGCCAGCAGCGCATCGCGGTCGACAAACCGGTGCTCGAGGCCTATGGCCGTTACCTGGAAGATCCGCGTTCGCTGCGTATCGAGCTGATGCCCAGTGAGGGCATGGCCTGGGGTGGCCTGCAATTTTTCGAACCCAAGGATGTGATCCAGATGCTGCATCCGGTCGTCTTAGTGAACCAGCAGTCAGTCACACCGCTGGGGTTTGCCTGGGTCGATCCGCTGAAGAAAAAACTCACGCCGGAAAGCCAATATCAAATGGTTTCGGCCCCGGAAACGGTTGAGTCGCAGGCCAAAACGCAGCAATATGAGTTCGTTAGCGTTGAAAGCCTTGCCCAGTACACCGGCAAGCGCCTGCAGTTCATCACGTTTGATGGTGCCTATTATCAGGGTGTGCTGCACAAGGTGGAGAACGGCCGAGTCTATATCACCGTCATGATCGGGACGGGCTCGGCGGAAATGTTCCTCCGCCTGAACAAGATCAATCAGGTGCGGGTCATGTTGTAGAGGCCCTGCGAAGGAGAGAGCAAGTGAGTGAGTCGTTGTCCATCCAGCATGATGAAACCAGCCACCAGTTCGTAACGACTGTTGATGGTCATCGCGCCTATCTGGCCTACATGGATCTGGGCAAGCAGACGCTCGACATCTATCGCACTTTCGTTCCGGACAGCCTGCGCGGCCGTGGCATCGCCGCCGCGCTCACCGAACATGCTCTGCAGTTCGCCGAGCGCAAGGGCTACAGCGTCATCCCGTCGTGCTCCTACGTCGAGCGCTACCTGGAGCGCCGCCAGCGTCACACCGATACCGCGCTTTGACCGTCAGCGTGCCAATAGAAAAAGCCCGGCGAATGCCGGGCTTTTTTGTACCTGATGAGTCCGGTAGCCATCTTTGTAGGAGCGAGCTTGCTCGCGAACCGCTTGACGCTGGTGCGGACGGAGACCCCGTTCGCGAGCAAGCTCGCTCCTACGAAAAGCCAATAAAAAAGCCGGGCATCAGCCCGGCTTTTTCGTTCATGCCTTGAACGTCAGCCGCGTTGGCGCTTGGGCAGGACGTCCTTGAGCTTGGTGTGCATGCTGCGCACGGCCTTCTCGGTAGTGTCCCAATCGATGCAGGCATCGGTGATCGACACGCCGTACTGCAGTTGGCACAGATCTTTCGGGATCGGCTGAGCGCCCCAGCCCAGGTGGCTTTCCACCATCAGGCCGACGATGGAGTTGTTGCCCTCGGCGATCTGGTTGGCGACGTTGTCCATCACCAGCGGCTGCAGGGCCGGGTCCTTGTTGGAGTTGGCGTGGCTGCAGTCGACCATCACGTTCAGCGGGATCTTTGCCTTGGTCAGTTCCTGTTCGCACAGGGCGACGCTGACCGAGTCATAGTTCGGCTTGCCGTTGCCGCCGCGCAGCACCACGTGGCCGTAGGCGTTGCCCTTGGTGGTGACGATGGAGACGCCACCTTCCTGGTTGATGCCCAGGAAACGGTGCGGGCTGGAAACCGACTGCAGGGCGTTGATCGCCACGGTCAGGCTGCCGTCGGTGCCGTTCTTGAAGCCGACCGCCGAGGACAGGCCGGAAGCCATCTCGCGGTGGGTCTGGGATTCGGTGGTGCGTGCGCCGATGGCCGACCAGCTGATCAGGTCCTGCAGGTACTGCGGGGAGATCGGGTCGAGCGCCTCGGTGGCGGTGGGCAGGCCCATCTCGGCGAGGTCGCGCAGCAACTGGCGGCCGATGTGCAGGCCGTCCTGGATCTTGAAGGAGTCATCCAGGTACGGGTCGTTGATCAGGCCCTTCCAGCCGACGGTGGTGCGCGGCTTCTCGAAGTACACGCGCATCACTAGGAACAGGGTGTCGGAGACTTCCGCGGCCAGCACCTTCAGGCGCTCGGCGTATTCGTGGGCGGCCTTGATGTCGTGGATCGAGCAGGGGCCGATCACCACGAACAGGCGGTGGTCCTTGCCATCGAGGATGTCACGGACGACCTGGCGGCCGTTGGCGACGGTGCGCAGGGCGGCGTCGGTCAGGGGGATTTCGCGCTTGAGCTGCTCCGGCGTGATCAGTGTCTCGTTGGAGGCAACGTTAAGGTCGTCGATCTGTAAATCAGCCATCGTGGTACTCAATCAGGTCACGGGTGCCGGCCGCCAGAAATCCCCGTGCGATGGGGCGCAGGCAAATGTGTCGCTAAGGGGAACCCGAACCTTAACCGTTCAGGCAGCGCCTCGACAATGGCTCGATGCAGGAAAATGCCCGGATCACGGGCATTTGCGCGACTTTCTGCGGGGCGCCGATCAGACCGCGCAAAACATCGGGAAGTCGGCGGCGTTCTGCGCGATCCACTCCAGCGCCAGCGTCTCGAACGGCAGGCGGGTGCCGCTGGCCTGTTCCTGCTGGCGTCGGTACTGCTCGATCTGGCAGACCTGCTCGACCATGCGCGCCCGGAACAGGGTGTCTTCGTCGATGAAGGCGATACCGACGCGATAGTCGCTGGCTTGCTTGCGGCTCCAGGCAATGATGCCGGGGTAGCAGGCTGAGTCGCCCAGCAGGGGAATGCGCAGCTCGATGGCGGTGCCCCGGCGAAAGCCCCGTGGCGAATTGCACGCGACGCCGCCGAGGCTGATATTGTGCAACCGCTGGCGCGGCAGGAAAGTCTGTTTGCGGATGACCAGCTCGACCGGAAAATCGCACGGGTGACGCAGGAACTGACGCATGACGGAACGCTCCGACTGCAATCTTTATAGTGTTGGCACCTTGAGTATAGTGCCGGCCCTGGAGCTGACCGACCTGGATGCCGACCGCCGGCTGCTGGAGCTGCCGGGTGTATCGCTGCTGATCTTTACTGGCGAAGGCTGCTCCACCTGCCGCTGGGCGCGGCAGGTGCTGCCGGAGTTCGGCCTGCCGGTGGATCGCCTGTGCTGGATCGATGCCGGACACAGTGGCGGCCTGGTCGAGCGCTACGAGGTCTTCCACCTGCCGTCCCTGTTCCTGGTGCGTGACGGCCATTTCCTGGGCCCGGTTCACGCACCGCTGCGCCCTGAACCCCTGATCCAAGCCCTGCGCGCTGCCCTGGCGCGCCCTGCTGAGGAATTGCCTTGATGAATCTGCGAATCGGCATCATCGGAACCGGCGCCATTGGCGGTTTTTACGGCCTGATGCTGGCCCGGGCCGGCCATGACGTTCATTTCCTGCTGCGCAGCGAGTTTCCCGCCGTCGCGCAGAACGGCCTGCGTCTGAACAGCCAGGTGCACGGTGCACTGAGCCTGTCTCCGGTGAATGCCTATGCCGACGTGGCGAAGATGCCGCCCTGCGACTGGCTGCTGGTGGGCGCCAAGACCACCAGCAACGCCGACCTTGCGCCGCTGATCACCCAGGCCGCCGCGAAAGGCGCCAAGGTCCTGTTGCTGCAGAACGGCCTCGCCGTGGAAGACGAGTTGCGCGCGTTGTTGCCCGAGCATATCCACCTGCTGGGCGGTCTCTGCTTCATCTGCGTGCACCGCGCCGAGCCGGGCGTGATTGAACACCAGGCCTTCGGAGGGGTGAACATCGGTTATCACTCGGGCTCTGCGCAGGAGGCCGAAGCACGCCAGGCGATCGTGGAGGAGGGCGCCGCGCTGTTCCGCAGCGCCAGCCTGGACTCCAACGCCATGCCCAACCTGGAGCAGGCGCGCTGGCAGAAACTGGTCTGGAACATCCCCTACAACGGCCTCTCCGTGCTGCTCGACAGCGGTACACGGGCGATCATGGACAATCCCGACAGCCGCGCTCTGGTGGCCGAGCTGATGGAGGAAGTGATAGCAGGTGCCGCCGCCTGCGGGCATTCGCTGCCCCAGGGCATCGTTGGCGCCATGCTCAGCTCCACCGACGCCATGCCCGACTATCTGCCGAGCATGTACCATGACTTCTCCCAGCGCCGGCCGCTGGAGCTGGGCGCGATCTACGCGGCGCCTCTGGAGGCTGCACGCAGGGCAGGGCGCGAGCTGCCGAAGATCGAGGCGCTGTACCGCGCGCTGCGTTTCATCGATGCGCGCAACCAGGCACGCTGACGGACACCGGGGGAAGCATGGCAAAAGGGCTGGGCGACAAGCTGGTGGTGGCGATTTCCTCGCGGGCGCTGTTCGACCTGCGGGAAAGCCATCAGGTCTATGAAAGCGAGGGCGTCGAAGCCTATCGTCAGTACCAGATCGACCGCGAGGACGAAGTCCTGCCGCCCGGCGATGCCTTCGCCCTGGTGCAGAAGCTGCTCGCGCTCAACGGCGGGACCGAAAGCGCGCCTGTCGAAGTCGTTCTGGTCTCGCGCAATAGCGCCGACACCGGCCTGCGTGTGTTCAATTCCATCCAGCACTACGGCCTGGGCATTTCCCGCGCGGCCTTCGTCGGCGGTCGCAGCCCCTATCCCTATCTAAAGGCGTTCAATTGCCACCTGTTCCTCTCCACCCACCTGGAGGACGTGCGCAACGCGCTGGAAGCAGGTTTCGCTGCGGCGACCATCCTCTCCGGGGGCACCCGTCGGGAAGCCAATGGCGAGCTGCGATTCGCCTTCGATGGCGATGCGGTGCTGTTCTCCGACGATTCCGAGCGCGTCTACCAGCAGGGCGGACTGGAAGCCTTCCAGACCCACGAGCGCGAGTCCGCCCGCGAGCCTCTGGGCGGCGGGCCGTTCAAGCCCTTCCTGGCGGCGTTGAACCGCGTGCAGCAGGCTTTCCCGCAGGAGTCCTGCCCGATACGCACGGCGCTGGTCACCGCGCGTTCCGCCCCGGCGCACGAACGGGTGATCCGCACGCTGCGCGAGTGGGACATCCGTCTGGACGAGTCGCTGTTCCTCGGCGGCCTGGACAAGGCCGCCTTCCTCGAAGCCTTTGCCGCCGATGTGTTCTTCGACGACCAGCCGATGCATTGCGAGAAGGCTCGGGACGTGGTGGCGACCGGCCATGTCCCGCACGGCGTGAGCAACGAGAAGAAGGTCGCCGGATAGCCGCCGGGCCGCGACAACCGGCCTTCTCGGAGCGATTCTCGTTCTCCTGCTACGCTGCTGGATAGGCCCCGCCGCGCAGGCAGTCGAGGAGGCCGCATGATCAGAACGATTCTTTACGCCACCGACCTCGGTCTTTACGCCCCCTACGTCCTTCAGCACGCACTTTCGCTGGCCCGTGCCTACGGAGCCGAGGTGTATGTCGTACACGCGGTAGAACCGTTGGGGCTGTTCGCCGAGTCCGTCTTGCAGACCTATCTGGATGAGGGCACGTTGAACGAGATGCGCACCAATGGCCTGACCAACGTCATGGGCAGCATCGAGCAGCGGGTGATGGAGGGGTTCCGCGATGAACTGGGGGAGGCGCGCCAGGACGCCGAGCTGATCCGCTCGGTGCGCGTGGTGCAGGGGGATGCGCCGATGGTGATCCTCGACGAGGCCAAGCGCCTGGGCGTCGACATCATCGTCGCCGGCAGCCACAGTCACGGGGACGGACTGAACACGCCGCTAGGGCGCACTGCCGCGCGCTTGGTGCAACTGGCCGAGGTGCCGGTCTACCTGGTGCCGATGCTGCAGCACCGCTGAAAGCTTTGTGACGATACGTCGGACAAGCCCGGATTTTCCGTGGGGCTTTAGACGAATGGCATGCAGGGCAAAAAAAAACGTCTAGTTTTATTCCTTAAACCATTAATATGGTTATAAAACGACAAGCCCCTGATCGCGGGACGCGACATTCATTTCGAGGAAAGTCCATGAAGCTTCAGCAACTGCGCTATATCTGGGAAGTCGCGCACCACGATCTGAACGTCTCGGCCACCGCCCAAAGCCTGTACACCTCCCAGCCCGGCATCAGCAAGCAGATCCGCCTGCTGGAGGACGAACTGGGCGTCGAAGTCTTCGCCCGCAGCGGCAAGCACCTGACCCGTGTCACCCCCGCTGGCGAGCGCATCATCACCACCGCCGGCGAGATCCTGCGCAAGGTCGAGAGCATCAAGCAGATCGCCCAGGAATTCTCCAACGAAAAGAAGGGCACGCTGTCCATCGCCACTACCCACACCCAGGCACGATATGCGTTGCCCGGCGTGATCAGCGGCTTCATCAAGCAGTATCCGGATGTCTCCCTGCACATGCATCAGGGCACGCCGATGCAGATCGCCGAGATGGCCGCCGACGGTACCGTCGACTTCGCCATCGCCACCGAGGCGCTGGAGCTGTTCGGCGACCTGATCATGATGCCGTGCTACCGCTGGAACCGCTGTGTGATCGTGCCCCAGGGGCACCCGCTGACCAAGGTGCCGAAGCTGACCCTGGAGCTGCTCGCCGAACAGCCCATCGTCACCTACGTATTCGGCTTCACCGGCCGCTCCAAGCTCGACGAAGCTTTCAACCAGCGCGGTCTGGTGCCGAAAGTGGTGTTCACCGCCGCCGACGCCGACGTGATCAAGACCTATGTTCGCCTGGGCCTGGGCGTGGGCATCGTGGCTCACATGGCGGTCGACCCGAAGCTCGACAGCGACCTGGTGATGCTCGACGCCAGCCACCTGTTCGAGTCCAGCGTGACCAAGATCGGTTTCCGTCGCGGTACTTTCCTGCGCGGCTTCATGTGCGACTTCATCGAGAAGTTCGCCCCGCACCTGACCCGCGACCTGCTGGCCAAGGCCGTGCAATGCCACAACAAGACCGAGCTGGACGAGCTGTTCGACGGCATCGAGCTGCCGGTCTACTGAGGACGTTCGTCCCTGCCATTGCCTAGGCAAGCTGCAAGGAAAACGCCGCGATCCGAAAGAGAGTCGCGGCGTTTTTTTATGAGCGGTTTCCAGGTATGGTGGCCGGCTGCATTGGGTAGGAGCGAGCTTGCTCGCGAACAGCTCAACGTCGGAGTGCCCGGCGGGTCCTTTTGCGAGCAAGCTCGCTCCTGCAAAAGGGGCAGCGTCTCAGCGGACACGCCAGCGCAGCAACAGCAAGGCGGCGAAGGCAAGCGCCGCGCCGGCAAGGAAGGTCCAGCTGGCGCCGAAGCTCTGCCACAGCCAGCCGGCCAGCACGCTGGCGGCCAGCATGGCGAGGCCGCTGGCGAGGTTGAATACGCCGAAAGCGGTGCCCTTGAGATCGGCTGGCGTGGTGTCGGCGATCAAGGTCGCCAGCAGCCCTTGGGTGAAGCCCATGTGCAGGCCCCAGAGCGCGACACCGACGAGCATCAGTGGCGTGGAGTCGCCCCAGGCCAGCAGCAGGTCCGCCGCCACCAGCAGGAACATGCCGATGGCCAGCAAGCCGGTACGATCGGTGCGGTCAGACCACCAGCCCACCGGATAGGCCGAGAGCATGAACAGCAGGGCCATCACCACCATGACTATTGGCGTCCAGGCCATTGGCAGGCCGATGTCCTGGGCACGCAGCACCAGGAAGGCTTCGCTGAAGCGCGCGAGAGTGAACACCGCGCCGATGCCGACCACCCACCAGTAGCGCGCCGGGAAGCTGCGCAGCGCGTCTCGATGGATCGGCGAGCGGAAGCGGTGGGTACCTTCGGCCTGTTCCGGTTCCTTCACGAAGAAGACGATGGCCAGCACCGCGATACCGGCTGGAATGCAGGCGAACCAGAACACCAGCGGCAGATTGTTGCCTAGCCAGAGCATCAGCACGATGGCCAGCAGCGGGCCGGCGAAGGCGCCGACGGTGTCCATGGACTGGCGCAGGCCGAAGCAGGCGCCACGGATCGACGGCGGCGAGACGTCAGCAATCAGTGCGTCCCGCGGTGCACCGCGGATGCCCTTGCCGATACGGTCGAGCAGACGCGCGGCGAAGATGGTCTCGCCCGAGGTGGCCAGCGGGAACAGTGGCTTGGAGAGCGCCGCGAGGCCATAGCCGAATAGGACCAGCCCCTTGCGCCGGCCGAGGTAGTCGCTGATGGCGCCGGAGAACACCTTGACGATCAGCGCGGTAGCCTCGGCGATGCCTTCGATCAGGCCGACCGCGACCATGCTCAGCCCCAGGCTGCCGACCAGGAACAGCGGTAGCAGGCTGTGCAGCAGTTCGGAGGAGACGTCCATGAACAGGCTGACGAAACCCAGCGCCCAGACGGTGCCGGGAATACGGGGGCGTGTGCGATCCGCGCCGTCGGCCATGGAGAAACTTCCTTGTGCGTCAGTAGTAGGAAGCGACAGTCTGGCCGAGCGGCCATCAAGAAAGCGTCAAGGTTGACGGCTACAGGCGATCCAGATCGTCGCGCTGGGCCAGTTCGGCCAGGGCTTCGCGAGAGTCCAGCGGCAGTTCGCCGCGGCCTTCGAGCACCTCGTGGAGGAAACTCATGAACACCGTGTAAACGACTTCACGACCGTCATCGTGGCGGACGACGAAGAAGGGCGCGGTGTCTACGCCGTACTGTGCAGCGACCAGCCAGCCGGTGCTGGCGGGGTTGCGTTCGTCGGCGACCAGGGTGCGATCGATTCGATTCAGGTAGCCGCCCTTGACCAGGCGTTCGTGGACTTCGCGGCACTTGCGGCAGTCCTGGCCATCGGCCAGGACCTTTTTCACCAGGGTGATGCGCATGGGATTGGCTCCGCCGCAGGCATGCAGGCGTCCGATCCTGGGCTGCGGGCTGACAAGGGAATTTCCGTCAGCCGAGGGTAAGGCCTCAGGCCTTGCTGATCAAATTGCCGGCGTGCAGGCCGCACTCTTTCTGGGTAGCTTCCTCCCACCACCAGCGGCCTTCGCGCTCGTGCTGGTTCGGCAGTACCGGGCGGGTGCAGGGCTCGCAACCAATGCTGATGAAGCCTCGCTCGTGCAGGCTGTTGTAGGGGATTTCCAGCATGCGGATGTAGGCCCAGACCTCTTCGCTGCTCATGTTCGCCAGCGGGTTGAACTTGATCAGAGGTTTCTCCGGGGTGGAGAACGCGCCGTCCACTTCGACTACGGCGACCTGGCTGCGGGTGCCCGGGCTCTGGTCCTTGCGCTGGCCGGTGGCCCAGGCGGTCACGGTGGACAGCTTGCGCTTGAGTGGTTCGATCTTGCGGATGCCGCAGCACTCGCCGTGGCCGTCCTTGAAGAAGCTGAACAGGCCCTTCTCCTTGACGAACGGCTCCAGCAGGCGCGGGTCCGGGGTCATCACTTCGATGGCGATGCCGTAGTGCTCGCGCACCTGCTCGATGAAGCGGTAGGTCTCCGGGTGCAGGCGACCGGTGTCGAGGCTGAATACCTTGACGTTCTTGTTGAGCTTCCAGGCCATGTCCACCAGCACCACGTCCTCGGCACCGCTGAAGGAAATCCACAGCTCATCACCGAAGTGCTCGAAGGCAAGCTTCAGGATGTCCTGTGGGGCTTTGCTGGCATAGCTCGCGGCGATTTCCGCGATATCGAACGGGAGGCTCATCAGGCGGTATTCCTAGTTTTATTGGCGCAAGGCGCTCTGTGGGCGCGATGGTAGCAAAGAGGCGGATATGCCCCTAAATAACCATCAGGAAGGTCGACTGTGGTGTTTGGGTATAAGTGGCGCGTTGCGCCGCTTGGAGCGAGCGGCTAGAGTGCCGCCTCTCAAGTCAAACCTGCGGGGAAATCGTTCGTGGAAATCGCCTGTCTCGACCTGGAAGGGGTTCTGGTTCCGGAAATCTGGATCGCCTTCGCTGAAAAAACCGGTATCGAAGCGCTCAAGGCGACGACCCGCGATATCCCGGATTACGACGTGCTGATGAAGCAGCGCCTGCGCATTCTCGACGAGCACGGCCTGAAGCTGTCCGACATCCAGGAAGTGATCGCCACCCTGAAGCCGCTGGAAGGCGCAGTGGAATTCGTCGACTGGCTGCGTGAGCGCTTCCAGGTGGTGATCCTCTCCGACACCTTCTACGAATTCTCCCAGCCGCTGATGCGCCAGCTGGGTTTCCCGACCCTGCTGTGCCACAAGCTGATCACCGATGAGACCGACCGTGTCGTCAGCTACCAGCTGCGCCAGAAGGATCCGAAGCGTCAGTCGGTCATCGCCTTCAAGAGCCTGTACTACCGTGTGATCGCCGCTGGCGACTCCTACAACGACACCACCATGCTCTCTGAAGCTCACGCCGGCATCCTGTTCCACGCACCGGACAACGTGATTCGCGAGTTCCCGCAGTTCCCGGCCGTGCACACCTATGAGGACCTGAAGAAGGAATTCCTCAAGGCGTCCAACCGCCCGCTCAGCCTGTAACACCGGCTGTGACGAAAAAGCCCCGCCGATGCGGGGCTTTTTCTTTTGGCGCTTTTTGTAGGAGCGGACTTTGTCCGCGATGCCCTTCAGGCAGGCCTGTCGGCCGGTTCGCGGACAAGATTCGCTCCTACAGACTTTCCAGGGTTCGCAGCAGCACGCCTACCTTGGTCAGCGATTCCTCGTATTCCTCTTCCCAGTCGGAGTCGGCCACGATGCCGCCGCCGGCCCAGCAACTTGCCTGGCCGTCCTTCACCAGCACGGTGCGGATGGCGATGGAGCTGTCCATTTCGCCGCGTACGTCGAGGTAGAGCAGGCTGCCGCAGTAGATGCTGCGCTGGGTCGGCTCCAGTTCGTCGATGATCTGCATGGCGCGGACCTTCGGCGCACCGGTGATGGAGCCGCCAGGGAAGCTGCCTTCGAGCAGGTCCAGCGCGTCCTTTCCTTCTGCCAGTTCGCCTCGCACGCTGCTGACCAGGTGGTGAACGTTGGGATAGGTCTCCACCGCGAACAACTCGGGAACACGCACACTGCCGGGTCGGCAGCTGCGGCCGAGGTCGTTGCGCAGCAGATCGACGATCATCAGGTTCTCGGCACGGTCCTTCTCGCTGGCAAGCAGGGCGTCGGCATTCTGCTGGTCGGCCTCGGGCGTGTTACCGCGCGGGCGGGTGCCCTTGATCGGGCGAGTTTCCACCTGGGTGCCATGGAGCTGGATGAAGCGCTCCGGTGACAGGCTGAGGACTGCGCCTTCAGGCAATGCCAGGTAACCGGCAAAAGGCGTAGGGCATGCCTCGCGAAGTGCGCGGTAGGCCAGCCAGGGCGAGCCGCTGCAAGGTGCGCGGAAGCGCTGGGTGTAGTTCACCTGGTAGCAGTCGCCGGCGAGGATGTAGCTGTGCACGCGCTCCAGCGCTTCTCGGTACTGTTCGCGGCTCAGGTCCGGACGAAATGGTGCGCAGAGCCGGAAGGGCGGCAGCGCTTCATCTTCCTGAGCACCTTCGAACAGCGCGATCAGGCGCTCTCGCTCGCTCCTGGCCAGCGATGGGTGGAAGACCAGTTGGCTGCTGCATTCCTCGTGGTCGGTGACCAGCGCCCAGGCGTACAGGCCCAGGCGCGCATCGGGCAGGGCGAGGTCGTCGAGGTTCGGTTCGGGCAAATGCTCGACGCGCCGGCCGAAGTCATAACCGAGATAGCCGATCATTCCGCCGACGAATGGCACTCTGCGATTGTCTGGGACTTTTGCCTCGCCCAGGCTCTGCAAGGCGGCTCTTGCGCGGGCAAAAAAGCCCTTGGCCGATTCGTCGGCGGTTGGTGCCAGTTCTGCCAATGGCCAGGCGCTCAGAAGGTCATAGCGTCCACGTGTGGCAATGGGTCGACCGGCGTCCAGGAGTACGGCGCCGGGTGCCCGATGGATCAGGGCGAAGCGTTCGCCCGGGTCTTCCCGGTAAGGAAGCGGGTACAAAAAACAGTCAGGCATGGGTAACAGCGTGCAGGCAAATGAGGTGATCAGGTCGGCTGAAGTGTCGATCCTAGAGCTATTTCTTCAGTTTACGTAGGAAAAGCATTCTGATAAGAAGTGACGAATCCCACGCGGACAGTGCTCCGTACCAACAACGATAATGACATAGGGATACAGGCCGTGGATGTAGTGCTAGAGCCCGCAGCCGGCAGCCTTCTGCGCTCCAGATTAACACCCCCTCGGGTGCCTGCTGATTATTTGATTCGTCCCGAGGTCCAGAATGCCCTGGACCGTCATCCTTATGCCTCGATACTGTCGTTTTCGGCTCCCGCCGGTTTCGGCAAGACCACCGCACTGGCGGCACTGGCCGGCAAGCGTGCGAGCGAGGGACATCAGGTTGCCTGGCTCTCCCTGGAGAGCGACGACGACGATCCCGGCCGTTTCTGCCTGAAACTCATCCAGTCCCTCGCCACCGCCGTGCCCGGCACTGGCGAGGATGCGTTGGGCTACGTGCACAACACTATGCGTGTGCCCGTGGTCGCGGTCATGGAAAGCCTGCTGATGGACCTCGCCCGCGACGAGCGCAAGGTCCTGCTGGTACTCGACGACCTGCATGAGATCACCCATTCCGACGTCTTCGCCGGCCTCAATCGCCTGGTGCAGTACGCGCCGCCCGGCCTCACCCTGGCCATCGGCAGTCGTTCCCAGCCGCCGCTGAACCTCGCCACGTGGCGCGCCAAGGGGCTGCTGCTGGAGATCGGCCAGGACGAGCTGCGCCTGTCCCGCGACGAAACCCGCGAATACCTGGCCCGCGATGGCCTGCAACTCGAAGATAGCTGCCTGCAGTCGCTGCACAACCAGACCGAAGGTTGGATGGCGGGGGTTCATCTGGTCAGCCTGTGGCTGCGCCAGCAGCCGGGTGCTCCGGAAGACCTCAAGCTGCTAAGCAGCGACAAGGCGGCGGTAGGCGATTACCTGCTGCGCGCGGTGTTCGAGCGTCTTCCCGCCGATGTGCAGGGCGCACTGCTGTCCCTGGGGATTGCCAATCGCCTGAATGGCGACCTGGCCAACACCCTGACCGGTCGCCAGGACGGCCAGGCGCTGCTGGAACACCTGGACAGCATGCAGCTGTTCCTTCTGCCGCTGGACCGTGACCGCCAGTGGTACCGCTTCCACCAGCTGTTCGCCGACTTCCTCCGCGCCCGCCTGCGCGAGCGCGACCCGGAGCGCTTCAAGCAACTGCACTTCAATGCCAGCCTGTGGTTCACCAATCACCACATGCCGACCCTGGCCATCGAGCACGCCTGCCTCGCCGAGGACCCGGAAATGCTCGCCGCGCTGGTCGACGGCTGCGGCCTGGAGCTGATCAACCGAGGCCAGCTCTACCTGATCTCGCGCTGGCGCAAGCACGTGCCGAACGAGATCGCCGAGCGCTACCCGATCCTCGTGCTGAGCGACGTCTGGACCCGTGCCACGGAGCTCAGCCTGCCCGAAGCCAACCGCATGATCGACGAGCTGCTGGCGCGCTGGGGCGACTCGCGCGGCAACGGCCCGATGGGCAATCAGTACCTCTCGGCGCTGGCGGTGAAAGCCGTGTTGGCGCTGCAGAAGGACGACCTTGAACAGTGCATCACCCTGGCGCGCAAGGTGGAAAGCCAGCTGGGGCAGAACTCGGCGTTTCTCGAAGGTGCGATCCTGCTGATCGGCGCCTTCGCCCAGGTCATCCGCGGGCACGCGGAGCAGGCGCGCCGCCTGATGGGGCTGGCGCAGCAGCGCAACCATTTCCTCGACGGCCGCTACCTGCACATGCAGCAGTGCACCATCGAAGTGGTGCTGGCGCTGGAGCAGGGCCAGGTCAAGCAGGCGCAGATGCTCATCGAACGCGTGCGCGAGCAGGCCATGCCGCTGTTCGACAAACGCTCCCAGGCCCTGGCGCTGCCGGCCATCGCCGAAGCGCTGACCGCCTACTACCGCACCGAGCTGGACGGCCTGGAAGAGCGCCTGCGCTGGGCGCTGGGTCGGGTCGACGTGGTCAACCCCATCGACCTGTACGCCCAGGGCATGCAATGCCTGGCGCGCATCCAGCGCCTGCAGGGGCGCGGCAAGGAGGCCCTGGCTACCCTGGGGTTGATGCAGACCCTGGCCTCGCGCAATCAGTCCTGGCGCTTCTTTGCCATGGCGGTGGGCGAGGAGATCAACCTGATCCTCCAGGAGACCGCCACCGACCGCTGCAAGCGCGCCGAGCAGCGGCTCAAGGCCATCGACTGGGCCAAGCTGGCCAGCCACTACAAGCAGATGCCGTTCAACCCGGTGCTCTGGGTGCAGGGCATCAGCCGGGTGCGGCTGCTGCAGGCGCGCGGACACTTCAGCGAGGCGCTGCACGAAATCACCCAGCTGCGCGGCATGCTGCAGCCGGGCTGGCACGGCCTGCAACGGCTGCGCCTGGACCTGCTGGCGGCCCTGAGCTACCAGCGCCTGGGCTACCAGGAACGTTCCCACAGCCTGCTCGGCCAATGCCTGGTCGGCGCCGAGCGGGAAGGGGTGCGGAGCATTTTCATCGAGGAAGGCGAGGGGATTCGCCAGTTGCTGCAGCAACTGGAGTCCACCGAGCGACAACCGGCGCTGCAGGTCTTCATTCGCGGAATGTTGACCGTCTGGCCGGGGCAGGAAGCACGCAGGTCGCCCGAGGTGCTCGAAGAAGGTCTGACCGACCGCGAGCGCGAGGTGGTATGCCTGGCGGCCCAGGGACTCTCCAACGAGGAGATCGGCCAGCAGTTGTCGCTGGCGCTGGGCACCGTCAAATGGCACCTGCACAACATCTACGAGAAGCTCAAGGTGCGCAATCGGACCCAAGCGATACGCCGTGCCCGCGAGCTGAGTCTGCTCTGACATGACGACCCTGACCACACTGCCGCAGCAGCCCATGCCGCTGCTGCGCACCAAGCTGTTTCCACCGCGCACCGACAGCGATTCGCTGCTGCCGCGTCGTGCCCTGATCGACCGCCTGTATGCCAACCGCCAGCAGCGCGTGCTGATCCTCAGCGCACCGGCCGGCTTCGGCAAGAGCACCATTCTCAGTCTGCTCCGCGAGCGCCTGCTGGCAGGTGGCGCGCGGGTCGCCTGGATGTCCTGCGATGAGGGGGACAGCGAGCCGCAACGCCTGGTGCAGTACCTGGTGGCGAGCATTCGCAGCGTCGAGGCGGACTTCGGCACCAATACCTCGAACCTGCTGCAGTCGGACATGACCCTGCCGCTGGAAGGCATCATCGACGCCTTCCTCTCCGACCTGCGCCGTCTCGACGGGCCGCTCTACCTGCTGCTCGACGACTTCCATCAGATCCGCCATCCGGCGCTGGCCCATGGGGCGCGCTACCTGATCGAGCACCTGCCGGACAACATACGGCTGGTCACCAGCACCCGCTACCGCCCGCGCTTCCTGGTGGACGAGCCGGGCCTGGCGCCCTGGGCCTTCTGCCTGAGCGGCGACGACCTGCGCCTGACCCGCGAGGAAACCGACACCTTCCTCACGCAGCTCAAGGGCCTGGCCCTGAGCGACAGCGAGCTCAAGCTGCTGCACAAGCGCACCGAAGGCTGGATTACCGCGCTGCACCTAGCCGCCCTGGCGCTGGCGCGCAACCCGGACCGCGCGGCGCTGCTCAAGGGGCTTTCCGGCACCGAGCGCGACCTTGCCGACTACCTCGCCGAGGACGTGCTGTGCAGCCTGCCCGAACCGCTGCAGCAGTTTCTCGACCAGACCTCGGTGCTCGACGAGTTCTGCGCTGAGCTGTGCAATGCCCTGACCGGGCGCCGCGATGGCCTCGATATGCTGATGCGGCTGCAGAACGAGCAGTTGTTCATCATCGCGCTGGACGACCAGCGCGAGTGGTTCCGCTATCACCACCTGTTCGCCGAATTCCTCCAGGGCCGCCTGGCGCGCAATTCCGATCCGACACCGCTGCTGCATGCTGCCGCGCGCTGGTGTGAGGGGCGTGACATGGCCGACCGTGCGATCAAGTACGCCTTGCGCGCCCGTGACTATGCCTTCGCCGCCGACCTGCTGGAGCGCCAGGGCGCCAAGCTGATCGCCGGCAACCGCGTCTACGGCATCCTCGGCATGCTCAGCAGCATCCCCGCCGAGGTGATCCGCGAGCACCCGGTGTTCCAGATTTTCTACGCTTGGCAGCTGGCCTTCGAGCAGAAGTTCGCCGAGGCCGAGGCGCTGATCGAAGAGCTCAGCGTCCGGCTGCTGCAGGGGCAGGGCAAGGTGCGCCACTTCGGCATGGCGGAGTTGCTCGCGGTGGCCCAGGTGCTGAAGGCGCTGGTGCTGCTCTACCAGGACAAACTGGAAGCTTGCCTGAAGGTGGCGCGCCAGTGGCTGGCGCTGGTGCCGGGCAACCAGCCGGTGTTCCGCGCCAGCCTGTCGTGCATCCAGGCGGCGGCCTATGCGCTGCTGGGGGACTACGCCGAAGCGGCCAACGCCATCGGTGTCGCCCGCGATTGCCTGCGCATTGCCGACAGCGAGTACCTGCAGGTCGTGGTCAGCATGATCGAGGCCTTGATCTGCAAGGAGCGCGGCGAGCTGGAGCGCGGTCGAACTATCGCCGAGAGCGCGCGCAGCCGCGTGGAGCGGGTCTTCGGCCGGCGCAGCCGCGTTGGCGGACCTTTGTCGCTGGCCTACGCGGACCTGCTGTACGAGCAGGATCGCCACGCGGCGATCCTTGCCGAACTACCGCTGGCGACCACCTGGCGCGACGTCGCCACGCCGGTGGAGCTGATCAGCCGCGGCCAGTTGGTGATGGCCAAGGCGCGGTTCTTCGCCGGCGAGGCCGAACAAGGGTTGGCCCAGCTCGACGAATGGCTGGTTGGCCTGCAGTCGCCGGGCTACGAGCGGGTGCATGCACTGGCCATGAGTTGCAAGGTGCAGCTGTTGCTGTGGATGCGACGGCCCAACGAGGCCGAGCGCGTGTGCCTGCAACTGGCGCGGCACCTGTCGGGGCTCAACGCCGAACGCTATGCCGATGCCCATGCGGCGCTGGTGATGGCGGAGGCGCGCCTGGCACTTTCCGAGCGCCACGCCGAGCGAGCTCAGCAGCGTCTGGAATCGTGCCTGGCGGGCTTTACCTCGCCCTATCAGCGCGACCGGCGGCTGCGTCTTTCGCTGTTACTTTCTGTGGCGTATTGGCAGAAAGGTAACAGCGAAAAAGCCTTCGCCTTGTTCGCGCCCACCCTCGAGGAAGCCTGGAACCTGGGCTACCGACGCCTGTTCCAGGACGATGCTCTGTGGCTGCTGCCGCTCTGGGAGGCCTGGAAGGCCGCCGAACCCAAGCGTGCATCGGCCTGGCAGGGGGTCGCCGAGATGCTTCGCGAGCAGTGCCGCAGGTTGTCTGTCGATCCTGAAAGTTTCGATGAAAATCAAGATGTTAGCCATCGGGAGCGAGAGATCCTGCGACTCGTGGCAGCGGGCTTGTCGAACCGGGATATCGCCCAGGCGGTGCATCTGTCGGAGGCCACCATCAAGTGGCATCTGCACAACCTGTTCGCCAAGCTTGGCGTGCGTAGCCGGACCCAGGCGGTACTCAAGGGGAAGAGTCTGGGACTGCTCAGCGAAGCTTGAGTCAGAAGGTTGGTTTTGCGCCATCCCTTGGATGGGCTGGCAGGTTCACGGCGGGTCAGTAGCTTGGAGATCAGGACGCGAAGCCTTGTGCTTCACGAATCCATACCCGCGGCGCCTAAGGAAGAAGTCGGGGGTCTGGAAGATCGGCAGCAGCCGGTCAACCTGCAGCGGGGTAGGACGCCCCTTGCAGTGCCTGGGGCAACCCCACCTGAACACTGGAGAGTTATAACAATGAAAATCAAGCAACTGGTTCTTGCAAGCGCAGTTCTGGCCGCTCCGTTCCTGGCACATGCCGACATGAAATCCATGGATGACGCTGCACTGTCCGGTATCACCGGCCAGGATGGCATCAGCATTTCCGGTACCTTCAACGCCTCCATCGGCGCTGTCACCTACAAGGACGCCGATACCGGCGGCGGCTCCCTGGTGCTGCAGGGCATCCACCTGCCGAGCGTGACCATCGCCGACAACGCCCCGATGACTGTCGACGTGGTGACCACCAGCATCACCCCTGTCGGCGGCACCACTGCTGTTGCCACCCAACAGCTCGCCATCGGCCTTCCCACCGTGAACGGCGATGTGACCATCGACGCCGTCAAGGTTGGCACCAACGGCGCCAGCATTGGCTCGCTGACCGTTTCCAACCTGAACCTGGCTGGTTCGACCGTGAAGGTCTGGGGTCACTGATCCCGAGGTTGAAGCGCAGTACCCCTTGCCGGCGCATGCCGGCAAGGGTCTTCCAGGATTGACTTCCAATATTGAAGAGAGGGGTGGGATGTTCGAGATTCTGCTGGGAAGCCTGCTGGGCCTGTTCGGTTTTACCCAGGCCGTGGATACCAAGCCGCAACAGCAGGGCACAGTGAACATCTCGCAGCCGCTCACGCCCAACGGTCCCTTCCGCGAGTCGGTCCAGCTCGAACCGATGAGTCAGGTGCAGTTCCGCAACGTCATTCGCCAGGCCTACGACTACAGCTGTGGCTCGGCGGCGCTGACCACGCTGCTGGACTACTACCTGGGTCGCAACCTGGAAGAGCGTCAGGTCATGGAGGGCCTGATCAAGTACGGCGAGGCCGACAAGATCGTCCAGCGCCGTGGCTTCTCGCTTCTGGACATGAAGCGTTATGCCGCCGCACTCGGCTACAAGAGTGGCGGCTTCCGTGCCGAGTTCTCCGACCTGGACTCGCTCGAACACCCGGCGCTGGTGCCGATCCACTATGCCGGCTTCAAGCATTTCGTCGTGGTCCGCGATGTCTACAACGACCACGTCTTCGTTGCCGATCCTGCCTTGGGCAACATCAGTTTCACCCGCGCCCGTTTCGAGGAAATCTGGGACCAGAACGTGCTCTTCGTCATCTACCCCAGCGGCCAGGAGCCCAGGAACGCCCTGGAGCTGCGCGAGGCCGACCTGCGCCTGGTGGACGACCGGACCGTCAGCCTGCTGGCGTTCCGCGAGTTCCCGGAGATGAGCAAGATTACCCAGAACCAGATTGGCGAAGCCGCCACGAATGGAGACGTGCAGTACATCCGGCGCAAGTGACCGCCCGATCGGCCCATACGAATAAGAACAAGACCAGGGGATAGCAACATGGATTTCAAGGGGTTTGCGTGCGTTGCCGCTCTGGCCTTGCTGGCAAGTACCATCGCCATCGCCGAAGAAGCGACAAATGAAGACGCGCGTGATGCGCTGGCCAAGAAGGAAACCGACGCCGACAGCGCCAAGGCGCTGGAACAGGTATTCCAGGCCGCCGAGAAGAGCTACACCCTGCTCAAGAAGGGTGAGCGCCAGCTGACCTACGGCTTCGACTACACCTTGATGCGCGACACGCGCCTGCAGGCCGTGCGCAGCGGCGAGAACGTCTACAGCGTGCTGGCCCAGAGCGAGGCGCAGCACACCTTCACCAACTCCTTCACCTTCGACTACGGCATCTGGGACAACCTGACCTTCAGCATGCGCCTGCCGTTCGTGGCCAAGTACGACACCGAGCGCGACATCCATGCCTACAGCCTGGGCGACATTTCCGCGACCCTGCGCTGGCAACCCTGGGCGGCGGGCCGTGGCCGTCCGGTCACCACGCTCTACGCCACCCTCGGCCTGCCGACCGGCGACAGCCCCTACAAGGGCAACGTGCAGGACGACGTTTCCACCGGCAACGGCTTCTACAGCCTGGGCGCCGGGGCCAACATGTCCTACGTGATCGATCCGGTCGTGCTCTACGGCTCGCTCGGGTACACCTACAACATGAAGGTCGACGACATCCACCAGAACCAGTACGGCGAAGAACTGGAGAAAGTGGTGCCGGGCGACACGGTCAACTTCGCCATGGGCATGGCCTACGCGCTGTCCTACGACGTTTCCCTGGCCACCTCCTACCAGATGGCTTACTCGTTCAAGAACAAGTACTACTTCAACGACCGCACGGTCGAAGCGCCCGAGCAGACCAGCGCGATCATGAACTTCTCGCTCGGCCTGCGAACATCGCCGGACTACATCGTCAACGTGAACGCCGGTTTCGGTCTGACCGAAGACTCGCCGGATGTACTGCTGGGGGTTTCCCTTCCCCTGGATATCCAAGGCCTGAAAGCCCAGTAACCGACGAGCGACCACTACATGACTATGCGCATTTCGCCCCTCGCGGTGGCGATGGCAGGGGTGGGGTTTGGCTGGGCGACGCTCGCCAACGCCCAGTTGGCCAATGACCTGACCATCGGCAACCCCAAGGCCATGGCCATGGCCAACGCGGTGACGGCCGATTCCACTGGCATCGACGCGGTGCACTACAACCCGGCCGCACTGACCAAGCTCAAGGGCCGCCAGACCCAGATCAAGCTGATCACCGGGGTCATGGATATTCGCGCCGGCTTCAAGGCACCGCCGGACTACGGCTCGTCTGCCTTCGGCCTGGACGATGACCCGGTGGCTGGCGAGAACAGCCGCACCCTGACCCCGACCATGTACCTGCCCGGCCTCGGCGGCATGACCGACATGCCGTTGCTGGTGGCACCGCTGGCGGGCCTGTCGATCAACCCGCCGGGCTCCAAGTTCACCTTCGCCACCAACGTCTACGCGCCCCAGGCGCTGGGCTATTCGCGAGACTCGGACAGCGATCCGGCGCGCTACGAAGGCCGCCGCGTCTCGCTGCAACGCATCACCTACTTCTCGCCCTCGGTGGGCTACGAGGTCAACGACACGCTGTCGGCGGGCCTTTCGATCGGCTTCTCGCACCAGGCCATGGCGCTGGATACCGACTTCCGCAACCCCGGCCTGCTCACCGGCCTGCTGCAGACCCTGCACGACACCACCTGCGTGCCCGGCGCGCAGGAAATCGTCGAGCTGGTGTTCAACGTCTGCGGCGGGCGGATCGGCCCGTACGACTCGCTGGCCAACCTCAAGCTGGACATGCAGCAGACCCTCTCGCCGAGCTTCAACCTGGGTGTGCTCTGGGAGCCCTACGACTGGTTCGCCTGGGGCGCGACCTACCAGAGCGAGTCGCGCATGCACCTCAAGGGCAAGTACCGCGTCGACTACACCAAGGACTGGCAGGGCTTCTGGTCCGGCATGCAGAGCTCGGTGTTCGGCGCCTTCCTGAGCCCGCTGTTCCCCTATGGCAACGCCGAGGAAGAGCACGGCGTGGCGACGCTGAACATGGTCAATCCGGACAGCTTCTCCACCGGGATCAAGGTGCGCCCGTTCGACAAGTGGCAGTTCAACTTCGACCTGAAGTGGACCGACTACAGCGACTGGAACAAGCTGGAAATCGAGTTCGACAAGGAACTCGACCTGCTGCGCATCGCCAAGAACTTCGCCCCCAACGGCGCCACCGACCACAGCATCATCCTTGACCGTGGCTACCAGGACACCTGGAGCTATGCCATGGGCATGCAGTACGACGTCAACGACCGCCTGCAACTGCGCGCCGGCTATGAATATCGCCCCTCGGCGATTCCCAAGGACAAGGCCGATGCACTGGTGCCCATCGGCGATGCCAACCTCTACGGCCTGGGCTTGGGCTACCAGTGGGACAAGGACACGGTGATCGACCTGGGCTTCAACTACTTCGTCTCCAAGCAGAGCATCAAGGCGGGCACCAGCTGCAACCTGAACTGCACCGGCATCGACAACCTGGTGTACAACCCTTATGCCGGTCTCGATGTCAGCACCACGGTGAAGGCCTACGTCTTCGCCATGACTTACCGCACCACCTTCTGAGGGCATGGACATGGGCAGGTTGACCCTCCTGATTTCCTGCGTCGCCGCCGCCGGCATGAGCGCGCCAGTGCACGCAGCCAGCGGCCGCTACCTGTCGTGGATCGACGATAGCGGCCAGGTGCACAACACCTTCGTCGACGACAGCTATGCCAAACAGCAACGCCAGGCGGACAAGCGCATCGATCAGAGCGACCGCGCGCGGCTGATCGATGTCAGCGCCACGCAATGGCCAGGTAGCAAGCCGGCGGGGGAGAGCAAGCGTCGCTATTTCACCTGGGTCGATGCCCAGGGCAACCTGCAGAACAGCTTCTATGCCGCCGGCCAGGTCGCGCCCGGGCGTGCCGATTACGTGCTGCCCAACGGCGATCATTCAGCCGAGTACATCGACGCGGAATCCTATGAGGACCGCGGTTTCGTCCGCAGCGAGAATGGCAACCCATACTTCACCTGGGTCGATGACAAGGGGCAGGTGCGCAACTCGCCGATCACCGCGCAGCAGCGCGGCGAGACGTTCCGTCGGGGCGAGCAGGATGGCAGCAATATCGCCTTCACCGAGGGCCGGCAGGTCGACCTGAAGGCGCGCCCGAACAACCTGCCGGGGCTCGATGGCACCGGCGAGCAGACCGACGCCATGAAGGCGCTGCTCAAGGGCAGCGGCAAGACCCTGGACGACCTTTACGTCGACCTGCAGCGGCGCTGCTGCGATCAGATGGGCGATGGCGACTTCACCGAGCTGTCGGCCGAGGAGCCACGCTACGAGGAGCTGAACAGGTTCTCGCCGAGCTTCGACTTCCCCATGGGCAAGAGCTACTTCGTCGCGATGAAGCTGCCCAGCTCCCAGCGCGTTTACGGCCTGCGTGTGCGCAGCTTCGCCAACCACCAGGTGGTCTATCCGTCGCTACTGTTCCTCGACGAACAGAAGCGCCCGACCCGGCTGGTGAGCGACGCGGTGTACAAGCTCAATCCGGAGACCTGGTACCGCTATGCGTTCATCGAAGGGACCATTCCGGTGCGTGCCAACCAAGGCGAGCGCTATGTGCTGCTACTGACCACCGACGAGGACCGCAGCCTGCAGACCCTCGACAACAAGCCCTACAAGCGTCCGCTGGAAGACCTGGCAGTGAACGAGGCGGGGATGAAAGTGCGCGAGCACGGTGACCAGGGAGGCTTCGAGCTGGCCGTGGTGCGCTGAGTTGTGCGCGGGGGCGATGTTTTTTCGTAGGAGCGAGCTTGCTCGCGAACCGGGCAGCGGCGGAGTTGCCCGTGAATCCGTTCGCGAGCAAGCTCGCTCCTACAGTTTCACGCCAACGCTCATTGCCGAAGTTGCGTAGGGCGCATAACGCGTCAGCGTTATCCGCCATAGAGTATCCGGCGGATAACCTGTTCCAGGTTATGCGCCCTACGGGTCTGCTTCCCTGTGGTCACCCATGAAAAAGCCCGGCAATGGCCGGGCTTTTTCATGGGGTAGGTCGCCTCAGACTTCCTTCGGGTGCACGTGGCCGAAGAGCTGCTGGGAGAAGCGCACGCGCTCTTCCACGGTTTCCTTCACACCCTTGGCCTCCAGCTCGGCGAGGCGCGCCTCGACGGCATGGGTGCGCAGGGTCAGGCCACAGTCGTTGGCAATCTGGATGTTCAGACCGGGACGGGCGTTGAGCTCGAGGATCAGCGGGCCCTTGTCCTGGTCCAGCACCATGTCCACGCCAATGTAGCCCAGGCCGCACAGTTCGTAGCAGCCGGCGGCGAGCTTCATGAAACCGTCCCAGTTGGGCAACTGCACGCCGTCCACCGCGTTGGTGGTGTCCGGGTGCTTGCTGATCTTGTTGTTCAGCCAGGTGCCGCGCAGGGTCAAGCCGGTGGCCAGGTCCACGCCCACGCCGATGGCGCCCTGGTGCAGGTTGGCCTTGCCGTTGGACTGGCGGGTCGGCAGGCGCAGCATCGCCATGACCGGATAGCCCATCAGTACGATGATGCGGATGTCCGGCACGCCTTCGTAGCTGATGCTCTTGAAGATCTGGTCCGGGGTCACCCGGTACTCGATCAGCGCGCGGTCGCGATGGCCGCCCAGGGAGTACAGGCCGGTGAGGATGCTCGACAGCTGATGCTCGATTTCCTCATGGCTGATGATCCGCCCTGAGACCGTCTTGTAGCGTTCCTCGAAGCGGTCGGCGATCACCAGGATGCCGTCGCCGCCGGCGCCCTGCGCCGGCTTGATGACGAAGTCGCTGCGCTCGCCAATGATCTCCGGCAGGCGTTCGATCTCCTTCTCGGTGGAGATGATCCCGTACATTTCCGGTACGTGGATGCCCGCCTCGATGGCGCGCTGCTTGGTGATGATCTTGTCGTCGACGATCGGGTACAGGTGCCGCTGGTTGTACTTGAGCACGTAGTCCGCGTTGCGTCGGTTGATGCCCATGATGCCTTTGGCTTCCAGGGCTTTCCATCGCTTGATCAGGCCGAACATGGCTTAGTCCTTGAGGAAGGCTTTGAAGCGGAACAGTTCGGTCAGGCGGTAACCGCGGTAGCGACCCATCGCCAGCATGAACGACACCAGAATCAGCAGTACGGCCGGGAAGGTGAACACGAAGTACACCAGCTCCGGTACGCGCATCAGGATGTGCGCCAGGGCGGCGGCGAACAGGGTGCCGATGGCGGCCTTCATGGCGTGGGCCGCGCCGCGCTCTTCCCAGGTGATCGAGAGGCGTTCGATGCTCATGGTCAGGATCACCATCGGGAACAGGGCGACCGACAAACCGCTCTCGAAGCCGAGCTTGTGGCTGAGCAGGCTGATGGCGGCGATCATCACTACCACGAAGGTCAGCACTACCGACAGGCGGGGCAGCATCTGCAACTTCAGGTGTTCCAGGTACGAGCGTAGCGACAGGCCGAGCGCGGTGATCACGGTGAACAGGCCAATGCCCCACTGCAGGCCGGTCTCGCGGAAGGCAAGGGCGATCAGTACCGGAGTAAAGGTGCCCAGTGTCTGCAGGCCGATCAGGTTGCGCAGGATCAGGATCACCAGTACGCCGAACGGGATCATGATCATGATCTGGAAAGTCTGCTGGGTGGACAGCGGCAGGCCGTACAGCGAGTACTCGAGGAAGGCCGCGTCGGTGTTCTCGTCCGACAGTTTGGCCAGGCGGATGGCGTTCATCTCGCTGCTGTTGAGGCTGAAGCTGACCTGGGCTTTCTTGCCGCCCTCGATGGACAGCAGGCTCTCGTCACCCAGCCACCAGATCAGGCGGTCGTTGGGCAGGCCGCGTTCGCCGGTTTCCGGGTTGAAGTACAGCCACTCCTTGCCGTTGTAGCTGCGCAGCCAAAGCTCGGGCTGCTGCGGCTGGTTGGCGACCAGGCGGATGGTGTGCACGCGCTCCAGCGGCACGTGGGCCACCGCGAGCAGGGTTTCGACCACGTGAGAACGCTTGTCCAGGCTGGTGTCGCCGGCCAGTAGCAGTTTCACGTTGTCATCGTTGAGGTTGTTGGCGCGCTTGATGGCTTCGCTGACGAAGGTCTCGACGTCCGCCGAGTGCTGGCGGATGGGCGCGATCAGGGCTTCGGCGGCGATCTTGTCCGGACCTTCCAGGGGCAGGCTGTCGCGGAAGATCGGGCCCTTCTCCTTGGCCTTCTCGGTGGCGCCGGCATAGCGCTTGGTCAGCACCAGGCGATAGTAGAGGGTCTGCTGGCCGTTGGCGCGGCGCGAGGACCAGGTGACCTTGCGATTGCCGTCGGAGCGGTTGATGCCAACGCCGTAGTTGTTGGAGACGAAGCTCTCGTTGAGGCTGATGTAATCCTGGGTCAGCGGCGGTACGAACATCTGCACCTTCACCGGAGTCTTCGGTGTGGCGACGAACTCGACCTTGGCGTCGATGTTCCACAGGTCGTCGGTCTCGGCCTCGGTCATGGGAATGCCGAGGACGAAGATCTGGTAGGCGGTGATCGCGACGCCCAGCGTCAGCAGGATGGCGATCAGGACCTTCAGATGCAGGGTAAGAGAGCGCATGGGATTACTCGGCAGGTTTCGCTACGGGTTGGCAGCCGGGCTTGCCGGCAGCGTATTTCAGGCTCGGGTCGACCAGGGCGCCGAAGCGCTTGAGCGCGTCGGAGCCGATCAGAAGCGGGTATTGGAAGGCGCTGCGGTCGGTAAGGTTCACTTCGATGGTGCGCAGGGCCTTGCCCATGCACAGCTCGAGCTCGATGACCGGACGTGCAGTGTAGGCCTTGCCCTCGTCGGGATCGTAGTCGCCGTGGCGACGCTTGATCTTGCTGATGCGCGCCAGGGGTTTCTCGATCGGCTGGCTGTCGGCGGTGTCGGTGGCCAGGTAGAAGCGCACCCAGGTCTCGCCATCGCGCTTGAAGCGCTTGATGTCGCGGGCGCTGAGGGAGGCGGTCTTGGCGCCGGTGTCGAGCTTGGCGGCCAGTTCGATGTCCAGGTCGTTGATCCGGGCGTATTCGTTCAGGCCATAGACGGTCTTGCCGGCAGCGGCGCTGATGCCGGGAAGCAGGAAGATGCTCAGGAAGAGGAGCAGGGCAGTGGGCTTGAGTCTCATGGGCCTTGATGAGTGAGTGGCCGCAAAGCCTTGAAAAGAAACGCCCCGGTCGTCACCCCATGTGGCTTTGGCCGGTATGCCGGCTGGCGTGGCCTGGTGACGCCAGGCAATAGCGCGCCGAATTCTATCATGTGGTTTTTCGCTGGCGACAGTCGGTTGGCGCGTTGGCAGGGTATTTGTTTCAGGCTCATGACAGGTCTGCGCGAGCCTGCCGGGAGCCAGTGCGCGTGACGGGCCTGCCGTGAACCCGTCCGACCGGCGGGCGGCCGGACAGGTTCAGTCACTCAGGGCTTTTCTTCTTCCGCAGTGACCTCGGTCCAGCTGCTGTCCGGGTCGAAACGACTCATTTTCTTGGCAATCTTGTCGCTCTCCGGGCCGAGGTTCTTGGAGAAGATCTCGCCATCGTGGCTGATCATGAAGCTCATCACGCCACTGTCGCCGTACTTCACTGGCCAGGCGATGAGGGCAAAGCCGCGGGTCATCCTGCCGCCGATCCGGTAGTCGTAGGCGCCACCGGGTGCCGAGGGGCCCTGGGCGGTGAGGATGCGGTAGTGGTAGCCATGCCAGCCGTCGCCCGGCAGTTCGTCGCCGAACAGCGGGCCAAGCGGGCTTTCCTCGCCGCCATCTTCCTCCGGCCAGTACAGCCCATCATGGTGCCCGTCGCTGCTGACGAACTTCTGCGCGTACTCCAGGACGCCATCGCCGTTGCGGTCCACTTCGGCGTAGTCCATCTGCGCATCGTGGTAGGCCTGCACCGCCTCCAGGGTCGATTCCTCGTTGCGGCCGATCCGGCGAATGCGGATTTCCTCGCCGCCGGCCTTGGCGTTGAAGGCCCAGCCGTTCTTCTCATGGACGATCGGCAGGGGCAGGGTCCAGGGATCGTTGCCGACGACCAGGTGGGCGAGGTGGGGATTGTCCTGCTCGATCTGGTGCTTGTCCTTGTAGTGGGCGAGGAAGGCGTCCACTTCGTCCCGGTCGATGCCGGCGGTTGGAATGTAGCTCTGCCAGTCCTTGCCCAGCAGGGCGGCCAGTCGTTCGGGGTCGGCTTTTTCGGTGCCGAGCGCAGCGATGAAGGCGTCGGCGGCCGCGTCGGGAGTGGGGAAACTGTCCTGGGCCAGCAGGCTGGCGGGGAGGACGGCGAGGAGCGCGAGCGCCAGCAGGCGCGAGGCGATGGGCATGGCTCGTCTCCTATCGGCGTCCGCCGCCACGCGGGGCGCGGGCGGGGCGTTGCACGGTGTGGCCGGCGCGTGCCGCCTGCGGCCGGCTGGCAGCAGCGCGACTGACCTGGCCACGGTTGGCGAATTCGCGGGATTGTCGCGGGTTGTTGGCGCCGGCGAAGGCATTGTTGCGCGGAGCCTGGGTGCGGGCATGCTGCTGGCGCGCCTGTTCGCGGATCTGCTGGTTGTTCTGCGCCCGGGGCCGTTGCTGTACCTGATTGCTACGGTTCTGCATGGCGTTCTGCGCCCGCTGCCGGTTCTCAGGGTTGTTCTTCAGCTCGCGGGTGGCGTTCTGCGCGCGTTCACGGGCCTGACTGGCGTCGCGGGGTTCACGGTTGGCCTGTTGGGCGCGCTGGAGGGCTTGCGGGTTGTCACGCAGATCGCGGGTCGCCGCCTGAGCTCGCTCGCGCGCCTGCTGGTTGTTCGCTGCCGGGGCAATGCCACGCTGCGTCAGGCTTTCCCGTGCACGGGAGCGCTCTTGCGCGCGGGCCGAGTCGAATCCGCGCATGGCTTCGCGCTGCTCGCCACCGGACAGGCGCCGGTTGTATTGCTCGCGGCTGCGGGCGTCGCGGTAGGGAACGCCATTACGATAGGTCGGGTCATGGCGCCAGGCTGCCCGATTGCCATTGATGTTCTGGCTGAACTCGCGATTCACGTTGCGATTGACGTTCCGGTTGCTGTTGAAGTTGTTGTAGTGCTCCACGTCGACGTCAATCTCGTGATCATCCCAGTCACAGTCACCCCAGAGCGAGCCGACGATGGCAACTCCTGCGCCAAACGCCAGGCCGGTGGCCAGTGCGGTGGCAACGGGGTATTCGGGAGGTGGCGGGTAGTAGACCGGTGGGCTGGCCGGGTAGGGCCAGGAGCCATAGACCTGCGTGGGGTTGTAGCTGGGGACATAGACCACCTGCGGATCGGCAGGCTCGATGATGATCGTTTGAGCGGGTGCCGATTGCTGCACCACCTCGGTGCCGCCTGCCGTAGACGGCTGAGCGGTGGCCGGTGGCGCCGGTTTCACGGTGACAGTCTGCTGCTCGTTGGATTGCAGGTTGCCGGCGGCCTGGGCCTGGCGGCGCAGGCGCTGGATGGAGTCCATCACTGCGTCGGGCTGGGCCAGGAAGGCATCGCCGACGCGCTGGACCCAGGCCGGGTCCTGCCCCAGCGTGGCCAGTACCAGCGGGAAGGCAACCAGCGACTGGACGCTCGGGTCCCATGGCTGATCTGCCACCTGCTTGACGGCATCATCGCCACTGACTTTGGGGTGAGCCTTCGACCATGCTGCCGCGTCGGCCACGTTGCCGGGGTAGGTCGTCGCCATCAGCACCTGAGCCAGCAGTGAGTCGGGATACAGCGCCAGGGGGGCGAGCATCTGGTCCAACTGCTCGGGGGTGAACACCGCCTGGCTGGGCTGCTCTGCCGCGGGGGCGGGTGGCGCTGCAGCGGGCTGCGCGGGAGCAGGTGCCGGAGCCGGCGGAGGCGCTGGTTCGGCGGCGGGTTGATTGGCGGCTGGGGGGCTCGTGGTGGCTGTCTTGGCTTTGGGCGGCTCGTCCGAATCGCAACCCGACAGCGCCAGTAGTACGGCCAGAACCAGATACTGACATCCTCGCATGGCGCTCTCCTGTGCCGGTGCAGTGGAATGCCCGCCCCATGACATAGGTCACGGGTAAATCGTGGGTCTGGAGAATGATAGGCGCAGCGGCGAAAGGCTGCCGGAAAGATCAGCGGCCGGTAGGGGCAGCCGCTGCAAGCAGGAAAGTGAGCAAGGTGTTGGTGATTACTTGAGGCGACGCTCGACGCCTTTCTCCACCAGGATCTTCGCGGAGATTTCCTCCACCGAGAAATGCGTGGAGTTGATGTAGGCGATGTTCTCGCGGCGGAACAGGTTCTCCACCTCGCGAACCTCGAATTCGCACTGGGCGAAGCTGGCGTAGCGGCTGTTGGGTTTGCGCTCGTGGCGGATGGCGGTGAGCCGGTCGGGGTCGATGGTCAGGCCGAACAGCTTGTGCTTGTAGGGCTTGAGCGCGTTGGGCAGCTGCAGGCGCTCCATATCTTCTTCGGTCAGCGGGTAGTTTGCCGCGCGGATGCCGTATTGCAGGGCCATATAGAGGCAGGTGGGCGTCTTGCCGCAGCGTGAGACGCCGACCAGGATCAGGTCGGCCTTGTCGTAGTAGTGAGTGCGGGCACCATCGTCGTTGTCGAGGGCGAAGTTCACCGCATCGATCCGCTCCATGTAGTGCGGGTTATGGCCGATGCTGTGGGATTTTCCGACGGAATACGACGAGTCTGAGGATAATTCTTGCTCGAGCGGTGACAAAAAGGTCGAGAAGATGTCAATCATGAAACCGTTGGATTGCGCAAGGACCGAACGGATCTCACGATTGACGATGG
The DNA here is from genome assembly GCF_005877905.1 of Pseudomonas nicosulfuronedens. Lineage (GTDB taxonomy): Bacteria > Pseudomonadota > Gammaproteobacteria > Pseudomonadales > Pseudomonadaceae > Pseudomonas > Pseudomonas nicosulfuronedens. Next base: position 6,970 of record NZ_SWDV01000026.1, on the reverse strand, counting down.
TATCGAAGATGATTGGCCTTGCCCCGTCCGCCTCCGCAGCCCGGTTGATTTGCTGTACCATGACGCGCGCCTTTTCTTCGGTATCGATGTAAGGTCGTGTCAGTTTGGTGAAATTGATGTTCTCGAACTGCGCCAGAAGGCTCTGGCCGAGGGTTTCGGCAGTGATGCCGGTGCCGTCGGAAATGAAGAATGCAGTTCGTTTCATGTGCGCTGCGGGCCTTATAGGTAGGATCGAATCCTGGTTATGATAGGCCCCGCGTTTGCAAGGCCCTTTGCCGGGGCATTCTCACCCATTTTTCCGGCTCCGGCCAGACAGGGTGGGGCCGCACCGACTTGTATGACCTTTTCCAACACTTAGTGGAGAGATCACCTTGGTAGAGTACGTAGTTTCCCTCGATAAGCTCGGCGTCCACGATGTCGAACATGTGGGGGGCAAGAACGCATCCCTGGGCGAAATGATCAGCAACCTCGCCGGTGCCGGCGTTTCCGTACCGGGTGGCTTCGCCACTACCGCCCAGGCCTACCGTGACTTCCTCGAGCAGAGCGGCCTGAACGATCGCATCCACGCGGCACTCGACGCCCTGGACGTGGACGACGTCAACGCACTCGCCAAGACCGGCGCGCAGATTCGCCAGTGGGTGATGGACGCCGAGTTCCCAGAGCGTCTGGATGCCGAGATTCGCAAGGCCTTCGCCGAGATGGCCGGCAGCAACGACAATATGGCCGTGGCCGTGCGTTCCTCCGCCACCGCCGAAGACCTGCCGGACGCTTCCTTCGCCGGCCAGCAGGAGACCTTCCTGAACATCCGCGGCGTGGACAACGTGATCCGCGCGGCCAAGGAAGTCTTCGCCTCCCTCTTCAACGACCGTGCCATCGCCTACCGCGTACACCAGGGCTTCGACCACAAGCTGGTCGCCCTGTCCGCCGGCGTGCAGCGCATGGTCCGTTCGGAAACCGGTACTGCCGGCGTGATGTTCACCCTGGACACCGAATCCGGTTTCCGTGACGTGGTGTTCATCACCGGCGCCTACGGTCTCGGCGAGACCGTGGTACAGGGCGCAGTGAACCCCGATGAGTTCTACGTCCACAAGCCGACCCTGGAAGCCGGTCGCCCGGCCATCCTGCGTCGCAACCTGGGCAGCAAGGCCATCAAGATGATCTACGGCGACGAAGCCAAGGCCGGTAAATCGGTCAAGGTGGTCGACGTGGAGAAGGCAGACCGCGCCCGCTTCGCCCTGTCCGACGCCGAAGTGACCGAGCTGGCCAAGCAGGCCCTGATCATCGAGAAACACTACGAGCGTCCGATGGACATCGAGTGGGCCAAGGACGGTGACGACGGCAAGCTGTACATCGTGCAGGCCCGTCCGGAAACCGTTAAGAGCCGTTCCAGCGCCAACGTGATGGAACGCTACCTGCTCAAGGAAAAAGGCAAGGTCCTGGTCGAGGGTCGTGCCATCGGCCAGCGCATCGGCGCCGGCCCCGTGAAGGTGATCCACGACGTTTCCGAGATGGACAAGGTCCAGCCGGGCGACGTACTGGTCTCCGACATGACCGACCCGGACTGGGAGCCCGTGATGAAGCGCGCCAGCGCCATCGTCACCAACCGTGGCGGCCGTACCTGCCACGCCGCGATCATCGCCCGTGAACTGGGTATCCCGGCAGTCGTCGGCTGTGGCAACGCCACCGCGGCGCTGAAGGACGGCCAGCGCGTGACCGTCTCCTGCGCCGAAGGCGATACCGGCCTGATCTACGAAGGCGAACTGGGCTTCGACGTCCGCCAGAATTCGGTCGACGCCATGCCTGACCTGCCGTTCAAGATCATGATGAACGTCGGCAACCCGGATCGCGCCTTCGACTTCGCCCAGCTGCCGAACGAAGGGGTGGGCCTGGCCCGTCTGGAGTTCATCATCAACCGTATGATCGGCGTGCATCCCAAGGCGCTGCTGAACTTCTCCAGCCTGCCGGCGGATATCAAGGAAAGCGTCGAGAAGCGCATCGCCGGCTACGACGATCCGGTCGGCTTCTACGTCGAGAAGCTGGTCGAGGGTGTCAGCACCCTGGCCGCCGCTTTCTGGCCGAAGAAGGTCATCGTGCGTCTGTCGGACTTCAAGTCCAACGAATACGCCAACCTGATCGGCGGCAAGCTCTACGAGCCGGAAGAAGAGAACCCGATGCTCGGCTTCCGTGGCGCCTCGCGCTACATCAGCGAGTCCTTCCGCGACTGCTTCGAACTCGAATGCCGCGCGATGAAGAAGGTTCGCAACGAGATGGGCCTGACCAACGTCGAGCTGATGGTGCCGTTCGTCCGCACCCTGGGCGAAGCCTCCCAGGTCGTCGACCTGCTGGCCACCAACGGCCTCAAGCGCGGCGAGAACGGCCTGCGCGTCATCATGATGTGCGAGCTGCCGTCCAACGCCCTGCTGGCTGACGAATTCCTCGAGTTCTTCGACGGCTTCTCCATCGGCTCCAACGACCTGACCCAGCTGACCCTGGGGCTGGACCGTGACTCGGGCATCGTCGCGCACCTGTTCGACGAGCGTAACCCGGCGGTGAAGAAGCTGCTGTCCAACGCCATCCAGGCGTGCAACCGCGCCGGCAAGTACATCGGCATCTGCGGCCAGGGCCCGTCGGACCACCCGGACCTCGCCAAGTGGCTGATGGAGCAGGGCATCGAGAGCGTGTCGCTGAACCCCGACTCGGTCCTCGATACCTGGTTCTTCCTCGCTGAAGGCCAGTCCTGACAGCCTCTCTACCATCCTGAAAAGGGCGGGTGATTTCACCCGCCCTTTTTTATGCAAGCGATTCCATGCAAAGCAGCAGTCAACTCTTTCCCGTCGCTCTCCTGAGTGCGGAACTGCGCGGCGACCTCACCGAAGACGTCTACCGCCTCAAGCCCAACAACAGCCCGGACTCCAGCGTCGAGCTGGCCGTCACTCGTCTGGGGCTTCCGGATGGGCGCCGCGGCGTGCCGGTGATCCTGTTGCACGGCAGCTTCTCCAATCGACGCTTCTGGTTCTCACCCAAGGGGATTGGGCTGGGTGCCCATCTGGCACGCTCCGGTTTCGATGTTTGGATTCCAGAGATGCGTGGCCACGGCCTGTCGCCGCGCAACGAGGACTACGATCACAATCGCGTGGCTGATTACGCCCGCTTCGATCTTCCGGCCATCGCCAACTTCGTTGTCGAGCAGAGTGGGCAGGCCCCGCACTGGATCGGCCATTCCCTGGGCGGCGTAACCCTGGCAGCCGCCCTGGGGGGCGGCTACCTGGATGAGCGGCAGGCCGCCACCGCAGCGCTGTGTGGCAGCCAGGTCAGTCGTACCTATTGGCCGTTGAAACTGCCCCCGGTGGCCTGGGGCGGGCGCTTCCTGCTCAGGCGCATGGGCGGCCTGTCTGGTTCACGGCTCAAGCGCGGGCCGGAAGACGAGCCGCTGGGGCTCGCCCTGGAGGCATTGCACTGGTACAGCCTGTTCGGTCGCTTCGGCGAGAAGGACAACGACTGGTGGGGCGGTCTGCAGAATGTTCGCGTGCCAGTGCTGGCCGTGGCCTCCGACGGTGATGTCCAGGACCCGGCCTGGGCCTGTCGCAAGTTGCTGGAGCAGTTTGGCTCCGAGGTGCGCGAGTACCTGCGCCTGGGGCGGCGCCAGGGCTTCTCGGAGGATTTCGGTCACATCGAGATGCTGATCAGCAAGGGCGCCCAGCGCGAAGTCTGGCCATTGCTGCAACACTGGCTGGACCACGCTGGATTGCCGGAGGGGCAGGGCGCTCTGGCGCAGGCTTGAGCTTGGCGTGGCAGGGAGTAGACTGTGACGCCATTGCGGCTTTCGGTCACATCCAGGCCTGAAGCCCTGCCGGATTTCATCAAGAGGAGCTTCTCCATGCATTACGTCACCCCCGATCTGTGCGATGCCTACCCGGAGCTGGTCCAGGTCGTCGAGCCGATGTTCAGCAGCTTCGGCGGGCGGGACTCCTTCGGAGGCGAGATCGTCACCATCAAGTGCTTCGAAGACAACTCGCTGGTCAAGGAGCAGGTCGAGAAGGACGGCAAGGGCAAGGTGCTGGTGGTGGATGGCGGCGGCTCGCTGCGCCGCGCCCTGCTGGGTGACATGCTGGCCGAGAAGGCTGCCAAGAGCGGCTGGGAAGGCATCGTGGTGTACGGCTGCATCCGTGACGTCGACGTGATCGCGCAGACCGACCTGGGCGTGCAGGCGTTGGCCAGCCACCCGATGAAGACCGACAAGCGTGGCATCGGCGACCTGAACGTCGCCGTGACCTTCGGTGGCATCACCTTCCGCCCGGGCGAGTTCGTCTATGCCGACAACAACGGCATTATCGTTTCGCCTAAAGCGTTGAAAATGCCGGAATAATTCGAACCTTCCAGCTAAGGTTCAGGTCAATGCCGGAAGCGAAAGCTTCCGGCATTTTTCATGGAGCCTCGCGAACGCGACCTTGAGCGAAGGAAAAGGGCATGCAGCAGTACGAAAGCGGCACGGAGCGCGGATTGATCGATGGCTTCGTGCTGGACGGTCACGGCGGCGGCCGGCGGATCACCCGCAGTGAGTTGCCGCTGCTGGATCTCAAGCCCGAGGAAAGCCTCTGGGTACACTGGGATCGTGGTGTGCCGGAGGCTCAGTTGTGGCTGCGCGAGTCCAGTGGCCTGAATGAGTTCGCCTGCGACCTCCTGCTGGAGGAGGCCACCCGTCCGCGCCTGGTGGACCTGGGCGGCGAGCGCCTGCTGCTGTTTCTGCGAGGGGTCAACCTGAACCCCGGCGCTGTGCCCGAGGACATGGTCTCGCTGCGTGTCTACGCCGAGTCGCAACGGGTGATTTCCCTGCGTCTGCGTCCGCTCAAGGCGGTGGCTGACCTGCGTGCCGACCTGGATGCCGGGCGCGGACCGAAGACGGCTTCGGAGGTGGTGCTGTACCTCGCACACTACCTTACCGATCGCGTCGATACCCTGATCGGCGGCCTCGCCGACCAGCTCGACGCCATGGAGGAGGCCATCGAGGAGGACGAGCGCAGCATTCCCGACCAGCACCAGTTGCGCGCCCTGCGACGACGTGCCGCGGGGTTGCGCCGCTACCTGGCGCCGCAGCGGGAAATCTACTCACAGATGATTCGCTTCAAGGCGTCCTGGACAGTGGCCGACGACGCGGATTACTGGAACGAGCTCTACAACCGCCTGACCCGCAACCTGGAAGAGCTGGAGTTGGTGCGCGAGCGCATCAGCCTGATCCAGGAAGCCGAACATCGTCGAATTACCGAGCGGATGAACCGCACCATGTACCTGCTTGGTATCATTACCGGCTTTTTCCTGCCCATGAGCTTCGTGACCGGTCTCCTGGGCATCAACGTCGGCGGCATTCCCGGCTCCGACGCACCCTACGGCTTTGCCGCGGCTTGCGTGGTGATCCTCGGGATAGTGGCTTTCCAATGGTGGATCTTCCGCCGCATGCGTTGGCTCTAGGTGTGACTTTTGAGGTGATGGGGGCGTCAAGCACCTCACACAGGCGAGGTGCGTATGCACGACCCATTTGAAGAATCCTTGCGCGATCTGCTGCGAATGCCCCCGGAACAGCCGGGAGACGATTCGCGCCTGGATCGTGTCCTGAAGACCGCCAACCGCCAGGTGGGCGCAGGCGATCTGTTCAGCCTGATGGGGCACTGGTTCCAGGCCCTGTCCATTGGCGTGAGCCGTGGCGCCGCGCACCTTGCACCCGTCACGCGCCACGCGCAGAATTCCGCCCCTTCCGCTGACAAGGCCGACTGAACATGCAATTCGACATCTGGACGCAAAGCCTGCTCACCGCCATGAACACCCTGTGGGGCAAGCTGGCCGGGTTCATCCCGAACCTGCTCGCCGCGCTGGTGATCGTGCTGCTCGGCTTCGTCGTCGCCAAACTGCTCGATGCGCTGCTCTCCAAGCTGCTGGCCAAGCTCGGCCTCGACCGCCTGATGGCGGGCACCGGCCTGACCAAGCTGCTGGCCCGTGCCGGCATCCAGGTGCCGGTCTCGACCCTGATCGGCAAGATCATCTACTGGTTCGTGCTGCTGGTATTCCTCGTTTCCGCGGCGGAATCCCTCGGCCTGCAGCGCGTCTCGGCAACCCTGGACATGCTCGCGCTGTACCTGCCCAAGGTGTTCGGTGCGGCGCTGGTGCTGATCGTCGGCATCCTGCTTGCCCAGTTGGCCAACAGCCTGGTGCGCGGCGCTGCCGACGGAGTCGGCCTCGAGTACGCCAACGGCCTGGGTCGCGTTGCCCAGTGGCTGGTCATCATCATCAGCATCTCGGTGGCCATCGGCCAGCTCGAGGTCAAGACCGACCTGCTGAACTACATCATTGCCATCGTGCTGATCACCATCGGCCTGGCTGCTGCGTTGGCCCTGGGCCTGGGCAGCCGCGAGGTGGCGGGGCAGATCATCGCAGGCATATACGTGCGGGAGCTGTATCAGGTCGGACAACAGGTGAAAGTGGCTGATGTCGAAGGCATCATCGAGGAAATTGGTACCATCAAGACTATCCTGCTGACAGACGAGGGTGAGCTGGTGTCGATCGCCAACCGCATCCTGCTCGATCAGCGTGTAACCAGTCGCTGAAGATGATGACCGATTACCGGTACGGCTTGCCGAAAGCCGCGCCGGACGCTGACTTGACCTGGCCCGACCCGACTTGAACAAGCCGCAATCACTGTCCTTGCGCTATGACCCGCGCCAGCTCACCGACGAGGAGCTGGTGGAGCGTTCCCACGAGGAGCTCTACCACGTGACGCGGGCGTATGAAGAGCTGATGCGCCGCTACCAGCGCACGCTCTTCAACGTCTGCGCGCGCTATCTGGGCAACGACCGGGACGCCGATGATGTGTGTCAAGAGGTCATGCTCAAGGTGCTGTATGGTCTGAAGAACTTCGAGGGAAAGTCGAAGTTCAAGACCTGGCTGTACAGCATCACTTACAACGAGTGCATTACCCAGT
>NZ_SWDV01000025.1 GCF_005877905.1 Pseudomonas nicosulfuronedens | reverse complement strand
ATTCCTCTCCAGCGCTATCCACAGCCAATCAGCTGAATGCCTTGCGGCATGGGCGCTCTAGCCATCGCTGTCCAAGGCAGTCCAAAGGGTTTACCCAGCTCAAATACCACACGTTCTTTTACGCGCAAAGCGACGCATACCCCAGCCCCTCTATCGGGCTACTGCTAATCTGACAGCATGATGCCCGACCTCGAACCTTCCCTCGACCTGACGGACCAGCTCCTGCAGTTGCTACAGGAAGCGCCTGAAGGAATCTCCGAATTCCAGCTTATCCAGCAACTCAAGGCCCGGCATTCCACTCACGTGCCGAACCTGCCGCTAACGGACAAGCTGGTGCTGTTCCGCACCCATTTCCTCGTATTCAACGCGCTGTACCGCCTGCGCGACCGGCTTTGGGAGGGGAAATCCGCGCACCTGGAGATCGGCCCACTGCAGATCCGTCTCTCCCCTTATATAAGTGGCGTGCAGGCAATTGGTGAACAGGACGAGCTGCGCGCCTACTACCTCGATGAGATACATCTGAAGGAAACGACCGAACACGACGTGGAGAAGCTGCTGGAAAGCTTCTGGACGCGCATGCAGGGCAACGAGGAAAAGGCCGCAGCCCTGGCTCTTTTCGAGCTGGAGGACGGTCCGGTGGACTACGCGCTGATCAAGCTGCGCTACCGCCAACTGGTCAGCCAGCACCACCCCGATCGGGGCGGCAGCACGACGCGCCTGCAGTCGATCAACAAGGCGATGGAAATTCTGGAGCGCTATTACAGCCGCCCGTGAAACTTCCATTTGCTCTAACCCTACGGACGACGTGGATTGCGGCCATTCCTATACTGCGACTTAAGGTCGCATAGGTCGGCCGGGCACCGGATGTCGCTGGCTACGCGAATCAGGCGCCTGGCTGGGGGGCGGCCTTCTATAAGAAGAGGAGAATGCTGACATGATCCATCATGTGTGGGGGCTCTTCACCCATCCCGATCAGGAATGGCAGGACATCCGTGGCGAGGAAGAATCCATCAGCCACATGTACCTCACCCACGTCCTGATCCTCGCTGCCATCCCGGTCATTTCCGCCTACATCGGCACCACGCAGGTCGGCTGGGTATTGGGCAATGCGGGACCGGTCAAGCTGACCGCCGCCAGCGCGATCCAGCTGACCATCATGACCTACATCGCCATGCTCGCCGGCGTCGCCGTGATGGGCGCCTTTATCCACTGGATGGCCCGCACCTACGACGCGTCGCCATCGCTGACCCAATGCATCGTCTTCGCTGCGTATACCGCGACCCCGCTGTTCATTGGCGGTCTGGCGGCGCTCTACCCACACCTGTGGCTGGGCATGATCATCGGCACCGCCGCGATCTGCTACACCGTCTACCTGCTCTACGTCGGCATCCCGACCTTCATGAACATTCCCAAGGATGAAGGCTTCCTGTTCTCCAGCTCAGTGCTGGCGGTCGGACTGGTGGTGTTGGTAGCGATGATGGCCCTGTCGGTCATCCTCTGGGGCAGCGGCGTCGGCCCGGAATACACCTGATAGCACAACGTGAACGTAAAACCGGGCCCCAGCGGCCCGGTTTTTTTACGTGCTTGCCTGAAACTCGCCCGGCTTGCCTGAACCTGCACCCCGGACGAGCGGCCGCGAGAAATCCTCCACCCGCGCTCCGACTGCGGCATAATCTGCCCCCGTCGGAGAACCACTGTATGCCTGAACAGCTCAACGCTCGCGTCGAAGCCTGCTACCAGCAGGCCGAAGCCTTCTTCCAGCGGCGCTTTCCCCGCCCGGAAGTGAGCTTCCGGCTACGCGGCCAGAAGGCCGGCGTCGCCCACCTGGATGAAAACCTGCTGCGCTTCAACCCGCAGCTGTACCGGGAAAACCACGAACACTTCCTGCAGCAGACCGTGGCCCATGAGGTGGCGCACCTGATCGCCCACCAGATGTTCGGCCCGCGTATTCGCCCGCACGGCGAAGAGTGGCAGCTGATCATGCGCGGCATCTACGGCCTGCCGCCCGATCGCTGCCACACCTACGAGATCAAGCGCCGCCGCTCTACCCGCTACCTGTATCGCTGCCACTGCGGCGAAGGCAATGAATTCCCCTTTTCCGCCCAGCGCCACAACCTGGTCGCACAGGGCCGCCGCTACTACTGCCGGCGCTGCCGTGCGACGCTGATTTTCACCGGCGAAACCCGCCGCGAATGATGCGAATCAGGCGATGACCTTCGCCGATTTCAACGCCTCGACCTGTTCGGCCGAATAGCCCAGCTCCGCCATCACCTCAGCCGTGTGTGCGCCCAGTGCGGCGCCGATGTGGCGCGGCTCCGGCACACCCGCGGAGAAGCGAATCGGGCAGGCCGCCTGCCGCTGCGTGCCGCCCTGCCTGGTAGGCACCTGAGTGACTACGCCGCGCTCGCGCAATTGCGGATGCTCCACCGCTTCAGCCATGGAGAGCATTGGCTCGACGCAAGCGTCCAACGCGGCGAAACGTTCCTGCCACTCGTGGAAATCGTGCTTTTCGAACTCGATGGCAATCTCGCGCTTGAGCGCCTGCTGCTCTTCCGGCTTGGGTGACAGTCCACGCGCGGCCAGCTCCGGACGACCGATGGCGGCGCAGAATTGCTGCATGAACTGCGGCTCCAGGCTGCCCACCGAGAACCAGCGACCATCGCGAGTACGGTAGTAGTCGTAGAAGCTGCCGCCGTTGAGCGCGAGGCTTTCCATCTCCGGCTCCACGCCCGCCGCGAGATAGCCCGCGCCGGCCATGCCGTGCAGGCTGAAGGCGCAGTCGGTCATGCTCACATCGACCTGTTGCCCCTCCCCCGTCTGCTGCCGGTGGATGACCGCCGCCAGCAGGCCCATCACACCGTGCAGCGAACCGCCACCGATGTCCGCCAGTTGCACGCCCAGAGGCAACGGGCCGCTCTCGCGGCGGCCGGTGTAGCTGGCCACACCGGCCAGCGCCAGGTAGTTGATGTCGTGCCCGGCGCGGTCACGGAACGGGCCGGTCTGGCCGTAGCCGGTAATCGACACGTAGATCAGCTTCGGGTTGATCGCCCTGAGCGCCTCGTAGCCCACGCCCAGCTTGTCCATCACACCGGGGCGGAACTGCTCCAGCACGATGTCGTACTCCTGCACCAGTTGCTTCACCACCTCCACTGCCTCGGCCTGCTTCAGGTCCAGCGCGATGCAGCGCTTGTTGCGATTGAGGTAGGCGTGGCTGGCTGAGGTGCCATCCACGTGCGGCGGTAACACGCGCACCAGGTCCATGCGCGTGGGCGATTCCACCCGCAGTACCTGAGCGCCCATGTCGGCCAGCAACAGCGAGGCGAACGGCCCCGGCAGCAGGGTGGAGAAATCGAGGACTTTCAGGGAGGCGAGCGGGCCGTTCATGGGCACTCCTGTTTCGCTCAATCGATGCGTGGGCGCCGCGCCTCAGAGCTTCATGCCGCGGCTGATGATCTCTTTCATGATCTCCGAGGTGCCGGCGAAGATGCGCTGGATGCGCGCGTTCGCGTACATCTTGCAGATCGGATACTCCCACATGTAACCCCAGCCGCCATGCAGTTGCACGCCTTCATCAACCACCTTGCAAAGCAGTTCGGTGGTGAACAGCTTGGCCTCGGCAGCCACTTCGGGGGTAAGTTTCTTCTGGTTGTGGTCCATCACGCAGCGGTCGGTGAAGACCTGCGCTACGTCGATCTGCGTACGCATCTCGGCGAGTTTGAAACGGGTGTTCTGGAAGTGCGCCACCGGACGGTCGAAGGCCTTGCGCTCCTTCACGTAATCGACGGTGGCGTTCAGCGCCGCCTCTGCACCAGCCACCGCGCCGCAGGCGTTGGTCAGGCGTTCCTGGGCCAGCATGTTCATCAGGTAGAAGAAGCCCCCCTTGGCATCGCCCAGCAGGTTTTCCTTCGGCACTTTCACGTTGTTGAAGAACAACTCGGCGGTGTCCTGGCTCTTCATGCCCAGCTTCTTCAGGTTGCGTCCGCGCTCGAAGCCTTCCATGCCGCGCTCGACCACGAACAGGCCCATGGCGTGCTTGTTATTCGGATCGGTCTTGGCCGCGACTATCACCAGGTCCGCCAGCAGCCCGTTGGAGATGAATACCTTGGAGCCGTTGAGGACGAAGTGGTCGCCCTTGTCCACCGCTGTGGTACGCATGCCGGCGAGGTCGGAGCCCGCGGACGGCTCGGTCATCGCCACCGCCAGGATGCTTTCGCCTCGGATGATGCCCGGCAGCCAGCGAGCCTTCTGCTCGGCGTTGCCGTATTCGGCAATGTAGGGGCCGCACAGCGCCGAGTGCAGCGGGATCATGAAGCCCGGCTCGTTGATGGCGGCCAATTCCTCACACATGATCTGTTCGTAGCGAAAATCCTTCAGACCGGTTCCGCCGTACTCCTCTTCCGCCCAGGGCAGCAGGAAGCCCATCTCCCCCGCCTTGCGCCAGACACTGCGGTCCACTACGCCGGCGTCCTCCCATTCCTCCTGGTGGGGCACCACTTCCTTGTCGAGGAAGGATCGGAACGCATCGCGGAACAGGTTGTGCTCGGTCTCGAAGTGATTGCGCAGCATGGTCGACTCCCGGTGGGTTGAGTGCCCGCAGGGTAGGTGCTGGCCGCACGCGGCCTCAATGACGCGAGCGCTCAGGGTCGATTGACGCAATCGCCCAGCAGATGCGAGTGTGAAACTTCCCAAAGCTGCACCGGAGAGCGCCCGCATGCAGATTCGCCCTTTCCAGGCGGAGGACATCCCGCCATACGAAAGCTGGTTCGACGATCCGATGCTCTACGCGCAACTGGGCCCGATGGATCGCTACTGGCTGGAACAGGTGCTGAACGATGCGGAGAAGGCTCAATACAGCATTCTGCGTGGCGACCTGCTGGTCGCGGTGGTGGGGGTTTGCCTGCCCAACCCGACGCATCCTTATTACTTCGTCACCGACCTTGCCGTGCGCCCGGAGATGCGAGGCACAGGCGTAGGACGCAAGGTAATGGCGCTGGTGATGAATCGACCTGAACTACAAAGCAGCCCCTTATGGCGGGCCAGTGTGAGGCCGGACAACCCGGCGGCGCTCGCCTTCCTCATCAAGCTGGGCTGGACACGGCTGGAAATGGGCAACCCGTTCGACGAACTGCTCGAGTTCGAATTCCAGCGACGGCCCGCGGGCCCCAACTTTCGCTGACCTGGACCCTACAAAGAACGTCCGCTCCTTTGCAAACGTGTATAAAAAAACCCCCGCCGAGGCGGGGGTTCACACAAAGGAGTCAAACGGTAGAGCTGTAGTTCTTAGAACACGTACTGCAGACGGGTCACGACACCGTTGCCGTCATCATCGCCGTTAGCGTTGCGGATGCCGTCGGTGCTGACGTGAACGTAGTCCAGGGAGACCTTCACGGCTTCGTTGGCGTACCAGTTCACACCGATGGTGTTGGTGCTGGCCTTGGTGTCGCCCACGTCGCGAGTGGCGGTAGCCACGACCACGTTCGGGTCATCGACCTTGATGTGGTCGTAACGGTAGAAGACTTCCCAGGCACCGATTTCCTTGTTGGCCGGCTTGATGGTGTCGAACTTGGCGCCATCGAGCTTGTACACGCGGGATTCACCGGTGATGGTGTAGGCCAGTTGGCCGTAGTAGCCGTCAGCCTTGATGTCTTCGTAAGCGTCGGCATCGGCCTTCAGTTTGCGCTTCAGGTATTCGGCCTGAGCGGAGAACGGGCCAAAGGCGTAGGCGAATTCAGCCCCCCAGGTGGAGTCGTCCTTGTAGGAACCGGCTGGGCTCAGGGTAGCGCCGCCGAAGGTGGCGCGGTTGCCGTTGTCGCCAGCGTCGTTACCGCCGTTGGTGGCGATACCACGCATGCCCAGACGCGGACGGATGCGGGAGTCGAAGGCTACGTCGTCCAGGTCGCGGTAGGCGTAGTCCACACCAACGTGCAGGACGTTGCCGTCAGTGTTCAGCGGAGCGAACACACCACGGAAGTTGAACTGCTTGACGCTGTCGCCGTCGGTGTCGTCGGCGTCCTTGGCGTATACGCCAGCATCCAGGTAGGCCATGTTGGCGACGACGCCGCCAACCTGGGCACCCATGCCGTCCTGGTGGGTGTTGATCCAGTCAGCCAGTTCGTAGGCGCTGGTACGCTCGGTGGCGGTGACCCACTTGGAGCTGGTGGCTTTTTCCAGGCCGAAGTCCGGGTCGAAGCGGCCGAACTTCAGGGTTACCGGGCTGAATCCGGTGTAGCTGAAGGAAGCCTCGTCGAAGTAACCGTTGTCAGCGTTACCGGAGTTGTGGGACATGTCGTAGTTGATCTGGTATTTCCAGTCTTTGTAGACAGTGCCGCCCAGCTCCAGGTAGGCGCGGCGGAAGTAGGCGCCGTCACCGTTATTGCCGTTCTTGGTGTAGAAACCATCGAAGCGGCTGTAATCCGCTTGCAGACGGCCACCGAGCTTGAAGCTGAATTCCTTGTCGGTGGTGCCGACTTCAAGACCGCCTTTGGTCTTGATCACAATATCGGCGCCATCGGTGGTGACTGTGCCTGCGAAAGCCTGGGCGGAAACGGCCAGTGCCAGGGCAGTGGCGGCGTAACCGGCGAAGTGCTTACGGATCATCGAAGATTCCCCTTAATGGTATTTGCGTTGAACACGCCGAGTGCCTGGCTGCTGCGCGCCCCCCAAGGACCCGCACAGGCCGTTCTGGCGGCCCCCGTTTGTGTTGCTGGGAATCTTGGCGAGGGGTTATTTCAGATCAGTTGCTCGTAGATAAAACTTTTATTACAGAGGAACTTTTGATTTCCTTATGGCATAAAGGTCCTAAGCCACGTCCCACTAGGCTCACGGGCACTTTCTGTAGTCCGCTTTGCCGGTATGCTGTCGCCTACTCCTGGAATTCCTTTCCCGTTCAGGCTTTCCCATGCACGAACTGCAACCCCTGATCCAGCAGCACGGCCTCACCCTGCTGTTCTTCAACGTCCTGCTGGAACAGTTGGGCCTGCCGATTCCGGCTTACCCTGCGCTGATCGTCGCCGGTGCCCTGGCGCTGCAAGGTAGCGGCGTGCCGCTGGGCCAGGCACTGGCGGTGGCTGTGTGCGCCTGCCTGATCGCCGACCTGCTCTGGTTCTGTGCCGGACGGCGCTACGGCGGTTTCATGCTGCGCAGCGTGTGCAAGGTCTCGCTGTCGCCAGACAGCTGCATTCGACAGAGCCAGAGCCTTTACCTACGTATCGGCCCGCGCGCCCTGCTGATCTCGCGCTTCCTCCCCGGCGCCAGCGCGCTGACCACCACCATGGCCGGCATGACGCGTACGCCGCTGCCGCGCTTCCTCGCCTACGACTGCGCCGGAGCAGCGCTCTGGGCCGGTTCTGCACTGATGCTCGGGAGCATCTTCAGCAGCGCGGTGGACCGCATCCTCGACTTGCTCACCGAGTACGCCAGCGTCGGCGTCGCGGCGTTGCTCGGCGCCTTCGCGCTGTTCATCGCCTGGAAGCTCTGGCAGCGCTTCAGCCTGCTCAAGCGCACTTCTCGGATTCCGCGCATCAGCGTCGACGAGTTGCGAGCACGCCTGGATGCTGGAGAGCCGCCGCTGATTCTCGATGTGCGTGCGCAGTTCGATGACGAGGCGATTCCCGGTTCCATCGCCTTCAGCCTGGACGGACAGCTGGATGAGCTCGGCGACAGCCTGGAGGACAAGGACGTGGTGATCTACTGCGCCTGCCCCCATGAGCTTTCCGCGGCGATGCTGGCGGAGCGGTTGCAGGCCTTCGGACACCCGCGCACCTGGGCGCTGTCGGGCGGGCTGGATGCATGGCGGGCTCAAAGTCTGAGCTGAGGATTTTGCTGCAAGAGTGTGCTGCAGAGGCGATCGCGGTATGGCCCGCCCCTGAAGGATCGACATCACTCGGGCGTATCCGGTAAGTGCTTGAGTAGGATGGCGTGGAGCGTAGCGATACCCATCAATCCGAAGCACAGTCAGCATGGGTATCGCTGCGCTCCACCCATCCTACGACATGCTCATCCTGCGCTGACCGCTTAATTCTGTCGTTTTCAGCGGCGCGCACTGTCCCGACGCAACTCGGCGAGATGGTCGGCCAGGCGTTCCGAATCGGGACTCGGCGACTCCGGCAGCAAGCGCAGGGTTGCCTGGGTCAGACGCATCTGCCGCAGATAGCGCCGGCAGTTCCGACAGAGCAGCAGGTGCCGACGCAACGCCAGCTTCTCGCGCCAGCCCAGCTGTTCGTCCAGCAGGTCGCTGGAGCGCGCCACCAGTTCCTTGCAGGTCAGCATTCCCCGGTCTCCTCGAAGTGCTCCACGGTGGCGAATACCTTCAGCCGTGCACGGTGCAGCAGCACCCTGACATTGGAGAGCGAAACCTCCAGCAGATTACAGATCTCCTCCAACTCAAGGCCTTGGCGCTCGCGTAGCAGCAACACACTGCGCTGCAATTCGGAAAGGCTGAGCAGGGTCTTTTCCAGGCATTCGCGCAGTTCATCCTCGGCCAGCAGGGCCTCGGGCGAATCCTCGTGCCAGGCCAGCGGCGCGGTGCTCCAGTGGCCGTCCGCAGCGAAGCGCGAATCATCGATGCTGCCGTGGGGTGCAGGCAGGTCGTCCAGCGAGACGTCGCGGCGGACCTTGCGCAGGCGAGACTTGGCGGTATTGGCAGTGATGGTCAGCAGCCAGGTCTTGAGGCTGGAGCGCCCCTGGAAGCCGTCCAGGTTGCGCACGGCGGCGAGCCAGGCATCCTGCACCACCTCATCGGCATGGGCTGCGCCGACGATGGCAATGGCCACGGCGCGCATCGCGCCCTGGTAGGTGGCTACCAGGGCGCGGAAGGCCTGCTGGTCACCGGCCAGCAGGCGCGACAACAGCTCGCTGTCGTCGGCGGGCACGATCAGCGCTTGCGCAGGATCACGCTGCCGATGGAGTAGCCGGCGCCGAAGGAGCTCAGCACGCCGATGGAGCCGGCGGGCAGGTCGTCCTGGTACTTGTGGAAGGCAATGACCGAGCCGGCCGAGCTGGTGTTGGCGTAGGTGTCGAGGATCACCGGCGCTTCGTGCGGTTCGGCATCGCGGCCGATCAGCTTGCGGGTGATCAGCAGGTTCATGTTCAGGTTGGCCTGGTGAAGCCAGTAGCGCTTCACGTCGCTGACCGGGATGTCATTCTGCGCCAGGTGCTCGCCGATCAGCTCGGCCACCATCGGGCAGACGTCCTTGAACACCTTGCGGCCTTCCTGCACGAACAGCTTGTCGCGGCTGCCGATGCCCTCTTCCGCCGCGCGGTTGAGGAAGCCGAAGTTGTTGCGGATGTTGTTGGAGAACTGGGTCAGCAGCTTGGTGCTCACCACGTCGAACTGGTGCTCGCTGGTGGCCTGGTCGGCACGCTCGATGACCACGGCGGTGGCCGCGTCGCCGAAGATGAAGTGGCTGTCGCGGTCACGGAAGTTCAGGTGGCCGGTACAGATTTCCGGGTTGACCATCAGGATCGCGCGGGCCTGGCCCAGCTGCACGCTGTTCACTGCGGCCTGGATGCCGAAGGTGGCCGAGGAGCAGGCGACGTTCATGTCGTAGCCGAAGCCCTGGATGCCGAGGGCGGCCTGCACCTCGATGGCCACCGCCGGGTAGGCGCGCTGCAGGTTGGAGCAGGCGACGATCACCCCGTCGATGTCTTCGGGAGTACGGCCGGCGCGCTGCAGGGCCTGCTTCGCGGCGGCGGTCGCCATCTCGCAGAGGATGCCCCAGTCTTCGTTGGAGCGCTCCGGAATACGCGGCGCCATGCGCTGCGGATCGAGGATGCCTTCCTTGTTCACCACGAAGCGGCTCTTGATGCCGGAAGCCTTTTCGATGAACGCGGAGCTCGATTCGGAGAGCGCTTCCACCTCGCCCTTGGCGATGGCGTCGGCGTGCTGGTCGTTGTGGCTGCGGACGTAGGCGTTGAAGGATTCCACCAGTTCATCGTTGGAGATGCTGAACGGCGGGGTATACAGGCCGGTTCCGCTGATCACGACTTTATGCACGGTCAATCCTCTTCTCAATCTGCGCCGCCGGGCCGGGCGGCAAGGTTAGGCATCAAGGTACCCGCCCATTGGCCGGCACTGGATATTCGTCGCTCCGCGTCCTGGCGCGAAGGCTTCGGGATGGCGATCCCTGCAACCGGGCAGTGTGCCACTCCCACCGACGGTGGGCATCTTTGCCCGCCCGGCGGTTCGCGGTTTCACCCAGGGTGCAACCGCTGATCACTGATTATGCTGCAATTTTCGCCGAAAAGCCGCCGTGCGAAGGCGGCATTTGCGCAAGTTTACGGACGCGAATCACGCCAGACCTGCCCTGAAGCAACGGATTGAAATTTTTCACCACCACCATAGGCACAGTGTTGGCGCGCCCAGGCGCGCCAGTCCTTATCCTTCAGTGCATTCTCGACTTTGCCAAGGAGACTTCAGGATGAGTGCCGCGAACCGCCCGGAAATGGATGAACAGACCCTGGAATTTGCCAACCAGGTGATCGACCTCGCCCGTCAGGGCGATACCCCGCGCCTGACGGAACTGCTCCAGCAGGGTCTGCCGGCCAACCTGCGCAACCACAAGGGCGACAGCCTGCTGATGCTGGCGAGCTATTACGGCCACCACGACACCGTCGGCGTGCTGCTGGATCACGGCGCCGATCCGGACCTGCGCAACAATGCCGGGCAGACGCCGCTGGCCGGCGCCGCCTTCAAGGGCGACCTGGAAATGGTGCGCCTGTTGCTCAGCCGTGGCGCCCAGGTGGAAGGCGCCTCTCCCGACGGCAAGACCGCCTTGATGATGGCGGCGATGTTCAATCGCCCGGAGATCGTCCTCTGCCTGCTGGAACACGGCGCCGACTCCGAGGCCCGCGACGCCAGCGGCCTGACGGCGTTGGCCGCGGCGAAGATGATGGGCGCGACCGACACCCTGGCACTGCTCGAAGCCGCCTGAGTCAGTCGATGCGCACGTGCTCGGCGAGGAAGTCGAGCACCGCGCGAACTCGCGCCGGCAGGTGGCCCGGCTTGCCCAGATAGAGCGCGTGCATCGGTTTGCGGTCGCCGGGATTGAAGTCCGCCAGCACCTCCACCAGCCGCCCGGCTGCAATATCCTTGCGCACCTGGAACTCCGCCAGTCGCGCCAGCCCCAACCCGGCCAGCGCCAGATGCCGCACGCTGTCACCGTCGCTGGCCAGCAGGTTGCCGCTGGGCTCGGGGGCATCCGCCGGCTTGCCGAGAAAGGGCCAGTCCGGCTCGACGCGCCGGTAGCTGAAGCCCACGCAATTGTATTCGCCCAGCTCACGCGGATGCTGCGGCGTACCGTGCCACGCCAGGTACTCGGGCGCGGCGACTATCTTGTGTCCGGACTCTCCCAGCGAACGCGCCACCAGCCGCGAATCCCGCAGCGGCCCGCTGCGCACGGCGACGTCGGCGCGCACTTCAAACAGGTCCACCACTTCATCGGTCAACTGCAGGTCGAGGTTGACGCCCGGATAGCGCTCGAAGAACAGCGGCAGCGCCGGAATCAGGAACTGCCGACCCACCGGCAGATTGCAGCTGATCCGCACCCTGCCCTGCGGCTCGGCACTGGCCGAGGCCTCGCGTTCGGCTTCGTCCAGATCGGCGAGGATTCGCAGGCTGCGTTCATAGAACGCCGCCCCCTCGGCGGTGAGCTGCTGGCGCCGGGTGGAGCGATTGAACAGCCGCGCACCGAGACGATCCTCCAGCCGCGCCACCAGCTTGCTCACCGCCGAAGGTGTCATCCCGCACTGCAGCGCGGCGGCAGTGAAGCCGCCGGTTTCCACCACGCGGATGAAGACTTCCATTTCGCCGAAGCGGTTGACGTCAGGACGGGCCATGTTGAATTCAATTCACAGGTGATTTGCTCAAAGGCAGTCTATATCAGCAATCCGCACGGCGATAAGGTGGCCATCATTCTTCGAACCACCTGGGAGAGCCACCGTGCCCATTGCCTTGTATGCCTTGACCGCCGGTGCCTTTGGCATCGGCGTTACCGAATTCGTGATCATGGGATTGTTGCTGGAAGTCGGCCATGACTTCGGCGTCTCGATCTCTGCCGCCGGGCTGCTGATCTCCGGCTACGCGCTGGGCGTGGTACTCGGCGCACCACTGCTCACTGCCCTCACCGCGCGCTGGCCGCAACGCCGCACCCTGCTCGGCCTGATGGTGATCTTCACCCTCGGCAACCTGGCCTGCGCCCTGGCGCCGGACTACGCCACGCTGATGGCGGCACGGGTGCTGACCTCCTTCGCCCATGGCACCTTCTTCGGTGTCGGCTCGGTGGTCGCCACCAGCCTGGTGCCGGCTGAGCGCCGCGCCTCGGCCATCGCCCTGATGTTCACCGGCCTCACCGTCGCCACCATCCTTGGCGTACCGCTGGGCACCTGGCTCGGCCAACTCTATGGCTGGCGTGCGGCCTTCTGGGTAGTCACCGGCATCGGCGTGCTCGCCCTGGCAATCCTGGCGATCTACCTGCCGCGCAACGGCGCACCGCCGGCCGCCGGCAACCTGCGCGAGGACTTTCGCGTGCTGAAGCGCCCGGCCGTGCTGCTCGGCCTGCTGACCACCGTGCTCGGCTTCGGCGGCGTGTTCACCGTGTTCAGCTATGTCTCGCCGCTGCTGACCCGCCTCGCCGGCTTCTCCGAAAGCGCCGTGTCGCCGGTGCTGCTGGTGTTCGGCGGCGGCCTGGTGCTGGGCAACCTGCTGGGCGGCAAGCTGGCCGACCGCAAGCTGGTGCCTGCCCTGCTCGGTAGCCTGGTGGCGCTGGCGGTGGTCATGGGCCTGATGACTTTCTCGCTGCAGAACCAGGTGGCCGTGGTCATCTTCATCGCCCTGCTCGGCGCCGCCGGTTTCGCCACCGTGCCACCGCTGCAGATGTGGGTGCTGGAAAAGGCCCACGGTGCCGGCCAGAGCGTCGCGGCCAGCTTCAACATCGCCGCATTCAACCTGGGCAATGCGCTGGGCGCTTGGCTCGGCGGCATGACCATCGACCACGGCCCAGGCCTCGCTGCACTGCCGTGGGTCGGCGCGCTGCTGCCGGTCGCAGCCATCGCCACGGCGCTGCTGTGCCTGCGCCTGGAGCGTGAACCGGCACTGCCGGCAGCAACCGTCCAGCAGGCCCGCTGAACGATCGGCGAATCCTGACTGTCGAGGAAAGGGGCGCGCAACGGTCGCGCCCCTTTCTTTTATCCACAGACGGAGGACGCGCCCACCCATGCTGGTTTCGCTTCAGGCTTTACGGGCACTGGCCGCCTGGCTGGTGGTGTTCCATCACTTCATGCAGGTGTTCTTCGACTTCCGCGCCGACAGCCTCGGCGGCAAACTGCTCTCCACCCGCGGCCAGGTTGGGGTGGATATCTTCTTCGTCCTCAGCGGCTTCGTGATCCACCTCTCCAGCGCTGGCCGACCGATGTCGCCGCTGACCTTCCTGGTCCAGCGCCTGGCCCGCGTAGCCCCCGCATACTGGCTGTACACCGCGATTACCGCGCTGATCCTCTACGCCTTCGCCGACGTGATGCCGATCTACGGCGTCGGCGGCAAGTCGCTGCTGCTGTCCCTGCTGTTCATCCCCAGCGAAAACCCCGGCGGCTTCGGTCTGTACCCGGTACTGCCGGTGGGCTGGACGCTGAACTTCGAGATGCTCTTCTACGGGCTGTTCGCCCTCTCCTTCCTGGTCGCCGAGCGCTGGCGCCCCTGGCTGGTGACTGCCCTGGTGCTGCTGGTGGCGCAGGTGCTGGCGCGCGAGCCGTGGATCAGCCATTTCTACCGCAACCCGATCATCTTCGAATTCCTGCTGGGACTGGGGCTCGCCGCACTGTACCGGCGTGGCTGGCTGAACCTGCCGAAGCCGCTGGCCCTGCTGACGGTCGCCGTCGCAGTAACGACCATCGCGCTGTTCCCCGCCGACCATCCCTGGCGCCTGCTGACCTGGGGCCTGCCCGCCGCTGCGCTGCTCGCCGCGTGCGTAGCGCTGGAGCCGATGTTCGAGCGCAACAAGGTGCTGCATGCGCTGGGCGATTGGTCCTATTCGGTGTACCTGCTGCATGTCATCGTGCTCTGGCTGGCCGCTTACTGGCTGCACGAACGACTGGGCCTGACGCCCTACCAGACCCTGGGCCTCAGCGTACCGGCGATCCTGCTGCTGTCCTGGCTGAGCTACGAATGGGTGGAGCGGAAGATGGCTCGCCAGGTCCGCGCGGCCTATGCGCGCATCGCCGGGCCGCCGGCGGCGAAACGTGCTCAGGCGGTGTCGCTGTAGACCAGGCGGTTTCGGCCCTCGGCCTTCCCGCGATACAGGCGGCGGTCGGTGCAGCGGTAGAGTTCGTCGGCATCCAGGCCGTCGCCCGGCCACTCGGCGAGGCCGAAGGTCGCGGAAATCTCGATGCGCTCCCCGTGATACATCAGCGGCGCCTCATCGATGTCGCGGCGCAGGGATTCCACCAGCGGCTTGGCGTCGAAGCGGTCGGTGAAGGGCAGCAGCAGACCGAACTCCTCGCCACCAAGCCGGCCGATCAGGTCGGTGGCACGCAGGCGGTGGCGCAGGCGATTGCACAAATGCTGCAGCGCCTTGTCACCAGCATCGTGCCCCCACTGGTCATTGATGTTCTTGAAGTGGTCGACGTCCAGCACCACCAGCACCAGCCGCGTTTCGTAGCGTGCGGCCTCCTGGATGCAACGACGTAACGTGCGCTGGAAGCTCTCGCGGCTGGCTACACCGGTCAGCGCATCGGTCAGCGCCAGGTGCCGCAGCTGCTTGTAGGCGGCGGCGCGGCGTTCTTCATAGACATGCATGAAAGCGATCACCAGCACGCCGCAGAAAATGCCGTTACCGATGTCGATCAACCCCGGCGCATCCAGTCGCACCCGGTTGGCGTGCAGGTACATGAGCGTGGCGATCAGCATGAACGGCACGGCGAGCAGGAAGCCGCGCCACTTGCCCAGCAGCAGATAGGCCATCACCGGCATCAGATAGACCCAGACGAAAGCCGACGCCGAAGCGTTGGGCATGACGATGATGTAGAGGATGAAACAGAAGGTCGGCAGCAGGTACGCGATGATCCAGGGCACCAGTCGGCGGACGCGCTGGAGCCGGTGCGCCGCCCACAGCAACAGCCCGCAGGTAGCCAGTTCGGCGCCAGCCAGCCAGAGATTGCCGGCAAAGTACTGCAGGATCGAGAACACCCCCAGGGTCGCCCCGGTGCAACCGAAGATCAGCCGCATCAGCAGGCGGTGGTCGGCTTCCTCCAGGCCGGTCGGTCCGGCGCTGGACTCGAACAGGTGGTCGGGGTCGCTGTTGCGGTGCATCGGCCCTGCTCCTTGGCTCGACCGCCCGGCGGGTCGGCCTCAATGGCGGCGGCCGGGCACTCCAGCCCGACTCACATGTGCTGAAGACTACTCCAATTTCCCACAACGCGGAGGCAACCCGACGGAAACCGGCCGGATGGGCTAGCCTAGGCTGCATTGTCCATGGAGGAAGTCTATGCGTTCGATCCTTGCCGTCCTGTCCCTGCTCACGCTTTCCGGCTGTGCTTCGTACCAGAGCGATGAAGTCCAACCTGTGCCCGCCGACCGCCTGCTGGCCTACCAGCAACCGGGCAAGGACAGCGTCAAGGTCGACGTCACCCGTGACGTCGGCTACATCGGCGGCGGCTGCTTCGTCGCCCTCACCATCGACCATGAAATAGCCGCGCGCATCGGCAAGGGCGAGTCGGCCAGCTTCCATGTACCGGTGGGCAAGCACGTGGTCGGCATCATCGGCGACAAGGACGGCGACGGCCTTTGCAGCAAGGCCATGTTGCGCCGTGAACTGCTGGTGCCACTGGAGCCCGGCGGCAACAACGCCTTCCGCATCGTCAGCGACAACCGCACCGGTTTCGACATCAAGCCGGCGGTCGAGTAACCGCCGGCCTAGGTGCGCCTCAGCCGTTCAGGCGGGCAACGAGGCGCGCCTGCAGCTTCTCCAGCTCCCCCGCATCAGCCTTGTTCGCCGCGTGGATGCCCAGGCCTTCGCCGGCATAGCGCGGGACGATATGCACGTGGATGTGGAACACCGTCTGCCCGGCCGGCGCGCCATTGAACTGGGCGACCTGCACGCCATCGGGATTGAGCTCGTCGACAATCACGCCGGTCAGGCGCTGCACCACACGCATCACCTTGGCCAGCGCATCGGGGTCGACTTCGAGGATGTTGCGCGCCGGGGAGTTCTTCGGGATGACCAGGGCATGGCCGTAGGACTGCGGGAACAGATCGAGGAAGGCGAGCACGTCGTCGTCCTCGTACAGCTTGTAGCAGGGAGCCTCGCCACGAATGATCTGGGCGAAGATGTTCTGCGGATCGTAAGTGCCTTGCAGGCTCATGGTGGGTTCCTTTTCCAGTGACCGGGTGTGGGCCCGCACCATACCGGTTTGTCGCGCACGGGTCATGACCATCGGCGCACGGAGGACTATCCTGAGGGCCGACTCAAAGTCCCGCTCACCTGACCGGAGTATGCATGCCAGACCTTTCCGCGTTCCCCATCACCCGCAAATGGCCCGCCGAACACCCTGACCGCCTGCAGCTGTACTCGCTGCCCACGCCCAACGGCGTGAAGGTGTCGATCATGCTGGAAGAGCTCGGCCTGCCCTACGAGCCGCACCTGGTCAGCTTCGAGCGCAACGACCAGCTGTCCCCGGAATTCCTCTCGCTGAACCCGAACAACAAGATCCCGGCGATCCTCGACCCCAACGGCCCTGACGGCAAGCCACTGGCGCTGTTCGAGTCCGGCGCGATCCTGGTCTACCTCGCCGACAAGACTGATTCGCTGATCGCACCCGGCGCCAGCGGCCGCTATGAAACCCTGCAGTGGCTGATGTTCCAGATGGGCGGGATCGGCCCGATGTTCGGGCAGATCGGCTTCTTCAACAAATTCGCCGGCAAGGACTACGAGGACAAGCGCCCGCTGCAGCGCTACGTGGACGAGTCCAGACGCCTGCTGGCCGTGCTCGACCGCCACCTGGAAGGCCGCGACTGGATCATGGGCGAGCGCTACACCATCGCCGACATCGCCAGCTTCCCGTGGATTCGCAATCTGGTCGGCTTCTATGAGGCGGGCGATCTGGTGGGCTTCGAGAACTTCCAGAACGTGAAGCGCGTGCTCGAGCGTTTCCTCGCGCGGCCGGCGGTACAGCGCGGGTTGAACATCCCCAAGCGCGACTAAGGCTGCCAGTCCAGCGCGCGGAGAACCTGCTCCGTGCGCTGCTCCAGCGTCCCATACAGCACCTGGTATTCGATCCCGCGCCGTTGCAGCTCGGTGACGTACCAGGCCTGCTGCCAGCGGCGAAAATCCTCTTCGCGGCGCGTGCCATCCTGTACGAAGGGGAAGTCGTCGGCGCAAAGGAAAACTCGTGCGTAGGGGCGCTCGGCCAGCCGCTGCAAGGCTTCTTCGGCGCGGCCGAACATCGACTGGCAGTAGAGCAGCGTGGTCAGCGGCGAGGTATCGCAGAACAGGTAGCGCGCTGCTTTCGCGCACGCCTCCGCTTCCCGCGCCACCTGCGTTTGGGCGATGTGCAGCAGGTCGTCGTAGACCAGTGCCCCGCCCTTTTCTTCCCACAGTTCACGGCCGTACTCAGCCACGAATCCAGTCCCCGTCACCTGCGCCAACCGTTGGCAGAGACTCGACTTGCCGGTGGACTCGCCACCGAGGAAAACCACGCGATCGACGAAGTCCGCGTAGACCGTCGGCGCGAGGAAGCCGCGCAGCGTATGCACATCGCCTCGTAGCGCCGTGCCCGAGACCGGCACCGTGACGCGCAGGCGGTCCACGCTGACATGCCGCACCGGATGGCCAAAGCAGGTGGTCAGGTGGGCCGCGAAGCCATCGCCGTAGTCCTCGCTGGTGAACACCGCCTGCACGGTCTCACCGATCACCTCGCGGCAGAAGTCGGCGACGAACTGCCGGTGCAGGACTTCCGCCGCGTCGTTCGCCGGCAAGTCGGGCAACGCCTTGCCCGCCGATCGCCAGGCCGCCACCTGCCGGGGCGTGACAACCCAGTAGGGCAACTGCGGGAAGCGATCCTGCAGCCACTTTTGCCGTAGCACCGCCGGGCAGCCGGGCATTTCCGGCAGGGAATAGCACAGCAGGTAGAGTCGCTGGCAGTGCTGCTGCGCCCGGCGGATCAGGTGCTCATGCCCCAGGTGCAAGGGCGAGAACTTGCCGACGATCAACCCGGCCTCGACCATCAGGCCGGCACTCCCGCCACAGCCAAGCTACGGCCTTGCGCGCGCAGTTCAATGCGCCAGCAGTACAGGCCATACCAGGCGTTGAACCAGAACAGCAGGTAGAGCGCCGCGGTCAGGTACAGGCCTCGGGAGGCGTACAGGGGCACCGCGAGGCTGTTCACCAGCAGCCAGATGAACCAGTTCTCCAGGCGCCGGCGCATGAGCAGGAGCTGCGCCAGCACGCTGAAGGCCAGCACCAGCGAGTCGACCCACGGCGCGTAGGCATCGGTGAAATGGTGCAGCAGCCACGCGTATGCGGAGGCCACCACGAACGCCAGCAGCGCCATCGCCAGCAGGTCGCGCGGGGCGGTACGGCTGATCGGCAGTGCCGAGCCGGCAGCGCCACGCAGCCAGGCCCAACAGCCCATCAGGCTGGTAACGATGAAGAAGCCTTGCAGCACTACATCGGCGTACAACTGCACGGTGTAGAACATCCAGCCGAACAGCAGGCAACCGACCACACCCAGCGTCCAGGTGTGGACGCTGTTGCGCGCCGCCAGCAGCACCGCCAGCAGGTTGATCAGGTTGGCGGCTATCTCGAGATTCGACGGCATGGCTTCATCCTTGTGCCAGGGCGGCGGGCATCAGGCCTCGACCTGGCTCCATTGCTTGGACAGGCGCTTGTCCGACACCGGCAGCTTCGTCCCCAGTTGCTGGGCGAACAGCGAGACGCGGTACTCCTCCAGCATCCAGCGGTACATCACCAGTTCCGGGTCGCGCTTGCCTTCCTGGGCGTGCTTGGCCAGGCGCGCCGAGTACTGTTCCCAGTAGCCGGCCATCTCGCCGCTCCACACGCGATCGCGCTGGACCTGCCCGGCGACCTTGTCCAGGCGCTGCTCGACCGCCTTCAGGTAGCGCGGGTATTCCTTCAGCCATTCCAGCGGTGTGTCGCGCACGAAACCGGGGTAGACCAGCTTGGCCAGTTGCCCCTTCACGTCGTTGAGCGGCACCGTCATGGCCAGGTCGACCTTGCCCTTGAAGCGCTTCTGCAGGCCGTGCCAGAGCTTGAGGATTTCCAGAGTCAGGCGAGCGATGCGTTCGGCGTGCTCGGTCCAGGCACCGCGCTTCCTCTCGGCCAGCGACGCAAGCCCGGCGCCATCGCGCGGCAGGCTGCTTTCACCGTCGAGAATGGCGCTGTCCAGGCTGGCCAGCAGGATGTCCTCCACCAGCGATTCGACACGGCCCAGCTCACGGTAGAGCAGGCCCATGTCGGTCTGCCCCGGCAGCTTGCTGCGCAGGAACTTGGCCGGCTCGGCCAGCTGTTGCAGCAACAGGCGTTGCAGGGCGCGGCGGTGCTGGTAATCGGCCTCGGCCTGGGTCGGGAAGCGGTTTTCCTTGACCACGCCGGCCTCTTCCACCAGCGCCGGGTAGACCGTCATCGACAGCCCGGCGACCTTCTGCTGGACCTTCTCCGCCACCTCGCCAAAGCCCTTGGCCTCCACCGGTTTTTGCGGCTTGTCCGCCTGCGGGATCGCCAGCGCGGCCTGGCTGGCCTCGGCGAAGCGCGCGGTGAGTTCGGCCAGGTCACGGCCTTCGCCGAGGAACTTGCCCCGGGCGTCGACCACCTCGATGTTCATCCGCAGGTGGTTTTCCACCTGGGTCTCGGCTTCCGTCCAGGCCTCCTCCGGCACACGGCTGCCGGTCATACGCTGCAACTCGCGGCCGAGGGACTCGGACAGCGAACCCTCGGCGAAGACCATCTTGCCCAGCGCGGCGCGGACGAAGTCCGGCACCGGCACGAAGTTCTTGCGGATCGCCTTGGGCAGGCTGCGCACCAGCTCGATGCACTTGGCCTCCAGCAGGCCCGGCACCAGCCATTCCAGGCGTTCGGCGGGCAACTGCGGCAGTAGCGGCGCCGGTACGCGCACGGTCACGCCGTCACGCACATGACCCGGCTCGAAGTGATAGGTGAGCGGCAATTGCAGCTCACCCAGGCGCAGGCGATCCGGATAGAGACCGGCAGTGACTTCGCTGGCGTCGCGGGCGAGGACGTCTTCCTCGCGCATGATCAGCAGGTCCGGCTGCTGCTTGTGCTCGCGCTCGTACCACTTCTCGAAGCTGGCGGACTGGTAGATGTCCGCCGGCAGGCGTTCGTCGTAGTAGGCGAACAGGGTTTCCTCGTCGGCGAGGATGTCGCGCCGGCGTGCCTTGGCTTCCAGCTCATCGAGCTTTTCCAGCAACTGGCGATTGGCCGACAGGCACTTGGCGCGGCTGTTGATCTCGCCGCGCACCAGCGCCTCGCGGATGAACATCTCGCGGGACACCGCTGCATCGATCGGGCCGTAATGCACGGCGCGGCGGCCGATGATGATCAGGCCGTACAGCGTGACCTGCTCGTAGGCCACCACCTGGCCGCGGCGTTTTTCCCAGTGCGGCTCCAGGTAGTTCTTCTTCACCAGGTGCCCGGCCAGCGGTTCCAGCCAGTCCGGCTCGATCTTCGCGACCATGCGGGCGAACAGCTTGGTGGTCTCCACCAGTTCGGCGGCCATGATCCATTGTGGCTTCTTGCGGCCGATCACGCTGGAGGGGTGAATCCAGAAACGCCGCTGGCGCGCGCCGAGGTAATCGCCCTCCTCCGCTTTCTGCCCGATCTGGCTGAGCAGGCCGGAGAGGATCGCCTTGTGCACGGCGGCGTAGTCGATATCGCGGGCCTTGGTCTCGGGTTCGCCGCCTTTGTAGGAGCGAGCTTGCTCGCGAACCTGCTTCGCACCTTTATCGACGGCGGCTTCGCGACCTTTGTTGTCCTGGGATTTCGCCGCGTTGGGCTGTTCGCGAGCAATAGCGGTGGCGTCCCCCTCGCTCCTACGAGAGCCGCCCTCCGGCTTGCCGAAGGGCAACTGCAATTCCTTGCAGATCAGCGTCAGCTGGCGGTGCGCATCACGCCACTCGCGCAGGCGCAGGTAATTCAGGAAGTTCTTCCGACACCAGTTGCGCAGCGGGTTGGAGCCCAGCGCCTGGCGCTGTTCCTCGAAGCCGCGCCAGAGGTTGATCAGCGCGGCGAAGTCCGAGTCCGGGTCCTTCCACTGCGCATGGGCCTGGTCGGCAGCCTGCTGGCGATCCATCGGCCGCTCGCGCGGGTCCTGCACCGACAGCGCGCTGGCCACGGTGAGCACTTCCGGCAGGCTGCCCAGTTGCGCCGCCTCCAGCAGCATGCGGCCCAGGCGCGGGTCGATGGGCAGGCGCGCGAGCTGGCGACCCAGCGGTGTCAGCTGGCCCTCGCGGTTCACTGCCGAGAGTTCCTGCAGCAGGGTGAAGCCGTCGTTGATCGCCTTGCCATCCGGCGGCTCGATGAAGGGGAAGGCCTCGATGTCACCCAGGCGCAGATGGAGCATCTGCAGGATCACCGCCGCAAGGTTGGTGCGCAGGATTTCTGGATCGGTGAAGGCCGGGCGGCCGTTGAAATCTTCCTCGCTGTACAGGCGCACGCAGATGCCCGGCTCGACCCGGCCGCAACGGCCCTTGCGCTGGTTGGCGCTGGCTTGCGAGACGGCTTCGATGGGCAGCCGCTGGACCTTGGCGCGGTAGCTGTAGCGGCTGATGCGTGCTGTACCGCTGTCGATCACGTAGCGGATGCCCGGCACCGTCAGCGAGGTCTCGGCGACGTTGGTAGCGAGCACGATCTTGCGCCCCGGCATGGGCGCGAAGATCTTCTGCTGCTCGGCCGGCGTCAGGCGCGCATACAGCGGCAACACTTCGGTGTGGCGCAGGTTGGCCTTGCGCAGCATGTCGGCGGCATCACGGATTTCGCGCTCGCCGGGGAGGAATACCAGCACGTCGCCGGGGCGCTTGCCGATCTCGCGTTCGTGCGCGGCGATCTCGTCCAGCGCACGGAGGATGCCCTGGTCCACGGAGAGGTCGTCGAACAGCGCCTCGCCGTCCTCGTCCACTTCCGCCGCCAGCGGGCGGTACCAGGTGTCCACCGGGTAGGTGCGGCCGGAAACTTCAACGATGGGCGCATCGCCGAAGTGCTTGGAGAAACGCTCCAGGTCGATGGTCGCCGAGGTGATGATCAGTTTGAGGTCGGGCCGGCGCGGCAGCAGCGTCTTGAGGAAGCCGAGCAGGAAGTCGATGTTCAGGCTGCGTTCGTGGGCTTCGTCGACGATGATCGTGTCGTAGCGTTCCAGGTAGCGGTCGTGCTGGGTTTCGGCCAGCAGGATGCCGTCGGTCATCAGCTTGATCAGCGTGCTTTCGTCGCTCTGGTCCTCGAACCGCACCTGGTAGCCGACCAGTGAACCCAGCGGCGTACCGATCTCTTCGGCGACTCGGGTGGCCACACTGCGCGCAGCCAGCCGGCGCGGCTGGGTATGGCCGATCAGGCCGTGGGTGCCGCGCCCCAGCTCCAGGCAGATCTTCGGCAGCTGGGTGGTCTTGCCCGAACCGGTCTCGCCGGCGATCACCACCACCTGGCTCTTTTCCAGCGCGGCCTTGATCTCGTCGCGCTTGGCAGCGATCGGCAGGCTGTCGTCGTAGCGGATCTTCGGGATGCTCGCGCGGCGCGCCTCGACCTTGGCGCAGGAGGCCTGGAAGCGCTCTGCCCACTGGGCGAGCTTGGCGTCGTCGGGCTGCTTGCGCAGCTCGTGGAGCTGCCGGCGCAGGCGATGGCGGTCGCGGATCAGTGCGTGATCCATGCGCTGCAGGAGCTGTTCGGGAGTGGGCGTGCTGTCTGTGGTCATCGGCTTCGCTGGCGTATACGCGGGGAGCGGCGCAACGCAGGCGAGGCCGGTCCCGGAAATGGGGTGTCATGGCGACAATCCGTGGATTGTCGCAGAGGACCGGCACGGGCCGCCACGTTGAATGCGTCGCGGCCCGCAATGGCGAGGCATCGCGCCCCGCCGGATCAGATGCGGAACTGGCCGACCAGCTGGCGCAGGCGCTCTCCCAGGCCATTCAGTTCGGTCGCGGTGCGCGCGCCCTTGGCCGCGTCGTCGGCCACGCTGTCCACGCCACCGGCGATCTGGTGCACGCTGCGGTTGATCTCTTCGGCCACGGCGGTCTGCTCCTCGGCGGCGCTGGCGATCTGCGCGTTCATCGAATTGATGGTGCCGATCAGCTGGGCGATGGCGTCCAGCGACTGACCGGCCTGGTTGGCCTGGCCGCGGGTACGCTCGGCCATGTCGCTGGCGCGCTGCATGGCGCTCACCGAACCTTCCGTGGTGCCGCGCAGGCGGTCGATCATCTGCTGGATTTCCCCGGTGCTCTGCTGCGTGCGGCTGGCCAGGGCACGGACTTCGTCGGCGACCACGGCAAAGCCACGTCCGGCCTCACCGGCACGGGCCGCTTCAATGGCGGCGTTGAGCGCCAGCAGGTTGGTCTGTTCGGCGATGGAACGGATCACTTCCAGCACGCCGACGATGCCTTGCACGTCCTGCCGCAACGTGTCGAGGGAGTCGCTGCTGCTGCGTACCTCACCCACCAGATCATTGATCTGCGAGACGCACAGGTCCACCTCGCGCTTGGCCGCCTGGCCTTCGCGGTCGGTCTGTTGCGCGGCATCGGCGGCCTGTTGCGCGCTGCGCGCGACTTCCTGGGCAGCGGCGGTCATCTCGTTGATGGCGGTGGCGACCTGGTCGGTCTCGTGGCGCTGCCCATCCATTGCACGCTCGGAGCGCTGCGCCTGCTGGGCGACGTCGCCCACCAGCCCGGACAACTGGTTCGTGGTGCCGGCCACCTGCTGTACCAGCACGTGGATCTTCTCGACGAAGCGATTGAAGGAGCCGGCCAGTTCGCCCAGTTCGTCGTGGCGGCCGAGGTTCAGGCGGTGGGTCAGGTTGCCGTCGCCGGCGGCCATGTCGTCGAGGTTGTCGCGCACCTGCACGATGGGCTGGACGATGGTGCGGCTGAACAGCCCGGCAAGCAGGCCGATCACGACCAGCAGCGCCAGCGCCGCGCCGCCCATGAGCAGCAGCAGATTGTCGATCTTGGCGTCGAAGGCCGCTCCGGCTTCCTTCACTTCTCGCTCGACGTCGTCGAGGTTCAGCGAGGTGCCGAACACCAGGTTCCACTTGGGCAGGAAGTGGGCATAGCCGATCTTCGGCACGATGGCGTTGCCACCGGGCAGGGTGAAGCTGTAGCGCACGTAGTGCTGGCCGCTCTGGCCCGCCGCCACCAGCTCGCGGATGGCATAGATGCCATTGGGATCGCGATAGGTGCTGAAGTCCTCGCCCAGGCGCTCGTCGCTGGTGCCCTGGAAGACACGCACGGAACGGGTGTCGTAGCCCCAGAAGTAGCCGCCCTTGCCGTACTCGAGGCGTTTGAGGATCGCGATACCCTGCTCGCGCGCCTGGGCATCGCCCTGGGTGGCGGCCTGGTAGACCGGGCCGACGGCAGCCAGTGCCACGTCGACGAAGTTCTTCAGCTGGGCTTCGCGGTCCTGGGTGAGGTTCTCGCGGATCTGCGCCTCCTGCTGCGTGGACAGCTGGCTCAGCGCGACGGTGGCGATAGCGCACAACAGGACGGTCAGGATCAGGATCGGGACGATGGCCAGGAGCAGGACCTTGGCGCGCAGACGAAGGACAGTGTTCAAGGCGGATACCTCAGGCAGGGAGGGGGCGCCGCATCCTTGCGCGCATTAAAAAACCCGCCTTGCGGCGGGTTTCTTATCTATCGGCTCAGGCTCTGATTTTCTTGAGCTCTTCGTCGCGCAATTCGCGGCGCAGGATCTTGCCGACGTTGGTGGTCGGCAGGCTGTCGCGGAACTCCACGGATTTGGGACGCTTGTAGCCAGTGAGGTTGTCGTGCATGTGCTGCATGACTTGCTCCTTGGTCAGCGTTACGCCCGGCTTGGACACCACGAAGACCTTGATCGCCTCGCCGGACTTCTCGTCCGGGATGCCGATGGCAGCGCACTGCAGCACGCCCGGCAGGGTGGCGAGCACGTCTTCCAGCTCGTTGGGGTACACGTTGAAGCCCGACACCAGGATCATGTCCTTCTTGCGGTCGACGATACGCATGTAGCCGTCTTCCTGGATGATCGCGATGTCGCCGGTACGCAGCCAGCCATCCTTGTCGAGGATCTCGTCGGTGGCTTCCTGACGCTGCCAGTAGCCCTTCATCACCTGCGGGCCTTTGACGCACAGCTCGCCACGCTCGCCCAGCGGCAGGTCCTGGCCGTCATCGCTGATGACCTTGCACTGGGTCGACGGAACCGGAATGCCGATGGTGCCGATCTGGATGTTCTGGAACGGGTTCACCGACACCACCGGGCTGGTCTCGGTCATGCCGTAGCCTTCGCAGATGGCGCAGCCGGTGACGTCCTTCCAGCGCTCGGCAGCGGCCTGTTGCAGGGCCATGCCGCCGGAGAGGGTCAGCTTCAGCGCGGAGAAGTCCAGCTTGCGGAAGCCTTCGTTGTTGCAAAGGCCGACGAACAGGGTGTTCAGGCCGACGAAGCCAGTGAACTTCCACTGCGACAGTTCCTTGACCATGCTGGCCAGGTCGCGCGGGTTGGTCACCAGGATGTTGTGGTTGCCGGTGAGCATCATCGCCATGCAATGGAAGGTGAAGGCGTAGATGTGGTACAGCGGCAGCGGAGTGATGAGGATTTCGCAACCTTCGTTGAGGTTGGCGCCCATCAGTGCCTTGCACTGCAGCATGTTGGCGACCAGGTTGCGGTGGGTCAGCATCGCGCCCTTCGCCACGCCGGTGGTGCCACCGGTGTACTGCAGCACGGCGACGTCGTCGTTGTGCGGCGAGACTTCCTTCACCGCCTTGCCACGGCCTTTGGCCAGGACATCGGTGAGCTTCTGCGCAGTGGGGATGTTGTAGGCCGGCACCATCTTCTTGATGTTGCGGACCACGAAGTTGACGATGAAGCGCTTGAGCGGCGGCAGCATGTCACCCACTTCGGTGACGATGACGTTGCGGATGCCGGTCTTGGGCAGCACTTCCTCGGCCAGGTGCGCCATGTTCGCCAGGCACACCAGCGCCTTGGCGCCGGAGTCGTTGAACTGGTGCTCCATTTCCCGCGCGGTGTACAGCGGGTTGGTGTTGACCACGACCAGGCCAGCGCGCATGGCGCCGAAGACCACGACCGGGTACTGGAGCACGTTGGGCAGTTGCACGGCGATGCGGTCGCCGGGCTTGAGATCGGTGTTCTGTTGCAGGTAGGCGGCGAAGTCCCCGGAGAGCTTGTACATCTCGCCGTAGGTCAGGGTCTTGCCCAGGTTGCTGAAGGCAGGCTTGTCTGCAAAACGTTGGCAGGATTCTTTGAGTACCGCGAGGATGTTCGGGTACTGGTCAGCGTTGATCTCGGCAGCGATCCCCACTGGGTATTTGTCCTTCCAGAAATTGTCGGTCATGGAAGCCCACTCCTAAGCAACAGCTCATCTTTTACCGCGTTCGCGGTTCTTTGTTGTGTTTATGTCGCTTTCCCCAGGCTCGGGGAGCGAAAAGCGGGCCGAGATTATCAGCTTTGAGAAACAGCGACCAGCACCAAACACAGCCTTGTCAGTAAGAAAAATGACCAGAGACAGGCTTTCCGGTCACCAACCCTCCACTCGTCGGAAAAGCCCGTCCCAGAAGGCTCGCAGCCTTGTTGGATTGTCCGACAAAGTGGATTTCAGAGAAATGAAACCGGCAAAAAGAACGGGAAATGATCGTCAGGCCAGTCCCCGTGACGGGGTAGATCGTCAGAGTTCGATCCGGCGATTTCCGTCCCTCTCCTCGCGGCGCCTTCAATGATCTACCTCAACACTCTCCGGGGCGGGATCTCGCAAAGTGCTCCTGCACTCTCCTGGAGAACCCTCATGTTTCCCGAATACCGCGAAAAGATTACCCGTCTGAAGGCCGAAGACCCGCATTTCGCCAAGCTCTTCCATAGCCACAACGATCTCGACCAGGAGATCAAGAACATGGAAGCCGGCATCACCCCTGCCTCGCACGACACCATCGAGGCGCTGAAGAAGCAGAAGCTGCAGCTCAAGGACGATCTCTACGAAATCCTGCGCAAGAAGGAAGGCTGCTGTGGCGGCTGTGGTGGTTGACCGGCCCTGCCCGACAACCCGCCACCCATAAAAAAGGGGGCTGATCCAGGATCAGCCCCCTTTTTCATTCACGCTGGCCTCAGGCGGTTTCGCGCAGCTCCCGGCGCAGGATCTTGCCCACCGGGGTCATCGGCAGGGCGTCCTTGAGCACGATGTGCTTGGGCACCTTGTAGCCGGTGAAGTTTTCCTTGCAGTAGGCCTTGAGCTCCTCGACGGTCACGCCGCCCTCGCGGGCCACCACGAACAGCTTCACCGCCTCGCCGGACTTCTCGTCCGGCACACCGACGGCCGCGCAGTTGGCGACTTTCGGGTGGGCCATGACCACGTCCTCGATCTCGTTGGGGTAGACGTTGAAGCCGGAGACGATGATCAGGTCCTTCTTGCGGTCGACGATGCGGGTGAAGCCGTCCGGGTCGATCACCGCGATATCGCCGGTGCGCAGCCAACCTTCGGCGTCCAGCACCTCGGCGGTGGCGTCCGGACGCTGCCAGTAGCCTTTCATGACCTGCGGGCCCTTCACGCACAGCTCGCCACGCTCGCCCAGGCCAACGTCGTTGCCGTCGTCGTCGATGACTTTCAGCGCGGTGCCCGGCACCGGCAGGCCGACAGTGCCCAGACGCGCCGCATCACCGTAGGGGTTGGTGCTGACCACCGGGGACGTTTCGGTCAGGCCATAGCCTTCCACCACGGTGCAGCCGGTCATGGCCTTCCAGCGCTCGGCGGTGGCGGTGACCAGCGCGGTGCCGCCGGAGTTGGTGACCTTCAGGTTGGAGAAGTCCAGTTCCTTGAATTCCGGACGGTCCATCAGCGCGACGAACAGGGTGTTGAGGCCCAGCAGCGCGGAGAAGCGCCACTTCTTCAGTTCCTTGATGAAGCCGGGAATGTCGCGCGGGTTGCTGATCAGCACGTTGTGGTTGCCGTTGACCATCATGCACATGCAGTTCGCGGTGAAGGCATAGATGTGGTACAGCGGCAGCGGCGCGATCATCACCTCGTTGCCCACCTGCATCAGCGGCTTGCCGTCCGGGCCATGCTGCTGCAGACAGGCGTGCACCTGCTGCATGTTGGCGACCAGGTTGCCATGGGTCAGCATGGCGCCCTTGGCGACGCCGGTGGTGCCGCCGGTGTACTGCAGCACCGCGATGTCTTCCAGGCCGACCTTGACCGGCTGCAG
Organism: Pseudomonas nicosulfuronedens; assembly: GCF_005877905.1. GTDB lineage: Bacteria > Pseudomonadota > Gammaproteobacteria > Pseudomonadales > Pseudomonadaceae > Pseudomonas > Pseudomonas nicosulfuronedens. The sequence continues at coordinate 109,483 of NZ_SWDV01000025.1, read as the reverse complement.
ACCATGGCCACGGCCCTGGCTCAGGGCGGCCTTGAAGGAGACGGCCTGGGGCAGGTTGTACTCCGGCACCATCTTCTTCACGTGCTTGACCACGGTGTTGACCAGCAGACCCTTGAGCGCGGGCTGCAGGTCACCCATCTGCGCCTCGATCAGGTATTCGATGCCGGTATCGGGCAGCACTTCCTGCACCAGCTTGCCGAACAGGTTCACGTAGACCAGCGCGCGTGCACCGGAATCCTTGAACTGGTGGCGCATCTCGCGGGCGGTGTAGAGCGGGTTGGTGTTGACCACGATGAGGCCGGCGCGCAGGGCGCCGAACACGGCGATGGGGTATTGCAGGATGTTCGGCATCTGCACGGCAATGCGGTCGCCGGGCTTCAAGTCGGTGTTTTTCTGCAGGTAGGCGCCGAAGGCGGCGGACAAGCGGTCCAGCTCGGCGTAGGTCAGGGTCACGCCCATGTTGCTGAAGGCAGGACGGTCGGCGAACTTCTTGCAGGAGCGCTCGAAGACTTCCACTACCGACTTGTAGGCGGTCAGGTCAATGTCGCTGGGCACGCCGGCCGGGCGTTTGTCGTTCCAGAAATCAGGTTGCATTTATTCTTGTCCTCATACCTGAGCGAAACCGAACCGTCATTGCGGTCATTCGACGGAAGCTAGCAGTTCCTTTGGTCATCGCAAAGACTCCAGGTAGCGTCATAGACTGCGTGAATCTTGCGCCACCATCCCGGCATCGCGCGGGATAGAGCCGGCGGCCGCCTAGGACGGGTCATACAGCGCGCCAGACGTACGCAGCGAGCAATCCATACAGAAGATGTCCCGGCGTGGCAGAATCGCCCCGTCTGGCCCGCTCCATGGCCCCATTCCAATAAGAATCGACGAACAAGAAGCAGGATGGACCCCATGCCCTACGCCGCCTACTGGCTCCCCGCCAGCGACGAGACACCGCTCTACACCCGCCACTGGGCGCCGGAAGGCCCGTCCCGCGGTGCCCTGATGCTGTCCCACGGCATGGCCGAACACGCTGGCCGCTATGAGCGCCTGGGCCTGGCGCTGAACGCCGCGGGCTACCACCTCTACGCCATCGACCAGCGCGGCCACGGGCGCACCGCCGAGAACGGCGAACTGGGCCACTACGCCGACCGCGGCGGCTGGGGCAAGGTGATCGGCGACCTGCATACGCTGAACCAGCATGTGCGCGAGGAGCACCCCGACCTGCCGATCATCCTGCTCGGCCACAGCATGGGCAGCTACATCGGCAGCGCCTACCTGATGCAGCACAGCGCCAGCGTAAAGGCGGCGGTGCTGTCAGGCTCCAACTACCAGCCCGTGGCGTTGTACAAGAGCGCCCGCCTCATCGCCCGCTTCGAGCGTTGGCGCCAGGGCCCGCTGGGGCGCAGCGCGCTGATCGACTTCCTGTCCTTCGGCTCGTTCAACAAGGCCTTCAAACCCAACCGCACTGCCTTCGACTGGCTCAGCCGCGACCCGGTCGAGGTCGACAAGTACGTCGCCGATCCGCTTTGCGGCTTCCGCTGCAGCAACCAGCTGTGGATCGACCTGCTCGGCGGCCTGGCCGACATCACCCCGGCTGGACACCTGTCGAGCATCCGCGCCGACCTGCCGGTGATGGTCATCGGCGGTGAGCGCGACCCGGTCAGCCAGGGCAAGCGTCTACGCGATCTCGCCCAGGCGATGACCCGGGCCGGGGTTCGTGACGTCCAACTGAAGATTTATCCCGACGCTCGCCATGAGTTGTTCAACGAGAGCAACCGCGACGAGGTCACCCGCAACCTGATCGACTGGCTGGCGGCACACTGCCCCGTCCCGCAAGTCGAGAAAACCGAGGAGCCCCTATGACTTCCGTGCAAAACGTCCCCTACGAAGAACTCGAAGTCGGCCAGAAGGCCAACTTCCAGCGCAGCGTCACCGAGCGCGACATCCAGCTGTTCGCCGAAGTCTCCGGCGACCGCAACCCGGTGCACCTGGACGCCGATTACGCCGCCACCACCCAGTTCAAGGAGCGCATCGCCCACGGCATGCTCACCGGCGCGCTGATCAGCGCGGCGATCGCCACCACCCTGCCCGGCCCTGGCACCATCTACCTCGGCCAGAACCTGAGCTTCACTCGCCCGGTGAAGCTCGGTGACCAACTGACCGTGGAACTGGAAGTGCTGGAGAAGCTGCCGAAGAACCGCGTACGTATCGGCACCGTGGTGCTCAATCAGGACGGCAAGGCCGTGGTCAAAGGCGAGGCCGAAGTCATGGCACCGACTGAGAAACTCGACATCGAACTGCCCGCCCTGCCGCCGATCACCATCGGCTGACACACGTTCCGGGGCCGTACCAGCGGCCCCGGAAACTTGTATACAGTTTCCCGCTCGACTACCCTGCCCCCGTTACTTCATATCCATCCGGGATAACCGAAGGCTTCGTGCCCGAAACCCCTCACCGGGAATCGGAGCCGCCATGGACCTTCGACTGCTGTTGCTATCCCTCTGCACCTTCGCCGCGGGCCTCGCCGAGGCCATCCTCACCGGCATCCTGCCGTCCCTTGCCAACGACCTGCACGTTTCCCTGAGCCTCGCCGGGCAACTCACCAGCCTGTTCTCCCTGAGTTTCGCCATCGCCGCGCCTCTGCTCGGCTGGCTTACCCGTGGCGCCGACTGTCGCCGGCTGCTGGTCATCACGCTGCTGGTATTCGCCGCGTTCAACGCGGGTGCCGCGCTGAGCCCCGGCTACGTTTCCCTGCTGCTGATGCGCATTGGCATGGCCGCCTGCTGCGGGCTGCTGATCATGCAGGCCAGCCTGCTGGCAGTGGAGCTGGCGCCGGCGGCCCAGCGCGGGCGCGCCATCGGTCTGATCTTCATGGGCATCAGCGGCTCGCTGGTGTTCGGCGTACCCGCCGGCGTGCTGGTCAACGACTGGTTCGGCTGGCGCTGGATCTTCGCCGCCATTGCCCTCTACTCGCTGCCGCTGGCCGCCCTGCTGCGGATCGCCCTGCCTCGCCGCACGCTGGACAGTCCCGCCAGCAGCGAGGCGTACAGGCGCCAGCTGCGCAGCCCGGTACTGAACCTCGCGCAACTGGTATCGATCCTCCTGCTGGGCGGGCACTTCACGCTGTTCGCCTACATCACGCCGTGGTTCCAGCAGGTCGCCGGGATCACCGATAGCCGGGGCATCGCCCTGACGCTGCTGCTGATCGGCTTGGCGGCCATCGGTGGCGGATACCTGGGCGGCTGGCTGAGCGATCACCTCGGTCACCGCCGCGCGCTGCTGGTGGTGCCGGTGCTGTTCGCAGTGGCGATGCTGGCAATCCCGCTGAGCCTCGGCCACCCCTGGCTGCTGCTCGGCGCCCTGATGATCTGGAGCACCATCAGCTGGATGATCTCGCCAGCGGTGCAGAGCTATCTGCTGGCCAGCGACCCGGCCAGCGGTAGCGCCGGGGTGGCGCTGAACACTTCGGCGATGCACCTGGGCGTGGCCCTCGGCGCGGCGCTGGGCGGCGCGGTGATCAGCCTGGCGGGCATCGCCTGGACGCCCTGGGTCGGTATCAGCCTGGTAGCGGCGTCGGTGCTGTGCGCGGCACTGTCCTGCTGGTTCGGACGCGAACCGCAGGCGGCGGGAATCAGCGCTCCTTCACGGTAACGCTGGCGGTCATGCCGGCGCTCAGGTGCACGCCCTCGGGCACCTTGTCGAGATGGATGCGTACCGGGATGCGCTGGGCCAGGCGCACCCAGTTGAAGGTCGGTTCGACGTTGGCCAGCAACTGACTGTCAGGGATCGCGTTGCGGTCGGTGATGCCACTGCTGATGCTCTCCACGGTGCCGTCGATGGCAATGTCACCACTCATCAGCACCACCTGGGCCGGCTGACCGACACGGATGCCGGGCAGCTTGGTTTCCTCGAAATAGGCGGTGACGTAGAAGGACTTCTGGTCCACCAGCGCCATCATCGCCTGGCCCGCCTGCACGTAGTTGCCCTGGGCCAGCCGCAGATTGGTGATCTGCCCGTCGCGCGGCGCGCGCATCTCGCTGCGGGTCAGGTTCAGTTGCGCCAGGCGCACCTGGGCCTGGGCTTCGTCGTACTCGCTCTTGGCGATGGATGCGTTGATCTGCGCGGTCTCCTTGTCCTCAGCGCTGATCGCCGCGATGCCCAGCTTGCTACGCCGCGAAGCCTCGCTCACGCGCAACAGGTACTGCTGGTGCCGGGTCTCGGCCAACGCCTTGGCCTGCTCCAGATTCGCCGCGTAGCGCTCGTGATCGATGCGCATGATCAGGTCGCCGGCCTTGACCTGCTGGTTGTCCTGTACGGCGAGGTCGGTGACCCAGCCGGACACGTCCGGGGCAATCACCACCACATCGGCACGCACACGTGCATCGCGGGTCCAGGGCGACAGCATGTAGTAGCGCCACAGCCAGGTGCCGGCCAGGATGGCGGCGATGACCAGGGCGATGGTGATGACTACGCGAAGGGTTCCGCGCATACAGCTTCTCCTCTCAAGGTGTTCCGCTCAGCGCCCAGGTGATCCCGCACAGGATCAGCACGAACAGAGCACAGTCGAACAGGGCTTCGTGCCAGATCTGGCGGCCGAGCGGCGTGGCCTGCAACAGCAGGCGCAACAGCGCGGTCAGCCCCAGGGCCAGCAGCGCATAGATGAACAGCGGGCTGATGTAGACGCCGCCCCAGCCGAACTCATGCAGCCCCATGGGAGTCCTCCAGACGGCACCACTGCCGCCAGGTGTGGCGCAACTGCGCCAACGCGGCACGGGCCAGACGGTTGGGTTCGTTATCGCCCTGCAAGTCGTGGGCGAGAGCCTCCTCCAGCGGCGGGCAGAGGCTTTCCAGGCGTTGCTCGCGGCCCTGCGCCGGCCCCTTCTCCAGTACTCCGGCCAGAGAGCCGAGGAACTGGTCGCGACGCTTGCGCAGTTGTCCCTGCGCTCCGCTGAGGCAGGAGCGCAGATGGATCAGTTCATTGCCCAGGTCCAGCGCCAGCAGGCCGTCCTGCCAGCGCTTCTGCTCTTCCCTGGGCAGCAGGGTGTAATGCCGTGCCAGGCGAATCAGGCGGTCGGCCATACGTCCGCCGAACCAGCTCTCGGCTTCCGCCAGGGGCCGCCGGGTCAGGCGCCCGAGGTCCTCGCAGGTGGCCTGGATCAGGCGGAGGTTGAGCCAGTCCGCCGGCAAGGTGAGCAGGCGGAACACCAGCACGGCGAAGCCCACGCCGATGACGATGCCCTGGGCCGAATTGAGCAGGTTGGCGAGGTCGTACTTCATCACGTTGCTCGGCGCCACCAGGGTAATGAAGTGGATCGAGAAGGATGTCGCCGTCCCCGCCAGCGCAGGCGTGGCCATGCCCAACAGGGCGAAGAACAGCGGCACGCCCAGCGCCAGGCAGAGCAGCGGGAAGCCGTTCCACTGCGGCAGCAGCCATTGGCTCACGACAGCCGCCGCCGGGATCGCGTAGAGGATGCCACGCAGGAAACCCAGGCCAATGGTGACGGCGTTATCGCGGTTGGCGAACAGACTGCAGATCACCGCTGCCAGCAGCATGCCGCCGGTAGCCGCCGGCCAGGCGGTGGCCATCCAGAACGCCGACATGCCCAGCAGCGCCAACGCGCTGCGCAGGCCGTAGAACAGCGCCATGAGCCAATCGCGGTGCCAGGACAGGGTGCCGGTGGCGACATCATCCACGCGCCCGTCCGCCACGGCACGCATGGTCTTTTCCGAATTCAGCGCCTTGAGCAGCAGCAGGGCGCAGCGGGTCAGGCAATAGCGCAGGTCGTTGGAGTAGCTTTCATCCAGGCCCGCCGCCTGCAAACGCTCCTGCAGCGAGCGCATGGCGTCCACCTGCGGGTCCTCCAGGGTGGCGCGCAGCTCCTCGAACCAGGGTTGCAGGCGCGCGCGGTCCTCGGCATCCAGCACGCTGCGCTGGCGGGCCACACCGCGCGCAGTGCGCAGCAGGCTGAGCAGGTCGCGGGAGAGAATCCGCAGCGCGCGCGAGCGCATCCGCCCCCGATAGCCCTCGAACCAGGCGTGATCACGTTGCACATCGACTTCGACGATCTTGCCCAGCGCCTGCAGCAGGCCCTTGATCTGCCGCGCATCGGCATCGATCTCACTGCGCGCAGCCTGCATGCCGGTGAGCCAGGTGGCGTGCGCCTGCTTGCCCAGGTTGGCCTCGACCCGGCGCGGCCAGAGAATCGCGCTGACGGCGGAAGCACAGAGGATGCCCAGGCAGATTTCCGTACTGCGCGCGACAGCCTGGTCGAAGACGTCCAGTGGGTGCGTGATCGCCGGCAGCCCGATGATCGCCACGGTGTATCCCGACAGCACGAACGCATAGGACACGTGGTTGCGCAGGCTGGTCGATGCCGCGGTGCAAAGGCCCAGCCAGAGCGAGATGGCCAGCAGGAACAGCCAGGGCGTCTGAGCGAACAGCGCTATGAACACCACCGACATGGCCGTACCGAACAAGGTACCGATCAGGCGGAAAAGGCCCTTGGCCACCACCATGCCCGACAGCGGCTGGGACACGATGAACACCGTCATCAGCGCCCACTGCGGCTGCTCCAGGTCGAAACGGAAGGCGCACCAGAGCGCCAGGCCGCCGGCCAGGAGGGTCTTGATCGCGAATTTCAGCGCCAGCGTATCCGGCGCAAGGAATGCCTGTAGCGTAGGTCGCACGCGGTCTCTCGAAAGGGTCCGGGTCTATCGCTTAAAGATAGTCGGCAAAGCGGATGACGGAATCGTTACCCATCATATTATTAGCAAGCTAACAATGTGTCATCCCGACTTTCGTAGAGGCAAAAAAAACGGGCGACCTAAGTCGCCCGAAGTGCCTTGCGTGCTCTGTATATCTGTAAGGATCAGCTCTTCTTGTGGCTGTCCTTCCAGATGAAAATTCCGACCCCACCGAAGAAAACAACCATCAATCCGACGGTAAGGATGCCTGCGAGAACCACTTCGTCGATGAACATGATGCTGGCCTCCTGTTGCCTACATCGTCTGGGGATGTGTGCAGATTACCGGCGGCCAGGCAGGACCAATTGACCTGGATCAATGGTCGACAAGGCGCTTTCCGGGGAGGGCCGGAGCACTGACGCAGGTCAAGTTCCGGAGGGGATCGGGTGCGGCGGGAAGCCGCGCAGAGCGGGGCCTGGCGGCCCTTGGAGAGGGAAAATCAGCGTTTCTTGGGCTTGCTCTTGCCCTTCTTGCGCGGCTTGCCCAGCGGCAGCGCCTGCTCGAAGGCCTTGCGCACGTCCTGCAGGCGCTTTTCGTGCACGTCGTGGATGCGCTTGTCGCGCTCGGCGGTGAAGTCGATCAGCTTGTCTTCGTTGCTCATGGCAGGGCATGCACCAGGCGGAAAGTCAGATTCAGGCGCGGAGCAACCGGACGGCGCGTCTTGGCAACCTGATGCTGCCAATAATGCTGTGTCGCGCCGGACATGACCAGCAGCGATCCGCCGGACAGATCGATGGAGTGTTCGATTGTGTTTCGCCCCTTGCGCCGCAGATCGAAGCGCCGCGTACCGCCCAGGTTCAGCGAGGCCACCAACGGGTTGCGCCCGAGCTCGGGCTCGTCGTCGCTGTGCCAGCCCATGGAGTCCTGGCCGTCGCGGTAGTAGTTGAGCAGCACGCCGTTGAAGCGCTGGCCGGCTGCTTGCTCCACCGCCGAGCGGATTTCGGCCAGCAGCGGCGTCCAGGGCAGCGGCGCATGGGTCAGGCCGGAGTAGGTATAGAAAGCTTCGGGATCGCCATACCAGTTGACCAGGCGCGGCACGGGGTAGTCGCGGCCATGCAGATGCACCTGCGGTCGTTCCCAAGGCGTCTCGGCGAGCAGTTGTTCCAGCCAGTGGGCCGCGCGCTGCGGCGGGCACCAGTCGGGGATCAGGCGCAGCTCGGCATCGGGGAGAAGGATCGGGGCGTCGTCGAACAGCATGGAAAGCTCGGGTACTCAGCGATGGGGCCAGTCTACTCCCCTGCCAGGTCAGACCTCGACATCGATCCACAGCCCCTTGCGCGGGGCAGCCTGCACGTCCTCGCCCAGTTCCTCGACTTCCTCCAGTTCCTCCAGCGCCTCGCCCTCGGGCGTGCCGTCGGCCAGTTGGCGACGCTTGCGCCGGCGCTGGTACTCCTCGCGCAATGCCTCTTCGTCCGGACGGCGCTCCAGCTCCACGCCGGCATTGCCTGCGCTGGGTGCAGGCGGAGTCACCGGGGTGACATCCGGTCGCGGCTTGGGCACGTCCTGCTGTGCAGTGACGGGTGCCAGACTATGGGGAATGGGCGGCAGCATCGATTATTCCTGGGCGCAGGCCCTGTGGAGAAGTGCGCTGACAAGTCCTCTGGTCAGGCTATCGGCCGGAGCACCACAGACTTGAGTGCGCCTCGCTACACTTTCCACGATTCGCGATGAGTGCACGCCTCAAACAGGTCTTGCCGATGATTCGGGCGACCGGAGGCGCCGACGGCCATCGCTGAAAGCTGCGCGTTCCGGTACCATAGCCGGCTTTTTTTGGGAGGTGTCCATGGCGCAGTATCAACCCGGTCAACGCTGGATCAGTGACAGTGAAGCGGAACTTGGGCTGGGGACCATCCTCGCTCTGGACGGCCGCATGCTCACGGTGCTCTATCCGGCTACCGGTGATACCCGCCAGTACGCCGAGCGCAATGCGCCGCTGACCCGTGTGCGCTTCGCCCCGGGCGATCAGATCACCCACTTCGAAGGCTGGAAGATGACCGTCCGCGAAGTGGACGAGATCGACGGCCTGCTGATCTACCACGGCCTCACCGCGCAGAACGAACAGCACACCGTTCCGGAAACCCAGCTGTCGAACTTCATCCAGTTCCGCCTGGCCAGCGACCGCCTGTTTGCCGGGCAGATCGACCCGATGTCCTGGTTCGGCCTGCGCTACCACACCCTGGAACACCGCACCCGCCTGCTGCAGTCCTCGCTCTGGGGCCTGGGCGGCGCCCGCGCGCAACCCATCGCGCACCAGCTGCACATCGCCCGCGAAGTCGCCGACCGCATGGCGCCGCGCGTCCTGCTGGCCGACGAAGTGGGCCTGGGCAAGACCATCGAAGCGGGCCTGGTGATCCACCGCCAGCTGCTCTCCGGCCGCGCCAGCCGGGTGCTGATCCTGGTACCGGAGAACCTGCAGCACCAGTGGCTGGTGGAAATGCGCCGACGCTTCAACCTGGAAGTCGCCCTGTTCGACCGCGAGCGCTTCGTCGAGAGCGATGCCAGCAACCCCTTCGAAGACACCCAGCTGGCCCTGGTGGCGCTGGAGTGGCTGCGCGAGGACGAAAAAGCCCAGGACGCGCTGTTCGCCGCCGAGTGGGACATGCTGGTGGTCGACGAAGCCCACCACCTCGTGTGGCACCCGGAACAGGCCAGCCCCGAATACCAGTTGGTGGAGCAACTGTCCCAGGTCATCCCCGGCGTCCTGCTGCTCACTGCAACCCCGGAACAGCTCGGCCTGGACAGCCACTTCGCCCGTCTGCGTCTGCTCGACCCGGACCGTTTCCACGACCTGGAAGCCTTCCGCACCGAAAGTACCCAGTACCGCCCGGTTGCCGAGGCGGTGCAGGAACTGGTCGACCAGGGCAGCCTCTCCCCCGCCGCGCGCCAGGCCATCCATGGCTTCCTCGGCAGCGAGGGCGACGAACTGCTGGCCAGCGTCGAAGCCGGCAATGAAGAAGCCCGCGCCCGCCTGGTACGGGAGCTGCTCGACCGCCACGGCACCGGCCGCGTGCTGTTCCGCAACACCCGTGCCGCCGTGCAGGGCTTCCCGGAACGCCAGCTGCACCCCTACGTGCTGACCAATCCGATCGAGTACATGGAGCTGCCGCTGGGCGAGCACCCGGACCTCTACCCGGAAGTCAGCTTCCAGGCGCAGTCCGACGACGGCGACGAGAACAACCGCTGGTGGCGCTTCGACCCACGCGTCGAGTGGCTGATCGACACTCTGAAGATGCTCAAGCAGTACAAGGTGCTGGTCATCTGCGCCCACGCCGAGACCGCGATGGACCTGGGCGATGCCCTGCGCCTGAAGTCCGGTATCCCGGCCACCGTGTTCCACGAAGGCATGAGCATTCTTGAGCGCGACCGCGCCGCCGCCTACTTCGCCGATGAAGAGTTCGGCGCCCAGGTGCTGATCTGCTCGGAAATCGGCAGCGAAGGCCGCAACTTCCAGTTCGCCCACCACCTGGTGCTGTTCGACCTGCCGGCCCACCCGGACCAGCTGGAACAGCGCATCGGCCGTCTCGACCGGATCGGCCAGAAGCACACTATCCAGATCCACGTGCCGCACCTGGAAAACAGCCCGCAGGAGCGCCTGTTCCAGTGGTATCACCAGGCCCTGAACGCCTTCCTCAACACCTGCCCTACCGGCAACGCCCTGCAGCACCGCTTCGGCCCGCGTCTGGTGGAGCTGCTGGACGGCGGCGACGACGACGCCTTCGAGGCCCTGCTGGCCGAAGGCACCGCCGCCCGTGAAGCGCTGGAAGCCGAGATGCACAACGGCCGCGATCGACTGCTGGAGCTGAACTCCGGCGGCGCTGGCGAAGGCGAGGCGCTGGTGGCCGAGATCGAGGAACAGGACGACCAGTTCGCCCTGCCGATCTACATGGAGCGTCTGTTCGATACCTACGGCATCGACAGCGAGGACCACTCCGAGAACGCCCTGATCCTGCGCCCGAGCGAAAAGATGCTCGACGCCAGCTTCCCGCTGGGCGACGACGAAGGCGTGACCGTCACCTACGACCGCGCCCAGGCCCTGGCCCGCGAAGACATGCAGTTCCTCACCTGGGAACACCCCATGGTGCAGGGCGGCATGGACCTGGTGCTGTCCGGCTCGCTGGGCAACACCTCGGTGGCGCTGATCAAGAACAAGGCGCTCAAGCCCGGCACGGTGCTGCTGGAACTGCTGTTCGTCAGCGAGGCCGTGGCGCCGCGCAAGCTGCAGCTCGGCCGCTTCCTGCCGCCGGTGGCGCTGCGCTGCCTGATGGACGCCAACGGCAACGACCTGTCTTCGCGCGTGTCCTTCGACACCCTGAACGACCAGTTGGAAAGCGTACCGCGCGCCAGCGCCAACAAGTTCGTGCAGGCACAACGTGACGTGCTGGCCAAGCAGTTCGCCCAGGCCGAGACCAAGATCACCCCGCGCCATGCCGAACGCGTCGAAGCCGCCCGCCAGCAGCTGACCGCAACCCTCGACGAGGAACTGGCGCGCCTGACCGCGCTCAAGGCCGTCAACCCCAGCGTCCGCGACAGCGAGCTGGACGCCCTGCGCAAGCAGCGTGACGACAGCCTGGCGCTGCTGGACAAGGCCTCCCTGCGCCTGGAAGCGATCCGCGTGCTGGTCGCCGGCTGAGCCCGCCAGCGCATCATGCAGAAGCCGCCACCGGGCAACCGGTGGCGGCTTTTTTCATGCCTGGTCGGTGCGCCCGCCACCCTCGAAACACCCCGTTACGCCGCTCTAGTCCCGGCACGATCGGCCACACCGACTACCATTGACGCTGCGCAAGGGAATCTCGCCCATGGGGGGATAGAGTTTCCTTACCAAGCCACTCATTGAGGGAACACATCATGTACGAGCGCATTCTGGTAGCGGTGGACGGCAGCCCGGTTTCCGACCGTGCCCTGGTCGAAGCGGCAAAGCTGGCCCAGCTGAGCGGCGGCGAGCTGCGTGTCATCACCATCGTCGACAGCCCGCTGCGCCATCTGCCCGACTACGCGGTGTACTACAACCCGGAGCCGCTGCGCGAAGCCGCGCTGAAGGCCGCCGATGACATCCTCGGCAAGGCGAAGGAGAAGATCGCCGAGTTCCCGGTGAAAACCAGCTTCGAGCGGGTCTGCCAGGAACGCGCCAGCGAAGAGATCGCCGAGCGCATCGAGATCGAGGCCGAGGCCTCCAAGGCCGACATCATCGTCATGGGCACCCACGGCCGCCGTGGCGTGCGCCGCCTGATGCTGGGCAGCGTGGCCGAAGGCCTGCTGCGCGTCAGCAACCGTCCGGTGCTGCTGGTTCGCGAGAAGTAACAGCCCCCGGATAGACAAAAGGCCCTGCGGTGCAAACCGCAGGGCCTTTTTCATGGCCGCCGTTCAGGTCGGCTCTCCACTCATTGCGCAGCGGTCATGTCGCGCTTGCAGGAGTGGAAGATGTCCAGGTCCGACTGGTACAGGCTGGTGTGCACGCCATACAGGCCGAGCACCGAGTGGAACAGGTTGTCATGGCTCAGCTCGGCACCATCGGCTTTCCTCTCCAGGCAACCGCGGTCCACGCCCATGCCACCCAGCGCGCCACTGCCGAACCACATCACCATGGGCACGTGGGTCTGCGCCTTCGGGGCGATGGCATAGGGCGCGGCGTGCAGGTAGACGCCATTCTCGCCCAGCGACTCGCCGTGGTCCGAGACATAGACCATCGAGGTGTCGAAGCGCTCCTGGTTCTGCTTGAGCAGCTCAACCACCTTGGACAGGAAGAAGTCGGTGTAGAGGATGGTGTTGTCATAGACGTTCACCAACTCCTCGCTGCTGCAACTGCCCAACTGGTTGGTGTGGCACACCGGGGTGAAGCGCTCCAGCGACTTGGGATAGCGCTCGTAGTACTCCGGACCGTGGCTGCCATCGGCGTGCAGGACGATGATGGCGTTGTCTTTCAGGCCATCGATATAGGCCTGCAAATTCTGCAGCAGGGCTTCGTCCAGGCAGTTCTTGCCGTCGCAGAACGGGCCGGGCTGATCCTTCGGAATATCGCGGTTGGGCACGCGCAGGCAGGTGCCCTTGCAGTCGCTGTTGTTGTCCAGCCAGAGCACCGAAACGCCGACGCGCTGGAGGATGTCCAGCAGACCCTGGTTGGTCTTGCCCTTCTTGTCGCTGTAGTCCTCGCGAGGAAACCTGGAGAACATGCAGGGCACCGACACCGCCGTCGAAGTACCGCAGGAGCTGACGTTGGTGAAGTTGAGGATGTCGAGCTTCTTCAGTTCCGGGTTGGTATCGCGGGCGTAGCCGTTGAGGGAGAAGTGGTCCGCGCGGGCGGTTTCACCGACCACGAAGATCATCAGCGACTTGCGGCCATCGGCGCTCACCTTGCGCGGCATCACCGCGTCCTCGCCGATGGGCTGCACCACCAGGTTTTCCTTGATGCCCAGGCGCTGCTTGGTGAACTTGCTCACCGCGTAGATGTAGTTGGTCGGGTTGATGAAGTGGGTCAGTTTCTCTTCCTGGCGGAACACCGGGGCGTAGGTGGAATAGAACGCCCCCACGCAGACGGCAACCACCACCAGGCAACCAAAGATCACCAGGACCTTGCTCAGCAGGCCACGGAAGAACGGGCTATAGCGTACCGGCGTCAGCCAGATGATCGCGGCCGGCAGCACGCCGAGCACCAGCAGGTAGCCCAACATACGTGCGCTGAACAGCGCGGTGGCTTCACCGGGGTTGGTCTCGACGACGTTCTGCACCATCACGGTATCGATCACGACACCGTAGGAGTTCATGAAGTACGCCGCTGCCGCGGATACCAGCGCCACCAGGGTCAGCGCCGGCTTGAGCAGCGGGCGGAAGGACACCAGGGTCAGCAACAGGGTGAAGGCAGCCCAGAGGAAGAGGCCGAAGGAAGCGAAGAACGCCACGCCCCAGAGGCCTTCCATGGGTACCAGGCTGTTCAGCGCCCTCCAGGTGGCGAAGTTGTAGAACAGCACCAGTGCCAGCGAGAACAGCAGGACCAGCCGCGCGGAACTGACCTGGGGGAAGAGGCGGCGCTTGCCCTCGGACATCGAGCGCACTCCTTACATCGATAGTCGGATAGGAAATGGGATGGCCGACCCTGCCGGCCGGCGGCGCAACTCTAGCGGGCAGTTAGTCAAAAAAGTGTCAAGTTGGCTACAAGCTTTCGGCCAGTGGTCGGATCCGGGATCGACTGGGTACCTGGCACTACCGTACGTCGCGCACCTTCCGGCATTGCGCCGAAAATTCAACGCGCTCCTTGCAGCGTCATCCTGGCTTCCTAGACTTGAAGCAAAGTGATATCAATCTGCCTTCTCCTCCCCCGACATCCGGAGCATCCCGCCCATGGACTGGCACCAGGACGCCTTACCCGATGCTGTGCTGCTGGAGTGTTCCCACACCCCCGGATTGGTCCTGCTGGCCATCCTCATCGCCTGCGTCGCCAGCTTCGTCGCGCTGAGCATTGCTGCGCGGATGGTCCGCGCGCCGCAACATGCGCACCGCTGGCAGTGGGTCGGTGGCATCTGCCTGGGCAGCGGCATCTGGTCGATGCACTTCGTTTCGATGCTGGCCTTCCACGCCTCCGTGCCGCTGCATTTCGCCGGCGGCCTGACGTTGCTTTCGCTGCTCATCGCCATCGCGATCTGCGTGGTCGCCATGCGCCTGCTCGCCCACGCCGGGCTGAGCCCGCTGCAATACCTGCTGGCCGCCTGCTGCATCGGCGCCAGCATCGCCGGCATGCACTACACGGGCATGGCCGCTATCGAATCACCGCCGATGCAGCACTACGACCCGCTGCTGGTCACTCTCTCGGTGCTGATGGCCGTACTGGTGGCCTTCGTCGCACTGGTCCTGGCGCCCGTACTCAATCGCCAGCCGGCGGGCCGCCAATGGATCTACCAGATTCTCGCCAGCCTGCTGCTGGGCGGCGCCATCTCCAGCATGCACTTCACCGGCATGGCCGCACTGACCCTGACGCTGCCCAGCTGGGTAGCGCCGGTGGCGGACCTGGGGCGCAACAACGCCATTCAGCTCGGACTGATGGTCGGCCTGCTGGCCCTCGCCGTGGTACTGGCCGGGCTCTGGGCGGCCTGGATCGAGGACAGCCTGGAAAGCAAGGTAAGCGAGCTGAGCCGGGTCAACGCCCTGCTCAACCAGCTGGACAGTGCCAACGCCTCACTGCAGAAACTGGCGCGCTTCGACGGCCTCACCGGCCTGCACAACCGCAACGCCCTCAACGACGAGTTCGCGGCCCGCCTGCAACGCAACCGGCAGAAGGGCCAGGGCATGGCGGTGATCCTGCTGGACCTGGACCACTTCAAGCGGGTCAACGATTCCCTCGGCCATGCCGCCGGCGACGAATTGCTGTGCATCGTCTCCGAGCGAATCCGCAGTGCGCTGCGCAACACCGACCTGCTGGCGCGCTTTGGCGGCGACGAGTTCTGCATCCTCGCCGACCTGGGCGAGGACCACGAGGCGCGCATCCTCGCCCAGCGCCTGATGCAGCGCATGAAAGAACCGATCAGCATCGCCGGGCGCAGCCTGGTGATGACCATGAGCGTCGGCATCAGCCTGTATCCCAACGACAGCGAACAGCCCGAGGAGTTGCTCAAGCACGCCGACCTCGCCCTTTACCAGTCCAAGGGTAACGGCCGCAACGCCACGCACTTCTTCAGTCCGCACCTGAAGACCAAGGCAACCCAGGAACTGCAGCTGGAAGAGGAACTGCGCAAGGCGCTGTGGGACGATGAGCTGGTGCTCTACTACCAGCCAATCCTGCGCATCGATCACGGCGAAGTGGAGCAGCTCGAAGCCCTGGTACGCTGGAAGCACCCGACCCACGGCCTGCTGGCACCGGATCGATTCATCGGGCTGGCCACGGCCAACGGCCTGATCGGCGCACTGGACGCCTGGGTGATGCGCCGTGCCTGCGAGGACCTGCGCCGCCTGCACGACCTGGGCTACAAGGACTTGCGGGTGGCGGTGAACTGCTGCGCCAGCAACCTGGGCCGCGAGGGGCTGGTCGATGAAGTGCAGCAGACCCTCGCAGACACCGGTCTCGCCGCACGCTACCTGGAGATGGAGGTCACCGAGAACGCCGTGATGTCCAACATCAGCCAGGCCATCCCGCTGCTCAATCGCCTGCGCGACCTGGGCGTAAGCCTGTCCATCGACGACTTCGGCACCGGCTATTCGTCGCTGTCCTACCTGCGCCAGCTACCACTGGATGCGCTGAAGGTGGACCGTTCCTTCATCCGTGACGTGCCGCAATCACGGCGTGACAGCGAGATCGCCCAGGCCATCATCGCGATGGCGCAGAAGCTGCACCTGAAGGTGATCGCCGAGGGTGTGGAGCACGCGCAGCAACTGGCGTTCCTGCGCGACAACCACTGCGAGCTGGCCCAGGGCTACCTGTTCAGCCGACCCCTGCCCCTGAGCGCGCTGGTGGAGTTCCTCGAGGCTTACCGCGAAGACAGCGACTCGGCGCTGCTTCGCAGCCAGGCCTGATGGATCAGAAGTCGAACTTGCCGGCGCGCCAGCGCGGCAGCCAACGCAGGGAGTCGGCGGTGGTACCCGTGGGGCGATACTCGGCGCCCAGCCAGCCTTCGTAGCCCACGTCGTCGAGCACCTGCAGCGGCACCTCGAACTCCATCTCGCCCGAACCCGGCTCGCCGCGTTCGGGATAGTCGGCGAACTGCACGTGGCCGATCTGGCCCATCAGCGCGTAGATGCAATCGACCAGTTCCAGGCCCATGCGCGCCATGTGGTAGAGGTCCAGTTGCGCGCGCAGATTCTCCCGCGCCACCCGCTCGAGCATGTCCTGCAAGTGCTCGGGTGTGTTGAGCAGGAAGTCCTTCATGTCGTGGCAGTTGATGGCTTCCATCAGCACATCGGTGCCGCTACCGGCAAAGGCATCGCAGGTGGCGCGCAGGCGCTCGGCAAGGGTCTGCAGCGCCACCTCGCGCTCCAGTCCCTCGACCAGTCGGCCAGCCAGCACGTTGATGTGCTGCGGCTGGACGATGCGTGCATAGTCCAGCGCCTTGGCCAGTGCCGCCTCGAATTCGGCAGCACGCTCCGGAACAGCGGCTATGCCCGGACCGCCCTGCATCAGGTCACCGGCCGGCAGGTTGATCAGCACTAGCGGCAGGCCGGCTTCGTCCAGCGCAGCCTTCAGGTCCTGCGCGGGGACGTCGTAGGGGAACTGGATTTCCACGCCCTCGAAGCCGGCCTTGGCGGCGGCGTCGATGCGCTGCAGCAGTGGGACTTCGGTGAACAGCAGGGACAGGTTGGCGCAGAGTTTCATGCAGGGAGTTCCTTCGAAAGACGGTATTGCTCGACCAGCGTAGCTGGGTCGCGTTCGAGATTGCCCTGGCTGCCATGCAGGCGCATCAGTTGCGCGGCGAGGCCGCTCATGGGCGTGGCCGAGCCCTCCTCGCGGGAAAGCTTCACGGCGGTGTCCAGATCCTTGAGCAGCGTGCGTACGTGCCACTTCACCGGCTCGAAGCGGCTCTCGGCCATCTGCGGGGCCAGGATCTGCAGGGGTTTGGAATCAGCGAAACCACCAGCCAGGGCC
This sequence comes from Pseudomonas nicosulfuronedens, assembly GCF_005877905.1. Taxonomy (GTDB): domain Bacteria; phylum Pseudomonadota; class Gammaproteobacteria; order Pseudomonadales; family Pseudomonadaceae; genus Pseudomonas; species Pseudomonas nicosulfuronedens. Next base: position 92,187 of record NZ_SWDV01000025.1, on the reverse strand, counting down.
GGGGCTATCAGACTGGCGTCAACGCCGGATTGCTCCGCCAGCGCCACCACCTCGGCGATCACCAGCGCGTTGCAGGCAACGATCATCTGGTTGCACACCTTGGTCACCTGCCCCGCACCGACATCGCCCATGCGCGTCAGGCGCTGGCCGAGGTGGGCGAGGATCGGCCGCACACGCTCGATGTCCTCGACGCGACCGCCGGCCATGATCGCCAGGGTGCCGGCTTCGGCGCCCGGCGTGCCGCCGGAGACCGGCGCATCGATCCAGCGCATGCCGGTACGCACTTCCAGTTCGGCGGCCATCTCGCGGGTCGCGGCCGGCTCCAGACTGGAGAAATCCACCAGCACCTGGCCGGCGCGGGCGCTTTCGACGATGCCGCCAGCGCCGAACACCACTTCGCGCACGGCGGCGGTATCGGCCAGGCACAGCATAACTACCTCGGCGTCGGCGCAAAGCTGCGCCGGCGTTTCCACAGCCGTGGCGCCCTCGGCGGCCAGCAGGTCACGCTTGCCGGCGGAGCGGTTCCACACGGCCAGCGGATAACCGGCGGCGAGCAGGCGGCGCGTCATGGGTACCCCCATCAATCCGAGACCGGCAAAAGCGAGGGATGGCAAAGGGGACGACATGGGGTGATCTCCAGTTCGACAGCAGGACGGGCACGGGGAGCGGCATTCTAGCAGGCGCAACGTTGGCCCGGCCGGCGTTGCTTTCGATAGCGGGACGGCAGCCAAACAGGCGCGCCGCCACTATACTCCCGGAGTTTTTTCCGCCATTGACCCGGAGAACTCTCCCCATGCTCAAACGCACCCTGGCGCTCGCCGCCGGTTTTGCCCTGTCCCTGTCCGCTGTTTTCGCCCACGCAGACACCCCGAAAGAACTGAAAGTCTCTGCCATTCCCGACGAAGCCCCCACCGAACTGCTGCGCAAGTTCAAGCCACTGGGCGCCTATCTGGAAGAGCAACTGGGCATGCCGGTGAAGTTCATCCCGGTATCCGACTATGCCGGCGTGGTCGAGGCACTGGCTTCGGATCGCCTCGACATGGCCTGGCTGGGCGGCTTCACCTTCGTCCAGGCGCGCCTGAAGACCGGCAACGCCATCCCGCTGGTGCAGCGCGAGCAGGACCAGCAGTTCACCAGCAAATTCATCACCGCCGACCCGAACGTGAAATCGATCCAGGACCTCAAGGGCAAGACCTTCGCCTTTGGCTCGGTATCGTCCACCTCCGGCAGCCTGATGCCGCGCTACTTCATGCAGAAGGACGGGGTGGTGCCCGAGCAGTTCTTCTCCCGCGTGGCCTACTCCGGCGCCCACGACGCCACCGTCGCCTGGGTTCAGGCCGGCAAGGTCGACGCTGGCGTGCTGAATGCCTCTGTCTGGCAGAAGCTGGTGGACAGCGGCAAGGTCGACACCAACAAGGTGAAGGTCTTCGCGACTACGCCGACCTACTACGACTACAACTGGACCGTGCGCGGCAACCTCGATCCGGCCCTGGCCGAGAAGATCAAGAAGGCCTTCCTCGCCCTCGACCCGAGCAAGCCGCGCGACAAGGAAATTCTCGACCTCCAGGCGGCAAGCCGCTTCATCGAGACCCAGCCTGACAACTACAAGGGCATCGAGGAATCGGCACGCGCCGCCGGCCTGCTGAAGTGACCCTGAAACTGACCGGCATGGAGCACATCCACGCCAACGGCCAGCGCTCGCTCGCCGGCATCGACCTCAGCGTCGATGCCGGTGAACGGGTGGCGATCATCGGCCCGTCGGGTGCCGGCAAGACCACCCTGCTGCGCATCCTCGCCACCGCACTGAAACCCGCTTCCGGTAGTTTCGACCTGCTCGGCACCCGGCCCTGGGCACTAAGCAGTTCCGCGCGACAGCGTCTGCGTTCACGCATTGCTCTGGTGCACCAGGCTCCACCGCTGCCACCGCGCCAGCGAGTGGTCACCGCCGTGCTCGCCGGCCGTCTCGGCCAGTGGCCGCTGTGGAAAAGCCTGGCCAGCCTGCTCTACCCCGTCGACAGCACCGGCGCCCGCAGCGAACTGCAGCGTCTGGACCTGGGCGACAAGCTGTTCGAGCGCTGCGACCAGCTTTCCGGCGGCCAGCTGCAACGCGTCGGCATTGCCCGCGCGCTGTACCAGCAGGCCGAGCTGCTGCTGGCGGATGAACCCGTCTCGGCCATGGACCCGGTGCTCGCCGGCCACACCCTCGGCGTGCTCACCCGTGAAGCGCAGAACCGTGGCGTGACGCTGCTAGCCAGCCTGCACGCGGTGGACCTGGCGCTGGAGCATTTCCCGCGCATCGTCGGCGTGCGCGACGGCCGTATCGCCTTCGACAAGGCGGCGGAGAACGTCACTCCCGAGGACTTGCGCGCCCTCTACGCCAACGAGCAGCTCGGCCAGCAGGACGCGTCCTCGCCGGTGGGCAAACCGGTGGTGGTGCAGATTCCGCGATGCTGAACCCAGCACTCTCCAAGCGCCCGCCCCGCGACCCGGCGGCGTTGCCGCGTCTGCTGCTGACCCTGTTCGCCCTCCTATTGCTGTGGCCCGGCCTGCGCCTGTCCGAGCTGGATATCGCCGGCCTGTTCAGCGGCGACAACGCACGGACCATGGTCAACTTTCTCGGCGGCTTCTGGCCGCCAGCCCATGACGAGGAATTCCTCGCCCTTCTCGCCCGCGCCACCCTGGAAACCCTGGCCATCGCCACTGCCGGCATGGCCCTGGCCTGGCTGATCGCCTTCCCCGCCGCCCTGCTGGCAACCCGCGCGCTGTCAATCTCCGCCCTGCCCCGTGGCGGCCTGCCGGCGTGGTGGGCGCGCGCGCTACGCTGGCCGGTGCGCGGCCTGCTGATCGTGCTGCGCAGCGTGCCGGAAATCGTCTGGGCGTTGCTGTTCGTCCGTGCGGTGGGCCTGGGCCCTACTGCCGGCGTGCTGGCTATCGCCATCACCTACGGCGGCATGCTCGGCAAGGTCTACGCGGAAATCTTCGAATCGGTGGACCCGCGCCCGACCCGCGCCCTTCTGCTGGGCGGCGGTTCGCGGCTGCAGGCCTTCGCCTACGGCGTGCTGCCCTCGGCGGCAGCGGAACTGATCTCCTACACCGTCTACCGCTGGGAGTGTGCCATCCGCGCTTCGGTGGTGATGGGCTTCGTCGGCGCCGGCGGCCTCGGCCAGCAGATCGACCTGTCACTGCGCATGTTCGCCGGCGGTGAAGTGGCGAGCATCCTGCTGACCTTCCTGGCGCTGGTGCTGGGCGCCGACCTGCTCAGCCGTTTCCTGCGCGGGAGACTCGAATGACCGGCCTGCTGCGCAGCCTGGGCTGGCTGCTGCTGATCCTGCTCGCCGTCGGCGCATCCTTCGCCTACCTGGAGATGGACACCGGCGGGCTGTTCGACGCCCGGGGCCTCGGCCAGATGCTCGACTACGGCCGCGACTTTCTCTCGCCGGACCTGAGTGCAACACACCTCACGGCAGTCGGGCGCGGCGCCCTCGAAACCCTGGCCATGTCCGCCATCGGCACGCTGCTCGCGGCGCTGCTGGGGATGCTGCTGGCGTTGCCGGCGGCCGGGCGCTTCGGACGCATTGCACAAAGCCTGTCGCGCTTGCTGCTCAATGCCCTGCGCGCGGTCCCGGAGCTGGTATGGGGCGCGCTGATGGTACTGGCCGCCGGGCTCGGCCCGAACGCCGGCACGCTCGCACTGGCGTTGCACACCGGCGGCGTGCTCGGCCGACTGTTCGCCGAAGCGCTGGAGAACACCCCTACTGCCCCAGCAGAGGCCGTACGCCTGGCCGGTGGCGGGCGCGTCGCCGCCTTCGCCTACGGCACCCTTCCGGCAGTCTGGCCGCAGCTGGTGGCGTACATGCTCTATCGCTGGGAGAACAACATCCGCATGGCCAGCGTGCTCGGCTTCGTTGGCGCGGGCGGCCTGGGGCAGATGCTGTATTTCAGCCTCAGCCTGTTCCAGCAGGCCCAGGCGGCCACGGTGATCATCGCCATGCTGCTCCTGGTGCTTTGCGTCGATAGCCTGAGCGCCTGGGCACGGCAGCGCTGGGTGAGCCATTGAACCGGTAGGAGCGGAGCTTCTCCGCGATCTCCGGCGCAGCCGGTATGACCGCTGTCCAACAGTCGGGATCCATCGCGGACAAGGTCCGCTCCTACAAAAAAGCTCGACGGGTTCGAGTGGAAACAGAACGCAACAAAAAGCCCGGCACATGGCCGGGCTTTTCATTGAATACGTCGCTTACGAATCGCCGTGGATCACCTTGTCCAGGTCGATGGGGTCGCCAGGCTGGGTGCCGAGCTTCTGACGGATGTCCTCGAACATCGCGTCGTACTCTTTATGGTTGCGCACCATCGAGCCGAACCGCGGGTGCAGGCCATGCTTCTGCGCAATGCGGGTGGCATCGCTGGCAAAGTTGAAGGCCTGCTCCTTGGGCATGTCCCACTCTTCAGTGAAGGCATTGCCGTCGATCTCGCCTTTCATGACGAAGTGGACAATGGTGCCCTTTTCCACATCCTTGCGAACTTCATAGTTGATGTGAGCGTCGATCTCCTGCTGCCCCAGCCCCGGTAGAGACTGGAGATGCAGATGGCCCGGTTCGAACATGGCGAATCTCCTTCAGTGGAATCCAGACAGTCTAGCCGGCCTTTTCGAATTGGAAATCGCCCTGGGTCAGTGCACGGACTCTTTTCGAACTCTTTCTTGAACCAGCACCCAGGGTGCGATCACCACCGCCCAGAGCTCCGGGTCACGGTCGTGAAAATCCTGCGCCAACTTCTCGTCGACCTTGCTCAGATCACCACTGGCCAGCCAGGCGGCGACCTTCGTCCGATCGTCCTCGGCCACGCCCATCGCGACCTCCACCAGATCGGCGCAAGCCGCGACCTTAAGCAGGTTGCCGCGGGCGAAGAAGGGCGCAAGCTCCTGCCAGGAAATCTTCGCGGTTTCGCCAAGCAACTTGGCATAGAGGGTGCTAGCTTGTTCAGTCATGAATCTCACCTGGTAAACGAACGGCGCCATGATAGCGCCGGGACCGCGCCAGGCAAGGTTCGGACGGCGTTTTCGCTGGTGACGGAAACCCACAAGGAGAAGTCATACAGCGCCGTTTTTCTGTACGTTTGTTTCAATCTTGCGACATGCCCACGATCGGCTGCCCGCCACCCGCTTTTCAAGCGGTCCGGCGGCACTCTACACTGTACCGGTACAGTTGCCGGTGGGTCTGTCCGGGGCAATCCCGGTCCGGTGAGCCGCTGGCAACCAGGACTACAAAAACGAAAACACAAGAAGAGTGGAGCATTATGAAAAAGGGTACTCAGCGTCTTTCCCAGCTGTTCACCGCCATGGCCCTGGCCGGCGTTGCCAGCTTCTCCATGGCCGCCGACACCATCAAGATTGCTCTGGCCGGCCCGGTGACCGGCGCAGTCGCCCAGTATGGGGAGATGCAGTTCATTGGCGCGAAGATGGCCATTGAGCAGATCAACAAGGCCGGCGGCGTCGACGGCAAGCAACTCGAAGGCGTGGTCTACGACGACGCTTGCGATCCGAAACAAGCCGTGGCCGTTGCCAACAAGATCGTCAACGATGGCGTCAAGTTCGTCGTTGGCCACCTGTGCTCCAGCTCCACTCAACCGGCTTCGGACATCTACGAAGACGAAGGCGTGATGATGATCACCGCCGCTTCCACCAGCCCGGACATCACCTCCCGTGGCTACAAGCTGATCTTCCGCACCATCGGTCTGGACAGCCTGCAGGGCCCGACCGCCGGCAAGTTCATCGCCGAGCACATCAAGCCCAAGACCGTGGCCGTGATCCACGACAAGCAGCAGTACGGCGAAGGCATCGCCACTGCCGTGAAGAAAACCCTGGAAGACGCTGGCATCAAGGTCGCCCTGTTCGAAGGCATCAACGCCGGCGACAAGGACTTCTCCGCGATGATCGCCAAGCTCAAGCAGGCCAAGGTCGACTTCGTCTACTACGGCGGCTACCACCCGGAGCTGGGCCTGATCCTGCGCCAGGCTTCCGAGAAAGGCCTGAAAGTCGGCTTCATGGGCCCGGAAGGCGTGGGTAACAAAGAGATCTCCGCCATCGCCGGCCCGGCTTCCGAAGGCCTGTACGTGACCCTGCCGAAGTCCTTCGACCAGGATCCGAAGAACCAGGCTCTGGTTGACGCCTTCAAGGCCAAGAACGAAGACCCGAGCGGTCCGTTCGTGTTCCCGGCCTACGCCGCCGTCCAGGTTATCGCCGAAGGCATCAAGAAAGCCGGCAGCGAGGACACCGACAAGGTAGCCGCCGCGCTGCGCTCCAACACCTTCGCGACCCCGACCGGTGACCTGGCCTTCGACGAGAAGGGCGACCTGAAGAACTTCAACTTCGTGGTCTACCAGTGGCACAAGGACGGCACCAAGACCGAAGCCAAGTAAGCCACCCGCCGCCACACAAAGCCCACTGCCCACAGCAGTGGGCTTTGTTTATCCGAGTATTCCGGGGGTCCGTCGCGCCACAAGCGCCGCTTCACGCGACGCCCGAGGAGTTAGGTAATGCCTGAGCTCTATCACTACCTGCAACAGCTGATCAACGGCCTCACCGTCGGCAGCACCTATGCCCTGATCGCCATCGGCTACACCATGGTCTACGGCATCATCGGCATGATCAACTTCGCCCATGGCGAGGTGTACATGATTGGCTCGTACGTGGCCTTCATCGTGATCACGGGGCTGGCCATGATGGGGATCGTTAGTCTCCCTGTCGTTATCATCTGCACCTTCGCCGCGGCGGTCATCGTCACCAGCGCCTACGGCTACAGCATCGAACGGATCGCCTATCGGCCCCTGCGTGGAAGCAACCGGCTGATTCCGCTGATCTCCGCGATCGGCATGTCGATCTTCCTGCAGAACGAGGTCCTGCTGGCCCAGGATTCCAAGGACAAGGCAATCCCCAACCTGCTGCCGGGCAACTTCATCATCGGCGCGGACGAGATGACCGGCGTGACTATCTCGTACATGCAGGTGCTGATCTTCATCGTCACCCTGCTGACCATGTACGGCCTGTCCATGTTCATTTCCCGCTCCCGCCTGGGCCGCGCCTGCCGCGCCTGTGCGGAGGATCTGAAGATGGCCAACCTGCTGGGCATCAACACCAACAACATCATCGCCCTGACCTTCGTCATCGGCGCCACCCTGGCCGCCGTGGCCGCGGTGCTGCTGGGCCTGCAATACGGCGTGATCAACCCGCACATCGGCTTCCTCGCCGGCATCAAGGCGTTCACCGCCGCGGTGCTGGGCGGCATCGGCAGCATTCCGGGCGCCATGCTCGGCGGGCTGGTGCTGGGTGTTGCCGAAGCCTTCGGCGCCGACGTGTTCGGTGACCAGTACAAGGACGTGGTGGCCTTCACCCTGCTGGTACTCGTCCTGCTCTTCCGCCCCACTGGCCTGCTCGGTCGCCCGGAGGTGGAAAAGGTATGAGCCAGAAACTCAAGACCGCATTCTTCAGCGCCCTGCTGGTGATGGCCGTCGCCTATCCGGTGCTGGGCGTGAAGCTCAGCGTGATCGGCATCGGCCTGCAACTGGAGAACGTCAGCCCCGCGCGCCTGTGGACCATCGCCGCCTGCGCCGTGCTGATGTTCGTCTGGCAACTGGTGCGTGACCGCTTCGCCTTCGGCGGCAGCGTTAAGCAAGCCTTGTCGCATCCGCACACCAAGTTGGCCGAACGCCTGACCCATGCCTCCGTGCAGCGCAAGATCATCATGGGCCTGATCGTCGTCGCCCTCGCCTGGCCGTTCTTCGGCTCGCGCGGCGCGGTGGACATCGCCACCCTGATCCTGATCTACGTGCTGCTGGGCCTGGGCCTGAACATCGTGGTGGGCCTGGCTGGCCTGCTCGACCTCGGCTACGTGGGCTTCTACGCCGTGGGCGCCTACAGCTATGCGCTGCTGTCGCACTACTACGGCCTGGGCTTCTGGGTGTGCCTGCCGATCGCCGGCCTGATGGCCGCGTTCTTCGGCTTCATCCTCGGCTTCCCGGTGTTGAGGTTGCGCGGGGACTACCTCGCCATCGTGACCCTGGGCTTCGGCGAGATCATCCGCATCCTGCTGCGCAACATGACCGAGCTCACCGGCGGCCCCAACGGCATCAGCAACATCGACAAGCCGACCTTGTTCGGCCTGACCTTCGAGCGCCGCGCCCCCGAGGGCATGCAGACCTTCCACGAGTTCTTCGGCATCGCCTACAACTCGAACTACAAGGTCGTCTTCCTCTATCTGGTTGCGCTACTGCTGGTCCTGCTGGTGCTGTTCGTGATCAACCGTCTGCTGCGCATGCCCCTGGGCCGCGCCTGGGAAGCCCTGCGCGAAGACGAGATCGCCTGCCGCGCGCTGGGTCTTAACCCGACGCTGATCAAGCTCTCCGCCTTCACCCTCGGTGCCTGCTTCGCCGGGTTCGCCGGCAGCTTCTTCGCCGCGCGCCAGGGCCTGGTCACGCCGGAGTCGTTCACCTTCATCGAATCGGCCATCATCCTCGCCATCGTGGTGCTGGGTGGCATGGGTTCCCAGCTCGGCGTCATCCTGGCGGCCGTGGTGATGATCCTGCTGCCCGAACTGATGCGTGAGTTCAGCGAGTACCGCATGCTGATGTTCGGCGCCCTCATGGTGCTGATGATGATCTGGCGTCCGCAGGGGCTCCTGCCCATGCAGCGCCCGCACCTGGAGTTGCGAAAATGAGCCGACCGATTCTTGAAGTAGCCGGCCTCACCATGCGCTTCGGCGGGTTGCTGGCCGTCAACAACGTGGCGCTGAAGGTCCAGGAAAAACAGGTGATCTCGATGATCGGCCCGAACGGCGCCGGCAAGACCACCGTGTTCAACTGCCTGACCGGCTTCTACGCGCCCACCGGCGGCGAGATCCTCCTGCGCGGCGAGCCCATCCAGGGCCTCCCGGGCCACAAGATCGCCCACAAGGGCGTAGTGCGGACCTTCCAGAACGTGCGCCTGTTCAAGGAGATGACCGCGGTGGAGAACCTGCTGGTGGCCCAACACCGGCACATCAACACCAACTTCCTCGCCGGTCTGCTCAAGACCCCGTCCTTCCGTCGCGCGGAAGCCGAGGCCCTGGACTACGCCTCGCACTGGCTGGAAATCGTCAACCTCAAGGACATCGCCAACCGCCCGGCAGGCACCCTCGCCTACGGCCAGCAGCGCCGCCTGGAGATCGCCCGCTGCATGATGACCCGTCCGCAGCTGCTGATGCTGGACGAGCCGGCGGCCGGCCTGAACCCACGGGAAACCGAGGACCTCAAGGCGCTGATCGCCATGCTGCGCTCCGAGCACGGCGTCACCGTCCTGCTCATCGAGCACGACATGAAGCTGGTGATGAGCATTTCCGACCACATCTACGTGATCAACCAGGGTACCCCCCTCGCGGATGGCACCCCGGAGGAAATCCGCGGCAACCCGGATGTGATCAAAGCCTATCTGGGGGAGTCCTGAGTCATGTTGAAGTTCGACAAGGTTTCCACCTTCTACGGCAAGATCCAGGCGTTGCACGACGTCAGCATGGAAGTGCAGCAGGGCGAAATCGTCACCCTGATCGGCGCCAACGGCGCCGGCAAGTCGACCCTGCTGATGACCCTGTGCGGCTCGCCGCGCGCCTCCTCCGGCAGCATCACCTACATGGGTGAAGAACTGGTCGGCAAGGAATCCTCCGTGATCATGCGCAAGAGCATCGCCGTCGTGCCCGAAGGCCGCCGCGTGTTCGCCCGCCTGACCGTGGAGGAGAACCTCGCCATGGGCGGCTTCTTCACCAGCAAGGGTGACTACCAGGAACAGATGGACAAGGTCCTGGCGCTCTTCCCGCGCCTGAAGGAACGCTTCAACCAGCGCGGCGGCACCATGTCCGGCGGCGAACAGCAGATGCTCGCCATCGGCCGGGCGCTGATGAGCAAGCCCAAGCTGCTGCTGCTCGACGAGCCGTCGCTGGGGCTGGCGCCGATCATCATCCAGCAGATCTTCGACATCGTCGAACAACTGCGGCAGGAAGGCGTGACCGTCTTCCTCGTCGAGCAGAACGCCAACCAGGCGCTCAAGCTCGCCGACCGCGGCTATGTACTGGAGAACGGTCGCATCGTCATGCAGGACACCGGCGCCAACCTGCTGGTGAACCCCAAGGTGCGCGACGCATACCTTGGCGGCTGATCCTTTCGCTGCGATGAGAAACGGCCCTTCGGGGCCGTTTTTCTTGGGCACGGACAAGCATGCCGTTTGTAGGAGCGAGCTTGCTCACGAACCACCTCCAACGGCGGCGCTGAAGGGAAATCCATTCGCGAGCAAGCTCGCTCCTACAATCAGCCAGCCCTCCTCCGCCGTTTCTTCCGCCTCTCCCGATTCAGCCGATAGACAGCGCAACAACGCTCACCAAGCATCGGCGGACATCCAAAGGGAGAGCCAACATGAACGCCGATCACTTCGCCGATTCCCTCACCGTGCTGCGCAAGCTCGCCCAAGGCATCGATCCACGCCACGACGCGCCACTGGCCGTCGATGATCCCTGCCAGACACCGGAAGTCATCCGCGCCCTCTTCCATGCCATCCGCGCCCTCGAAACGCCCGCTCCCAAGCCTCGTACGCCGCCTCAACAGGCGGGCAAACCCTGGCAGCCGGAAGAGGAACAGGCACTGTTGCAACGCTTCGTGGCCGGCGAGTCCATCACCGCCATTGCCCGCGAACACGGCCGCTCCACCGGCGGCATCCGCTCGCGCCTGAAGTACCTGGGCAAGTTGTAGAGCCCGGAAACGAAAACGCCGCCCATTGGGCGGCGCTTTCCTTGCAAGGTCGATCAGGTGCCGTAGCTCAGCACCTGAGCACGCTGGCGCAACTGGGAAACGACATCGTCCTCCATGCGGCCTTCGGAGATCAGCAGGTCGCGGCGGATGGTCTGCACCGCCTCCTCGCTCTGCCCATGGTCAGCCAGGTGCTGGCCTTCGATGACGCGCCGCAGCACCACATCTCCATCGTCGTTGGTGAGGGTCAGAATACGGCCACCGTCGGGGCGTGCCGGGCCCAGGGAGGGAGCGTAGGGAGCGAAGGTCTCGGTCAGCAGGGCGCTCAGCCGGTCCATGCGTATCTCCTTGTTGCGAAATGAAAAACACAGGGAAAAGACCGCACGATCGGCGATAAAGTTCGCCGGTTTCAGTACCGTTGGTCATGACGCGATGTTTCACACCCCTGAATCTCGGGCATGAAAAAGCCCGCCAAGAGGCGGGCTTGTTCGGACAGCTGAGCGCGCCTTAGAGCGGTTTGCCGCGGTTGCCGTGGGCGCTGACGAAGGCCTGGACCTTGGCCAGTTCGTTGGGCAGCACCGTGCAACGCTCTTCACGCTGGAACAGGTCGGTCAGGTGCGCCGGCAGTGCCGGAACGGCCTCGATACCCGCCTTCTCCACGGCTTCCGGGAACTTGACCGGATGCGCAGTACCCAGGGTGACCATGGGCACGGACAGGCTGCGGCGGCACTCGCGAGCGGCGCGCACGCCGATGGCGGTGTGCGGGTCCAGCAGCTCGCCCGACTCGGCGAAGACCTGAGCGATGGTCTCGCAGGTTTCCTCGTCGCTCACCGCCAGGGAATCGAACAGGCGGCGGGCTTCGGTCCAGCGGTCATCCTCGACAGCCAGCTTGCCGGTGGCCTTGAAGTTGTCCATCAGCTCGGCGACGGCCTTGCCGTTGCGGCCATGCAGGTCGAACAGCAGGCGCTCGAAGTTGGACGAAACCATGATGTCCATGGACGGCGACAGCGATGCGTGCAGGGTGTCCTTGTCGTAGCGATTGCCGGACATGAAGCGGTGCAGGATGTCGTTGCGGTTGGTTGCGACGATCAGTTGGCTGACCGGCAGACCCATGTTGCGCGCCAGGTAGCCGGCGAAGATGTCGCCGAAGTTGCCGGTGGGCACCGAGAAGGCCACGGAACGGGCCGGTGCGCCGAGCTGCAGGGCGGCGTGGAAGTAGTAGACGATCTGGGCCATGATCCGCGCCCAGTTGATCGAGTTCACCGCCACCAGGCGAGTACCCTTCAGGAAGCCCTGGTCAGCGAAGCTGGCCTTGACCATCTCCTGGCAGTCGTCGAAGTTGCCTTCGATGGCGATGTTGTGGATGTTCTCGCCGAGGATGGTGGTCATCTGACGGCGCTGCACCTCGGACACACGGTTGTGCGGGTGCATGATGAAGATGTCGACGTTCTCGCAGGCCTTGCAGCCTTCGATGGCGGCCGAACCGGTGTCGCCGGAGGTGGCGCCCATGATCACCACGCGCTCGCCGCGCTTGGTCAGCACGTGGTCGAGCAGGCGGCCGAGCAGTTGCAGGGCGAAGTCCTTGAAGGCCAGGGTCGGGCCGTGGAACAGCTCCAGCACCCACTCATTGCCGTTGAGCTGACGCAGCGGCGCCACGGCGTTGTGGGCGAAGACACCGTAGGTCTCCTCGAGGATCTTCTTGAAGTCGGCGTCGGAGATGCTGCCGGCGACGAACGGGCGCATCACGCGGAAGGCCAGCTCGTGGTAAGGCAGGCCGGCCCAGGAGGCGATCTCCTCGACGGTGAAGCGCGGCAGGTTTTCCGGCACGTAGAGGCCGCCGTCACTGGCCAGGCCAGCCAGCAACACGTCTTCGAAGTTCAGCGCGGGCGCCTGGCCGCGGGTACTGATGTAACGCATGGTGTGAAACCTTCGGGTTGGCGGCGGCGCGCAGGCGCCGCCGCGTTCGATTCAGTTCAGTTGTTCGACGCGGATGCGTACGACATTGCCGACGACGTCATCCAGCGCTTCCAGCGCGGCGATGGCTTCGATGATGCGGGACTCGAGCACGCGGTGGGTAACCAGAATCATCGGCACCAGACCGTCATGCTCTTCGACTTCCATCTGCATGATCGATTCGATGTTGATGCCGCGCTCGGAGAGGATGGTCGCCACCTGGGCCAGTACGCCCGGGTGGTCCTTGGCCTGGATGCGCAGGTAGTAGGCGCTTTCGCAGGCGTCGATCGGCAGGATCGGGTGGTCGGAGAGCGAGTCCGGCTGGAAGGCCAGGTGCGGCACGCGGTTCTCCGGATCGGCAGTCGTGGCGCGAACCACGTCCACCAGGTCGGCGACCACCGAGGAAGCGGTGGGCTCCATGCCAGCGCCAGCGCCGTAGAACAGCGTGGAACCGGCGGCATCGCCGTTGACCATGACCGCGTTCATCACGCCGTTCACATTGGCGATCAGGCGGTCGGCCGGGATCAGGGTTGGGTGGACGCGCAGCTCGATACCCTTGTCGGTACGGCGGGCGACGCCCAGGTGCTTGATGCGGTAGCCCAGCGCCTCGGCGTAGTTCACGTCCGCAGTGGTCAGCTGGGTGATGCCTTCGGTGTAGGCCTTGTCGAACTGCAGCGGGATGCCAAAGGCAATGGACGCCAGGATAGTCAGTTTGTGCGCGGCGTCGATGCCTTCAACGTCGAAGGTCGGATCGGCCTCGGCATAACCCAGCGCCTGGGCTTCCTTGAGCACGTCGGCGAAGGCACGGCCCTTCTCACGCATTTCAGTGAGGATGAAGTTGCCGGTGCCGTTGATGATGCCGGCCAGCCAGTTGATGCGGTTGGCAGCCAGGCCCTCGCGGATCGCCTTGATCACCGGGATGCCACCGGCCACGGCGGCTTCGAAGGCGACGATGACGCCCTTCTCGCGGGCCTTGGCGAAGATCTCGTTGCCGTGCACGGCGATCAGCGCCTTGTTGGCGGTGACCACGTGCTTGCCGTTTTCGATGGCCTTGAGCACCAGTTCGTGGGCCAGGGTGTAGCCGCCGATCAGTTCGATGACCACGTCGATTTCCGGGTTGTTCGCCACGTCGAAGATGTCGGCAGTAATGGGGGTACTGCCGGTTTCACACTTCGGATTGGGGCGACGGGCGGCAATCTGCGCAACCTCGATACCACGCCCGGCACGGCGGGCAATCTCCTCGGCGTTGCGTTTGAGTACATTGAAGGTACCGCCACCGACGGTCCCCAACCCACAGATTCCCACTTTCACCGGATTCACGCTGAAACTCCCCATGATTACAGCATCGGGGCGCCTGAGACGCCGATGCCCGCAACGAAGCGGGCATGGGGGCAGGCACCATGTCAGAACAGGCGGACTGCCTGTTCCCTAGTCAAAAGGAACCGAACATTACGAAGCGGTTCCGCATTAGTCAATCAGAGCGCAAGCCGCGGCTTACTTGGCTTCCAGCGCCAGCTTGGCGATCTGGCCGGCTGGCTGGTAGCCCGGCAGCATGGTGCCGTCGGCGAGGATCACTGCCGGGGTGCCTTGCACACCGACCATCTGGCCCAGGGCGAACTGCGCATCCACCGGGTTCTCGCACTTGGCGGCCTTCACTTCCTTCTCATGGAACATGTCGGTCATCGCCGCCTGGCGGTCCTTGGAGCACCACACGGCCTGCAGCTGCTGGTCGCCCGGCGAGTTCGGGCCCTGGCGCGGGAAGGCCAGGTAGCGCACTTCGATGCCGCGCTTCTGCAGCTCCGGCACTTCAGCGTGCATTTTCTGGCAATAGGGGCAAGTGGTGTCGGTGAAGACGGTGATGTGCGCCTTGGTCTCGCCCTTGGCCGGGAACACCACCATATCCTTGGCGGGAATGGCATTGATGGTCTTGGCCACGCCGGCGCTCTCGGCCTTCTCGGTCAGGTTGGTCGGCTTGCCGTCTTTTACCTGATAGATGTTGCCCTGCACGACGAACTGGCCGTCAGCGCTGGCGTAGAGGATGCGACCGCCCTTGAGCTGCACCTGGTAGATGCCTTCCAAGGGACCCTTTGAGATGTTCTCGATGGGCAGGTCAGGCTGCAGGGACTGCAGGGTGGTGCGGATCGCCTGGTCCGGCTCGGCAGCCAGGGCGAAGGTGCTGGCGAGGCCAAGGGCCATACCAGCCAGAAGTCGAGACAAACGCATGGAAAACTCCTGATGTCAGTCGGCGAAGACTACCACACCGGGCCGGCAAGACGGAGCCAAAGGCTGTAGCCGGAAGCTTCCAGGTATTTTCCTGCGTCTGTGGCTTTGCTGTAGGAGCGAGCTTGCTCGCGAAGCGCTTGATGCCTCATCGCCCAAGCCGGTTCGCGAGCAAGCTCGCTCCTACAAGATCACGCTGAACACTGGCGTGAAGCCGCACAATTCGAAGGATGTCTAGCGGCGCAGCGAAGCTCACCCACGCGGGTGGTGCTGGGCATGCAGGTCCTGCAGGCGGGCACGGGCGATATGCGTGTAGATCTGCGTGGTAGAGAGATCGCTGTGCCCAAGCAGCATCTGCACCACGCGCAGGTCAGCGCCGTGGTTGAGCAGATGGGTGGCGAAGGCGTGGCGCAAAGTGTGCGGCGACAGGCTCTTGCCGATGCCGGCGACCTTCGCATGAAGCTTGATGCGGTGCCAGAAGGTCTGGCGGGTCATCTGCTCGCCACGCAGACTGGGGAACAGTACGTCACTGGGGCGGCCAGCCAGCAAGTCGCCCCGCGCCTCGTGCACGTAGCGCTCGATCCAGCGGATCGCCTCCTCGCCCAGCGGCACCAGGCGCTCCTTGCTGCCCTTGCCGAGCACGCGCACCACGCCCTGACGCAGGTTCACCTGCTCCAGGGTCAGGCCGACCAGCTCGCTCACGCGCAACCCGCAGGCATAGAGCACCTCCAGCATGGTGCGGTCACGCAGGCCAAGCGGATCATCCGTTTCTGGCGCCGCCAACAGCGCTTCCACATCCGACTCGGAAAGCGACTTGGGCAGCGGCTTGCCCAATTGCGGCAACTCCACCAGCAAGGTCGGGTCTTCGGCAATCAGGCCTTCGCGCAGACAGTAGCGGTAGAAGCCCCGCAGTCCGGAAAGGAATCGCGCCGTGGAGCGGGCCTTGTAGCCTTCGCCCAGGCGCCAGGCGAGGTGGTCGAGAATCACATCGCGACCTGCCGCCTCCAGCGCCACGCCGCGTGGGTCCAGCCAGCCGTTGAACAGGGCGAGATCGCTGCCATAGGCACTGCGCGTATTGTCGGAAAGCCCCTTTTCCAACCAGAGGGCATCGAGAAAGCGATCGATCAGGAAATGCGGAACCGGAGTCATCTGTAGCCATGGCAAAGGACAATGTGTCGCCGGTAGTCTTTCATAGACACCATCCCCTCACCACTCCTGCACAACCTCCGGACGGTCCATGGACGAACACAGTACCTACTACGCCTTCGCCGGTATCGGCCTCGCCGCGCTCCTCAGCCAATGGCTGGCCTGGCGCCTGCGTCTGCCGGCGATTCTCTTCCTGCTGTTGAGCGGCATCCTGGTCGGCCCGGTCCTGCACGTACTGTCACCCGAAGCCCTGTTCGGCCCACTGCTGTTCCCCGTGGTCTCCCTGGCGGTGGCACTGGTGCTGTTCGAGGGCAGCCTGACGCTGCACCTGGACGAGTGGAAGGAAATCGGCACCGTGGTACGCCGCATGGTGACCATTGGCGCCCTGGTCACCTGGGGTGTGATCGCCCTGGCGACCCACTACCTGCTGGACTTCACCTGGGAAATGGCGCTGCTGTTCGGCACCCTGACCCTGGTCACCGGCCCCACGGTGATCGTGCCGATGCTGCGCGTGGTACGCCCCAACGCCACCATCGCCAACATCCTGCGCTGGGAAGGCATCGTCATCGACCCCATCGGCGCCATCCTCGCCGTGGTGGTCTACACCTTCATCGCCGCCAGCGACGCAGGCTCGGGCTGGACGGACAGCCTGCTGACCTTCATCAGCGTAATCGGCTGCGGCACCCTCTTCGGCCTGGTCGGCGGCCAGGCGCTGGGGGTCGCGCTGCGCCGCCACTGGCTGCCGGACTACCTGCACAACCTGGCCTCC
Organism: Pseudomonas nicosulfuronedens; assembly: GCF_005877905.1. Lineage (GTDB taxonomy): Bacteria > Pseudomonadota > Gammaproteobacteria > Pseudomonadales > Pseudomonadaceae > Pseudomonas > Pseudomonas nicosulfuronedens. Next base: position 75,338 of record NZ_SWDV01000025.1, on the reverse strand, counting down.
CTGTCGGTTGTCCTCGGCGTATTCGTGCTATCCAACACCGTGATGTCCGAGTCAGGCCTGCTCGCCGTCACGGTGATGGGCCTGCGCATGGCCAATATGCAGGGCGTCGATGTGCGGCACATCCTGCACTTCAAGGAGAACCTCAGCGTCCTGCTGATTTCCGGCCTGTTCGTGCTGCTTGCCGCGCGCCTGGACTTACCGGCCCTGCTCGGCCTGGGGCCGATCGCCCTGCTGGTATTGGCACTGATCCAGTTCGTCGCGCGGCCACTGAACGTCGCGATTGCCACCGCCGGCTCCTCGCTCAACTGGCGCGAACGGGCGCTGCTGAGCTGGATCGCGCCACGGGGCATCGTTGCCGCGGCGGTCTCGGCGATCTTCGCCATCCGCCTGCAGGAAGCCGGCCATGCCCAGGCCGGCGTACTCGTGCCACTGACCTTCCTGGTAATCATCGGCACCGTGATCCTGCAGAGCGCCACGGCGCGGCCGCTGGCGCGCCTGCTGAAGGTGGCCGAGCCGGTACCTACCGGCTTCCTGATCATCGGCGCCAACCCGGTAGCCCGCGCCATCGGCACCGGCCTGCAGAACGCCGGAGTGGAGGTATTGCTCACCGATTCGAGCTGGGAGAACACCCGCGCCGCGCGCATGGACAATCTGCCCACCTACTTCGGCAACCCGGCCTCACAGCACGCCGAGGCGCACCTGGATCTGATCGGCCTGGGACGCCTGCTGGCCCTGTCGCCCAACGCCGAACTGAACGCACTGATGTGCATGAGCTTCCGCCACGAGTTCAATCCCCGCCAGCGCTTCATCCTGCCCAGCAGCCAGGACAGCCGCCGCAGCGAGAAGCATCGGGTCAGCGACCGTCATCGCGGCCGCCCGCTGGGCCAGTCGCCGATCACCTATCCGCAGATGGCCGGGCTGATCGCACGCGGCGCTGAGATCCGCTCGACACTGCTCAGCGAGAACTTCGGTTGGGAGGACTACCAGGCCCTGCACGAAGGCCGAGCGCTACTGCTGTTCGCCAAGGACCCGAACGGCCGCCTGCGTGTCGCGACCCCCGAACGCCCACTGGCGCCTGACACGGGCTGGACGGTGATTTCGCTCATCGAGGAAGCCCCGGCAAACGCGGCGAGTACGAACGAAACGGCGCGGGCCGCAACAACCTGACGACCGGCCATGTCTGCCTATCTTAAGACTGGTGACAGAATGTGTCTGAAAGACAATGATTGCATCACGCCATCATTGCGCCCCACGAAGCCCACGCCATGCCTAGTCAACAGAACTCCCGCCTCGGCCAGATCCTTGTCAGCAAGGGCCTGATCACTTCCCACCAGCTGGACAAGGCCATCCAGCTCCAGCTCACCAACGGACTGCGTCTGGGCGAAACCCTGATCCAGCAGGGCTGGATCAGCGAGCGCCAACTCGGCCGCGCGCTGAAGAAGCAGAACAACCTGCGCCTCGCGGCAACACTGGTCGCCGCCCTGCTCAGCCCGTTCCAACTGGCCAGCGCCGACGTGCAGCGCCAGGCGCCGACGAGCATCACCCGCCACGAAGCGCCAAAGGGTTTGAAGCCGCTGAGCGACCGCGAGATGAGCGACGTCAGCGCCCAGGGTTTCGATGACACCCTGCAGAGCCTGCTGGTCAGCGCCGAGAGCGGCGATGGCGTTGGCGCCATCAAGCAACTGTCGCGACTGGTGATGCCGGTGGTCGACAGCCTCGATGCCGAGACCTCGCTGCATGACGTGCAGTACGACACCGCGCACGCCTCCTCGTCCCTGAACCCGGATGGCTCGATCAACGTGCGCCTGCCCAGCTCCATCGGCGAGGTACGCTTCGACAACATTCGCGTCGCCGGAGCGCCCAAGACACAGAGCATGGGCAGCCTCAGCCTGCAGAACATCGACCTGTCCCAGGCGTCGCTGAAGATCAGCCTGCGCCATTGAGGCGTTCTCCTACAGAAAGCAGACAGGCATGAAGCAAGAAGGCGCCCACGGGCGCCTTCTTGCGTTTCAGGCCTCGAAGCCGGGCAGGACCGGCACAGGGCGCTTCTCGTCATCGATGGCGACGAAGCTGAACAGCCCGTGGATGGCCTTCTCTCGGCCGTCGGCAGACATGCTCTCGACGAACACTTCCACCTCGACCTTGAGGCTGGTGTTGCCGACCTTCACCACCCGGCCGATCAGCTCGACGATGGAACCCGCGGGAATCGGGTGCTTGAAGTCGATGCGGTCGGTGGACACGGTCACCAGCGGCAGACGGCAGAATCGCGTCGCGGCGATGAACGAAACTTCGTCCATCCAGGCCAGCGCGGTACCGCCGAACAGGGTGTTGTGATGATTGGTGGTCGGCGGAAAGATCGCCTTGGTCACGCGGGTTTCGGAAAGCTCCGTGCGGCGGAGGATTTCCTGCTCTCTGGGGCTCATGCCACTGCTACCTGATGCAATGAGGGTGGCTGCCGGTGCTGCGGGTGTTGTACTTCTAATGCGCTGCCGGGGCAGATAAAGGCGCCGGACCAACGGTCAAAAAACGCCAGGCAAGAAAAAAGCAGCCCATGGGCTGCTTTTTTCGGGAACAACCGGCGGATTAGGCCAGTTTTTCCTTGATACGAGCTGCCTTGCCGGACAGTTCGCGGAGGTAGTACAGCTTGGCCTTGCGCACGTCGCCGCGACGCTTGACGCTGATGCTGTCAACCAGCGGGCTGTAGGTCTGGAAGGTACGCTCTACGCCTACGCCGTTGGAGATCTTGCGAACGGTGAAAGCACTGTTCAGGCCGCGGTTACGCTTGCCGATGACAACGCCTTCGAAGGCCTGCAGACGCTGACGGTCGCCTTCCTTCACTTTAACCTGGACGATTACGGTGTCGCCGGGGGCGAACGCCGGAATCTCTTTGCTCATCTGTTCAGCTTCGATCTGCTGAATGATCTTGTTGGTCATTTCGTGCTCCTAAGACAAGCGCTCGGCGCTCGCCATCGATACGTTAACTATCGTTCCGCTGGCGGATGTATTCCTCCAGCAGCTTTTTCTCTTCTCCAGAAAGCGAGCGGCAATCCAGAAGATCGGCACGTCGTTCCCAGGTCCTGCCTAAGGACTGCTGCAAACGCCAGCGCCGGATGTGTTCGTGGTTGCCGCTGAGCAGCACCTCAGGAACACGTTTGTCTGCGTACACCTCAGGTCGGGTGTAGTGCGGACAGTCGAGCAGGCCATCCGTGAAGGAGTCCTCCTCGGCGGAGTCCACGTGGCCCAGTGCACCGGGCAACAACCGCGTGACCGCGTCAATCAGCACCATGGCCGGAAGCTCACCCCCGGACAGGACATAATCGCCAACTGACCATTCCTCATCGACATGCTCTTCAATGAAGCGCTCGTCGATGCCTTCGTAACGCCCGGCGATCAGGATCAAACGTTCCTCATTCGCCAGTTCTTTCACGGCCGCCTGCGTCAGCTTGCGACCTTGCGGTGAGAGGTAGATCACCTTCACCGGTCCGCCTGCAGCTTGCCGGGCATCGCCCAGTGCGCCTTCGAGCGGCTTGATTTTCATCACCATGCCGGGACCACCGCCGAAAGGCCGGTCGTCCACCGTCTGGTGACGGTCCTCGGTGTTGCTTCGCGGGTTGAAGCACTGAAGCTGGATCAGCTCCTGCTTGACCGCGCGACTCGTGATGCCATAGTCACTGATGGCGCGAAACATCTCCGGAAAGATGCTAATGACTCCAATCCACATGGGTTAGAAGTCCGCGTCCCAGTCCACCCGCATCTCGCCGGCTTCCAGGTCTACCGATTGCACACACTGATCCGTATACGGGAGCAGGCGTTCACGGTCGTCCAGGCTGCCTGCGCAGGGCTTGACTACCATCACATCGTTGGCGCCGGTCTCCAGCATGTGGTCGAGAATCCCGAACAGTTGCCCGTTCTGGTCGATCACCTTGAGACCTTCCAACTGGCTCCAGTAGAACTCGCCATCGTCAAGCACCGGCAGCTCGCTGCGCGGGACCAGGATTTCGAATTCAGCGAAGGTGCGGGCGATCTCGCGATCATCCAGTCCCTTCAGCTTCGCGACCAGGACATTGCCCTGCACACGACCTTGTACCAGTTCAGCCTGTCGAACCTCGTTGCCACGCTTGAGCGTCCAGCGGCGATAGTCCAGCAGGTTGTCCAACGGATCGGTAAAGGAATACACCTTCACCTCACCACGAATACCGTGCACCGATACGATCTTGCCGAGAACAACCATCTCCTCGGCGGGAGCAGGATTCGTGTTCATCGATCTCAGGCAGCCTTGGCGGCTTCCTTGATCAGCTGAGCAACACGCTCAGACGGTTGAGCGCCTTGGCTCAGCCAGTAGTTCAGACGCTCCTGGTTGACCGAGAACTTGAGCTCAGCGCCAGTGGCGACGGGGTTGAAGAAGCCGACGCGCTCGACGAAACGGCCGTCACGAGCGTTGCGGCTGTTGGTCACGGTCAGGTGATAGAACGGGCGCTTCTTGGAGCCGCCACGAGCCAGACGAATGGTTACCATGCGTACGTTGTTCCTATGGTTTGCTTGCAAAAAAGAAATGCAGCCCTCGGGCACATAGCCCGAAAGGCCGCATATTCTATGAGCTAAAGCCCCGCGCCGCAAGCCGCAGCGCGTCCGGCCCGCCAGGCGGCGAGCCGTCTGGCCTCACATCTTGGGCATGCCGCCGGGGAACATGCTCCCCATGCCGCGCATCATCTTGGCCATGCCGCCCTTGGCGGTGACCTTCTTCATCATCTTCTGCATCTGCTTGTGCTGCTTGATGAGGCGACCAACGTCCTGCACCTGGGTACCCGAGCCCATGGCGATGCGGCGCTTGCGCGAGCCGCTGATCACTTCCGGGTCACGGCGCTCGGCGGGGGTCATGGAGTTGATGATCGCCTCCATCTGCTTGAACTGCTTCTCCGCCGCGTTCTGCGCGTTGCCCATCTGCGACAGGTTGACGCCACCAAGCATCGGCAGCTTGTCCATGAGGCTGCCCAGGCCGCCCATGTTCTTCATCTGTTGCAGCTGATCGCGGAAGTCTTCCAGGTCGAAGCCCTTGCCCTTCTTGATCTTCTTCGCGAGCTTCTCGGCCTTCTCGCGGTCCATGTTCTGCTCGGCCTGCTCGATCAGGCTGAGCACGTCACCCATGCCGAGGATGCGCGAAGCCACACGGTCGGGGTGGAACGGATCGAGCGCTTCGCTCTTCTCGCCCATGCCGAGGAACTTGATCGGCTTGCCGGTGATGGCACGCACGGACAGCGCGGCACCGCCACGAGCGTCGCCGTCGACCTTGGTCAGCACCACGCCGGTCAGCGGCAGCGCATCATTGAAGGCCTTGGCCGTATTGGCGGCATCCTGGCCGGTCATGGCATCGACCACGAACAGGGTTTCCACCGGCTTGATCGCCGCGTGGACCTGCTTGATCTCGTCCATCATGTCGGCGTCGATGTGCAGACGGCCGGCGGTGTCGACGATCACCACGTCAATGAACTTCAGCTTGGCTTCGCGAATCGCCGCTTCAGCGATGGCCACCGGCTTCTGGCTGGTATCGGACGGGAAGAAGGTCACGTCCAGGTCGTTGGCCAGGGTTTCCAGCTGCTTGATCGCCGCCGGGCGATAGACGTCGGCGGACACCAGCAGCACGGACTTCTTCTTGCGCTCTTTAAGGAAGCGCGCCAGCTTGCCGGCGGTGGTGGTCTTGCCCGCGCCCTGCAGGCCGGCCATCAGGATGACCGCCGGCGGAGCGGCGTTCAGATCGAGATCCTCGTTGGCCGCGCCCATCAGCTCGACCAGTTCGGCCTGGACGATCTTCACGAAGGCCTGACCCGGGGTCAGGCTCTTGGAAACCTCGGTGCCGACCGCGCGATCCTTGATCTTGGCGACGAAGTCCTTGACCACCGGCAGGGCCACGTCGGCTTCCAGCAGGGCCATCCGCACTTCGCGGAGCGTGTCCTTGATGTTGTCCTCGGTCAGCTTGGCCTTGCCGGTGACGTGGCGCAGCGTTTGCGAGAGGCGATCTGTAAGGTTTTCGAACATGCGCGTTCCTAATCAGCCCGGTCGGGCCTGGGTTTGGCTTGTCAGCAAGCCGCCGATTATAACGAAGTGCGGCCAACGCCAACACCGCCGATGATCCTGATGTGACGGACCGCTTCGCAGGCCAGAAGCGAACTGTTCTCAGCCGCTTTCTAGGCGCGGGCGATCTGTGCCAAACTCACCACCTTTCGGGTCCCCCGTCGAAGGACTGTTCCAAGGACTTATGCAACCTCTGCTGCCCAGCCTGATCGCCGCCGTCCTTTATATCGGCACCACTGCCTACCAGGGCACAAGCCTGGCCCGCCGCACCCCGCCGCACAAACCGCTGCTCCTCCTGGCGGGCCTGGTCGCCCTGCTCTGCCAGGCCTACAGCCTGAGCCAGGAGCTGCTGACGCCTGCGGGCCTGGCGCTGGACTTCTTCAACGCCGCCAGCCTGATCTCCGCCGCGGTCACCGGCCTGACCCTGCTGGCCTGCCTGCGCATACCGGTGCAGAACCTGCTGCTCTTCCTTTATCCGCTCGGCGCACTGACCACCCTGCTGGCGCTGCTGATGCCCCACGGCACCATCGAGCCGATCAATGAGCAGCCGGGTATCCTCGCGCACATCCTGCTGTCGATCCTGGCCTACGGCCTGCTGACCATCGCCGTGGTCCAGGCGCTGCTCCTGCTGGTGCAGGATCACCAGCTCAAGCACAAGCACCCGTCGGGCCTGATCCGCAACTTCCCGCCGCTGCAGACCATGGAAAGCCTGCTGTTCGGTTTCCTCTGGGGCGGCTGGTCGCTGCTTTCGCTGTCGCTGATCTCCGGCTGGCTGTTCGTCGACAACCTGTTCGCCCAGCACCTGGCGCACAAGACCATCCTCTCCTGCTTCGCCTGGGTGGTGTTCGGCGTGCTGCTGTGGGGCCGCCACCAGCTCGGCTGGCGTGGCCACAAGGCGATCCGCTGGACCCTTGCGGGTTTCTGCCTGCTGATGCTGGCCTACTTCGGCAGCAAGCTGGTCAAGGAATTCATCCTGCACATCTGACGCTAACGGCGGCGCCCGAGCGCCGCTGAAGGATATGCGCGCATGGAAGAGATCCACCCCGGCTATCTGATCGGCCTGCTCGTCTTCCTGATTCTCTGCTCGGCGTTCTTCTCCAGCGTCGAGACCGGCATGCTCAGCCTCGACCGCTACCGCCTGCGCCACCTGTCCAAGAAGGGCAACCGCGGCGCACGGCGTACCAGTTGGCTGCTGCTGCGCACCGACCGCTTGCTCGGCACCATCCTGATCGGCAACAACTTCGTCAACGTCATCGCCTCGTCCCTGGCGACCCTGCTGGCCCTGCGCCTGTGGGGCGAAGCCGGCGTGGCCATCGCGACCATCGCGCTGACGCTGATCCTGCTGATCTTCGGCGAAATCACCCCCAAGACCTACGCTGCCCTGCGCCCCGAGCGCGTGGCCTTCCCCGCCAGCCTGCCGCTGATCTGGATGCAGAAGCTGTTCAGCCCGCTGCTCTGGCTGATGACCGGCATCAGCAACCTCCTGCTGCGCATGGGCGGCCTCGACCCAACCCAGCGCGGCAACAAGCCGTTGAGTAACGACGAGCTGCGCAGCGTGGTCACCGACTCCAGCGAGAAGCTCACCCACAACCGCCAGGACATGCTGCTGAGCATCCTCGACCTGGAAAAGATCACGGTGAACGACCTGATGGTGCCGCGCAACGAAGTCCAGGGCATCGACCTGGACGACGAACTGGAAACCATCATCGGCCAGCTGCGCAATACCACCCATACCCGCCTGCCGGTGTTCCGCAACGACATCAACCAGGTCGAGGGCGTGGTGCACATGCGCCAGATCGCCCGTCTGCTGACCCACAACCAGCTGACCAAGGAAAGCCTCAAGGCCGCGTGCCTGGAGCCCTACTTCGTGCCTGAGAGCACGCCGCTGTCGACCCAGCTGATCAACTTCCAGAAGCAGAAGCGCCGCATCGGCATCGTCGTCGACGAATACGGCGAAGTGATCGGCATCATCACCCTGGAAGACATCCTCGAAGAGATCGTCGGCGAGTTCAGCAACCAGAACACCCTGCGCAACCCGGACATCCACCCCCAGGCCGACGGCACTTACGTCATCGAGGGCTCGGCCAACCTGCGCGACGTCAACCGCGCCCTGGGCTGGCAACTGCCCAGCGATGGTCCCAAGACCCTCAACGGCCTGGTCACCGAAGCGCTGGAGCAGATACCCGATTGCGCGGTGTGCCTGAAGATCGGCCGCTACCGCCTGGAAATCCTCCAGTCCGGCGAAAACCGGGTGAAAAGCGTGCGCGCCTGGCTGCCCGGCGCGCCGCCCAGGGAAGCACCCTACACCGACGAACTTGCCTGAGCTGCCCCACCCGCCCCTATAATCCGGACGGCTTACCCAGCCTCCCGCCTGTGCCCGTCGTTACCCTCGACGCCGCGCCGGCCAGTCAATCGCACGCCCCGCCGAGCCTCGACCCTGCGTCGTTGCCTTGCGAAGCAGCCGGCCTCGCCCTGACCCACCGCGAGTCGCGCCCCCCTGCCCCGATCCCGGGCCGCGCTCGCACTCGCGCCATGGCGATGCCTCAAGCAACGCCGGACACGACCGCCAGAGTCGTCGCCGCGCCTGACTGCCAGGGATATCCCCCGTATGACCAGCGCTACCCTCGAAGCCACACAACCGGCCGAACAGACCAACTCCACCACCCGCGTCGCGGTGGCCAGCTTCATCGGCACCGCCATCGAGTTCTACGACTTCTACGTCTACGCTACTGCCGCCGCGCTGGTGATCGGTCCGGTGTTCTTCCCGCAGACCTCCGGCACCGCCCAGGCGCTCAGCGCCTTCATCACCTTCGGCATCGCCTTCCTTGCCCGCCCGCTGGGCTCGGCGCTGTTCGGCCACTTCGGCGACCGCATCGGGCGCAAATCGACCCTGGTGGCCTCGCTGCTGCTGATGGGTATCTCCACTACCCTGATCGGCCTGCTGCCGGGCTATGACAGCATTGGCGCCTGGGCACCGATCCTGCTCTGCGTGCTGCGCTTCGGCCAGGGCCTTGGACTGGGTGGCGAATGGGGCGGCGCCGCGCTGCTGGCCACGGAGAACGCGCCTAAGGGCCGCCGCGCCTGGTTCGGCATGTTCCCGCAGATGGGCCCATCGATCGGCTTCCTCGCTGCCAACGGCCTGTTCCTCTGCCTGGCCATGTTCCTCAGCGAAGAGCAGTTCCGCGCCTGGGGCTGGCGTATCCCGTTCGTGCTCAGTGCCGTGCTGGTCATCGTCGGCCTGTACGTGCGCCTGAAACTGGTGGAAACCCCGGTGTTCGCCAAGGCCATGGAGCGCCACGAGCGCGCCAGCCTGCCGATTGCCGAGCTGTTCGCCAAGCACTGGCGGCCAACCCTGCTGGGCGCCCTGGCGATGGTGGTGTGCTACGCCCTCTTCTATATCTCCACGGTGTTCTCGCTGAGTTACGGCGTCAGCACCCTGGGCTACAGCCGCGAGGACTTCCTCGGCCTGCTGTGCATTGCCGTGCTCTTCATGGCCGCCGCCACGCCGGTCTCTGCCTGGCTGAGCGACCGCTTCGGGCGCAGGCCGGTGCTGATCGTCGGAACCCTCGCTGCCATCGCCTCCGGCTTCGCCATGGAGCCGCTGCTCAGCCAGGGTTCGTCGGTGGAAGTGGCAGTGTTCCTGTCGCTGGAACTGTTCCTCATGGGCGTGACCTTCGCCCCCATGGGCGCACTGCTGCCGGAACTCTTCCCCACCCACGTGCGCTACACCGGCGCTTCGGCGGCCTACAACCTGGGCGGCATCCTCGGCGCCTCGGTGGCGCCGTACATCGCGCAGAAGCTGGTGGGCATGGGTGGGTTGAGCTGGGTGGGCGGTTACGTGTCGGTTGCGGCGGCGCTGAGCCTGCTCGCCGTGCTGTGCCTGCGTGAGACGCGTGATGATGACCTGAACGCCATCCGATAAATGCGCCCCCTGCAGGACCGAGAGGGGCGCCTAGCCCTTGCTCGCGAACGCACTGCACCGTCTGTCTCAGTGTGCGGCAGGTTCGCGAGCAAGCTCGCTCCTACCATCGGGCTCAAGCCACTGCGCCAGGTGCTCGCCCCACACCTGATAGCCCAGCGCCGATGGGTGATAGCCGTCGATGGCGAGGAACTGCGGCTGCATCTCCAGGCTCACCCCGCAATAACCCGCTCCCTGCGCCAGCGCCAGAACACTGAGCTGGCGATCCAGCAGCGTCGCGCGCCAGCCCAGCAACTGGCGCAATAACCAGGGCAAGGCCGTGAAGTGTTGCAATGGCGGTACCGCCGTGCAAACCACCCGCGTACCACGGCGACGGAAATGCCCGATCAGTTGAGCGAGAGCCCCCAGCCAGCGCTGGCTGGAGCTGAAATGCGTGGTGTCGTTGACGCCGAAGACCAGCGCCACGAGGTGGTAATCCTGTCCGGCTACCCGCGGCAGCAGGCGTTCGCAGGCTTCGCCTGCGGTAATGCCATTCTCCCCCACCGCCCGCCAGGCGACGGGGCGCTGGAGACGACCAGAGAGCGCCGAAGCCAGCCGACCGGCCAACGCGAAGTCCAGGCAGGACGCGCCAACACCGGCAACGGTGGATTCACCCAGCAGTAACAACCGAAAGGGTTCGCCGGCAAGCTCGCCCCCTGCGATGCCTTCGCACACGCCCGCAGCGGGCGCCAGGCGCAAGGCCGTGCGCCGGGTGCGCACGGCCATGGGCAGGGCCAGCGGCAGCAGCGGCAACGCCGCCGCCCACCACATCAGCCCCGCCCAGCGGCTCACAGCTCGACTTTGACCGCCTGGGCCGAACGGGTGGCCTTGGCACGGGCGGCGTCGATCGACTCGTCGCGCGCGAGGGCGACGCCCATGCGGCGCTGGCCGTCCACTTCCGGCTTGCCGAACAGGCGCAGCGCGGTGTCCGGCTCGCTCAGGGCGGCACCGAGGTTGCCGAAGGAAACCTGCTGCGACTTGCCTTCCACCAGGATCACCGCCGAAGCGGAATCGCCCAGCTGGCGAATCACCGGGATCGGCAGGCCGAGGATGGCGCGGGCGTGCAGGGCGAATTCGGAGAGGTCCTGGGAAATCAGGGTGACCAGGCCGGTGTCGTGCGGGCGCGGCGACACTTCGCTGAACCACACTTCGTCGCCCTTCACGAACAGCTCCACGCCGAACAGGCCGCGGCCGCCCAGCGCTTCGGTGACCGCCTTGGCCACGCGTTCGGATTCCGCCAGCGCCTTCGGGCTCATCGCCTGGGGCTGCCAGGACTCGTGATAGTCGCCTTTCACCTGGCGGTGGCCGATGGGTGCACAGAAGGTGGTGCCGCCAATGTGGCGCACGGTCAGCAGAGTGATCTCGTAGTCGAAATCGATGAAGCCTTCGACGATGACCCGGCCCTTGCCGGCACGACCACCTTCCTGGGCATAGTCCCAGGCGGTCTTCAGATCGGCGTCGGACTTGAGCACGCTCTGGCCCTTGCCCGAGGAACTCATGATCGGCTTCACCACGCACGGATAGCCCACGGCGGCGACGCCAGCGGCATAGTCCTCGTAGGTGTCGGCGAAGTGATAGGGCGAGGTCGGCAGGCCCAGCTCTTCGGCGGCCAGGCGGCGGATGCCCTCGCGGTTCATGGTCAGCTGAGCGGCACGGGCTGTGGGGATGACGGTGTAGCCTTCGTTCTCCAGTTCGACCAGGGTCGCGGTGGCGATGGCCTCGATCTCCGGCACGATGTAGTGCGGCTTCTCCTGCTCGATCACCGCGCGCAGGGCGACACCGTCGAGCATGCTGATCACGTGGCTGCGGTGCGCGACCTGCATGGCCGGTGCGTTCGCATAGCGGTCGACGGCGATGACTTCACAACCCAGGCGCTGCAGTTCGATCGCCACTTCCTTGCCCAGCTCGCCGGAGCCACAGAGCAGTACACGGGTCGCGCTCGGCGACAGGGGAGTTCCAATACGGGGCATTGCGGGAAACCTCGGGAAAAGAAAAATCGATGGCGCGCTAGATCAGCACACCCTGTTCGCGGGCACGCTCTTCGCAACGGGCGAGCACGTCACGGCGCTCGGCGTTGTCCATGAGGCCCCAACGGGTGATTTCGGCAGCGCTGCGCTGGCAACCCAGGCAGATGTCGGCATCGTCCAGCGTGCAGACGTACACGCAGGGCGAGGCCACGGGGCGTTCCTGACTCATTCTTCTTCCTGCTCGGCCAGGTCGCGGGCATAACGCTGGGCGTTATGCACATAGTGGGCGGCGCTGGCTTCGAGCATCTTCTTCTGCGGCTCGGTCAGCTCGCGCACTACCTTGCCGGGGGAGCCCATGACCAGGGAACCGTCGGGGATTTCCTTACCTTCGGGGATCAGCGCGTTGGCGCCGATGATGCAGTACTTGCCGATCTTCGCGCCGTTGAGGATGACCGCATTGATGCCGACGAGGCTGTAGTCGCCCACCTGGCAGCCATGCAGCATGGCGTTATGGCCGATGGTGACGCCCTTGCCCAGGGTCAGCGGGAAGCCCATGTCGGTATGCATGACGGTGCCGTCCTGCACGTTGCTGTGCTCGCCGATGTGGATCAGCTCGTTGTCGCCGCGCAGCACGGCGTTGAACCACACGCTGGCGCCGGCGTCGAGGCGCACCTTGCCGACCACCGTGGCGTTGGGGGCGATCCAGCTTTCCGGATGGGTTTCGACTCGGGACGAGCCCAGGCGGTACTTCATGGGTTTCTCCTCAGGCGGGGGCCGCTCTTTATTATCGGGTCTCAGCTCAGCTTGATGAACTTCGACGGCGGCTGGTGCAGGTCGATGCGGGCGTCGTATAGCAGGTTCAGCAACTCGACCAGCATGATCGCGGACAGGCCCCAGATCTTGTAGCCCTCGAACAGGTAGCTCGGGACGTACCAGCTGCGGCCGAAATAATCGATGCGGTGGGTGGTTTCCCGCGGGTCGCCGCGGAAGAACTCCAGCGGTACCTTGAACACGGCGTCGATCTCGCCGTCGTTGGGGCGGTATTCCACGAAATCGGGGACAAAGCCGACGAATGGCTTGACCAGGATACCGTGCCGCGAGACCAGGGTGCTCAGCGGCCCGACGACCTCCACCAGCCCCGGTGGCAGGGCGATCTCCTCCTGGGCCTCGCGCAGGGCGGTATGGATCAGGTCCACATCCTCCGGGTCGCGGCGCCCACCGGGGAAGGCGACTTCGCCGCTATGGGTCGAAAGCCCGGTCGCGCGCAGGGTGAGCACGAGCTCTTCCTGGGGAGTGATGGGGAGCAGGACCGCCGCTTCCGGGAAGCTGTGGTCCGTTTCAAGGTCGCTTGGCGTGTGCGTCTGTATGCGTTGGCGCAGCTGGTCCAGCATGCCGAACATCCTGCGGGGGCCGATTCTTCTAATTGAAGGATCATGGCATGAAAGACGCCCCTGCCCAACCCCCGCCCCTTGCTGGGCGCACTGTGCAACGCGCAAGATTGCGCCATTCAATAACAAGGAAGCGGCATGAAATTCTGCAGCCAGTGCGGCGCCAGCGTGAGCCTGCGCATCCCCAGCGGCGACAACCGCCCGCGCTTCGTCTGCGACCAGTGCCAGACCGTGCATTACCAGAACCCGCGCATCGTCGCCGGCTGCCTGCCGGTCTGGGAGGGGCGCATTCTTCTTTGCCGCCGCGCCATTCAGCCGCGCCAGGGGTTCTGGACCCTGCCAGCGGGGTTCATGGAAAACGGCGAAACCCTGGAGCAGGCAGCGGCCCGCGAGACCCTCGAAGAGGCCAATGCCCGTGTCCAGGGCCTGCAGCTTTATACGGTCTTTGATCTACCGCATATCAGCCAGGTTTATATCTTCTTCCGCGCCCAACTGGCCGATCTGGACTTTTCAGCCGGAGAGGAAAGCCTGGAAGTACAACTCTTCGAAGAATCCGACATTCCGTGGGGCGAGCTGGCTTTCCCCACCGTGGGCCGTACCTTAGAATATTTCCTGTCGGATCGGATCGTTCAGAACTTCCCGATACGAAACGAAGGGATTCTCCCAATGCTTGCACAGAAAAAGAACTAATAAGCTCATATACCGCCTCTAAGGCTTTAGGAACTACCGGGGAACACCACTCGATGCGCTGGTTGATTGCCGTACTTTGTCTGACCTTCGCAGCGTTCTCGCATGCCAACGCGATGCCCACGCTCGACGGTCGTATCGACAAGATTCTCGTGCTCAAGTCCGAGCGCAAGCTGAGCCTCATGAGCAACGGCAAGGTTCTCAAGAGCTACCGAGTGTCCCTGGGTAAACGCCCGCAGGGCCCGAAGCTGGCCGAGGGCGACAACCGCACGCCGGAAGGCTTCTACTGGGTCGACTGGCGCAAGACCAGCGACAAGTACAATCTTTCCATTCACATCTCCTACCCCAACGCCCGCGATGTCGCCAAGGCGCGGGAAAAGAGCCTGTCGCCCGGCGGCATGATCATGATCCACGGCACGCCGATGGATGACGAGTACCCCGAGTGGTACTTCTCGACCCTGGATTGGACGAATGGCTGCATCGCCATGACCAACGCCGACATGCGCGAGGTCTGGAGCCTGGTCAAGGACGGCACGCTGATCGAAATCCGCCCCTGAGCGAGCGGAAAGAAAAAAGGCGCCTCGGGGGCGCCTTTTTCACATCTGCTCAGAACACCATGTCCGACAGCCGCCAGACCTCGAAGGCCGGCGTCTCGTAGGGGTGGGCCTGCTTGAGGGCCTTGACCGAGTCATGGATCAACTCGTCGGCCACCACCATCTCCACCTTCCACTCGGCGACCTGCTCGACACTGCCGGCCTGGCCGATGAACGGATTGCTGCCCTGCAGAGGGCGGAACTGTCCCTGTCCGAGCGCCTGCCAGCAGCAACTGTCATAGGCACCGATGCGTCCTGCACCGGCGGCGAACACCGCTTTCTTGACCGGTTCCAGATGGCTTTCCGGAACGTAGAAACACAGTTTGTACATCGGAGACTCCGATCGAAACAGGGACACAGCCGTGACAAAGAGCGCCACGGGTGACAAATGCTGCCACAAATAGTGGCACTTTGCCTCTTGTGACTTGCAGGTCGTCGTGGAAGTTCGACCGTCCGGTTCCGGGCTTGTTCGCTTGTGAGGCACTTTGTACAAAATCTGTGACGTACTTCGAGCTCAGCGGCCGGTGAAGCGTCGCCAGCGCTCTTTCAGGCCTGGCACCGCAGGTGCGTGGGAGCCGTCGCAGAACGGCAGCCTCGCCGACAGCCCGCAGCGGCAGAGCAACAGATGTCGCTCGCGCCCAACGCTCAGTTCCAACGGGGCGGTACAGGCCGCCCCAGCATCCGGCAGGCTGGCGCACTGCCCGCAGCAGCACAGGCGCAGGACCTGCCCCGCCTCCACCGCCCGGACTTCCGGAAGCGGCTCCTCGTCAGCCAAGACTCACTCCTCCAGCGGCTGCACAAAGAAAAAGGGGAAAGCCGAAGCTTTCCCCTTTCCCGTATCGCATCAGACCGGACTCAGCCGACCCAGACGCGGGCGTTGCGGAACATGCGCATCCAGCCGCCGTCCTCTTCCCACTCGTCCGGACGCCAGGAGTTCTGCACGGCACGGAACACGCGCTCCGGGTGCGGCATCATGATGGTCACGCGGCCGTCACGGCTGGTCAGGCCAGTGATGCCGCGCGGCGAACCGTTCGGGTTGGCCGGGTAGCTCTCGGTGACCTTGCCCAGGTTGTCGACGAAACGCAGGGCCACGGTGCCGGACAGATCAGCTTCCAGCAGAGCCTCCTCGCTCTCGAACTCCGCATGGCCTTCGCCGTGGGCGATGGCGATTGGCAGGCGCGAGCCGGCCATGCCCTGCAGGAAGATCGACTGCGACTCCTGCACCTGGACCATCGCCACGCGCGCTTCGAACTGCTCGGAGCGGTTGCGCACGAAGTGC
Source organism: Pseudomonas nicosulfuronedens (assembly GCF_005877905.1). Classification (GTDB taxonomy): domain Bacteria; phylum Pseudomonadota; class Gammaproteobacteria; order Pseudomonadales; family Pseudomonadaceae; genus Pseudomonas; species Pseudomonas nicosulfuronedens. The sequence continues at coordinate 59,397 of NZ_SWDV01000025.1, read as the reverse complement.
GGCCAGAATTCGGTGCCGGGGATCAGCTCGTGCAGGTTGGACATCATCTGGCAACCGTTGCACACGCCGAGGGCAAAGCTGTCCTTGCGCTCAAAGAAGGCCTGGAAACCGTCGCGGGCACGGGCGTTGAACAGGATCGACTTGGCCCAGCCTTCGCCGGCGCCCAGCACGTCACCGTAGGAGAAGCCGCCGCAGGCCACGAGGCCCTTGAACTGCTCCAGGCTGATGCGGCCGGAGAGGATATCGCTCATATGCACGTCGACGGCGGCGAAGCCGGCGCGGTCGAAGGCCGCAGCCATTTCCACCTGACCGTTCACACCCTGCTCGCGCAGGATGGCGATCTGCGGGCGCACGCCCTTCTTGATGTAGGGCGCGGCGATGTTGTCGTTGACGTCGAAGCTCAGTTTCACCGACAGGCCGGGGTTGTCTTCTTCCAGCAGGCCGTCGAATTCCTGGTCCGCGCAGTCGGCATTATCGCGCATGCGCTGGATGCGGTAGCTGGTCTCGCTCCAGATGCGCTGCAGGTTGCGGCGCTGAGCACTGAAGACACGCTCGCCATTGAAGGCCAGGTCGATCTCGGCGCCGTTGACCGGCTGGCCGATGACCGCAACGCAGTCTTCCAGGCCGGCGGCGCTGAACTGCGCCAGCACTTCCGGGGTAGCAGCGGAGCGAACCTGAATCACAGCGCCAAGCTCTTCGTTGAACAGGGCAGCAGTTAGCTCGTCACGGCTGTCGGCCAGCGCGTCGAGATTCAGGTCCAGACCGCAATGACCGGCGAAGGCCATTTCCACCACGGTGGCCATCAGGCCGCCGTCGGAACGGTCGTGGTAGGCCAGCAGGTGGCCGTCGGCGTTCAGGCCCTGGATCACGGCGAAGAAGGCTTTCAGGTCTTCGGCATCGTCAACGTCCGGAGCGGCGCGGCCGATCTGGCCGTTGACCTGGGCGAGGATGGAGCCGCCCATGCGGTTCTTGCCACGGCCGAGGTCGATGACGATCAGGTCGGTCTCGCCCTTGTCCAGGCGCAGCTGCGGCGTCAGGGTCTTGCGCACGTCATTGACCGGAGCGAAGCCGGAGATGATCAGCGACATCGGCGAGGTAACGCTCTTCTCGGCGTCGCCATCCTGCCAGCGGGTCTTCATGGACATGGAGTCCTTGCCCACCGGAATGGTGATGCCCAGCGCCGGACACAGCTCCATGCCGACAGCCTTGACGGTGTCGTACAGGCGCGCGTCCTCGCCCGGGTGGCCGGCAGCAGCCATCCAGTTGGCGGAGAGCTTGATCTCGGAGATCTTGTCGATGCTCGCGGCGGCCAGGTTGGTGATGGTCTCGCCGATCGCCATGCGGCCGGAAGCCGGGGCGTCGATCACGGCCAGCGGGGTACGCTCACCCATGGCCATGGCTTCACCGGTGTAGACGTCGAAGCTGGTGGCGGTGACGGCGCAATCGGCCACCGGAACCTGCCACGGGCCGACCAGCTGGTCGCGAGCAACCAGGCCGGTGATGGTGCGGTCACCGATGGTGATCAGGAAGTTCTTGCTGGCCACGGCCGGGTGACGCAGCACGCGCTCGGTGGACTCGGCAAGGTCCAGGCCGGCGGCGGCGAAGTCATCGCCCAGCTCGGCCTCGCGGGTGACCGAACGGTGCATGCGCGGCGGCTTGCCGAGCAGTACCTCGAGCGGCATGTCCACCGGCTTGTTGCCGAAGTGACTGTCGGCGACGGTCAGCTGCTTCTCTTCGGTGGCCTCGCCGACCACGGCGAACGGGCAGCGCTCGCGCTCGCAGATGGCCTTGAAGGTCTCGAAGTCGGCGGCGTCGACCGACATCACGTAGCGTTCCTGCGACTCGTTGCACCAGATTTCCAGCGGGCTCATGCCCGGCTCGTCGTTGGGTACGTTGCGCAGTTCGAAGCGGCCGCCACGGCCGCCGTCGTTGATCAGTTCCGGCAGGGCGTTGGAGATGCCGCCCGCACCCACGTCGTGGATGAACTTGATCGGGTTGTTCTCGCCCATCTGCCAGCAGCGGTCGATGACCTCCTGGCAACGGCGTTCCATTTCCGGGTTCTCGCGCTGCACCGAGGCGAAGTCCAGGTCAGCGGCGGAAGCGCCGGTGGCCATGGAGGAAGCGGCGCCGCCGCCCAGGCCGATCAGCATGGCCGGGCCGCCGAGCACGATCAGCTTGGCGCCGACCGAGATCTCGCCCTTCTGCACGTGGTCTTCGCGGATATTGCCCATGCCACCGGCAATCATGATCGGCTTGTGGTAGCCACGAACTTCCTCACCGCGCGGGGTGGCGATGGCCTGCTCGAAGGTACGGAAGTAGCCGGCCAGGTTCGGACGGCCGAATTCGTTGTTGAACGCGGCGCCGCCCAGCGGGCCTTCGATCATGATGTCCAGCGGGGTAACGATGCGCTCGGGCTTGCCGTAGGGCACTTCCCAGGGCTGCTCGAAACCGGGGATGTTCAGGTTGGAGACGGTGAAGCCAACCAGGCCGGCTTTGGGCTTGGCGCCACGACCGGTTGCGCCTTCGTCGCGGATCTCGCCACCGGAGCCAGTGGAGGCGCCGGGGAAGGGGGCGATAGCGGTCGGGTGGTTGTGGGTCTCCACCTTCATCAGGATGTGCACCGGCTCTTCGCTGGCGCCGTACTGGCGAGTCTCGGCGTTCGGGTAGAAGCGACCGGCGACGTAGCCCTTCATGACCGCGGCGTTGTCCTTGTAAGCGGACAGCACGCCTTCACGGTGCATTTCATACGTGTTCTTGATCATGCCGAACAGGCTCTTGTCCTGAGCCTGGCCGTCGATGTCCCAACTGGCGTTGAAAATCTTGTGGCGGCAGTGTTCGGAGTTGGCCTGGGCGAACATCATCAGCTCGACGTCGTGCGGGTTGCGCCCCATCTCGACGAAGCTTTTCACCAGGTAGTCGATCTCGTCTTCGGCCAGGGCCAGGCCCAGTTCGAGGTTGGCCTTCTCCAGCGCGGCGCGACCGCCGGCAAGGATGTCGACCACGGTCAGCGGCTTGGGCTGGGCGTGGCTGAACAGGGCCGAAGCTTCCTCGAGCTGGTTCAGGACCAGCTGGGTCATGCGGTCGTGCAGACGGGCGGCGACGGCTTGCACGTCGGCCTCGCTCAGCTCGCCGGTGACGTAGTAGGCGATGCCGCGCTCGAGACGCTCGATCTTTGCCAGGCCGCAGTTGCGGGCGATGTCAGAAGCCTTGCTCGACCAGGGCGAGATGGTGCCGAAGCGCGGCAGAACCAGGAACAGGCGGCCGGCGGGCTCCTGCACGGGAACGCTCGGACCGTATTTCAGCAGGCGCGCCAGGACTTGTTCTTCCTCGGCGTTGAGGGCTCCGGTGACCTCGGCGAAGTGCGCAAACTCGGCATACAGCCCAGTGACGGCGGGTACATGCTGGGTCAGCAGGTCGAGCAGTTTGCCGTGGCGGAAAGCGGAAAGGGCGGGAGCACCGCGCAGGATCAGCATTGTCGGAACAGCCTCTGGAGACGGGGAAGTGTGTGGGGCCGGACGGGCCGGCCCACAGAGGCCGTGCATTCTACCGTAAAGCGCTGCGCGGCGGCAGCTTTCAAGCACCTTCCTTACCGTCCCTCCGGCGGAAACTGCCTTTCATCTTCGAAGGCCTTCGAGCGTCCTAGGAAAAAGCCCCGCCCAACGGCCTTCAGCAGGGAAAATGCCGACGAACGGCACCCCAACTAGCAGAGAAGCTTCTGGCTGTCGAGATATGGCGCACAACGGCCTTTGCGTATACTGCCCCGATGCTTGCCCTGACTGTGTCCCGCGTGCGCTGCACCGCCTGGATCTTGGCGACCTGTATCTTTCTGCTGCTTTCCGGCTGTAGCGAGGCGAAAGCCCCGACGGCCCTTGAGCGCGTGCAGAAGGACGGCGTGCTGCGCGTGATTACCCGCAACAGTCCGGCCACCTACTTCCAGGACCGTAACGGCGATACCGGCTTCGAGTACGAGCTGGCCAAGCGCTTCGCCGACAGCCTGGGCGTGCAGCTGCAGATTGAGACCGCCGACAACATCGACGACCTCTACGACCGCATCGGCCGCGACGGCGGACCGAACCTGGCGGCCGCCGGCCTGACTCCGGGCGGTGAACGCGATTCCCAGGTGCGCTACTCGCACTCCTACCTCGACGTCACCCCGCAGGTCGTTTACCGCAACGGCGCACAGCGCCCTACCCGCCCCGAAGACCTGGTGGGCAAGCGCATCGTCGTATTGAAAGGCAGCAGCCACGCCTCTCAACTGGCCGAACTGAAGAAGCAGTATCCCAAGCTGGAATACCGCGAGTCCGACGCGGACGAGATGGTCGACCTGCTGCGCATGGTGGACGTCGGCGAGATCGACCTGACACTGGTGGACTCCAACGAGCTTGCGATGAACCAGGTCTACTTCCCCAACGTGCGCGTCGCCTTCGACCTCGGCGATGCCAAGGGCCTGGCCTGGGCGCTGCCGGCCGGCGACGACAACAGCCTGATCGACAAGGTCAACGCCTTCCTCGACAAGGCCAAGCAGGACGGCCTGCTGCAGCGCCTGAAAGACCGCTACTACGGCCACGTGGACGTACTGGGTTACGTCGGCGCGTACACCTTCGCCCAGCACCTGCAACAGCGCCTGCCCAAGTACGAACCGCACTTCCGCCAGAGCGGCACCAAGCTCGAAGCCGACTGGCGTCTGCTGGCCGCCATTGGCTACCAGGAATCCATGTGGCAGCCCGACGCAACGTCCAAGACCGGCGTGCGCGGCCTGATGATGCTGACCAACCGTACCGCCCAGGCCATGGGCGTGGCCAATCGCCTGGACCCGAAGCAGAGCATCCAGGGCGGCAGCAAGTACTTCACCCAGATCAAGGACGAGTTGCCCGACAGCATCAAGGACCCGGACCGCACCTGGTTCGCCCTGGCGGCCTACAACATCGGCGGCGCCCACCTGGACGACGCGCGCAAGATGGCCGAGCAGCAAGGCCTGAATCCGAACAAGTGGCTCGACGTCAAGAAGATGCTGCCGCGCCTGGCGCAGAAGCAGTACTACCGCAAGACCCGCTACGGCTACGCGCGTGGCGGCGAAACCGTGCACTTCGTGCAGAACGTGCGCCGCTACTACGACATCCTGACCTGGGTGACCCAGCCGCAGATGGAAGGCGGCCAGCTTGCCGAAAGCGGCCTGCACCTGCCGGGCGTGAACAAGACCAAACCCAGCGATGACGACGATGGGCGTGATCAGAAGCTCTGAGGCTTTTCTGCCGCTCTCTACGTGAACGGTGCCGCGATAGTCCACCCACCACACAGAGCGGGAAGGTTCGCGAGCAAGCTCGCTTCTACGGGGAGCCCTTGCGCCGCGCCTTGAAGAAGGCCGAGAGCATCGCACTGCACTCCTCCCCCAGCACCCCGCCTTCCACCAGCACCCGGTGGTTGAGGAAGTCCTGCTCGAAGAAGTTGCCGCGACTGACCACTACGCCCGACTTCGGCTCGGTGGCGCCGAATACCACGCGCTGGATGCGCGAGTGCACCAGCAGGCCAGCACACATGCTGCAGGGTTCGAGCGTCACATAGAGGGTGCTGCCGGGCAGGCGGTAGTTCTGCACGGCGGCAGCGGCTTCACGAATGGCGACCATTTCGGCATGGGCGCTGGGATCGTGGGAAGTGATCGGCCGGTTGAAGCCGCGGCCGATGATCTGCCCATCCAGCACCAGCACGGCGCCCACGGGCACTTCGCCCAGGGCTGCGCCCTGCTCGGCCAGCACCATGGCTTCACGCATGAAAGGGATATCCCGGCTGCGGTCGATGACCGGCGCCAACCCTTTTACCGTCGGATGCCCCTTGCTGTTGGTCAGCCGCACCATGCCTCGCCCACCGCGATGGTCCCCATCAGCCCGGTCTCCATGTGATCGATCACGTGGCAGTGGAACATCCACAGGCCGGGGTTATCCGCCACCAGTGCCACGCGTGCCGTCTCATTCTTGCCCAGCAGGTAGGTATCGGTGAAATACGGAATGATCTCCCGACGATCGGAGTCCAGCACCTTGAAGGCCATGCCGTGCAGGTGGATCGGGTGTTGGTACTGGGTCATGTTGCGCAGCACGAAGATGTAGCTGTTGCCTTCCTTGAGCTTCGCCAGCGGCGGTGAGTTGTGCTTGTGCTCCTCGCCGCCCTGCCAGGCCACGCCGTTGATCTGCCACAGTGACGGCGTCGACTGCCCCTTGGAGTAGTCAGTCATGGCGCCGACCCATTCGAACTTGAAGTTGATGGTCTCGGCGTTCTTCAGGTCCGGCTCGGCCACCGGGTTGCGCGGCAGCGGCGCCGGCCACTGGGCGGTGGGCGCCTTGGAGTTGGCCACGCCACGAATAGTCGCCAGGCGCACCGGGCCATTGCGCAAAGATAGCTCTGTGCCTTCCGCCGGGCCACGGATGCCCAGCTCCAGGCGCATGCCGGGGCCGATCCAGTACTGGTCGTTGGGGCCCTTGCCGAAGTCGCGCGGCTCCACCGGATGGCCGTCGATGGCGTAGATCTTCGCCTCGGCACCTGGCAGGTTGAGGCGGTAGGTCACGGTGTTGTCGACGTTGAGGATACGCACCCGGACAATCTCGCCGGCCGGCAATTCGATCACCGGCGTGCGTTCGCCGTTGATGGTCGACAGGCGTCCGCGAGTGCCTTCGCGTGCCGCCTCGCGCGGTACGCTGAAGGGCGTGAAATTCCCCTCTTCGTCCACGTGCCAGGTCTTCAGGTTGAGGACCTTCTCGCTGCTGAACTCGCTCGGCTCACGCTCGTCGATGATCAGCGGCCCGACCAGGCCGCGGCCCAACTGCTCGCTGCTCATCAGGTGCGGGTGGTACCAGTAGCTGCCGGCGTCCGGCGTCTTGAACTGGTAGACGAAACTCTCACCCGGCTGCACTGGCGGCTGCGAGATGTAGGGCACGCCGTCCATCTCGATGGGCAGACGGATGCCGTGCCAGTGGATGGTGGTCGGCTCGTCCAGCTTGTTGGTGAAGCGCACCCGCAGCCAGTCGCCCTGGCGCGCGCGGATTTCCACGCCGGGAGCCTGGCCGCCATAGCCCAGGCCGGGAGTCTTGTGGCCGGGTACCAGCTCCAGGTCCAGCGGTGCGGCAATCAATTCGTAATCATGCTCGGCGGCGACTTCCGGGCGCGCCAGCCAGATGCGCGCGCCGCCGGCGCCCAGGCCGACAACGGCCAGGCCAGCAAGGCCACCGAGTACTTGTCTACGGGTAAACGACATGGGTCCAGACTCCTCAAACAAGGGACTTGCGACCCCATCGGCTTTCACGGAGGTTGGCGCGTTCGCGCCCGGCGCCAGGCTCTTGCGGCCGGCTGCACTGCAATCAGGAGAACTTTGCATGAAGGCGCGAACGCCTCTCATGCGCCAGGTCAAGGACGGGTATCTCCGCCCTCGCCTGCAAGGAACGCGGCGAGCTTGCCGCGCCCCTCGTTAAGGAAACGTTAAACGTCTCCGATCATTCCCACTCGATGGTGGCCGGCGGCTTGCTCGACACGTCGTAGGTGACGCGGGAGATGCCTTCGATCTCGTTGATGATGCGGTTCGAGACCTTCTCCAGCAGCTCGTACGGCAGGTGCGCCCAGCGAGCGGTCATGAAGTCGATGGTTTCCACGGCACGCAGGGCCACGACCCAGGCGTAGCGACGGCCATCACCGACCACGCCGACGGATTTCACCGGCTGGAACACCACGAAGGCCTGGCTGGTCTTGTGGTACCAGTCGAAGTTGCGCAGCTCTTCGATGAAGATGTGGTCCGCGCGACGCAGCAGGTCGGCGTACTCCTTCTTCACTTCGCCGAGGATGCGTACGCCCAGGCCCGGGCCCGGGAACGGGTGGCGGTAGACCATGTCGTAGGGCAGGCCCAGCTCCAGGCCGATCTTGCGGACTTCGTCCTTGAACAGCTCGCGCAGCGGCTCGACCAGTTCGAACTGCATGTCCTCGGGCAGGCCACCGACGTTGTGGTGCGACTTGATCACGTGGGCCTTGCCGGTCTTGGCGCCGGCCGACTCGATCACGTCAGGGTAGATGGTGCCCTGGGCAAGGAACTTCACGTCCTTCAGCTTGGTGGCTTCCTCGTCGAAGACTTCGATGAAGCTGCCGCCGATGATCTTGCGCTTCTGCTCCGGGTCGCTGACGCCGGCCAGACGGCTGAGGAATTTCTCTTCGGCGTTGGCGCGGATGACCTTGACGCCCATATTCTCGGCGAACATGGCCATCACCTGGTCACCCTCGTGCAGGCGCAGCAGGCCGTTGTCGACGAAGACGCAGGTCAGCTGGTCGCCGATGGCCTTGTGCAGCAGGGCCGCGACCACCGAGGAATCCACACCGCCGGACAGTCCCAGCAGCACCTTGGAGTTGCCGACCTGGGCACGCACGGTGGCAATGGCGTCGTTGACGATGTTGGACGGGGTCCAGAGGGCTTCGCAGCCGCAGATGTCCAGCACGAAACGGGAGAGGATGCGACCGCCCTGCTTGGTGTGGGTCACTTCCGGGTGGAACTGCACGCCGTAGTAGCCACGGGCATCATCGGCCATGGCGGCGATCGGGCAGCTCGGGGTGCTGGCAAGGATGTGGAAGCCGGCCGGGATTTCGGTGACCTTGTCGCCGTGGCTCATCCACACGTCGAGACCGAATACGCCGTCTTCGCTGACGCAATCTTCGATGCCGTCCAGCAGGCGGGCCTTGCCGACCACGTCGACGCGGGCATAGCCGAACTCGCGCAGGTCAGAGCCCAGTACCTTGCCGCCCATCTGCTCGGCCATGGTCTGCATGCCGTAGCAGATGCCGAACAGCGGCACCTTCAGGTCGAACACGGCCTTGGGCGCGCGCGGGCTGTTGGCTTCGTGCACCGACTCCGGGCCACCGGCCAGGATGATGCCGCGCGGGGCGAAGGCACGAACCTCGTCGTCGCTCATGTCGAACGGATGGATTTCGCAGTACACGCCGATCTCGCGGACGCGGCGGGCGATCAGCTGGGTGTACTGGGAGCCGAAGTCGAGGATCAGGATCCGGTGAGCGTGAATGTCTTGGGCCATGGCCATCTCTCGTAGCGAAATTCTTAAACGACACGGGGCTGTATCAACCAGCCCCGTGTCCGACTCATTAACCGAAACCCCTTAACCTACGCGGTAGTTCGGGGCTTCCTTGGTGATCTGCACATCGTGGACGTGGGACTCGGCCATGCCGGCGCCGGTGATGCGCACGAACTGCGGCTTGGTGCGCATGTCCTGGATGTCGGCGCTGCCGGTGTAGCCCATGGCGGCGCGCAGACCACCCATCAGCTGGTGGACGATGGCGGTCAGTTGGCCCTTGTACGGCACACGGCCTTCGATGCCTTCGGGCACCAGCTTCTCAGCGCCGGCAGAGGCGTCCTGGAAGTAGCGGTCGGAGGAACCGGTGGAGCCGGCCATGGCGCCCAGGGAACCCATGCCACGGTAGGACTTGTAGGAACGGCCCTGGAACAGTTCGATCTCGCCCGGAGCTTCTTCGGTACCGGCGAACATCGAACCCATCATCACGCAGTAGGCGCCAGCCACCATGGCCTTGGCCAGGTCGCCGGAGAAGCGGATGCCACCGTCAGCGATCAGCGGAACACCGGTGCCTTCCAGGGCTGCGGCGACGTTGGCGATGGCGGAGATCTGCGGCACACCGACGCCAGCGACGATACGGGTGGTGCAGATGGAGCCCGGGCCGATGCCGACCTTCACGGCGTCGGCGCCGGCGTCAGCCAGTGCCTTGGCCGCTTCTCCGGTAGCGATGTTGCCGCCGATGACCTGTACCTGCGGGAAGGTTTCCTTCACCCAGCGCACGCGGTCGATCACACCTTTGGAGTGGCCGTGGGCGGTATCGACGACAACGACGTCAACACCAGCGGCGACCAGGGCGGAAACACGCTCGCCGGTATCGGCGCCAGTGCCAACGGCTGCGCCGACGCGCAGGCGGCCTTCGTCGTCCTTGGAGGCCAGCGGGTAGGTCTTGGCCTTCTCGATGTCACGGAAGGTGACCAGACCGGTCAGGCGGAACTTCTCGTCCACCACCAGCATCTTCTCGATGCGGTTCTCGTAGAGGGCGGCCTTGATCTCTTCCAGGGCGGTGCCTTCGCGGGCGGTGACCAGCTTGTCCTTCGGAGTCATGATCGCGGAAACGCTGTCGCCGACGTTCGGCTTCACGCGCAGGTCGCGGCCGGTGACGATGCCGACCAGCTCACCCTCTTCCACCACCGGGAAGCCGGAGAAGCCGTATTCGCGGGCGATTTGCAGCAGTTCGATGATCTTGGTCGACGGGGTCACGGTGACCGGATCGCGAACGATGGCGGTCTCGTGCTTCTTGACCTTGCGGACCTCGGCGGCCTGTTGCTCGATGCTCATGTTCTTGTGGATGATGCCGATGCCGCCTTCCTGTGCCATGGCGATGGCCAGGCGGGCTTCGGTCACGGTATCCATCGCGGCGGACACCAGCGGGATGTTCAGTTCGATGCCACGGGTCAGGCGAGTCTTGAGACTCACGTCCTTGGGCAGGACTTCCGAATAACCTGGGATCAGGAGGACGTCGTCGAAAGTGAGGGCTTCTTGGCTGATGCGCAGCATGGCGGGGGCTCCCGATCGGGAAAAATGGAAGCGCGGCATTATATCTCAGTCAGGGGGTCGGGCTCAACGCAACCGGACGATCTGATTGAAGCCTTTATGGGCCTCGTGCGCTGGCCCCGGTCCGCAGGCCCGCTTATCATCCTTCGCCATGCAGAAAGATCCCTTCCAACGGCTGGGCCTCGACCGCGAGGTTCTGACCGTCAGCCAGCTCAACCAGCGCGCCCGCCACCTGCTGGAGGACGTGTTCCCGCAGGTCTGGGTCGAGGGCGAGATCTCCAACCTCGCGCGGCCCGCGTCCGGGCATATGTATTTCACCCTCAAGGACAGCAACGCCCAGGTGCGCTGCGCGCTGTTCCGCCAGAACGCCCTGCGCGTGCGCCAGGCCCTGCGCGACGGCCTCGCCGTGCGCGTGCGCGGCAAGGTTTCGCTGTTCGAGGGGCGCGGCGACTACCAGCTGATCGCCGACACCGTCGAACCGGCCGGTGACGGCGCACTGCGCCTGGCTTTCGAGGCGCTGAAGGAAAAGCTCGCCGCCGAAGGTCTGTTCGCCGCCGAGGGCAAGCAGGAACTGCCCGCCCACCCAAGGCGCATCGGCATCGTCAGTTCGCCCACCGGCGCGGTGATCCGCGACATCATCAGCGTGTTCCGCCGCCGCGCGCCCCAGGTCGAGCTGACCCTGATCCCTACCGCCGTGCAGGGTCGCGAGGCCATCGGGCAGATCGTCCGCGCGCTGAAGTTGGCCGACGCCCAGGGCTTCGACGCGCTGATCCTGGCCCGTGGCGGCGGCTCGCTGGAAGACCTCTGGTGCTTCAACGAGGAACCGGTGGCCCGAGCCATCGCCGCCTGCGTGACACCCATCGTCAGCGCGGTGGGCCATGAGACCGACGTGTCCATCAGCGATTTCGTCGCCGACGTGCGCGCGCCCACGCCCTCGGCCGCCGCCGAACTGCTGGCCCCGCACAGCGGGGACCTGCAACAACGCCTGGACAGCCTGCGCCGCCGGCTGATCCTGCGTATCCAGGACCGCCTGACCCGCGAACGTCTGCGCCTGGAAGGCACCGCCCGGCGCCTGCGCCACCCCGGCGAGCGCCTGCGCCAGCAATCCCAGCGCCTGGATGACCTGGACATGCGCCTGCGCCGCGCCTTCGAGCGCCAGCTGCAGATTCGCCACGAGCGCGTCGCACGGCTGGATACCCGCCTCGCCGCGCAACACCCTGGCCGCAACCTGGCTCTGCTGCGCCAGCGCCTGGACAACCTCAGCGCCCGCCTGCCCCGCGCCACCAACGCGATCCTGCGCGAACAGCGTCAGCGCCTCGACAGCTTGATGCAGACGCTACATATCGTCAGTCCGCTGGCGACGTTGGGGCGCGGCTACAGCATTCTCCTGGACGACAAGGGCCAGGCCATCCGCAGCGCCACGCAGACGAAGAACGGCCAGCGCCTCAAGGCCAAGCTGGGCGACGGCGAGCTGGAAGTGCGCGTGGAAGACAACCACCAGGCGCCCGTCACCCTTTCCCTGCTGGACTGAGAACCGATGACCGACCTGCTCGCGCCGATCCTGCCGCAACCCGATCCGGACTGGGCCGAAGCCTTTCGCGTGCCGATCATCGAATGCGACCAACCACTCCAGGCCCTGGGCATCGCCACCGGCTTCGCGGTCTGGCCGGCGTATCACCGCCTTGGGGTGCCCAACGCCCAGCCGGAATGCTACGCCCGCACGGAAGTCTTCGAGCGCCTGCTGCATGCCGCCAGCCTGCTGCCCGACGGCCTGCGCCTGGTGATCCTCGATGCCTGGCGGCCCTTCGCGGTGCAACAGCACCTGTACGATACGCTCTACGACATCCTTCGCCAGCACGAGCCGGAAGCCGATCCTGCCGAATTGACCCGACGCACCCGCGAATTCGTCGCGCCACCCAGCACCCGCGCCGAATCGCCCAGCCCGCACCTCACCGGCGGCGCCATCGACCTGACCCTGTGCGACAGCGAGGGGCGCTGGCTGGACATGGGCAGCCTGTTCGACGAGGCCACACCGCGCTCCTATACCCGCCATTACGAAGCCATCGCCGAGCCGGACGAAGCCCAGCGGCGTATCCGCGATAACCGCCGCATCCTGTTCAACTCCATGAGTGCGGCAGGCTTCAGCAACCTCTCCAGCGAGTGGTGGCACTACGACTATGGCGACCAGCTGTGGGCCGCGCACCTGGGCAAGCCCCACGCCCTCTATGGTCCCGCGCAGGTACTGGCGCTGGAACAACTGTGGCGCCAGCAGCTCGAAGGCCTGCATTCATAAAGCCCGCGTTTGCAGGATGGCGTGGAGCGCAGCGATACCCATCGAAACCTGTCGCACCGTTGATGGGTATCGCTGCGCTCCACCCATCCTACGGTTGTGCCCCGGATGATTCGCTGCCGCAACGCGGTTCCGCTTTCGACGAAATCGCCCCGCCCCTCAGAGCGGCCCGTGTAGACTGCCCGCTTCATCCGCCGACACGTCCACGGATAGCGAAATGTTCCGACTCTCCTGCCTGCTCATTGCCTCCCTAGTCACCCTGTCTGCCCACGCCGAAGGCTTCATCAGCCGCACCCTGAACAAACCGGTGCCCGGCGGCGTCGCCGTGGTGCAACTGGGCGAGGACACCGCCGTACCGACCGCCACCTACCAGGGAAAACCGGTGCTGGTGGTGCGCGAGGAAGGCCGCGACTGGATCGCCATCGTCGGCATCCCGCTGACCACCAAGGCCGGCAGCCAGCAGATCGCGGTGAAACAGGCCGGCGCCAGCCGCAACCTCGGGTTCACCGTGGGCAGCAAGCACTACAAGGAGCAGCGCATCACCCTGAAGAACACCCGTCAGGTGAACCCGCTGCCCGAAGACCTCAAGCGCATCAACCGCGAACTGGCCGAGCAGACCGCCGCCTACCGCAGCTTCAGCCCCGGTACACCGAGCAACCTGGTGCTGGACAAGCCGGTCAACGGCCCGCTTTCCAGCCCCTTCGGCCTGCGCCGCTTCTTCAACGGCGAGGAACGCAACCCGCACTCCGGACTGGACTTCGCCGTACCCGCCGGAACCCCGATCAAGTCACCGGCCGCCGGCAAGGTCATCCTGATCGGCAACTACTTCTTCAACGGCAACACCGTGTTCGTCGACCACGGCCAGGGCTTCATCAGCATGTTCTGCCACATGTCGAAGATCGACGTGAAGCTCGGTGACCAGGTCCCGCGTGGCGGTGTGGTCGGCCGTGTCGGCGCTACCGGTCGCGCCACCGGGCCGCACATGCATTGGAACGTCAGCCTGAACGACGCCCGCGTCGACCCGGCGATCTTCATCGGCGCGTTCAAGCCCTGATGCGGCTTCGTTTCGAGGGGCGCAGCGCGATCTTCGCGCTGATCTGGTTCGTCGTGCTCGTCTGGCTGGCCACGGCCGGAGCGAACCTCGGCTGGATGCGCGGTTTCGGCGGCGACGTGCTGGCGGTGATCTGGCTGTATTGCCTGCTGCGCGCCGCGCTGGATGCGCCGGCGTCATGGCTGGCAGGTGCGGCACTGGCCTGCGGCTTGATCATCGAGTTCGGCCAGTACCTCGCGGCGACCTTCCACTGGCAGATCGGCAATCGCGCACTGCGCATCGTGCTGGGTGCCACGCCGGACTGGCTGGACGTGCTGGCCTACTGCATCGGCTTCGCGCTGATCCTCTTGGCGCGACAGGCGCGCCTGGCCCTCAGGCCAGCGGGTAGCTGAAAAACAGCGCCATCTCCCCGGGCAACACCTGCGCCGGGTCATAGAGGTCGGTGGACAGCCCGCTGAGAGTAAAGCCACGGGAGCGGTAGAAGCCCACTGCCGGCAGATTGAGGTTCTGGGTTTCCAGCCACAGGTGGCGCGCCTCGGTGCCGCGCGCCCAGTCCAGACAGCCTTCCAGCAATTGCCGGCCAACGCCCTGGCCGCGCGCGTCGGCGAGGACGAACAGGTCGTCCAGCACCGCGCGGCGGTTCCAGATTTCATAGCGGGCGATGGCGAAGCCCAGGCGCTCGCCTTCCTCATCGACGACCACGGCGGTCCAGTCGGCCGCCGTGACATCATCCTTCAGGTCGGCAAAGGGATAGCGCTTGGTCTGCGTCTCGGCCAGACGCTCCTCGCGCAGGATGAAACCATCAGCGGCGCTCTCGATACGCAGGATCGAGTCGCTCGAGTAGCTGCCGTCAAAACCCAGCAGCCACTCGCCGTCTTGCGCCCAGACCAGTGGGCGCAGGAGCCGGTCACTCATCAGTTCATCTTCATACCGTGCATGTCGTGGCCCATGTCTGTGCCTTTCGGCGCTTCCTTCTGCACCGCGACCTCGACCTTCACATCGCCGGCCTTCTGGAAGTGCAGGGTCAGCGGGAAGCGCTCGCCATCGGCCAGTGGTTTCTTCAGGCCGAACAGCATCAGGTGGTACTGGCCGGGCGCGAAGACGATCTTGCCGCCGGCAGGGATATCCACGCCCTCGACCTTCTGCATTTTCATCATGCCGTCCTTCTCCACGTGTTGGTGGACCTCGGCGCTGGCGGCGCGGTCGGTGTCGGCGCCAAGCAGGCGATCCGCCTCCTTGCCGTGGTTCTGCACGATGAAGTAGGCGGCGCCGTTCACCGAGTTGGCCGGCAGCAGCAGCGACCAGGGATGGTCGATATGCAGGTTGCCGGCCTCGTATTCGTGGGCCACGGCGGCGCCGGAGAAGCCCAGCAGCACAGCGAAAGCGAGCAGGGTTTTACGCATGTTCGAGACTCCAGTTGGCTTGTGATCAGGTCCGCCACAGCGGCGGTCATTCATCGGGCCGCGGGCGCAACGATCGCGCCGCAGCATAGCCTGCCTCGCGGCAGGCGTCAGGTTGAAACAGGGACGCATCAGCCCAGCGCCGGGCTGCGCGGTTTGATCCGCGATAGCACCGCCCAGTCCAGCGCCCACACCAGCAACAGTGAGACACCCACCAGCGGGAAGGCGACGCCGAGGAGGATCATGATCGCCACCCCGCCCTTCCATACCGGCAGTGCGTGGGGCATCGGCGGCACGCCGAGGCGGCCCTGCGGGCGGCGCTTCCACCAGATCCACAGGCCGCTGACCGCGCTGAGCAGGATCATCAGGCAGACCGCGAGCATGAGCATCTGGTTGAACAGGCCGAACATCTTGCCTTCGTGCAGCATCACCCCGGACTCGACGCCCTTGGCCACCAGCCCATAGTCCTTCCAGCGCACGTCGGCGAGCACCTTGCCGGTGTACTGGTCGATGTGCAGGGTGGCGTCGTTACGCGAGTCGTCGGCGAACACCGAGACGGTGAACACGCCCTGCTCGCCCTTGGGCAGCGCAATGGCGTAGCCCGGCACCACGCCGGCCTGGTCGGCCGTGTCGACCACCTGCTGCAGGCTGATCTGCGGCATCGCCATGCCGCCGGAGCCATGGGCCATGTGCTCGGCGTGGGCACCGCCGGACATCGGCATCGGCGTGTTTTCCATGGCCCAGGGAATGGTCTGGCGGTGCGCCTCGTTGAGCGTGCGCGCCTCCAGGTCGGACTTGGGCACTTCGTTCCACATGGGCGCCGGGAAGCGGTTCCACACGTCGGCGAAGGACTTGCCCCAGAAGCCGGTCCAGGTCATGCCGGTGAGCAGCATGAACAGCATCAGCAGCGAGCCCCAGAAGCCGACCACCACGTGCACCTCACGCCACAGCGCACGGCCACGACGCGACAGCTCAGGCCAGAGCAGCACGCGCAGCGAGCGCTTGCGCGGCCACCAGAGGTACAGGCCGGAGACCACCAGCACGATGCCCCAGCCCGCCGCCAGCTCGATCAGCCGATCACCGACGGTGCCGATCATCAGCTCGCCGTGCAGCGCGCGGGCCATGGCCTGCAGGTTGGACTTGGCGTCCTGGACACCGAGCAGCTTGCCGCTGTAGGGGTCGACGAAGGCATTGACCTCTCGCCCATCGAGCTGGGCGACGAACTGCGCGCTGCGGTCGGCGGCCGGTGCCGGCAGGTACTGGCTGACCTGCAATTGCGGGTTCTGGTGATGCAGGTGCATCAGTTGCTCATCGGCGGACAGCCGCACCTCGCCCGGTTTCACCGTCAGCAGGTCGCTGTACATCAGCGGGTCGAGCTGCGGCTTGAACAGGTAGATGATCCCGGTGAGCGACAGCAAGATCATGAACGGCGCGACGAACAGACCGGCATAGAAATGCCAGCGCCAGGCCAGGTTGTAGAAATCGAATGTCTTCTGCTGCATTCGTTGATCTCCTCACGCAAGGAGGCCCCCGACGGGCGGGGGCCGGTCGGGCTTAGAAGCTGAAGTCCACTTTGGTCCAGAACGTACGTCCCGGTTCGTGGATCGATTCGGGGTCGTTCGCCGGGTAGCCGAAGCCGGCGTTGCCCGCCAGGTTCAGGTGCTCGGCGTAGTCCTTGTCGAACAGGTTGTCGACGCCGGTGCTGACCTTGAGGTGCTTGCTCAGCTTGTAAGCACCGTTGAGCGAGAACACCGCGAAGCCGGGGCTTTCGTCGAAGTCGTAGCCGACCACGTTGCCCTGGTTCTCGGCGATCCGGCCCTGGTGCGCAACCACGCGCCAGAGTCCGCCGGCGCTCCAGTCGCCTTCCTCGTAGGTCAGGCCGAAACGCGCCTCCAGCGGCGGCATCTGCGGCAGCGCAGTGTCGTCGGTGGTGTTCTTGCCCCAGGCGTAGGCCAGGGTGCCATCGGCGGTCCAGTTGCTGGTCAGCGCGTAGGCCGCACCCAGTTCGCCGCCCATGATGCGGGCATCGACGTTCCGCGCCTGGGAGGTGCGGCCCATCATGCCGCCGGGCAGGTAGTCGAAGAGGATGTAGTCACGGATCACGCCGACGTAGCCCGACGCCCAGGCCTTGAGCTTCTCGTCCTCGTACTGCGCGCCAAAGTCCAGCTGGGTGGTCTTCTCCGGCTTGATGCTGTCGAAGGCGTTGACCGAGCCGGTCGGACCCTTATCCGGGGAGAACAGCTCCCAGTAGTCGGGGAAGCGCTGCACGTGGCCGAGGCCAACGTAGAGGGTGGTCGGCGTGTCGGCCAGGTCGTGCTCATAGCGCGCAAAGCCGCTGGGCAGGGTATCGGCACGGGTGTCGTCGGCAGTGGGGTTGGGCATCGCCATCATCCCCGAGCCGGTTGTCTGCCGGTAATCCTTGACCGAGGCACGGTCCAGGCGCGCACCGGTGATCACGCGATCACGGTCGGCGGCGTACCAGGTCAGCTCGCCGAAGGCGCCGTAGTTGTGGAACACGGCATCCTTGTCCCACGGCTGCTCGTCATAGGTATTGATCCCCATGCCGCTGCGTTCGCGGTGTTCGTTGGTCTGCGCATCGACCCCGGTGATCAGCTTGAAGTCGTCCCAGCGCCAGGTGGCGGCCAGGCGCCCGCCGAGGGTGCGACGGTCGACGTTGGAGGCCATGGGGCCGGCCATCATGCCGGTGCCCGAGGGCGTGCGCAGGCTGTAGTTGTCCATCACGTGGTCGGCGTAGTTGTAGTAGACCTGCGCCTCCAGCTTGTCGAGCACCTCGCCGATGTTGGACTTCTCAAAGCGCAGGCCGAGGCTTTCGCGCTTGAACTGCGAGCCATCCATGCCGCGCCCGGCATAGCGCGCCTCACCATCACCCTTGCCGGCGGTGAGCTCGACCAGGGTGTCGGCGTCCGGCGTCCAGCCCACCGCCACGTCGCCGTTCCACTTGTTCCAGCGCGAGGGCACGGTGTTGCCGCTGCCGTCTTCGTAGTCATCGGACTGCGACTTGTTGCCGGTGACCCGCACATAGCCCAGCGGCCCGCCAGCGGCGGCATCCAGCACTCGGTCGAAGCGACCGTTGGAGCCGGCGACGAGGCTGCCGTTGACGCGCATGCCCAGCTCGCCGAAGCGCTCCGGCTCGCGGTCGAAGCGGATGGTCCCCGCCGAGGCACCGGGGCCCCAGATCACGGTCTCCGGGCCCTTGACCACGGTGAGCTTGTCGAAGGTTTCCGGCGAGATATAGGAGGTCGGGGCATCCATCCGTGCCGGGCAGGCGCCGAGCATCGTGGTGCCGTTGGTGAGGATGTTCAGGCGCGAGCCGAACATGCCGCGCAGTACAGGATCGCCGTTGGTGCCGCCGTTACGGATGGCGGAGAAGCCGGGAATGGTCTTGAGGTAGTCGGCGCCGTCGCTGGCGGGAATCGGCTGCCGCGGCTGCTTGGGGTCGGTGACCACGGTCAGCGGCGAACTCTGCGCCACGGCGGTGATGACACTGGGCGACAGTTCGGTAACCGACGCATTGGTGGCGTGCGCCGAGTGATCTTCTTCCTCGGCCAGCACGGGGACGGCAGTGAAACCGCCAAGGGCGGTCAGCGCGCACAGGGCGCGCAGGCCGACGGCAGTTTGCCGACGGCGCAGGGGCATGCGGGTCATTCCATGAATTCCATGATCGGTGATGACGCCCGCTCCACGCGTACTCGCACGGCGCGCAAGCGAATGCAGGCATCCGCGCCGGGGTCGGGGAGTCGGGATTGCGGGTCAGCCGATCAGGAACGGAGGAGCGCGGGAGCGAGCGCCGGGGAAGACCGGCGAGGCAGGGATACGGGAAGCGGTGAACAGTGCAACCGGTGCGCCGACGGCGGGGACACCGTGGTCGAGCACTACCGGTGGCGGCGTCAGTGGCGGACTGTGGATCAGCAGGCTGCAGTAGCCGCACTTCTCCATGAAGGCGTCGGCGGTGAGCGGCTGCTCGCCGTGAGATGTCGGTGCCGGATGTTGCGCAGCGGCACGGTGACCATCCGAACAGGCCATCTCGTCCATGGCAGCGACCGCCGCGCCATGGTCCTTGGACTTGCCATGCTCCATCGGCATGACGTGATCCATGGGCATGGCGTGATCCATCGGCATCGACTGGGAAACCAGCGGGCCGACATAGATCATCAGCATGGCGAACAACGCCAGCCAGGTGCCTACGCCTTGTCGAGTACGACGGGTCACGAAATGTCCTTGCGGATGGAAGGTCCCTGCCTGAGGCGGGGTGCGCAATGATCGCACGGAGTTACAAAGCTCCGCTGCGGCACGAAGACGCAGAATCAGTTAAGCACAGCGCTAAGCTTCAGGATTAATTGCTTAAATAGTAAGTTTTCGACAATTATTCATCTCTCAATCGCTATCGAAGACTTTTCCTACCAAATTTCCCCAAATGCTTGCCATTGGTCTTCCAGGCCTTTAGCTTGGCACTCATGAAAACCGCACACACCCTCATCCTGCTTCGCCAACACGCCTGCCTGCGCCTGGTCAGCCCGCGACTGCGTGGCTGAGCCCCCCTCCCCCGTTTCGCCTCATTCAGTTTTTTTTGCGCAGGCCTCGCAGGCCGCAGAGAACAAGGATTCCGCTCATGAGCATGTTGAAAGACCCGTCGAAGAAATACCGCGCCTTCACCCAGATCACCCTGCCCGACCGCACCTGGCCGGACAAGATCATCGACAAGGCGCCGATCTGGCTGTCCACCGACCTGCGCGACGGCAACCAGTCCCTGATCGAGCCGATGGACGCCGAGAAGAAGATGCGCTTCTTCAAGTGCCTGGTTCAGGTAGGCCTGAAAGAAATCGAAGTGGGATTCCCGTCCGCCTCGCAGACCGACTTCGACTTCGTGCGTGAGCTGATCGAGAACGACCACATTCCCGATGACGTCACCATTCAGGTGCTGACCCAGGCCCGCGACGACCTCATCGAGCGCACCTTCGAGTCCCTCAAGGGCGCGAAGAAAGCCATCGTCCACTACTACAACGCCTGCGCACCGAGCTTCCGCAAGATCGTCTTCAACCAGGACAAGGCCGGTGTGAAAGCCATCGCCGTGGCCGCCGGCCAGACCATCAAGCGCCTGGCCGACGCCGCACCGGAAACCCAGTGGGGCTTCGAGTACTCGCCGGAAGTGTTCAGCTCCACCGAGACCGATTTCGCCGTCGAGGTGTGCAACGCGGTGATCGAGGTGTTCCAGCCGACCCCGGCCAACCGCTTGATCCTCAACCTGCCCGCCACCGTCGAGTGCGCCACCCCGAACAACTACGCCGACCAGATCGAGTGGTTCGGCCGCCAGATCAACAAGCGCGACAGCGTGCTGCTCAGCCTGCACACCCACAATGACCGAGGCACCGGCGTGGCCGCGTCGGAACTGGCCCTGATGGCCGGCGCCGACCGCGTCGAAGGCTGCCTGTTCGGTAACGGCGAGCGCACCGGCAACCTCTGCCTGGTGACCATGGCGCTGAACATGTACACCCAGGGCATCGATCCCGAGCTGGACTTCTCCGACATCGATGCCGTGCGCAAGGTGGTGGAAGAGTGCAACCAGATTCCGGTGCACCCGCGTCACCCGTATGTTGGCGACCTGGTCCACACCGCCTTCTCCGGCTCCCACCAGGATGCCATCCGCAAGGGCTTCGCCCAGCAGCAGGAAGACGCCGTGTGGGAAGTGCCGTACCTGCCGATCGACCCGGCGGACATCGGCCGCAGCTACGAAGCCGTGATCCGTGTGAACAGCCAGTCCGGCAAGGGCGGCATCACCTTCCTGCTCGAACAGGAATACGGCATCAGCCTGCCGCGCCGCATGCAGATCGAGTTCAGCCAGGTAGTGCAGAACGAAACCGATCGCCTGGGCCTGGAAATGACCGCCGAGCAGATCTACACCCTGCTGCAGACCGAGTACCTGCAGGCTGTTTCCCCGTTCGGCCTGAAGAACTACCGCCTGCAGGAAGAGAACGGCATCTGCGCCATCGACATCGACGTCACCCACAAGGGCGAGCAGCACCGCTGGCACGGCAAGGGCAAGGGCACCCTGGAAGCCCTGGTTGCCTCGCTGCCGGTGGACGTCGAGATCATGGACTACAACGAGCACGCCATCGGCGCCGGCACCAATGCCCGCGCAGCCGCCTATATCGAGCTGCGCGTCGAGGGTGGTCGCTCGCTGCACGGTATCGGCATCGATGAAAACATCACCACCGCGAGCTTCCGTGCGCTGTTTAGCGCTTTGAACCGCGCCGTGACGCTGGGCCACGCGAAAGCCGCGTAAGCCTGGTCCAGGCTGGTAAAAAGGAAGTCCCTTTGCCCCGGACGCTTCGAGCGTCCGGGGCTGTTTTCGAAGGAGCGAAAAACATGAGTGACCTTCAACAAGACAACCCCTTCCAGACGCCCGCCGCCACTCTCCAGAATGCTTCGACTGCCGTGACTGGCGACCCCGTTTATCGGGTCACCGCAGTTGGCATAGCTTCCTTTTTCGGGACTCCCATTGCTGGAGCCTGGATCATGGCGCAGAACCTTCGCCGCCTGGGAATGCCTGAACGAAGGCGCCAGGTCTGGTTTGTGGGAACAGGCCTGCTTGTCGGCCTCGTACTACTGTCACTGATTCCAGCAAGCTTTCCAGTCGCCCCATTCAATATCGTTGCAGTCCTGACGATGCATGAGTATGCGAAGCAGGTGACCGGAAAAGCACTGGTAGATCATGCAGCCCAAAGCGGCGCCTTTTCATCCAACTGGCGCGCCTTTGGCGTAAGCCTACTGTTCCTGATGGTCATCTTCGCCATCTTCTACGGCACCACCTTCGCCCTGGCACTGGCCAAGGGTTCGCTGTTCTTTCGCGCCGTCCCCGCCTAAAGATTCCCCCTAGCCCCCTAGGGGGAAATCTCCGCAATGCTGGTACTCGCCCCGATTACCGCTGCTTCCTCCCTTCCCTAGTCTTGCGTGCACTGCCGTGAAAGCGGCAGGCAATCAAAAAACCGTGTCACGCAATCAGACACGATCGGCAGCCCCTGCCTTGCGTACAGAGGCGCCTGGTTACCCACAACAACAACGAGCTCGACGTGCTTGGCCATCTGCCTTCACCCGCTTCAGGAGCCAGTAACCGTGAACCCGCAATCTCCCCACCCGCAATCCGTCCGCACTTCCCGTTATTCCTGGTACGTCGTCGTGCTGTGCATGGTCGCGTACATCTTCTCCTTCGTGGATCGGCAGATCCTTTCGCTGATGATCGAGCCGATCAAGGCCGACCTGCAGATCAGCGATACCCAGTTCAGCCTGCTCAGCGGGCTGGCCTTCTCGCTGTTCTACGCCTTCATGGGGCTGCCCATCGCGTACCTCGCCGACCGCTCCTCGCGAGTCAGGATCATCGCCATCGGCGTGGCCTTCTGGAGCATCGCCACCGCGGCGTGCGGGCTGTCGAAGAACTTCCTGCAGATGTTCCTGGCGCGCATGAGCGTTGGCGTCGGCGAAGCCGCACTGACCCCGGCGACCTACTCGATGCTCGCCGACCTGTTCCCCAAGGAAAAACTCGGCCGCGCGCTGGGGCTGTACTCGATGGGGGCCTTCCTCGGTGGCGGCCTGGCGTTCCTGGTCGGCGGCTACGTGATCGAGGCCCTGCGCGACGTGCCGGCCATCGACCTGGGCTGGCTGGGCCAGGTGCGTTCCTGGCAGATCGCCTTCTTCATCGTCGGTCTGCCCGGGGTGCTGGTGGCGCTGCTGATCGCCCTGACCATCCGCGACCCGGCGCGCAAGCTTGCCGACCCGACGCACAAGGCAACGGTGAGTGATGGCCTGCGCTTCCTCGGCCGCCACCGCGCGACCTTCACCTGCCACTTTCTCGGCTTCTCGTTCTTCGCCATGTGCCAGTACGCCTTGATGGGTTGGGCCCCGGCCCTTTACATCCGCCAGTACGGCCTGACACCGATGGAGGTAGGGACGTTGCTGGGCGGCATCCTGCTGGTACTCAATACGGCCGGCGTGTTCTGCGCCGGCTGGCTGGTGGACAGCCTGCAGAAACGTGGGCACAGCGACGCCGCGCTGATCAGCGGCATGCTCGGCGCGGCCTGTACCATCCCCTTCGTCATCGGTGCAGTCAGCGTCAACAGCCTGCAACTGTCGGCGGTGCTGATGGGGCCGGCGATGTTCTTCTGCGCCTTCTGCATCTCCACTTCGGCAGCCGCCATGCAGGTGCTTACGCCCAATCGTCTGCGCGCGCAGGTGTCGGCACTGTTCCTGCTGGTCTCCAACCTGATCGGCCTGGGCGTCGGCACCACGCTCGTGGCACTGCTCACCGACCAGTACTTCAAGGACCCGAAGGCCGTCGGCTCCTCCATCGGCATCATCGTCACCCTCGCCGGGCTGCTCTGCCTGTGGCTGCTGGGCAGAGGGCGCAAGCACTTCCGCCGCAGCCTGGGCCAGGAGCAAACAGCCGAGCCTGAAACTGCACCGCTGGATAGCGCCGCCGTCGCGAACTGATCGCGCCCGCCTCGACAAGACGTACGCCCGTTCGCCGGCGTGGCGCCCTACGCGCCCCGGCGGACGACGCCCAGGAGATGACGATGTTCCGTAATCGCTTTGCCGGTGCGCTGCTCTCCAGCGCGCTGATGCCCCTCTGTGCCCAGGCCGACCTGATCGACGACAGCCGCCTGGACACCACCCTGCGCAACTTCTACATGCTGCGCGATTACCGCCAGGACAATGCCCCGCAGTCCCAGGCCGGCAGCTGGTCCCAGGCTGTGCTGGCGCGTTTCAG
Organism: Pseudomonas nicosulfuronedens; assembly: GCF_005877905.1. Taxonomy (GTDB): domain Bacteria; phylum Pseudomonadota; class Gammaproteobacteria; order Pseudomonadales; family Pseudomonadaceae; genus Pseudomonas; species Pseudomonas nicosulfuronedens. The sequence continues at coordinate 35,273 of NZ_SWDV01000025.1, read as the reverse complement.
TTCCGGTTTCACCGAAGGCACCCTCGGTGTCGGCGTGGACTTCACCGGCTTCTACGCCCTGAAGCTCGACGGCGGCGCCGGCACCAGCAACGACAGCAACCTGCCCTATGACCGCACGACTGGCGAGCCGGTGAATGACTTCAGCCGTGGCGGCGCCACGCTCAAGCTGCGCTATTCGAAGACCACCCTGAAGGTCGGACTGCTGGAGCCGCGCCTGCCGGTGATTTTCCAGGATGACGTGCGCGTGCTGCCGCAGACTTTCCAGGGCGTGATGCTGGAGTCGAAGGAATCGGATCGTTTCAAGTTCACCGCCGCGCAACTCTGGAACACCAGCACCCGCGCCTCCAGCGACCGCGAGTCGTTCTATCTGGCCACCCGCCCCGCCAGCCAGGACAGCAACAAACTGAACCTGGGCGGCGTCGATGCGCAGTGGACGCCCGGTCTGTCCACCAGCTACTACTTCGCCCAGCTCGAGGACATCTACGATCAGCACTACGTCGGCGCCAACTTCAAGCAGCCGTTGGGTGAGAACACCGCACTGCTCGGCACCCTGAGCTACTTCCACAACGAGGAGTCCGGGCAGGCGCTGTCCGGCCGCATCGACAACCGCGCCTATGGCGCTCGACTCGGCGTGAAGCACGGCAGCCACACACTCTCGGCCACGTATCAACGCATGCTCGGCGAGGACATGTTCCCCATGCTGCTGGGCAATACCCCGCAACCCTACCTGGTCAACTGGGTCACCAACGGCGGGTTCTTCTGGGCGCAGGAGCGTTCCTACCAGCTGCGCTACGACTATGACTTCGCCAGCCTCGGCCTGCCGGGCCTGACCCTGATGACGCGCTACACCAAGGGCACCGATATCGCACGCCCCGGCATGAGCGATGGCCACGAATACGAGCGCGATACCGACATCGGCTACACCATCCAGAACGGGCCGCTGAAGACGCTGTCGTTCCTCGTGCGCACCTCCACGGTCCGCAGCAGCTATTCCAGCGACTACGACGAGGTGCGCTTCATCACCAGCTATCCGCTGGCGTTCTGAGCCCGGAAAGGAAGAAGGCCCCTCGCGGGGCCTTTTTCCTTACTCGTCGTCGCCGCTGGCAGCGACAGCGCCCAGGCAACAGAGTCGGTGCTGCTGGTCGCCTGCCTGCAGCAGCCAGGTCTCGTCTTCGGTCTGGTAGCTGGCCTCCATCACCTGGTTGTAGCTGAAGCGCCATTCACGGCGATCACGGCCGTCGATGGACTCGATCTGCAGCACCACGTCTTCGCTGGCGAAGGGCTGGTCGGCGTGGGCGGCCGCGTCGGCCTGGTCCAGCAATGCCTCGTTCAGCTCGAACTGCCAGGCGTGTAGACCGTCGATCAACAGCATGTCGGCGGTTTCCAGTTGGTCCAGCAGGTAGGGAGTCGTGGTCATGGCGGGCACTCGGCAGATGGGCTGGCCGCCATGATAGACCAGCTGGCCCGCGACTGCCGGTCATTCGCCCCGGCGAGAGAGTGGACGGCGTCTACACTGAGGGCTTTCGCAGTGTTTCAGGAGCCAAAGCAGATGCGTACACGCGAACTCGGCCAATCGGGCCTGAAGATTCCCGCACTGGTGTTCGGCGGCAACGTGTTCGGCTGGGCCGCCGACGAGGCGACCTCGTTTCGCCTGCTGGATGCCTTGGTCGACGCCGGGCTCAACTGCATCGACACTGCCGACGTCTACTCACGCTGGGTCCCTGGCCACGAGGGCGGCGAGTCGGAAGTCCTGATCGGCAAGTGGCTGAAGAAGACCGGCAAGCGCAATCAGGTGCAGATCGCCACCAAGGTCGGCATGGACATGGGCAACGGCCACAAGGGGCTGTCGGCGGTGTACATCGAGCAGGCACTGGAGCGCTCGCTCAAGCGACTGCAGACCGACTACATCGACCTCTACCAGTCGCATTGCGATGACCCGCACACCTCGCTGGAGGAAACCATGGGCGCCTTTGCCGAGGCGGTCGAACGCGGCAAGGTGCGAGTGATCGGCGCCTCGAACTTCGACGCCAAGCGCCTGCGCGAAGCCCATGAGCTCTGCACACGCCTGAAGCTGCCGCAGTACCAGAGCCTGCAGCCCAACTACAACCTGTACGACCGCGCCAACTACGAGACGCAGCTGGAGCCGACGGTGCAACAACTGGGCCTGGGCGTCATCAGCTTCTATTCACTGGCCGCCGGCTTCCTCACCGGCAAGTACCGCAGCGAGGCGGACCTGGGCAAGAGCAGCGTACGCGGCTACAAGGTGAAGAACTTCATGAACGAGCGCGGCTTCGCCATCCTCGATGCACTGGAGGAAGTGGCGGGCGATCTCAAGGTCACGCCGACGCAGGTCGCCCTCGCCTGGCTGATGGCCCGCCCGAGCATTACCGCGCCGATTGCCAGTGCGTCGAAGCTGGAGCAGCTGCCGGACCTGATCGCGGCGGTGGAGCTGAAGCTCAGTGACGAGGCGATCCAGCGGTTGAATACCGCCAGTGCCTACTAAGGAAGTCGCAGGCAAACACTGACCGTAGGATGGCGTGGAGCGAAGCGATACCCATCATTGGCAATACCGACAGCATGGGTATCGCTCTGCTCCCCCCCATCCTACATCGAGGTTCCCTGTAGGAGCGCGCCACGGTCCGCCCTGCAGGGAGATCCGTTACGTCCGAATGTCGAACTGGTCGGCGTCGAGATTGGCCGGGAAACGCTCGCGGTAAGCCGCCAGATCCGCTCCGCTCAAGGCGATCTGGAAAACCCCATCGGCACTGCCGGCGGCCAACAGGTTATCCCCCTGGAAGTCGAGCACCTGGCTGTCGCCGGAATAGGCGTGACCCTTTCCGTCTTCACCAACGCGGTTGACCGCCGCGACATAGCAGAGGTTTTCGATGGCCCGCGCCGGCAGCAGGCGATTCCAGTGCTGGCGACGTGCGGCCGGCCAGTTGGCGGTGTAGAGCAGCAGGTCAGTGTCCTGGGCATCGCGGCTCCACACCGGGAAGCGCAGGTCGTAGCAGACCAGCGGGCGGATTCGCCAGCCCTTCCACTCCAGCAGCACCTGCTGCTCGCCCGGCGTGTAGTGCTTGTGCTCGCCGGCCATGCGAAACAGATGACGCTTGTCGTAATGCTGTACTTCCCCATCCGGGCGTGCCCAGAGCAAGCGGTTGCGATGGCTGCCGTCCGCCACGCGGATGATCACGCTGCCGCAGACCACAGCATCGAGCTTGCCCGCCTGCTCGCGCAGCCAGGCGTAGGTTTCGCCCTCTTCCGCCTCAGCGAGGGCTTCGGAATCCATGGAGAAACCGGTGGTGAACATCTCCGGCAGGATCACCACGTCCGCGCCACGGGTACTTTCCAGAAGTCCTTCGAAGCGTTCCCGGTTGGCCTTGGCGTCGTGCCAGACCAGGGTGGTCTGCACGAGAGCGAGCTTGAGATCGGCCAGTTGAGTCAGATCGCGCATAGTCGTTCCGCTGCCTGGCGCAGCGTCTCCTCTTTCTTGGCGAAGCAGAAGCGCACCAGGCGCGCGTCCGCCGGGGCCTGCTGGTAGAACACCGAGACCGGAATGGCGGCCACGCCGTGCTCACGGGTCAGCCATTCGGACATGGCGACGTCATCGAGGTCCGGGCGAATCGCCGAGTAATCGACCACCTGGAAGTAGGTGCCGGCAGCACGCTGGAAGGTGAAGCGCGAGCCTTCCAGCAGGTCGCAGAACAGGTCGCGCTTGGCTTGGTAGAAGCCTGGCAGCTCGCGCAGGTGCTCGGGGTGCGCGGCCATGAAGTCGGCCAGCGCCCACTGTAGCGGGGTCACGCCGCAGAAGTTCACGTACTGGTGAATCTTGCGCATCTCCGCCGACAACGCCGGTGGTGCCACCACGTAGCCGGTCTTCCAGCCGGTGACGTGGTAGGTCTTGCCGAAGGAGCTGATGACGAAAGCGCGCGCATACAGCTCGTCATGGGCCAGCACGCTGGCGTGCTGCACGCCGTCATAGATCAGATGCTCGTAGACCTCGTCACTGATCAGGTAGATTTCGCGGTCACGGATCAGTTCGGCCAGACGATCCAGGTCGGCACGGTCGATCAGTGCACCACTGGGGTTGTGCGGGCTGTTGAGGAAGATCAGGCGTGTGCGCGGAGTGATGGCATCGGCCAGGCGCTGCCAGTCGATGCGGAAGTCCGGCTGGCTCAAAGCGACATGCACACAACGGCCACCGGCCAGCTCGACCGATGGCTCGTAGCTGTCGTAGCAGGGATCGAGGACGATGGCTTCGTCGCCAGTGCGGATCAGCGCCTGTACGGCACAGAAGATCCCTTCTGTCGCACCGGGGACGATGGTCACCTCGGTGTCGGCACTGACGTTGCGGCCGTAGAGGCTCGCGACCTTGATCGCAACCTGCTCGCGCAGTGCTGGCAAGCCGGTCATCGGGCTGTACTGGTTGTGCCCGGCCAGGACGTGACGGGCGACTGCTTCAAGCAGCGGCGCAGGGCCGGGGAAGTCCGGGAAGCCCTGGGAGAGATTCAGCGCCCCGCTTTCGGCGGCGAGCTGGGACATGCGGGTGAAGATGGTGGTGCCGACATTCGGCAGTTTGCTGGTGAGCATGGCGTGACTACAGGCTGCAGGCGATGAGAGGGAAGTCCCTACTCTATCGCCTGCGGCTTGCGGTCTAAAGCCTGACAGACGTTATTTACGTTTGTCCTTCTTCTTCTTCTCCGCCTTCTTGTGGTGCGACATCAGGCGGCGCTTCTTGTTGACCTGGCGATCGGTGAGCTGGGTCTTCTTGCCCTCGAACGGGTTGTCACCGCCCTTGTACTCGATGCGGATCGGCGTGCCGACCAGCTTCAGCACGCGGCGGAAGGTCTTCTCCAGGTAGCGGGTATACGCCTTGGGCACCGCGTCCACCTGGTTGCCGTGGATCACGATCAGCGGCGGGTTGGCGCCGCCCAGGTGCGCATAGCGCAGCTTGATGCGGCGGCCGTTGACCATCGGCGGCTGGTGGACCTGGATGGCGTCCTCGAGGATCTGCGTGAGCTTGCTGGTGGGCCAGCGCGTCACGGCGGAACGGAAGGAGTCCTGCACCGACTTGTACAGGTGGCCAACGCCAGTGCCGTGCAGCGCGGAGATGAAGTGGATATCGGCGAAGTCGGCGAACATCAGCCGGCGCTCGAGTTCGGTCTTCACGTAGTCGCGCTCGGCCGACTCCATGCCGTCCCACTTGTTCAGCACGATGACCAGCGCACGGCCGGTCTCCAGCACGAAACCGAGCAGGTTGAGGTCGTGTTCGACCACGCCTTCGCGGGCGTCCATGACGAAGATGACCACGTTGGCGTCCTGGATCGCCTGCAGGGTCTTCACCACGGAGAACTTTTCCACCGCCTCGAAGATCTTGCCGCGGCGGCGTACGCCGGCGGTGTCGATCAGGGTGTACTTCTCTTCGTTGCGCTCGAAGGGGATGTAGATACTGTCGCGGGTGGTGCCGGCCTGGTCGTACACGATCACCCGCTCTTCACCGAGCATGCGGTTGACCAGGGTGGACTTGCCGACGTTGGGCCGGCCGATGATGGCGATCTTGATGCCATCCTTCTCGCTCGGGCCGGGAATGCGCTTGGCTTCCTCACCCTCGGCGACCTCTTCCAGCTCGCTGGGCAGGTCGTTGTCTTCCGGCGCTTCCGGCTCGGGAGCGAACATCTCGCCCAGGGCTTCCTGGAGCATCTGGGTGATGCCACGGCCGTGGGCGGCGGCGATCGGGATCGCGTGCCCCAGGGCCAGCGGGCTGAACTCGGCGCGGGCGATGTCCGGATCGACGGTGTCGACCTTGTTGGCCACCAGGTAGGTGCGCTTGTTCTTCTTGCGCAGGTGCTCGCCGATCATCTCGTCGGCGGCGGTGAGGCCGGCGCGGGAGTCGACCATGAACAGGACGGCATCGGCCTCTTCGATGGCCTGCAGCGACTGCTCGGCCATCTTGGCGTCGATACCCTCTTCGTCACCGGAAATACCACCGGTATCGATGACGATGAATTTCTTGCCCTGCCACTTGGCCTCGCCGTACTGGCGGTCTCGGGTCAGACCTGCGTACTCGGCGACGATGGCGTCACGGGTGCGGGTCAGGCGGTTGAACAGGGTGGACTTGCCGACGTTCGGGCGGCCCACCAGGGCTATTACGGGAACCATGCGGCTCTCCAGGAAATTTGATTTTCAGAAAACACGACGGCCGCTGCCGTTTTTCACGGCAGCGGCCGGCAGTAACACTCAGCTTAGCGAATCGTGTAGGCGGCCAGCTTACCGCTGTTGCCGAACACGTACATCCAGCTGCCGACTACCAGCGGGCGAACCCGCACGCCGTCACCGTCGACCTTCTCGCGGCCAACGAAACGACCGTCCACCTGACTCAGCAGGTGCACGTAACCTTCCAGGTCACCGACCACTACGTTGCTCGACAGCACGGCAGGAGCGGACAGCTGGCGGCGAGCCAGAGCGTCGTTGCTCCACAGCGAGGACGAACCACGGGAATCGAGGCTTTCCACAGTGCCGCTGGACTGGCTGATGAACACGCTGCCAGTACCTTCGGCGACGCCGACGTAGCTGGAAGCTTCACGCTGCCAAAGCACGCGACCAGTACCTACATCCAGTGCCGCAGCGCGGCCCTGATAGCTGGCGACATAAAGAACGTCGTCGACCAGCAGCAGGCCGCCGTCGATATCGACGACGCGGTCCAGCTCGGAACGGCCTTGCGGAATCGCAACGCGCGCTTCCCAGACCGGCAGGCCACGCTCCACGTCCACCGCGACGACCTTGCCGCTGGCCAGGCCGGCCAGGGCCAGGCGACCCGCGATCAGCGGAGCGCCAGTACCGCGCAGGGTCAGTACCGGTACGGTGCCTTCGTAGATCCAGCGCTGGTTGCCGCTGGAGGCATCGAAGCCGATCAGCTTGTCGTCCTGGGTCTGCACCACCACCACGTCGCCGTTGGTGGCCGGGGCAGCCAGCACTTCGCTGGTGACCTTGGCGCGCCACTTCTGCTCGCCGGAACCGGAGTCCAGGGCGATCACGTCGCCACGCAGGGTGCCCAGCAGGACCATGCCGCTGCCCACGCCAACGGCGCCGGAGATCGGCAGATCGAGGTCTTTCTTCCACAGCACTTCGCCGGTCTCGCGCTGCATGGCCATGACGCGGCCTTCGGCAGACGCGGCGTAGATGGTCTGGCCATCCACGGCGGGCTCCAGCAGGTTGTACAGGTCGCCCTGGCCATCACCGATCGAGCGGCTCCACTGTTTCTCCAGGCGGACCTCTTCCTTGAAATCGGTCAGTTCCGCCGGCGGCAGTTCTTTCTTGCTATTGCTGCTGCAACCCACAGCCATCAGGGTCAGTGCCAGCAGTGCAACGTGTTTCCAACGCAACATCTCAGGCGTCTCCCTTGGCCAGGTCGTCGAGTTTCATCTGCAGCGCGCCTACGGCGGCATCTTCCGGCAGGGCAGCCTTGGCCTTTTCGTAGGCGACGCGGGCGTCGTCATTGCGCTTGAGCTGCAACAGCAGGTCGCCGCGCAGCTCTTCGCGGGTGGCAACGTAGGCTTTGTCGACGTTGCCGTCGAGCAGCTTCAGACCCTCTTCGGCCTTGCCCTGGGCAGCCAGGACACGGGCCAGGCGCTGGCGGGCCAGCTCGCCGAGGGTAGCGTCAACCGGCTTGTCGACCACGGCCTTGAGCTCAAGGGCGGCGTCATCCAGCTTGCCGCTGTCCACCGCGACCTTGGCGACGAACAGGCGGCCGTACTGGGCGTACGGAGTGCCGGCGAAGTCGGTATTCAGCTTGCCAGCGAGCTCGGCGACCTTGGCGGTGTCGGGCTTGCCAGTCGGGTTCAGCGCAGTTTCCAGCAGGGCCTGGTAAATGATGGAGGCACCCTGGGACTGGTTGTTCTGGTACTTTTTCCAGGCCTGCCAGCCGAACACCACGATCAGCGCCAGAGCGGCGCCGGTCAGCAGGGGCATGCCGTTACGCTGCCACCAGTCCTTGATGTCAGCGATCTGTTCTTCTTCGGTACGGTTACTCACCCCAATACTCCTATCCGCTCGATTCAGGCCTGCTGGAGGCAGGCAGCCAGGTGCTCGGGCAGAGCATCCCAGGCGATATTCTGTTGTTCGCCCTCGCCACGCAGGGGCTTGAAACCTACCACGCGGTTGGCCAGTTCGTCGTCACCCAGAATCATTGCGAACTGTGCGCCGCTCTTGTCGGCCTTCTTGAACTGGCTCTTGAAGCTGCCGGCACCGGCGTTGACCAGCAGACGCAGGCCCGGAATGGCCTCACGCAGCTTCTCCGCCAGGGTCAGCGCAGCCAGCTCGGCCGGCTCGCCAAAGGCGCAGACATAGAGGTCAGCCGGACGGTTCAGCTCGGCCGGGACCACGCCCAGGGTTTCCAGCAGCAGCACCAGGCGTTCCACGCCCATGGCAAAGCCAACGCCCGGAGTCGGCTTGCCGCCGAACTGGCTGACCAGGCCGTCGTAGCGGCCCCCGCCGCAGACGGTGCCCTGGGCCCCGAGCTTGTCGGTGACCCATTCGAAAGCGGTGCGGCAGTAGTAGTCCAGGCCACGTACCAGCTTCTGGTTGATTTCGTAGCGCAGGCCGACCGCATCCAGGCGGGCCTTCAGACCCTCGAAGTGAGCGATCGACTCATCGTCCAGGTAGTCGTGCAGGCTCGGCGCGCCTACCAGCAGGGCCTGGGTACTCTCGACCTTGCTGTCGAGGATGCGCAGCGGGTTGGTGGTCATGCGGCGCTGGCTGTCTTCGTCCAGCTGCTCGAAGCGTTCCTGCAGGTAGGCCACCAGGTCATCGCGATAGCGCGCGCGGGCTTCGCTGGAACCCAGGGTGTTCAGCTGCAGGGTCACGGCGTCGGCCATGCCCAGCTTCTGCCACAGTCGCCAGGTGAGGATGATCAGTTCGGCGTCGATGTCCGGGCCGGGCAGGTTGAAGACTTCCACGCCGATCTGGTGGAACTGGCGATAGCGGCCTTTCTGCGGCTTCTCGTAGCGGAACATCGGGCCGGTGTACCACAGCTTCTGTACCTGGCCGCCGCCCGACAGGCCATGCTCCAGCACAGCGCGTACGCAGCCCGCAGTGCCTTCCGGACGCATGGTCAGGGATTCGCCGTTGCGGTCGAGGAAGGTGTACATCTCCTTGTCGACCACGTCGGTGCCTTCGCCGATGCCGCGGGCGAAGAGCTCGGTGAACTCGAGGATCGGCAGGCGGATCTCGCTGTAGCCGTAGCTGTCCAGCAGGCCGGCGAAGGTGCGTTCCAGATAGCGCCAGGCCGGGGTCTGGTCCGGCAGGATGTCGTTCATGCCACGGATGGCTTGCAGGGACTTGCTCACTTAGGATCCTTGTTGCGGTCAGCCGCGCACGATGAGTGCGGCGTCGGCCTCGGCCTTCTCGGCCGCTTTTTCGCGGATCAGCCGTTCCAGCTCATCCACCAGGTTATCGTTCTGCAGCTTCTGCGCCGGCTTGCCGTCGATATAGATCAGGTTGCTCGGGGTGCCGCCGGTGAGGCCGATGTGGGCCTCCTTGGCTTCGCCCGGCCCGTTGACCACGCAGCCGATCACGGCGACGTCCAGCGGCACCAGCAGGTCCTCCAGGCGGCCTTCCAGCTCGTTCATGGTCTTGACCACATCGAAGTTCTGCCTCGAGCAGCTCGGGCAGGCGATGAAGTTGATGCCACGGGAGCGCAGGCGCAGCGACTTGAGGATGTCAAAGCCGACCTTGATCTCTTCCACCGGGTCGGCGGCGAGCGAGATGCGGATGGTGTCGCCGATGCCTTCGGCGAGCAGCATGCCCAGGCCCACGGCGGACTTCACGGTACCCGAGCGCAGGCCACCGGCTTCGGTGATCCCCAGGTGCAGGGGTTGCTCGATCTCTTTGGCCAGCAGGCGGTAGGCGGCGACGGCCATGAACACGTCGGAAGCCTTCACGCTGACCTTGAAGTTCTGGAAGTCCAGGCGCTGCAGGTGGTCGACGTGGCGCATGGCCGACTCCAGCAGAGCTTCCGGGGTCGGCTCGCCGTATTTCTTCTGCAGGTCCTTCTCCAGCGAACCGGCGTTGACGCCGATGCGAATCGGGATGTTCTTGTCGCGGGCGGCATCCACAACGGCCTTCACACGATCTTCGCGACCGATGTTGCCGGGGTTGATACGCAGGCAGTCGACGCCCAGTTCGGCCACGCGCAGGGCGATCTTGTAGTCGAAGTGGATATCGGCAACCAGCGGGACCTTCACCTGCTGCTTGATCTTGCCGAACGCCTCGGCGGCGTCCATGTCCGGCACGGAGACGCGGACGATGTCGGCGCCTGCGTCTTCCAGACGACGGATCTGGGCCACGGTGGCCGCCACATCCAGCGTGTCGGTGTTGGTCATGCTCTGCACGGCGATGGGGGCGTCCCCACCCACCGGCACGTTACCCACCCAGATCTTGCGGGACAGGCGACGTTTGATCGGAGACTCGCAATGCATCTTACTGTCCACCCAACTTCAGGCGAGCGGTGCCACCGCGCGCCGGTGTGACTTCGACCGGCTGGCCGTTGTAGCTGACCTGGGCGCCCTGGGCGAAGCCCAGGCGCAGCTGGACCGGTGCCTTGGCGGCGACTTCCAGCGAATCACCCTTGCGCTTGAGGCCCTCGAGGACAACCTTGCCATCGGCATCGGTCACCTGAGTCCAGCAATCGGCGCTGAATTGAACCTTGACCACGCCCTGGCCAGCGGAAGCGACCACCGGAGCGGCAGGCGACTCGGTCGGAGCCGCTGGGACAACCGGAGCGGCCGGGCTGGCCGGAGCGACGGGCTGCTGCGCAGCAGCCGGCTGGGCAGGAACCACCGGGGCCTGGGCCGGAGCGGTTTCGGCAACGGCCGGGGCGCCCGGAACTGCCGGAGCAGTGACCGCCGGCGGAGTGCCTTCGGCCGGAGCCTCGGCGCTGCCATTGTCGCCGGCCGGCTCGGTCGGAACCGCCGGAGTATTGGCCTGGTCTTCGGCGACGGCCTGGTCTTCCGGCTCGTCGAGGGTATGGATTTCGGTGGTGCCGTCGGCGCTTTCGACCTCGACATGCTCCATGTTCAGGCTACCGGTCTCGGCCGGGCGCGCAGCACGCTCCTGCCACCAGAAGTAGCCGAAGCCGATGAGCACGGCCAACAGCGCCAGGCTGAACAGGCGCAGCAGGTTACGCGATAGCCGTACCGGCTCGACCACGCGCCCCAGCGCCTGGACGTTGCTGCCGGTGGCGTCGGTTCCGGTGTACTGGTCGAAGGCAGTGACCATCTGGGCCTGGTCCATGCCCAGCAGCTTGGCGTAGGCGCGGATGTAGCCACGGGCGAAGGTGTGGCCCGGCAACTGGTCGAACGAGCCCTGCTCCAGTTGGCGCAGTGCATTCTCGGTCAGGTTCAGCTGGCCGGCGACCTGAGCGGTGCTCCAGCCCTTGTTCTCGCGCGCCTGGCGCAGGGTTTCGCCAGGGTTGGCGCGGGTCGTGCCGATGACATCGGACTGCGACGTATTCATCATTTATCCGCCTGGTATGCCTGGTATTCAGGAGAAGCGGGATACAGGCGCTTGAGTTGCAGCCCGTAGCTGGCAGCGGTATCCCGGTCGTCGTAGATCTTTGCCAGTCGAATCCCCAGCAGCAGGCTGCGCGCGGTCTGCGGGCCCCGCTTGAGGTATTCCTCGTAGTAGGCGCGAGCCGGCACGTACTCGCGATCCTGGTAGTTCAGTTCAGCCGACTCGAGCAGCGCGCCCGTCGAATTGCGATTCAGGCGGATGGCCTTCTCGAAGAATTCCTTGGCCTGCGCCCGGTTGTTCAGCTTCAGGCTTACCAGACCGAGGTTCTCGAAGACGCGCGAACGCTCGGAATAGAGCCCGTCTTCGGTAGCCTTCATGTAGGTGTCGTAGGCCTCCTGGTAGCGCTTCTGCTCGAACAGGAAACCGCCGTAGTTGTTCAGGATGCGCGCATCGCCCGAGCGCGAGGACAACGCCTTGCGGAACTCGCTCTCGGCGAGCTTGGGCTCTTTCTCGACCTGATAGACCACAGCCAGGGCAGCGTGGGCGTCCGCGCTGGACGAATCGATGTCCAGGGCCTGGCGCAGCGGCACCTTGGCCTGCTCGGTATTGCCCATCTGCAGGTAACCGATGCCCAGCTGGATGTAGGCGTCACGCGCCTCGTTCCGGCCCTTGTCGGTCTTCAGAGGATCCTGTTTACCAGTCGTCACGCAACCCGTCAGCACGGTTGCCAACAGTAAGCACAGCGCGGCGCGCAGGGTCATCGGAATCCTCCCTAGTTCAGTTTCGGTTGGTAGCTGGCGCGGCCTGGTCGGCATCGGCGGCCAGCTGACGTACGGCAATATAACGTTCGCTGCGGCGGGTGCGGTCCATCACCTGGCCTACCAGCTGACCACAGGCGGCATCGATATCGTCGCCACGGGTGGTACGAACGGTCACGTTGAAGCCGCTCTTGTGCAGCATGTCCTGGAAACGGCGAATGGCATTGTTGCTCGGACGCTCGTAACCGGAATGCGGGAACGGATTAAACGGAATCAGGTTGATCTTGCAAGGGAAATCCTTGAGCAGTGCGATCAGCTGCTCAGCATGCTCGGGCTGGTCGTTGACGCCGGCCAGCAGGGTGTACTCGATCGTCAGCACGCGTTCCTTGCCCAGGCGCGTGATGTAGCGGTAGCAGGAATCGAGCAGCATCTCGAGCGGGTACTTCTTGTTGATCGGTACCAGCTTGTTGCGCAGTTCGTCGTTGGGCGCGTGCAGCGACAGGGCCAGGGACACATCGGTCACTTCGGCGAGCTTGTCGATCATCGGCACCACGCCGGAGGTGGACAGGGTCACCTTGCGCTTGGAAATGCCGTAGCCGAGGTCTTCCATCATGATGCTCATGGCGGTCACGACATTGTCGAAGTTCAGCAGCGGCTCGCCCATGCCCATCATCACCACGTTGGTGATGGCACGGTCGATCTTGCCCGGGATAGTCCCGAACGACTGGTTGGCGATCCACACCTGACCGATGATCTCGGCGGAGGTCAGGTCGCTGTTGAAGCCTTGCTTGCCGGTGGAGCAGAAGCTGCAATCCAGCGCGCAACCGGCCTGCGACGACACACACAGGGTGCCGCGGCCGCCTTGCGGGATGTACACGGTCTCGACGCAACTGCCCGAAGCCACGCGCACCACCCACTTGCGGGTACCGTCAGCGGAAATATCCTGGCTGACGATCTCCGGAGGACGAATTTCGGCAACGGCTTCGAGCTTCTCGCGCAAGGCCTTGCCGACGTTCGTCATGGCGCTGAATTCGACAGCGCCAAAGTGGTGAATCCATTGCATCACCTGGCCGGCGCGGAAGCGCTTTTCACCGATGGACTCGAAGAATTCCTCGAGCTGGGGCTTGGTCATACCCAGCAGGTTGGCCTTTACAGCGGTATCAGTCATGGATTCACCCTCGCTCATTCGCCGTTATCAGCGAATGCGCTCGCACACCTCGGTGCTGGAGAAGAAGTAAGCGATTTCGCGGGCAGCCGAAGCTTCCGAGTCGGAACCGTGTACGGCGTTCTCGTCGATGGAAACGGCGAAGTCGGCGCGGATGGTGCCAGCGTCGGCTTTCTTCGGATCGGTGGCGCCCATCAGCTCACGGTTGCGCAGGATGGCGTCTTCGCCTTCCAGAACCTGAACAACGACCGGGCCGGAGGTCATGAAGGAAACCAGGTCCTTGAAGAAGGGACGCTCTTTGTGCTCGGCATAGAAACCGCCAGCTTCGCGCTCGGACAGCTGAACCATCTTGGAAGCGACAACGCGCAGGCCGGCTTTCTCGAAGCGGGTCAGGATTTCGCCGATGACGTTCTTGGAAACGGCGTCGGGCTTGATGATGGAGAAGGTACGTTGCAGGGCCATGGAAATAACTCCGAAAAGCTAGGTTGGTAATGCCAAGAAGCCCCTGGCGTGGCCAGGAGCTCCTGCGATTCTAGGGTTTGCCGCGCGCCGCGCCCGATGGGCGGAAGCCGCGAAACCGGCCCGACTGCGACAGGGCCGGCGACTGGAAAATTCCCGCGGGGAATTTTTCGACAGCTCACCTAAAGATAAAACCCGCGAATTATACGCGGGTTCATGACAAATGGGTACGCGGCTCTGGTGAGCCGCGCCCTCAGTCGGCTTCTTCGATCCAGGCGGCCTGGATGGCCTCCAGGACCTTTTCCCCGCCGCGGGAAGGATCGTCGCTGAACTCCGGCAATGCCAGCACCCAACGGTGCAGATCGACGAAATTCACGTAGCGCGGATCGACGTCCGGCTTGGATTCGGCCAGCTGGATGGCGATTTCGAGCACATCAACCCATTTCAGACTCATGCGAACGCTCCGCCTCAGTGACCTTCGGACACCTGGTTGATGGTGTATTTCGGAATTTCCACCACCAGATCGGTCTCGCCGACCACCGCCTGGCAGGACAGGCGCGAATCCGGCTCCAGACCCCAGGCCTTGTCCAGCATGTCGTCTTCCAGCTCGTCGGAGGCCTCCATGGAATTGAAGCCTTCACGCACGACCACGTGGCAGGTGGTGCAAGCACAGGACATCTCGCAGGCGTGCTCGATCTCGATGCCGTTGCGCAGCGCCGCCTTCATGATGGTTTCGCCCGGCTGGGCTTCGATCACGGCACCTTCGGGGCAGTGTTCGGCGTGGGGCAGAAAGACAATCTGCGGCATCTTCGCTTATTCCTCGATTTCGTTGAGCCGGCGACCGGCCAGTGCGGCTTTGACGGTGGCGTCCATACGGCGCGCGGCAAAGGCGTCGGTCAGCTGGGACAGACGCTTGATCTGTAGTTCGATGGCACCGGCATCACTGCCGGTAGCCAGCTCGCGCAGCGAGTCCATGCCGGCATCGATGACCAGGCGCTCATCGGCTTCCAGCAGGCGCTCGCCGTCGGCATCCAGCGCGGACTGCACGGCCTCCAGCAGACGCTGGGCCTCAACCTGCTGCTCGCGCAACGTGCGTGCGGCCATGTCATCGCCAGCGTACTGGAAGGAATCCTGCAGCATGCGGGCGATTTCGCCGTCGGTCAGGCCGTAGGACGGCTTGACCTGGATGCTCGCCTCGACACCGGAGGACAGCTCGCGGGCGGAAACGCCCAGCAGGCCATCGGCATCGACCTGGAAGCTGACGCGGATCTTCGCCGCGCCCGCCACCATCGGCGGAATGCCGCGCAGCTCGAAGCGCGCCAGGGACCGGCAGTCCTTGACCAGCTCACGCTCGCCCTGCAGCACGTGAATCATCATGGCCGTCTGGCCATCCTTGTAGGTGGTGAATTCCTGGGCACGCGCCACCGGGATAGTGGTATTGCGCGGAATCACCTTCTCCATCAGCCCACCCATGGTTTCCAGGCCGAGCGACAGGGGAATCACATCCAGCAGCAGCAGCTCTTCACCGCGTTTGTTGCCCGCCAGGGCATCGGCCTGGATAGCGGCACCGATGGCGACCACCTGATCCGGATCGATATCGGTCAGCGGCTCGCGACCGAACAGCTCGCCCACCAGCTCGCGAACGCGAGGCACGCGAGTGGAGCCACCCACCATCACCACGGCGCTGACTTCTTCCAGTTCGATGCCGGAATCACGCACGGCACGACGGCAGGACTTGAGGCTGCGCTGGACCAGCGGGTCAATCAGCAAATCCATCTGGGCGCGAGTCAGCTCACCAGCCCAACCGTCGTAGGCTACGGCAACGCTGGCACTGTCGGTCAGGGCTTCCTTGGCAGCACAGGCAGTCTGCAGCAGACGGCGCTGGGCACCCGGATCGAGGTCAGCCGAGATACCAGCCTGCTCGATGATCCAGCCGGCGATGACATGGTCGAAGTCATCGCCACCCAGGGCAGTGTCGCCACCGGTGGCCAGGACCTCGAAGACACCACGGGTCAGGCGCAGGATGGAGATATCGAAAGTACCGCCGCCCAGGTCGTAGATGGCAACCAGGCCTTCGGCATTCTTGTCCAGGCCATAGGCCACAGCGGCAGCGGTCGGCTCGTTGAGCAGACGCAACACGTGCAGACCAGCCAGGCGCGCAGCGTCCTTGGTGGCCTGACGCTGGGCGTCATCGAAATAGGCAGGAACAGTGATCACCGCCCCCACCAGCTCGCCACCCAGGGTGGATTCGGCGCGCTGACGCAGGACGCGGAGGATTTCCGCCGAAACTTCCACGGGGCTCTTGGCGCCCTGGACAGTCTCGATGAAGGGCATGTGCGATTCGCCCTGGGTGAAGCGGTACGGCAATTGGCCGCCCAGCTGCTTCACGTCCTCGAGGCCGCGCCCCATGAAGCGCTTGACCGAGATGATGGAGTTCAACGGGTCTTGCGAGGCAGTGGCGCGCACGCTCTCACCCACCTCGATGCGATCGGCGAGGTAACGCACTGCCGAAGGCAGGATCACTTCGCCGCGGTCGTCCGGCAACGGCGCCGCGACGCCGCTGCGCACGGCAGCGACCAGGGAATTCGTGGTGCCCAGGTCAATCCCCACTGCCAGGCGACGCTGGTGTGGCTGGGGGCTTTGTCCGGGCTCGGCGATCTGCAGTAGGGCCATGCGGTTTCTAATCAGGCTATCGGGCGCGGCACGGGCCGCGCGGATTAATCGTCGAGTCGCTCTTCCAGCTGCCGCACTTCCTGCGCCAGCTTGTCGAGGAACTGCATGCGACGCACCAGGCGCTCAGCCAGGTCGCGGCGGGCGGCGTCATCCCAGCAATCGGCGAAATCCTCTTCCAGCCGTTGCTGGGCGGACTTCAGCTGACGCTTGAACTGCGCCACACCGTCAAGATCGGCGCTTTCCTGCAGGTCTTCCAGTTCCTCGCGCAGCTGCATCTGCTGCAGGAGGAACTCCGGATCCTGCACCGTGGCTTCCAGCGGCAGCGCATCGCCGCGCAGGGCCAGCAGGTACAGGGCACGACGCGGAACGCTCTTCAGCGTCTGGTAGGCATCGTTGAGTTCGGCGGCCTTGGCCTGCGCCAGTCGCTGCTCGCGCTCGGAAGCGTCGGCGAAACGGTCCGGATGGACGGTTCGCACCAACTCCCGGTAGCGATTGCCAAGGGCTTCCAGATCGATCCGGAAGCCCGGCTGCAGGTCGAACAGCGCGAAGTGACAGGGACTACCCACACCCAGCCTCAGACGTTGAAGCTTTCGCCGCAGCCACACTCACCGCGCACGTTCGGGTTGTTGAACTTGAAGCCCTCGTTGAGGCCTTCCTTGGTGAAGTCCAACTCGGTGCCGTCGAGGTAGACCAGGCTTTTCGGGTCGATGATGACCTTCACGCCGTGGCTCTCGAAGACCTGATCCTCGGCTGCCAGCTCGTCGACGAACTCCAGCACATAGGCCAGCCCGGAACACCCGGTGGTGCGCACGCCAAGACGAATGCCCTCGCCCTTGCCGCGCCCCTCGAGGGAGCGGCGAACGTGATTGGCGGCGGATTCGGTCATGCTGATGGCCATGGGAACTCCTTACTCAACGAATCGCTTCAGAGCAGACCTTTCTTCTGCTTGTAGTCGCGCACGGCCGCCTTGATGGCGTCCTCGGCGAGTACCGAGCAGTGGATCTTCACCGGCGGCAGGGCCAGTTCTTCGGCGATGGTGGTGTTCTTGATGGATTCGGCTTCGTCCAGGGTCTTGCCCTTCATCCACTCGGTGGCGAGGGAGCTGGAGGCGATGGCCGAACCGCAGCCGTAGGTCTTGAACTTGGCATCTTCGATAACGCCCTGCTCGTTGACCTTGATCTGCAGGCGCATCACGTCGCCGCAGGCCGGCGCGCCGACCATGCCGGTGCCGACGTCCGGATCTTCGGCATTGAGCTTGCCGACGTTGCGCGGGTTTTCGTAGTGGTCGATGACCTTGTCACTGTAAGCCATGGCTAATCCTCACTTCTATGGGGCGGGTCAGTGGGCCTGCCATTCGACCTTGGACAGGTCGACACCCTCTTTGAACATATCCCACAGCGGCGAGAGCTCACGCAGCTTGGAAACGGCTTCCACCACCTTCTTGGCGGCGTAATCGACCTCTTCTTCAGTGGTGAAGCGGCCGAAGCTGAAACGGATGGAGCTGTGCGCCAGTTCGTCATTGCGACCCAGGGCGCGGAGCACGTAGGACGGCTCCAGCGAGGCCGAGGTACAGGCGGAACCGGACGAAACGGCCAAGTCCTTGAGCGACATCATCAGCGACTCGCCTTCAACGTAGTTGAAGCTGACGTTGAGGATGTTCGGTGCGTAGGAAGTGGGGCTGCCATTGAGGTACAGCTCTTCCAGGTCCTGAACCTGATCGAAGAAGCGCTTGCGCAGGCCTTCGATGCGGGCCATTTCCTGGTGCATTTCTTCCTTGGCGATGCGGAAGGCTTCGCCCATGCCGACGATCTGGTGGGTCGCCAGGGTACCCGAACGCATGCCGCGCTCGTGTCCACCGCCGTGCATCTGGGCTTCCAGGCGCACGCGCGGCTTGCGGCGCACGTACAGCGCACCCATGCCTTTGGGGCCGTAGACCTTGTGGGCAGAGAAGGACATCAGGTCGACCTTGAGTTTTTCCAGGTCGATATCCACCTTGCCGGCCGACTGGGCGGCGTCGACGTGCAGCAGAATGCCGCGCGAGCGGGTCAGCTCGCCGATGGCGGCGATGTCGTTGATGCTGCCGACTTCGTTGTTCACGTGCATGACCGAGACCAGGATGGTGTCGTCACGCAGGGCGGACTCGACCATCGCCGGGGTGATGATGCCCTCGGGAGTCGGTTCCAGGTAGGTCACTTCGAAGCCTTCGCGCTCCAGCTGGCGGCAGGTATCCAGGACCGCCTTGTGCTCGATCTTCGAGGTGATGATGTGCTTGCCCTTGGTCGCGTAGAAGTGCGCGACCCCCTTGACGGCGAGGTTATCGGACTCGGTAGCACCGGAAGTCCAGACGATCTCGCGGGGGTCGGCATTGACCAGTTCGGCGACCTGGCGACGGGCGTTTTCAGCCGCTTCCTCGGCCTTCCAGCCGAAGAGGTGGGAACGCGAAGCCGGGTTGCCAAAATTGCCGTCAACCAGCAGGCAGTCGGCCATTTTCTGAGCGACACGCGGATCCACCGGGGTGGTGGCGGAGTAGTCGAGGTAAATCGGCAATCTCATCAGGTAACTCCTACAGGCGGGCGTTCGCTCAATCGATGGCGGACGCTTCAATCTTGTCGAGGCGCAGCGGCTTACTGCCCGAGCAACGACGCTCGTCCTGGCGCTGGGCGACCTCTTGAACTTCGCGGCGCTCGACCAGGTCGGCCAGGCTGATGCCGCTGAGGAACTCGTGAATCTGCTGACTGAGGTCACACCACAGATGGTGGGTCAGGCAGGTATCGCCGGAGTGACAGTCGCCCTGCCCCTGACAGCGGGTAGCGTCGACCGACTCATTGACCGCATCGATCACCTGGGCGACGTGGATGCCGGTCATGTCGCGGGACAGCTGGTAGCCGCCGCCCGGACCACGCACGCTGACCACCAGGTTGCCACGGCGCAACTTGGCGAACAGCTGTTCCAGGTAGGACAGGGAGATACCCTGGCGCTCGGAGATATCGGCGAGAGAAACCGGGCCACGCTGGGCGTGCAACGCCAGATCGAGCATGGCGGTGACGGCATAGCGGCCTTTGGTGGTCAATCGCATGGGGAAATCCGGAAGAATCGCTGGTATGGCGTGAGTATGCTCTTTTCCGACTATTTAAGTCAACTATAAGACCTATTACTTTAGTCGGAATTAGCCAGCGAACGGCGGCATATTGTAGCAGCAATGCAAGGGCCGGCGCATCACTGCGCCGACTTGCTGCTCTCTTCGTCCTTGACTCCGGCGAAATCCTCTTCCCGCAGAACCGGAAGATCTTTCGCACAGTAGTCACTGCCCAACGCTGTCAGGGCCTTGCACATGCCTTCCAGACGGCCGTCGACCGCCTGCAGGTGGTCGAGCAGCTGACCAATGGCGCGAGCCACCGGGTCAGGCATGTCCTGGCTGACACCGTAGGCATCGAAGCCGAGTTTTTCTGCCATGGCCTGGCGCTTGGCGGCCTGATCCGCGTCATCCTTGACGATGATGCGGCCCGGAATACCCACAACGGTGGCTCCCGGCGGCACCTCCTTGGTCACCACGGCATTGGAGCCGACCTTGGCACCGGCACCGACAGTGAACGGACCAAGCACCTTGGCGCCCGCCCCCACCACGACGCCGTCGGCCAGGGTCGGGTGACGCTTGCCCTTGTTCCAGCTGGTGCCCCCCAGGGTCACGCCCTGATAGATGGTCACGTCGTCGCCGATCTCGGCGGTTTCGCCAATGACGATGCCCAGGCCGTGATCAATGAAGAAGCGGCGACCGATCTTCGCGCCCGGATGGATCTCGATGCCGGTCATCCAGCGACCGAAGTTCGACACCATGCGCGCCAGCCATTTCCAGCCGGACGTCCACAGGCCGTGGGCCAGGCGGTGCAACCAGACAGCATGCAGCCCCGGGTAGCAGGTGAGCACCTCGAAGGCGTTGCGAGCCGCCGGATCACGATGGAATACGCTTTGAATATCTTCGCGTACACGCTCAAACATCTTCATCACTCCGCTTGGAAAGCTCCCCACGGGCAGCTTTCTGTGTCTCGGTGAGAATACCCCGCAGGATATTCATCTCCAGCTTGCTGACGCCGCTGCGGCCGTACAGGCGGCGCAGGCGCGACATCAGGTGGCGCGGTTTCTGCGGATCGAGGAACTGGATATCCACCAGGGTCGACTCCAGGTGCGCGTAGAAGCGCTCCAGTTCGTCCGACGTCACCGGAACGCTGTTGAGCATCGCGGTGGACTCGACCTTTTCCTGCTTGGTCGGCTGCCCCTGGACGGCCAGCCAGGCCATGCGCACCTCATAGACCAGCACCTGCACCGCCGTCGCCAGGTTCAGCGAGCTGAACTCGGGATTAGCCGGGATGTGCACATGGAACTGACATCGCTGCAGCTCCTCATTGGTCAGGCCGGCGTACTCGCGACCAAACACCAAAGCGACCTCGCCACCCTGCTGGATGTGCTCCAGGCTGGTGGTGGCGCACTCGCGGGGATCTAACAGCGGCCAGGGGATGCGGCGATCGCGGGCGCTGGTGCCGAGCACCAGGCTGCAGCCCGCCAGGGCATCTTCAAGGGTGGGAACGACCACGGCCGCGTCGAGAATGTCATCAGCACCGGAAGCGCGCGCACGCGCCTCACCGCTGGGGAAATCCATCGGATCGACCAGCACCAGGCGCGACAGCCCCATGTTCTTCATCGCACGGGCCGTACCGCCGATATTGCCGGGATGGCTGGTGTTGACCAGCACCACGCGAATTTTGTCGAGCAACGCGCGACTCCACACAAAAGCGAAAAAGGGAGGGAATCCTACCGCAGCAGTGGGTCTTGCGCCACGCAGGCGACAGGTCGCTCTATGAACGCTGGCGCTTTCTGCTAGAATGTCCGGCTTTCTTTAACGACCCAGGTGACCTCTCCATGCAGCCTATGCTGAATATCGCCCTGCGCGCCGCTCGCAGCGCCGGTGAACTGATCTTCCGCTCCATCGAACGCCTGGACACCCTGTCGGTCAACGAGAAAGAAGCCAACGACTACGTCACCGAAGTCGATCGCGCGGCCGAGCTCTCCATCGTCACCGCCCTGCGCAAGGCCTACCCGAACCACGGGATCATGGGCGAAGAAGGCGGCATGCTCGAAGGCAGCGGCGAAGGCGCCGATTACCTGTGGATCATCGATCCGCTGGACGGCACCACCAACTTCATCCACGGCGTTCCGCACTACGCCGTCAGCATCGCCTGCAAGTACCGCGGTCGCCTCGAGCACGCCGTGGTCCTCGACCCGGTCCGCCAGGAAGAATTCACCGCCAGCCGTGGCCGTGGCGCCGCGCTGAACGGCCGTCGCCTGCGCGTCAGCAACCGCAAGAGCCTGGAAGGCGCCCTGCTCGGCACCGGCTTCCCTTTCCGCGACAGCCAGATGGATAACCTGGACGCCTACCTGGGCATGTTCCGCAGCCTGGTCGGCCAGACCGCCGGCATCCGCCGCGCCGGCGCCGCCAGCCTGGACCTGGCCTACGTCGCCGCCGGCCGTTACGACGCATTCTGGGAATTCGGCCTGTCCGAGTGGGACATGGCCGCTGGCGCCCTGCTGATCCAGGAAGCGGGGGGCCTGGTGAGCGATTTCACCGGCGGTCACGAGTTCCTCGAGAAGGGCCAGATCGTTGCCGGCAACACCAAGTGCTTCAAGGCGCTGCTGACCAGCATCCAGCCTCACCTGCCACCGTCGCTCAAGCGCTGAGCCTGAGCCTCGACGAAAAAAGCCCGGCAATGCCGGGCTTTTTTGTGCCTGCGGGAATGCCATGCCCGCCCGCAGGGACAGCCGCCTCGCGAAGCTGTTCATCCTGCTACCAGAGGGTTGAGGCGGTTCGCGAGCAAGCTCGCCCCTACAAAAAACAGAAAAGAAAAAGGCGCCCGATGGGCGCCTTTTTCCGTTCACTCCTGGCGACTGCTTATTGCTGACCCAGGATCAAACGGCCGCTCTTGTCGACCGGTATCTGCGAGCCCGGATCGCGGTCCATGCGGACCTGACCGGCCTTGCCGTCAAGCAGGTACTTCACGTCATAGCCGACAACCTTCTCGCTGGTGTCATTGACGGTACTGCAACGGGTTTCGGTGGTGGTGTAGGTGTCACGCTCCTGCATGCCTTCCTGCACCTTGTTGCCCGCATAACCGCCGCCGATGGCGCCCGCCACGGTGGCGATCTTCTTGCCGTTACCGCCGCCGATCTGATTACCCAGCAGGCCGCCAGCGATGGCGCCGATCGCCGTACCGGCGATCTGATGCTGGTCCTTGACCGGACGCTGGTGGGTCACCGCCACGTCCTTGCAGACCTGACGCGGATTCTTGATGGTTTCCTTGACCGGCTGAACGGCGAGCACCTCGGCGTATTCGGGCGCGCGGTCCACCAAGCTGTAGGTAGCCACGGCGCCACCGGCAGTCACGCCTACAGCGCCCAGCACGGTACCGATTAGCAACGACTTGTTCATAGGGTTCTCCTGGTCTTTCTTCTCATTCGGGCCTTGCCCTTTACCCTGCCTTGGAGCCGTCCATTTGTAAGAAAGTTCCGGCCTATACGTGACACAGTGCCTACAAACAAAAACTCCCGCCGAAGCGGGAGTTTTCAGTGGAAGGCCGGAAGCGCTCTATTACGGGCGCTCGTCGACTTCCTTGCTCGGCGGAGGAATCAGGTCCTCGCTGGACAGGTTCAGCCAGATCAATACCACGTTGGCGATGTAGATCGACGAGTAGGTACCCGCCATGACACCGACGAACAGGGCGATGGAGAAGCCGAACAGGTTGTCGCCACCAAAGAACAGCAGAGCAGCGATGGCCAGCAGGGTCGACACCGAGGTGGCGATGGTCCGCAGCAAGGTCTGGCTGGTCGAGATGTTGATGTTCTCGATCAGGCTGGCCTTGCGCAGTACGCGGAAGTTCTCGCGTACCCGGTCGAAGATCACGATGGTGTCGTTCAGCGAGTAGCCCACCACCGCCAGCACCGCGGCGAGCACAGTCAGGTCGAAGGTGATCTGGAAGAACGACAGCACGCCCATCACGATGATGGCGTCGTGGATCAGCGAGAGGATCGCACCCAGGGCGAACTTCCACTGGAAGCGAAAGCCCACGTACAACAGGATGCCGCCCAGCGCCAGGAGCATGCCGAGGCCACCCTGGTCGCGCAGCTCTTCACCCACCTGCGGGCCGACATACTCGACGCCATTCACCTTCGCCGGATTGGAAGCATCGGCCTGCTGCAGCGCAGTGGCGACCTTCTTGCCCAGTTCAGGGTCTTCGCTGGGCATACGCACCAGCACGTCCTTGGTATCACCGAAGCTCTGTACCACAGCTTCGCTGTAACCGGCGGCAACCAGCTGTTCACGCACCTTGGAGAGGTCGGCAGGCTGCTCGTAGCTCAGCTTGATCGACGTACCGCCGGTGAAGTCCAGGCCGAAGTTGATGCCTTTGAATACCCAGCTGCCAAGGGCGATCAGGGTCAGGAGCAGGGTCGCGGCGAACGCAATGTTGCGCACGCCCATGAAGTTGATAGTACCGATCTTGATATTCATCTCTGGCCCCTTAGATCCACAGCTTCTTAACGTCGCGGCCGCCGTAGATCAGGTTCACCATTGCGCGGGTGACCAGAATGGCAGTGAACATCGAGGTGAGAATACCCAGGGACATGGTCACGGCGAAGCCCTTCACCGGGCCGGTGCCCATGGCGTAGAGGATGCCGCCGACCAGCAGCGAGGTCAGGTTGGCGTCGATGATCGCGGTGAAGGCACGGTTGAAGCCCTCGTGGATCGCCCGCTGCGTCGACATGCCCGCCGCCAGTTCCTCGCGTATCCGCGAGAAGATCAGCACGTTGGCGTCCACCGCCATACCCATGGTCAGTACGATACCCGCGATACCCGGCAGGGTCAGGGTCGCACCGAGGATCGACATCAGCGCCACCAGCATGACCATGTTGAAGCCCAGGGCCACGGTGGCGATCACGCCGAAGAAGCGGTAGATGACGATGATGAACAGGGAAACGAAGACCATGCCCCACAGGGAAGCGTCGATACCCTTGGCGATGTTGTCCGCACCCAGGCTCGGGCCGATGGTGCGTTCTTCGGCGAAGTACATCGGCGCGGCCAGGCCGCCAGCGCGCAGCAGCAGGGCCAGTTCCGAGGACTCGCCCGGGGCGTCCAGGCCGGTGATGCGGAACTGGTTGCCCAGCGGCGACTGGATGGTCGCCAGGCTGATGATCTGCTTCTCTTCCTTGAACGCCGGAACGGCAACATCCTGCTCGACGCCGTCGACGACCTGCTTGGTATAGCGGGTGATCGGCTTCTGCTCGATGAACACCACGGCCATGCTGCGGCCAACGTTGTTGCGGGTGGCACGGTTCATCAGCTCGCCGCCGTGGCCATCCAGACGGATGTTCACCTGCGGACGACCGTTCTCATCGAAGCTGGCGCTGGCGTCGGTGACCTGGTCACCGGTGATGATCACGCCGCGCTCCAGGCTTGCCGGCGGGCGACGCGGCTCGCGGAACTCGAAGGTCTCGGTGGAGGACTTGATCGCATCCGGCTCGGCGGCCAGACGGAACTCCAGGTTGGCGGTCTTGCCGAGGATACGCTTGGCTTCGGCGGTATCCTGCACGCCCGGCAGCTCGACGACGATGCGGTTGGCGCCCTGGCGCTGCACCAGCGGCTCGGACACGCCCAGCTCGTTCACGCGGTTGCGGACGGTGGTCAGGTTCTGCTTGATGGAGTATTCGCGGATCTCAGCCAGCTTGGTGGCGGTCATGGCCAGGCGCAAGACCTGCAGGCCATTACGCTCGCTCTGGGTAGCTTCGAAATCGCGGAAATCCTTGGCGATGATCGACTTGGCCTTGTCCAGGTCCGCGTCTTCGGTGAAGCCGAGCTGGATGCCACCATCCTGCACGGGCAGGCTGCGGTAGCGCACGCGCTCTTTACGCAGGGCGCTCTTGACCTCGTTCTCGTAGACCTTCAGGCGGGCGTCGACCGCCTTGTCCATGTCCACTTCCAGCAGGAAGTGCACACCACCGGACAGGTCGAGACCCAGTTTCATCGGGTGGGCGGCGATATTGCGCAGCCAGTTCGGAGTGGTCTGGGCCAGGTTCAGGGCAACTACGTAGTCGTCACCCAGCGCGCGGCGGACGATGTCCTTGGCCGGCAGCTGGTCTTCCTGCTTGGCGAGGCGGATCAGGCCGCTGTTCTTGTCCAGCGAGCCGGCCTTGACAGCGATACCTGCGTCGGCGAGAGCCTTGCTGGCCTTGTCGACGTCGGCCTGGGTGACCTGCAGCGCGGTGCTCGCGCCACTGATCTGGACGGCCGGATCGTCAGGATAGAGGTTGGGTGCGGAATAGATGAAACCAACGGCCAGGACCGCCAGGATCAGCAGATACTTCCACAGGGGATACTTGTTGAGCATGACACCGCCCGTTATGACGCGGGGCGCATCTTGCGCCCCGTCGGTTGGGTTTCTAAGTGGAGGATCAGATCGCCTTCAGGGTGCCTTTCGGCAGGGTCGCGGCGATCGCGGCCTTCTGGAACTTCAGCTCGACGTTGTCGGAAACCTCGACGACGACGAAGTCCTCGGCGACCTTGGTCACCTTGCCGGCGATACCGGCGGAAGTGACGACTTCATCGCCCTTCTGCAGGCCGGACAGCAGGTTCTTGTGCTCCTTGGAGCGCTTGGCCTGGGGACGCCAGATCATCAGGTAGAAGATGACCAGGAAACCGACCAGGAAAATCCACTCGAAGCCAGTGCCGGCCGGGCCTGCAGCAGCGGCGGGAGCTGCGGCGTCAGCGTAGGCAGCGGGAATCAGAAAACTCATTGGAAACTCCTGTCTCAAAGCTTTTTCGATGAATAAGGTCAGTCCGCCAGCGGCGGCACGGGAAGGCCGCGCTTGGCGTAGAAGGCGTCGACAAAGTTCGCCAATGTACCCTGTTGGATTGCCTCGCGCAAACCAGCCATAAGCCGCTGATAATGCCGCAAGTTGTGGATGGTATTGAGCATGCTGCCGAGCATTTCGCCGCACTTGTCCAGGTGGTAGAGGTAGGCGCGGGAGAAGTGCTTGCAGGTGTAGCAATCGCAGGTCGGGTCCAGCGGAGACTCATCGTGCTTGTGCACCGCGTTGCGAATCTTGATCACCCCGGTGTCAACGAAAAGGTGGCCATTGCGCGCATTGCGGGTGGGCATGACGCAGTCGAACATGTCGACGCCCCGGCGCACACCTTCCACGAGGTCTTCGGGTTTGCCCACACCCATCAGGTAACGAGGTTTGTCAGCCGGCATGTGCTGGGGCAGGAAGTCCAGCACGCGGATCATCTCTTCCTTGGGCTCGCCCACCGACAGGCCGCCGATGGCCAGACCGTCGAAGCCGATTTCCTGCAGGCCCTCGAGCGAACGCATGCGCAGCTCTTCGTGCATGCCACCCTGAACGATGCCGAACAGCGCCGAGGGGCTGTCGCCGTGGGCGGTTTTCGAGCGCTTGGCCCAGCGCAGCGACAACTCCATGGAGCGCTTGGCAACGTCGAACTCCGCCGGATACGGGGTGCATTCGTCGAAGATCATCACGATGTCCGAGCCCAGCGCGCGCTGCACGGCCATGGACTCTTCCGGGCCCATGAAGACCTTGGCGCCGTCTACCGGAGAGGCGAAGTACACACCCTCTTCCTTGATCTTGCGCAGCGCGCCCAGGCTGAAGACCTGGAAGCCACCGGAGTCGGTGAGGATAGGCCCCTTCCACTGCATGAAGTCATGCAGGTCGCCGTGCTTCTGGATCACCTCGGTGCCCGGACGCAGCCACAGGTGGAAGGTGTTGCCGAGGATGATCTGCGCGCCGATGCCTTCGATGTCGTGCGGGAGCATGCCCTTCACGGTGCCGTAGGTACCCACCGGCATGAACGCCGGGGTTTCCACCACGCCGCGAGGGAAGGTCAGGCGGCCGCGACGGGCCTTGCCCTCGGTGGCCAGCAGTTCGAATTTCATGAAGCTCATGGATCAGTCCTCGGGGCCGCGCGGTGCCGGGTTGCGGGTGATGAACATGGCATCGCCGTAGCTGAAGAAGCGATAGCCCTGCTCCACCGCTGCCGCGTAGGCGGCCATGGTCTCGGGGTAGCCGGCGAAGGCGGAGACCAGCATCAGCAGGGTGGATTCGGGCAGGTGGAAGTTGGTGACCAGGGCGTCGACCACGTGGAACGGCCGCCCGGGGAAGATGAAGATATCGGTGTCGCCACTGAACGGTTTGAGCACGCCATCGCGGGCGGCGCTTTCCAGCGAACGCACGCTGGTCGTGCCGACGGCGACCACGCGGCCACCGCGCGCCTTGCAGGCGGCCACGGCGTCGACCACGTCCTGGCTGACTTCCAGCCACTCGTTGTGCATGTGGTGATCTTCGATGCGCTCCACACGAACCGGCTGGAAGGTGCCGGCGCCGACGTGCAGGGTCACGAACGCGGTGTCCACGCCCTTGGCGCGAATCGACTCCAGCAGCGTCTCGTCGAAGTGCAGGCCGGCGGTCGGTGCGGCAACGGCACCGGCACGCTCCGCATAGACAGTCTGATAGCGCTCACGGTCGGCGTCTTCATCCGGACGGTCTATATAAGGCGGCAGCGGCATGTGGCCGACGCGCTCCAGCAACGGCAGCACGTCCTCGCTGAAGCCCAGCTCGAACAGGGCGTCGTGGCGCTGCAGCATCTCGGCCTCGCCGCCGCCGTCGATGAGGATCTTCGATCCCGGCTTGGGCGACTTGCTTGAGCGCACGTGGGCCAGCACGCGATGGCTGTCCAGCACGCGCTCCACGAGGATTTCCAGCTTGCCACCGGAGGCCTTCTGGCCGAACAGACGGGCAGGAATGACCCGGGTGTTGTTGAACACCATCAGGTCACCCGGCTTGAGGAAGCCGAGGATGTCAGCGAATTGCCGATGGCTGAGCTCGCCGCTGGGTCCGTCCAGCACCAGCAGACGGCTGGAGCTACGTTGCGGAAGCGGATGGCGGGCGATCAGCGCCTCGGGCAGGTCGAAATGAAAGTCAGCGACACGCATGGGAAGAGCATTCTCGAAGGGGCGCGTATCTTACTGGAAATGCCAAATTCTGACCATTCGAGCCGATTGACCGGCGCAGAGCGCCTCCCTATACTGCGCGCCCATTGCCTCGGTGGCGGAATGGTAGACGCGGCGGATTCAAAATCCGTTTCTGGCGACAGAGTGAGAGTTCGAGTCTCTCCCGGGGCACCACCACATCGTTTCAGGACTTCCCAGGAAGTCCCGAAACCCACGAAGAACCGGCCCTCTGGCCGGTTTTTTGTTGCCTGCGATTTGCCCTTCAGGGTGTAGACAGGGATACCTTCATCCCCTCAGGAACAGCTACCTGTGGCGGTCTTGCTGACGTAGGCGCGCCCGGTGGCACTGACATTCACCACCCGTTCCTGGGCGCCAGCCGTGGGCGCGGAGCGGCAGACGGTGACGCTTGCCTGGGTATTGCCCACACCGCTGGGCTGGAAGTCGATCTTGGCGACACTGGAAGTGACCTTGAACCCCGTCGGGGCGGCGGGATGTTTCTGGATCACGGTGGAGCCGGAAATGACGATCCAGCCCTGCTCCCAGCCGCCCGAACCGCAACTGGCTCCATCGCTGGAGACGCACAGGCTGGTCACCGCATTGCGTTTGATCGCTTCGCTGCGCCCCATCGCCACACCCGCCACCAGATCGTTGGCGCTGGCCTTGAGCTTGCTGGCCAGGGTGGCTTCGCTCAGCGACGGCACGGCGATGCCCACCAGGATTGCCAGCACCGCCAGGCTGACCATCAGCTCCAGCAGGGTGAAACCGCTGGTTGCACGCCGGGAAACTGCGTTCATGGCGCGGTCCTCCTATCGTTCGATGTCCCAGAACACCCAGGATTTCGGCCGGGTCCCGGAAGACGGCGGCACCGCTTCGCAGCCCTGCAGCGACGAATCGGTGGCGCAAGTGCCGCCGCCGATGATGAAGGGTTTCTGCGTGCCGTCATCGAGCACCACGACCCCGGCCACCGGCGAGGGCGGCAATCCGCCGCCGGCAATCACCTGGAAGCGATCGCCGGGCGCAGAGGCATTCAGGTAGTTGATGTTGTAGTTGCGCGCGGTGCCGAGACCGACACAGCTGGTCGTGCTGGCGACCTGCGGTGTGTGGGTGCTGAAGATGATGGTGTCGAACAGCAGCAGGGCTGACGTCACCACCTGTTCGGTCGATGCCAGGCCCAGGTACCAGCCCTTCGGGTGGGCGGCAAGGTCTGCATCGCTCGGGTTGGCCGTGCTGGTGATGGCGAGCAGCGACGCATTGCAGATCACGTTGGCGCCGCAGGTGGCGTTCTCGGAAGTCAGCCAGGTCGAGTCGGTCGGGTTGTCACGCAGGGTGTAGAAGCGATTCGCCACGCTCGCGGCCGAGGTATAGCTGAGCAACGGTTTCTCGCGATCTCCGGAGCCGAGCAGGATGACGTACTGCCCGTTGCTGACCGCAACCTCGGGACCATAGAGGAACTTGCGGTTCGCCGTGCAACTGGAGGCCGAGTTGCAGCCCAGCGCGGCGATCTTGGTGATGGTCCAGTTCGCCGGCACAGTCGTTCCGATGGGCGAAACGGCGTCTGCCCCGGAAATCCGGTAGACGTTGCCCCCCAGGTCGGCGGCATAGCCGTAGACAGCCTGGCCGCTGCTGTTGGCCACCATGGTCACGTCGCCAACGACGCCGCGGTCTGTGGTGAAGGTCCTCAGCGCGGCCCCCGTGTCGGCGTCGATCATATAGATCCGATTACCTTTGGACGATGAGGTACAGGTGTTCGGGTCACCGTCCTCGCAGGCGTCATACCCACCCCCATCGCGAGTATGGTCGAGACGCCACTGCCATAGCCGGCTGCCTTGAAGGTCGTCGGCGTGGCCCAGGTCTGCCCGATGTCGCTGTAGCCCGTGGAGCAGCCGGTATCGTTGGCCAGGTTAGGGCAGCCGATCTTCCATTTCAGGCTGGGACTGGCCAGCGTGGTGACATCGAAGGCATACAAGGCGCGGCCGCCACGGCGCATGGCCGCGTAGATCCAGGTGCTGGTGCCCTGCAGGACCGTGGTGACCGAGCCATCCATTCCGTAGGCTTTGGGCTGCGGAGTCGGCGTACCCGTGGTATGGCCGGGGAAGGCGATGGTCACGCTGTTGTCGCGCAGCCGCTTGATGTTGGGGTAGAACTCAGGCGGCATGAACGACCATATCTCGTTGCCAGCCGGCACCGAGCCAATGGCTGCGGTACGGTTGCCGTTCACCGCCCGCAACAGGCCATCGTTGCCCCCGTAGTAGACGACTACCTGCGGCGAGGCCGCTGTCCCGTAGTTGATCGCCGCCGGGCGCGAGTGCACCACGTCACCATGCACCGAAGCGCGCACTTCCGTCAGGTTGGCGTTGGTGTTTTCGTCCTGGTTGTCGTCACCCCGCGCCCAGTTGATCAGCGTGTCGCGCTCGGTGGTGTTTGCCGTCCCCAGCAGCCCGATAGCGGTGCCGTTGGCAGTGTTGAAGTTGGTCAGGGTGGTGCAACCGCTGGCGGCGCAGGTCTTCACAGTCCGCGTGCCACCCTGGCGCAGGCGATAGGCCTGCGCGCCCTTCTCGACGATGTTGCCATCCGGGTAGTTGGATGCATCGGCGCCGGTGACCGTGAGGCACCCGCCTTGCGGCTTGAACGCCCAGTAGTTGTCGGTCGTGCTGGGCGTCCAGAAGCTGCGCGCGCATTCGGTGATGAAGCCGGTACTGCTGTTGATGGCGCTCCTGTCGTCGGCATCCACCGTTTTCAGCGCCCCGCCCACCATGCCCAGCTTGTACTGCTTGAGGTTGCCGGGCCAGCGTGGGAAGGAGTCGGTATCCGGCCGGAACATCCCGACGAACACCTGATTCAGGTAGGTGCTCTGCGTGTTGACGCTGACCGGCAAGGTCACCGAGGCGAATACGCTGTTGGTGGCCTGGATCTCGGAGAAGATGGCGTTCAGCGCGTCGGCGATCTGGGTGCCACTGGCGGTCACGTCGAAGTACTTGCCGCTGCTGACGTTGGCCATGCTCTTGAGCAAAGCGGTCCAGCCCGGTCCCTGGCCCGTGGTGACCTTGTTGATATCCACGGTATAGGTGGTGATGGCGAGACTGCTCTTCTTCATGAAGCGCGCCCACTCGTCGGCCACGTTGTCCTGCGAGCCACTGGGGGAAATCGGGATCGCCGTGGTATTGCCTCCCGCGGCGGTCAGCGCACCGGTGGCCTGGTTGACGTCGTTGGTGTTGTCCTGCGCTGCACCGTTACTGATGTAGATGATGAAATTCTTCGCGCAGCCGGCGACGATGGGGGTGACGTAGGGCGTGCCATCCTTCGACGGCAGCGCGTTTCCCGCGAGGGCGTAGACGCCGTTGGAGGATGCTGTGCCCGAAGCGTTGCCCGCGTAGTCGGTCTTCACTTTCTTGTTGCCCGAATAGGGCGCACTGGCCGAGTAGTAAAGCCAGGCCTCCTCCATCGCCTTGCTGATCTTGCCGCCATTGGACTTGTCGCCTCCCACGTCGAGGCTGTTCACCAGCGCCTGGTACTTGGTCTTGTTCGTCGCATCGAACAGGCGGATGGCAGCCCGGACATAAGCCCCGTCGTTGCCCTTATCGCCGCCGCCCGTCTCGGTGAACATCATCAGGCCGACACGGAACTTGTTCGCGGTCAGGCCATTGATCACCGACACCAGCGCCGACTTTTCATTGTCGAACGCTGTGTTCCAGTTGGCGGTGTTGTCGAGAATGATCAGTACGTTCGGCGCATCCGTCGAATTCGGCGGCGTGCCAACGAACAGGTCGATGTCTTCGGCCAAGGCCGCGAACGAACCGAGGCACAGCACGCACGAAGCCAGCGCACGCCGGAGGATCATGAAACTGCCCTGAGTCTTCATCGTCATGCTCCGCACACGGTCTGCTTCTGCGTATCGGTGAGTTGCACGCGCACGCCCGACCGTACCTTCACAGCCGTCCCGGTCACGGCATCGGTCACGGTCGCGTTGAGCTCCCAGACGGTGTTCCAGTCCTGGCTGCACATGCTCTGGGTCTGCTTGCCGCAGAGAGAAGACCCGGCGCCCTGCTTGGCGCTCAGGCAAATCGGCGCCGTCATCGACACCTGATAGTCGGTGGTGCCGTCATTGTTGATGTCGACGTTGAGCTGCTCCGCCGTCGGTGAGGTGGTGAACGCCGACCCCAACACCCGCTCGATACCGATATTGGCGGAGGCGATCGCCTCGTTGCGGAACTGCATGTTGCCCACAGCCTTCAAATTGGTGCCGCTGAGGGTGTAGGAGCTGCCCACCATCAGCATCAGCATCAGCAACATCACCAGGGTGACCACCAGGGTTGCGCCCTGCTGGCTTCTCATACTGCGGTGCGTTTTCATGGCGTCTGCCTCCGCCGGGATACGTTCACCAGCGTGGCGCTGGAGGTGAACAGGTGCCGTTTGTAGCCATCGGTGTAGGGGCCGAGAGTGGCCGAGCCGAGGGCATAGGTCTTGTCGGAGCTGTAACCCGGCGTTGGTGTGCGGCTGCGCGCCACGACGTAGAGACGCGCCTCCACGACGTTGACCAGCTGGGCTGCGGTGCAGGAAGCCGGGCCGCAGTGAACGAAGCTGCCGTCCGGAGAGCCGTCGCCTCGGTTGGTGGGCGAGGTCTTGGTGCTGTTGTCCGCCCAGGACACACCCTGCGCATAGTTCACCGCTGCGCCGGAATCGCTGATGGTGTCGAGCCCCAGTTCGACCCGGAAAGATTCGACACCCTCGATCAGCGGCACGGCTGCCTGCAGACCATTGGTCGGCGTCGCGCCACCGGATGAGTCGAACTGAGCGCGCATCAAGGTGGGAATCCCGTCCCCAGCGCTCACGGCATAGGTGCGCACGTAATAGACGTTGCTGACGAATTTGCGGCGCTCGCCCAGGGTCGTGCAGTCGCGTTTGCGCAAGGTGAAGCCGGATGTCGCGAGTACAAAGGGATTAGGGGTTGTGGGGCCCGCATCGGTGTCGCAGAAGGACGCCTGGAAATACACCTTGCCAGCGGTCAGCGCTTCGCAGGTACCGACGCCGGGCACACAGTTCTCTGCGTGGCGAATCACCACCACATCGGAATTCGCCGCCAGGTCCGAAACGATCCCCGAGCAGCCCGCGGGTACCGCCGAATAGGTCTGCACGACGATGCCCACAGCATTGAGCTTGTCCGCCTCAGTCCAGGTGGAGAAGTCCGAACAGACCGGCGCCAGGGCAGTCGGCACGTCCCCGGGAATGCCAGTCACCGTGAGGTCGTCGAACTGCGGGACGTAGCCATTCCAGAAACCGGCATGGGCGAAGTCCTCCTGCATCAACCCGACCGCGAACCGGCCGTTCTCGATCAGGGCATTGGTCTTGGCCATGTCGTCATTGGTACGGCTCAGGTTCAGGTAGAGCGACAGGACCCCCGCCATGATGATCAAGCCGATGGTGACGGCGACCATCAGCTCCACCAGCGTGAACCCCTGCTGGTTGCTGGCGCGACTCATAGGGTGGCCACCCGCACGACCGTGGTCACCACGCGGCGGCACAGATCGTTGCTGCAGCCGGAGCTGCCGTCGTAGCTTCCCGTGCCGCACGCCACGCTGGAGGGCGGCGCCGAAACCGGGCTCATCCCCTGCCAGGCGACGGTGATCATGTACTGATTGCTGCCCAGCGACTGGATGCAGCCGCGCCCGCCCAGCATGGCGCCAGCCTTGACGTTGCCACCGCCGACCTCCGCTGCGCCCTGCAGGCTGTTGCACCAGTCAGCGATATCCGCCTGCTGACGGGTGCCGGTGGTGGTCGAGCAGGTCATACCCGAGCCAACCGGCGAAGAAGCGCCGGTGACATAACCGGATGCGTTGTTGGGATTGGCCGTCATCCGACTGGAAATGTCGTTGAGCAGCAGCAGCGCCTGCGCGCGCTGGTAGGACTCCATGTCTGACAGCTGCATGCGCATCTGCAACTTGGCCAGGCCCAGCAGTCCGAGGGAAATGATCAGAATGCTGATCAACAACTCGATCAGGGTCACACCGCTCTGGCGAGAGGTCATCATGGCGATCACCACTTGGCCGACGGCGTCCTGCTGCCGTCGCTGCTGAGGGTCAGGTTGCCGTCGCTGGCCTGTGCGCCGCTCGGGGTGAAGGTGATGGTGAAGGTCGGCGGAGTGCCACTGACCACCGTGACGTCGTAGCCGTAGTTGCTCGATACCTCGCTGGGCAAGGCGTAGCCACCGCTCTCCAGCTGGCTTTTGCTGGCATAGACCCGGTTGGCGAGCAGGTACTGCTGCTGGCGATTGGCAATGTCCATCATCTGCGCCTGGGCTGCGGACCGTTTTCCGCGGATGACGTACTGCTGATAGCTGGGATAAGCAATAGCCGCGAGGATCGCAACTATCGCCGCCACCACCATCAACTCGATCAGGGTAAAACCGCGGGAACTGACAGGCATTGTCGAGACTCTCTTTTCCGGGGTCTTTAAAAAGACTCTATTAGTTAAATGGCGAATCGCCACCCCACCCACTCGATAATTCAATACCGGTCGTCGACAACGACTCGCCATATACAAAAATAGTTAGCGATAAAGTTGCCAGATTTTTCGCGCCAATTTGTTATCAACCCAGACAACAAGCCACTACAGACGCCACGAGCCGGCACCTGAAGAGCCACAGGACAC
>NZ_SWDV01000024.1 GCF_005877905.1 Pseudomonas nicosulfuronedens | reverse complement strand
ATGCCGCTCGCTCCATAATCGCCCCGTTCACTGCCCCATGATCCTCCGGTACTCCTGCTGTGTCTCCTGCAGACCTACCATCCACATCCCTTTCGGATGTCAGCGAAGGCAGCCTCGGCGCCATTGGTGTCGAAAACAGCAGTCACTGGGCTCTCGTTGTAGGGAGTCACGCTGGCTATGAAAGACTTGCTACTAGAGAGCTTCTTAAGGACGCCCACTGGGGATCCAGGATAGAACGCTGCGACCTTATCAGTGGAGAGCGTCCAATTGCCCTTGGTGGCCTTATCCTTGTCCACCCGAATGGTTGTGTACGCGTCGCTTCCCAGGAAATCATTCCAGTTGATGTACAGCTCCGTCTGATTGTCAGCGCATCGTACGGTCAGGCTGATCGGCTTGTTCCATTTGCTGCGGCCGTTGCTGGCAATAAGGGTAGCTAAGTAGACGTTCTTATCGTTGAGAGGGTCTACCTCCGTGCTAGTCTGCCACTTGCCCTTTCCTTGCGGGGTTGTGTTCTCGGCGTGTGGTGCCAAAGAGTGCCGTTCTGCGAGGGCGTCGTAACAGCTAATTCTTGTAACGGTGTTGGCCTGCGCTGCGCATTCAGCGATCTCTTTGTCTTCGACAGCAAGGGCCAGGCCCGGGATGGCTAACAGCAGAAGTAAAGCGGCCTTCATGGCAACCTCCTTGTCTTTGGGAAAGTATCAGTCCCGCCTTCACGCATCAGCGGTCGTAGGTTTTCCCGCCCGTAGAAACTAAATACAAGGAGCGAGAGTAGGGCAGACGAGCCAGGATCTTAGTGTTGTTCACTACGGCGGCCATCGTGAAGCCCCGGCACATAAGGCTGACGCCACCTTGGATGCGCTCACACATTGCGTCGGCGCTATCGATGAAATTCGTCTTATTCAAACGAAGCATGATCACTGTGCGCCCCTCGGGCACCGCGCCGATTGGCGGAACCACGAAGATCGTGATCTGGGTGTAGATGGCAATCGCAATGATAGCCGCGGCGACAAGGCCGATAATTTTCTTCATGAGACCTCCTTGTCCTCAGTAGGGGCATTCTGCCATCGCCGATTGCTTTGCCGCTATAGGCTAGCGGCCGGTACCTACCTGAAGTCGCGCTCTCGCTACCGGTAAGAATATTGAGCTAAATTTTCTAGGCCCATTCGAGGGAGGGCCAACTGGCCTTTTTGCCCAGGGCACAACTGTGAGGTGAGCAATCGGCTGAGGAAGGGCCTAATCGTGGAAGATCGCGATCTGGAGCTTATGGAGGCGGCAGTCACCGCCTTTCTGTGTCTTGTGCCTGCATTGGCAGAGCAAATTGAACAGGGCGTTCCCGCAGGTTCAACAAGAGCTGAGCGGGACCTACACCGGCAGCAAAAGGGATGGGCAGAGCTCTGCCATTCTGCGCATCGAACTGGCGTCGATCCGATGGAATACGCCAGGCAAGTCGTAGCCCTGCATAGGCAAGATCAGCGAACGCGAAACCTCAACTGAGGCCGTCCATCTGAAGTGGTGGGCAATTGATGCCTCTTGGGGGGCATGCTGCTGGAGCGGCACTTGATCTCGGCTATCTTGAGACTATGGCCGAAGGAACGGCTCATCTGTCATCCCCTAAGTCGCCGTCTTGAAGCCCCGCTTACTCTCCAGGTGCGGGGCTTCTCGTATGGGCCTTTTTATCGCTTCCTTATATAAGGAAGGGCATCCTTGCACCCCATGCATGGGGTCACTTTCAAAAAAGTGAGTAGGAATGTGAGTAGGTTGTTGGGTGCTCTTTAGCAGAGCTCCGTGACTAAAGGCTTTAATCTGCCTTTTCGAGTCCGGCTCCGGGCACCATCTTTTTCTCTCTCGAATCGCAGCAGATTGCCTGCCCGAACCGAGGCGAGTGCTCCAAACAAGAAACCCGGCCAAGGCCGGGTTTTTTATTGTTTGCCCATTCAGGCTCCGATATTGGCTATCGAGCGTAACTTCGCGCCGGCCTTGACGATGCGGCGTTGGCGCAGCGGCCCGGCAGCTTCGTAGAAATTCTGCAGCGGAACCTCTTCCTTGAAGTGGTCGGCATCGTGCTCCTGCAGAGGGCCGTACTCAGTCGCCAGATCGCGACGAATACGGCTGACCAGGCTGGTCAGCAGCTCTTCATTGCGTTGCTCTTCCAGGCGCACCACGCGACAGGCGATGTGCTCGCCCGCATCCTTGCTCAGCGTCATGATTAGATTGCCGTCCGGTCGAGCCGTGAAGCTCACGTCGAAGTCGGAGAAAACCTGGCAGAGATATTGGGCGGCAGGCAGACGGTCGATTGGCATGGTGTCGTCCTCGGCAGTGAATGGGCTGTTCCTTCCCTTTCATTGCAGGGTGCATACCAATCTGGGTTAAATAAAATATCTTTAAATATCAGTATCTTATGAATTAATGTCGCTTCGTTCTCCATGCAGCTTGCATGGAGGGACGCAAATGTCATGGCATTTTGCACGACGAAAGCTTCAGTGCGGGAGCGGATGGTGTCGCGAGGGGTTGGCCTTTGCCTTGTGCCTGGGCTTCTGCAGGCGGGCTCGACGCATCGGTACGCGAAGGATGGCCCACAGCGTAACCACTGCCAGCAGGATCCAGCCGAAAATCATGAGCGTGACGAATGTGCCTGGATTCATATCGATATCCTCACCCCTCCCTAAGGGTAGTTCACCGTCATCGGTGCGCTGTCCTTTCGGTTGAGCGGCATTTCTTCCCGGAGGTTCCATTCAATGGCTTGTCGGGCCTACGAGTATCTGTTATCTGTATGCATATACAGTATTCGGAGAAAGCTCATGCCGCAAGCCATTCTGGAAGTCCGCGATACCGTGCAGCCTGGCGGAGTGGTCGGTACTCCGTCGCTTCATACCTACATAGTCCGTGCATGTGGCGAAGGCATGACGCAGGCGGGTATTCATGATTGCGACTTGCTGCTGGTCGACCGCTCGGAGCTCGCGGCGCCCGGTGAAATCGTGGTGGCTGCGCTCAATGGTGAGGCGTTGATCCGTCGCCTGGCCATTATCGACGGTTCGTTCGCGCTGCAAGCGGCAAGTGATGGCTTTCCGACGCTGAAAGTCGAGGAGGGCGATGAACTCTCAATATGGGGAGTGGTGCGTCAACGGCTTTCCAGAAGTGACGTTGTGCAGGGCGTCTTGGCATAGAGCGGGTGCGGAATAGAGCGGGATGCTGACCATTTGCCAGTAACTTCGAGAACTAAATCAGGGCCTTGATGGTCAGATGCGCGTGTCACCGGTTCCGCAAGTCCTCACAAGAGTCGTGCAGCTTGCAATCCGGGGCATTGTAAGGCGGGCGCAGCCTGATTAGACTGCGCGCAACTCGCACCCCTGTCCCTCTCGAAGGACTCCCATGATCAAGAAATGTCTGTTCCCGGCCGCCGGTTACGGTACCCGCTTCCTCCCGGCCACCAAGGCCATGCCCAAGGAAATGCTGCCGGTGGTGAACAAGCCGCTGATCCAGTATGCCGTTGAAGAGGCACTGGAAGCCGGTCTCGGTGAAATCGGTATCGTCACTGGCCGCGGCAAGCGCTCACTCGAAGACCACTTCGACATCAGCTACGAGCTGGAGCACCAGATTCGCAACACCGACAAGGAAAAGTACCTGGTCGGTATCCGTCGCCTGATCGACGAATGCACCTTCTCTTACACCCGTCAGGTCGAAATGAAGGGCCTGGGTCACGCCATCCTGACCGGCCGTCCGCTGATCGGTGACGAACCCTTCGCCGTCGTGCTGGCCGACGACCTGTGCCTGAACCTCGAAGGCGACAGCGTCCTCAAGCAGATGGTCAAGCTGTACAACCAGTTCCGCTGCTCCATCGTGGCGATCCAGGAAGTGCCGCCGGAAGAGACCAACAAGTACGGCGTGATCGCGGGCGAGATGATTCGTGACGACATCTACCGCGTGAACAACATGGTGGAAAAGCCGAAGCCGGAAGAGGCTCCGTCGAACCTGGCAATCATCGGTCGCTACATCCTGACTCCGGACATCTTCGACCTGATCGAGCAGACCGAGCCGGGCAAGGGCGGTGAAATCCAGATCACCGACGCTCTGATGAAGCAGGCGCAGGACGGTTGCGTGCTGGCCTACAAGTTCAAGGGCAAGCGTTTCGACTGCGGTAGCGCCGAGGGCTACATCGAGGCGACCAACTTCTGCTACGAGCACCTCTACAAGACTGGCAAGGCCTGGTAATCCCGGATCTTTTCCGCTCTTAGAGAAAGCCACCTTCGGGTGGCTTTTTCATTTCCGGCCTACATCGAGCGTGGAATCGGCATTGCTTCCGAGCCTGGCCCAAGCGGCTGGCCGAAGCTGAACTCGACATAGTTACCGGCCGGATCGCGAAGGCCGCAGTAGTAACCCACGGGGTAGGGTTCTTCCCGTGGCGCCCAGATCAGGCAGCCGGCAGCTTCCGCGTCCCTGGCAATGCGGTCGACCTCATCGTGAGTGTCTACGGCGAAGCCGAAGTGGCTGTAGTCATCGCTTGCCAGGTGGCGTTCCTGGCCGCCGGGCATGATGACGAAAATGAAGCTGTGCTCCTTGCCCGGCTCCGCCATCCAGACGATGCGCGAGCCCTTGCCTTCGCGCTCGTGGACGACGCGCATGCTGCAGAATCGCTGGTAGAAGGTGACGCAGGCCTCCAGGTCGGGGACATGCAGGGCCAGGTGGGTCAAGGTTGGACGCATGGCGGCGCTTCCTTCAAGAGCGGTTGATGGCAGGATAGGTCAGGCGCCATGAGGTATGCTGCCCGACATATCCAAGCGGAGAATCATGATGTCTTTCGATTTTGACCTGTTCGTCATCGGTGCGGGTTCCGGCGGTGTGCGCGCCGCGCGCTTCGCTGCCGGGTTTGGCGCCAAGGTCGCCGTGGCGGAGAGCCGGTACCTGGGCGGTACTTGTGTCAACGTCGGGTGCGTGCCGAAGAAACTGTTGGTGTACGGGGCCCATTTCCATGAGGACTTCGAGCAGGCCGCCGGATTCGGCTGGTCACTGGGTGAGGCCAGGTTCGACTGGTCGACCCTGATCGCCAACAAGAATCGAGAAATCCATCGACTCAACGGCATCTACCGCAACCTGCTGGTGAACAGCGGTGTGACGCTGCTGGAAGGGCACGCCAAGCTCCAGGATGCACACACGGTGGAAGTCGACGGCCAGCGCTTCAAGGCCAGGCACATCCTCATTGCCACTGGTGGTTGGCCGCAGGTGCCGGACATTCCTGGCAAGGAGCACGCGATCACCTCCAACGAAGCCTTCTTCCTCCAGTCGCTGCCGCGCCGGGTGCTGGTGGTCGGCGGTGGCTACATTGCGGTGGAGTTTGCCGGCATCTTCCATGGCCTGGGCGCACGAACCTCTCTGCTTTACCGCAAGGACCTGTTCCTGCGCGGCTTTGACCGCAGCGTGCGCGAGCATCTGCGCGATGAGCTGGCGAGGAAAGGTCTGGACCTGCAGTTCAACAGCGATATCGCACGCATCGACAAGCAGGCTGACGGCACGTTGGCCGCAACCCTCAAGGATGGTCGCGTGCTGGAGGCGGATTGCGTGTTCTACGCCACTGGCCGCCGCCCGCAGCTGGATAACCTGGGCCTGGAGAACGTCTCCGTGGCACTGGATGAGCGTGGCTACGTGAAGGTGGATGAGGCTTATGGTACGAGCGAGCCGTCGATCCACGCCATTGGCGATGTGATCGGTCGCGTGCAGCTGACCCCTGTGGCACTGGCGGAAGGCATGGCGTTGGCGCGCAAGCTGTTCCGCCCGGAGGAGTACCGTCCGGTTGACTACAAGCTGATCCCCACGGCGGTATTCAGCCTGCCGAACATTGGTACCGTTGGGCTTACCGAGGACGAAGCACGCAGCGCCGGACACAAGGTGAAAGTCTTCGAGAGCCGCTTCCGGCCGATGAAGCTGACGCTCACCGAGTGCCAGGAGAGAACCCTGATGAAGCTGATCGTCGATGCCGACAGTGACAAGGTGCTGGGCTGCCACATGGTCGGCCCGGACGCCGGGGAGATGCTCCAGGGCATCGCCATTGCGCTGAAAGCCGGGGCGACCAAGCGGGTGTTCGATGAAACCATCGGCATCCATCCGACGGCCGCCGAAGAATTCGTCACCATGCGGACCCCCGTCGGCGCCTGACGGCGAGGGCTGCAACAAAAAAGCCGGTGCATCTGCACCGGCTTTTTTGTGGGCGTCATTTGCACGGAGGTGGCCGTCAGTGACTGCGCTCCAGCGAAGCGTGACCCTCTTCCTGGCGCTGCGAATAGCGCTGGGCAAGCACGGCACAGACCATCAACTGGATTTGGTGGAACAGCATCAGCGGCAGCAGGATCACGCCAACGGTACTGCTGGCGAACAGCACCGAGGCCATCGGTACGCCGGTGGCCAGGCTCTTCTTCGAGCCGCAGAAGATGATGGTGATGCGGTCCTCCAGGGGGAAGCCCAGCCAGCGTCCCAACAGGTTGGTAGCGATCAGGGCCAGTGCCAGGAGCACGCAGCAGGCCACGACCAGGCCGGCCAGCGCCGGTAGCGGAACTTGATGCCACAGCCCCTGGATGACCGCCGCGCTGAAGGCGGTGTAGACCACCAGCAGGATCGAGCCCTGGTCCACATAGCGCAGCACTGGCTTGTGGCGTTCCACCCAGGCGCCGATCCACGGGCGCAGCAGTTGGCCGGCGACGAAGGGCACCAGCAGTTGCAGGGTGATCTTGCCGATGGCATCCAGCGTCGACATCCCGGTATCGCCATGGGCGCCGATCAGCAGTTGCACGAGCAGCGGAGTGACGAACACGCCCAGCAGGCTGGAGGCTGATGCGCTGCAAATGGCCGCCGGGATGTTGCCTCTTGCCAGCGAAGTGAAGGCAATCGCGGATTGTACGGTGGCGGGCAGGGCGCAGAGGTAGAGCATGCCCAGGTACAGGTCCGGGGTCACCAGGGGCGACAGCACCGGCTTGAGCGCGAGGCCGAGCAAAGGGAACAGGATGAAGGTGCAGGAGAATATCAGCAGGTGCAGGCGCCAGTGAGTCGCACCGGCGACGATCGCCTGGCGCGACAGCTTCG
The DNA here is from genome assembly GCF_005877905.1 of Pseudomonas nicosulfuronedens. Taxonomy (GTDB): domain Bacteria; phylum Pseudomonadota; class Gammaproteobacteria; order Pseudomonadales; family Pseudomonadaceae; genus Pseudomonas; species Pseudomonas nicosulfuronedens. The sequence goes on along the minus strand of NZ_SWDV01000024.1, from coordinate 135,079 downwards.
CACCGTGGAGGAAGAACAGCAGTGCGATGCCCAGGTTGGTGATCCAGCCGAAGACGACGGCAGCGGTGCCTTCGCAGGGCAGCAGGCTGGCAACGGTCACGGTGGCGATCAGAGCCAGGGTGAAGTTGTCGGGGAGCAGGCGTGGGCGAGCCATGGGCACATCTCTCATCGTTGTTGTGTGTGAAAGACCGCTAGGGTCAGGTTCGCACTCTAAGCCCGGATGGATATGCCGGCTAACGCCAGAAAGTCAGCTTATGTCGCTGAAAGGACAGCTTCGGAGCCCTGTACGTGTAGATCGACGGAACACACGCTGACCATACCGCGCATGCGCTGGGCGATTACCTCGGCGCGGTAGCGCGGCAAGGTGTTGACCCTCAGGGCGATATCCAGCCAGTCCTCTCGGCGTGAGGATTCGACCTCGGCCGGTACGTGGCCTTGGAGTGCGAACTGGTTCAGCAGTCGGCAAAGGATATCGGCGTCGATCTCCGCCCGGATCAGGTAGCGCACGTCGGCAGCTGCTTCGGTGGGAACCGGGCGGTCCTGTTGATCCAGGGGAAGTTCCACGAGATGGAGAGCGGGGAGTGTCATGACGGCAGGCCGATGCAGGAGAAGTGAGGAGTATTCTGCGGCCCATGCCGGGGATTTATTTGCCTGTTTTTAGCCGCTAGGCGTTTAGGTGTGCATTAATGATTCTCTAAATTTGCACAAGACGAATTATCTATGCCTATTTCACTGGATGCTCACGACCGCAAGATCCTCGCCCTGCTGCAGGAGGAGGCGACGCTGTCCACGGCAGAGATCGCCGAACGTATCGGTCTGTCCCAGTCACCGTGCTGGCGACGGATTCAGCGTCTGAAGGAAGAGGGTGTGATCCGCAAGCAGGTAACCCTGCTGGATCGCAAGAAGATTGGCTTGAACACCCAGATATTCGCCCAAGTGAAACTCAACGCCCACGGACGCAATCACCTGACGGATTTCGCCCAGGCCATGGAAGCGTTTCCCGAGGTGCTGGAGTGCCATGTCCTGATGGGGGCCGTGGACTTCATGCTGCGTATCGTCACCGAAGATGTGGAGGCGTACGAGCGTTTCTTCTTCGAACGGCTGTCCCAGGTGCCGGGGGTTCAGGAGATCAACTCCATCGTGGCGCTCTCGGAGATCAAGTCCACCACCACGCTGCCGCTGTCGCGCGGTTGAAGGGCGCCGGAGCCCGGCGCCCGGAGCGATCAGACGCCGCCCAGATAGTCCATCTTGCCAACTTCCACGCCGTTGTGGCGGAGGATGTCGTAGGCCGTAGTGATGTGGAAATAGAAGTTCGGGTTGACGAAGCCCAGCAGGAAGTCCGAGCCCTTGAAGCTGACTTCGCGGGTGCGAAGCTTCAGCTCGATGGTGCGGTTTTCAGCGCCTTCGAACTGCTCGGGCTTGAGCGTCTTGAGGAACTCAACGGTCTTCGCAATGCGCGCCTGCAACTCGGCGAAGGTGGTTTCGTCATCGGCGTAGCTCGGCACTTCGGCGCCGGCCAGGCGCGCACCAGCGCCCTTGGCGGAGTCGGTGGCGATCTGCACCTGGCGAGCCAGGGCAAACATGTCCGGGGCGAGGCGGGCATTGATCAGGACGGCAGGGTCGATGGACTTGGCTTCGGCATGGGCGGCAGCCTTGGCGAGAATCGCCGAGAGGTTGCCGAGCATACGGATGAAGACGGGAACGGAAGCCTGGTAGATCGAGAGGGACATGCTGCGTACTCCAGACAGAGAAAGGTGAGCGCGTCACAGCTGGACGGCTGTCGGAGTCTACTGCTGGCGTTGGCGGCTGTCGCCCGGCTTCAGCGTCTGGCCACTTTCGGCGCCGGGCATCGGTCGCTCTCGATCGGTCCGACGTAGGGGTTGCCCCAGCCCATCACGCAACCAACCATCTGGTTGCGCTGGCGCTCCCAGGCTTCCACTGGGTACTGCTTGCTCCAGGCGGTGAACAGCTGGCGATCCTGCCTGGACAGCTTCAGGCCGTAGCGGTCGCTCATGTAAAAGTAGGTGCGGGCGATCATGCCGCGAATCTGCGGGCGGGGCATGGCCTTGCGCGCCTTGAAGTCGACCACCATCGGGCAGGCGCCGTACTGCGAAGGCTTCTGCTGCAGCCAGCCGAAGCTGTAGTTGGCGCGGTCGCCGTTCACCTCACCGATGCTCGGTACCAGGTTGTGCAGGTCGGCCTCGGCCTTCTGGTACACCCGGTCATTGCGCGAGCAGTTCTTGCGCCCGCCACTTTGCCAGCACTGGCGCTGATGGCCGATCACCCAGGCGGGGACAATGTGCTCCCACTCGATGCGCGAAGCCCGGTTGGCATTCTTGCGCGGGGTGTAGCCGCAGCTCTTCAGATCGACCTTGGTGCCGCTGTAGCGGCAGCCGCAATAGAACTCCACCGACTGGCGGGCGTACAGCTTGCGCCCGACCTTCTTGGCTTCCTCGAAGGTGCGTGGGGCAGCAGCGGAGGCAACGGTGGGGATTGCGAGGATCAGCAGCAGGGTCAGGCAGCGTCCGAACATGAGGCGTTCCTTACGAAAGTCGCTGCATCTTACTGATTGAGAAAGAAATGCCAATCGTGGCAATGGAATGGCAAGGGGGGTATTTAAGGCTGGAGGCACTGGTTGAGCTGCTGCGCCAGGTGCCTGCTGGGAATGCTTCGCAACAGGCCTCCATTAGTTCGCGTAAAGGTTTATATGTGTTGTCTATCTGATTGTTTTTAAAGAATAAAATATTATACAAAAAGCTTTAAGAGTCGACGCTATCCGGTTGTTCCAGCAAGGGATGAGTCCCTGGCGTGGGGTTGGGCCGCTAGGTGGCACCTGGGTGGGTGAGATTCGTATATTTAACGTTACAAAGAATTCATAACTATTTGATACATATGGATTTGTATTGCGTGATCGCATTGCCCTGCGCCGAGAGACAAGGCTTGGTAAGCTGGAGCCTTTCCCTCATTCGGGAGATCGTCATGATTGGTCTCAGAAGCCTCGGGGTCATTGTCTGTTGTGCCCTGGCGATGCCCCTCTACGCGCAGCAGTTTTCCACGCAGGACGGGCAGTCCCGGCAGCGCAACCAGAGCCAGCCTCAGTGGCAGCAATCGCCGCCGGCGATCCAGCGCATCTACATCAGCCCAGGCGCGAGCGGCAGCGTGGAGAGCTCCTCCAGCTGGCAGCGCAATGACGGTTATGGCGGTGTCCAGGTGCCGCGCAGCTATGGCGAGACGCGCTCGGGCACGGTGATCATCGATCAAGGCAGCGGCGGCATCCGCCAGAGCATCGAATACCCCAACGGCGCGGTCTATCCGCGTGGCAGTGGCTATTACCAGCAGCAGTAGGCTGGATCAGTCGATCAGGTCGTCGCGGGTCAGGCGGGACTTACGCAGGCCGCCATGGCTATAGAACAGCCCGGTGTCGCCGCGCCAGTGGAAGAGTGTGGCGAGAAACGCTGAGCTGACCCGGCCCACATCCCAGCTACGGAGTTTGCGGTAGGCCCAGAGCCAGCTGTCGTCGGAGGAAGAGTCGCTCATGGAATCGTCCTTGATTCGGCAAGCGGGAAAAAGTGCATGGGACATTAGTGCGCCAGGTAGGCCTTCGCAAGTCGCTGCTCCCGCAACCACGACCTGCGAAAAGACCCGCGCTGTCAGGCGGTGCTGAGCGCCTTCGACTCCTCGACGTATTCCTTCAGCCAGCGCAGGACTTCCACGGCGTCCCAGCGGCTGGGGTCGAACATGGCGTAGGCCTGGCCCTGGTAGCCCACCACATCCAGCGGGCGATGATAGCCGGCGCGCTGCATCAGGGCCTCGATTTCCGCGAAGCACACGTTGAAGTGGGTGCGGCTGAAGGGCGTCTTGCCTTCTGTGACCAACCCCTCCAGCAGCAGTTCCGAAACGGCCTCGCTGACTTCCTCAATGGCCATGTGGTTCACGGTGTATTTCAGCTGATGGATGCTCACCATCGCTTGCTCCTCAATGGGTATCAGGCCCATGCCCTGTGATCCGAGGTGATCGACGTAGCCAATGGACTGTGGCCTTTCGTTGAGGTTTAAAAAATTTTCGCAAAATACTGTATGCATGAACAGTATTTTCTCCTAGTATCGCTCTCACGGTCTGACAGAAACCCTGAAGTGCCCGCCGCCACTGGCCTGGCGGGCACCTCTCGACGAACAGGAGCGATGGCGATGCTGCAGAAACTGATGCTTTGCGCAGGTGTGGCGATGCTGGCGGGCTGTGCCCAGCCTCAGGCGGACGTTCCGCGCGCCAATGGCGCCTACCTCATCATCGAGGGCAAGGAGGCCTGGGCGGTGCTGGTCGCCGACGGCAAGCGCATCGAAGAGCGCGGTACGGTCCGCGATGCCATCCGTCTGCCGAAGGATCGTTCGGCGATCGCCGCCAGCTATGTGATTGACACGCCCAATTGCGGGCGTCTGCAGTGGCTGACCGAAGGTGAGGGCGACTCCACCGTGCGCCTGTCTTCGCGGGGTGAAGCGGAAGATCTGTCGAGCTGCCAGATAAGCGACGGACTCAGCCGTGTCTGGACCGCGCTGGATTACTCGAGCTGAGCACCAGCCTCAACTACAGGTGATCTCCAACAAAATGTTTCGGCTGCTCCGCTCTTCACGTTTTTTTCACACCTGGGGGCAGAGGATGAAAACCAGCTAAAGGACTAGCTCCCCATCGAAAGGCCCGCTTGATTGCGGGCTTTTTATTGCCTGTCGACCAAGGTCGGCTCGCCCGCCTGACGCTGCGCGGCTAAGGTGAAGCTCCACGGAGAAGGCGGAGATAGAGATGCAGCGGGTTCTTGCGGAGCGACTTTGGACGTCCCTTGGTGGCCAGGCTGAGCGCCTGAGTCATCTGGCCTTTCGCAGCGAAGGCTCTCTGCCTTCGGCTTTCTTCGTCACCGAACTGGCCGCCGCCAGCATAGCCAGCGCCGGCTTGGCGCTGGGCGAGTGGCTGGAGCCTGAGCCCGGCGCCGCCGCATCGTTGGTCGTGGATCGCCGCCTGGCCTCCTTGTGGTTCTCCACCTCCTTGCGCGCCCAGGGCTGGGCGCCCCCTGACCTGTGGGATGCCATCGCCGGTAACTACCGTGCCCGTGACGGCTGGATTCGCCTGCACACCAATGCTCCGCATCACCGTGCCGCCGCCCTTCGAGTGCTTGGGGCGGACAATGATCGTGAGCGGGTCGCAGCTGCCGTGGCGAACTGGAACGCAGGCGAACTTGAGCTGGCGATCGTGAAGGAAGGCGGCTGTGCAGCCGAGATGCGCTCCTGGGATGCCTGGAAGCAGCACCCGCAAGGTATCGCTGTTGCTCGCGAGGCGCTGGTGTTGCGCGATCTTCAACTGGTGTCTGCGCCTTCCCTGGACATCGAGATCGACCGCGAGCGCCCGCTGGCCGGATTGCGCGTGCTGGACCTGACCCGCGTGCTGGCAGGGCCTATTGCTACGCGCTTCCTTGCTGGCTTCGGCGCCGAGGTTCTGCGCATCGACCCACCGGACTGGGACGAGCCTGGCGTGGTCCCGGAAGTCACCCTGGGCAAGCACTGCGCGCGGCTGGACCTGCGTCAACCAGCAGCTCGCGAGCGCTTTCAGGCGCTCCTCGCCAGCGCCGACGTGCTGGTGCACGGCTATCGGGCCGATGCCCTGGAGCGCCTGGGATTGGGCGCCGATGTTCGCCGGAGCATTGCACCGGGCCTGGTGGATGTCAGCCTGAATGCCTATGGGTGGTCGGGCCCCTGGAGCCAAAGGCGCGGGTTCGACAGCCTGGTGCAGATGAGCAGCGGCATCGCCGAAGCCGGGCGCATCTGGCGGGGCGAGGACAAGCCGGTACCGCTGCCGGTGCAGGCGCTCGATCACGCCACCGGCTACCTGATTGCAGCGGCCGCATTGCGCGGATTGGCCGAACGTCGGCGTAGTGGCCGCGGGAGCCGTTGGCGCCTCTCGTTGGCACGTACGGCGCAATGCCTGCTGGAGGCGGGAGTTTCATCAGTGGGTTCGCCGGAGCTGGCGGCCGAGACAGCTGCCGATCTGTCTTCGGGCATCGAGACAACGCCCTGGGGGCATGCGCAGCGCTTGCGTCCGCCACTGCAGGTCGCGGGCTCGCCACTGTACTGGGAGTTGCCGGCCTCCGAACTGGGTTCGGCGCCGGCAGCCTGGCAGCCGGTCAGCCGCGACTGACCTGGAACGCCTCGCCGGTGGCGAAGAAGGCGCCGCCCGCCTGGTAGTGAATGGTGCGCAACTCGGCGCTGGGGAAATGCCAGCGGCCATTGGAGAACGCGCGCTCATCGGCGTAAGCGGCAACCACCTCGGCGATGAACAGGTCGTACTTCTCCTGGTTGTTCGGCTCGCTGATGACCTTGCATTCCAGGTAGGCCACGCAGTCCTCGACGATCGGCGCCTCGACCAGCTTCGCGCGGGCGGTGCGGATGTCCAGTTGCTCGAACTTGTCGCCTTCGCCGCCGTTGCTCGAACCCACTGCCAGAGTCAGCTCAGCCTGCTGGCGCGTCGGCAGCTGGATGACGAATGCGCCCGAGCCTTCTACCAGATGGCGTGACCAGGTGTTGCGGTCCAGTACCAGCATCAGTTTGGGCGGATCGAAGTCCAGCGGCATGACCCAGGCAGCGGCCATGACGTTGGCGACGCCGTCGTGCTCGCTGGTGACTATGGTGCTCGGGCCGTGGTTGAGCAGCAGGTAGGCCTTGTTCAGCGGCACGTCTTTCAGGTGGTTCATCGAATAGTCCTCAAGGCTCGATCAGAGCAGCAGGCCGTCCACTGGCTTCAGCGGTTCAGGCAGGTCGGTATCACCGAGGATCTCCAGCACGGTGATTTCCAGGTTGCGGCTCATGGCATCCAGCGGCAGATCGTTGGGTTGGGTGTCGAACGGGTCGGCGATCTGGTCGCCCAGGGCGTCCAGGCCGAAGAAGGTGTAGGCCAGTACGCACACCGCCAGCGGGGTGAACCAGCCGATGCTGTCCACCAGGCAGAAGGGCAGCAGGAAGCAGTAGACGTGCACGATGCGGTGCAGCATCAGGATGTAGGGATAGGGGATCGGCGTGTTGCTGATGCGCTCGCAGCCGCCCAGTACGTAGGACAGGCGGGTCATCTGCTGGTCGATGGCAGCCAGGGTGATGTCGCTGGCGCCCGCCGCGCGGCTCTGGTCGGCGAAGCGCTGGCCCAGCTCCGCCAGCAACGCGTTGGCCGGATTGCGGCAGTTGGCGAAGGTTGCAGCGTCCTCGCCCAGCACGCGCTTCACGTCGGCGCCTTGCACGGTGCCGCGCAACTGGTCGCGTAGCGTGTAGCCGAAGGCGATCAGCGGTTTGCAGAGCTGGCGGCGGCTTTGCGCATCGAGATCGGGCAGCAGCGAGCGGGTCTGCCGCGCCAGGTTGCGGGTCACGATCAGCAGTTCGCCCCAGAGCGTGCGCGCCTCCCAGAAGCGCTGGTAGGCGACGTTGTTACGAAAGCCTAGGAAGATCGCCAGCGTCAGCCCCCAGAGGGTGAAGGGCGTGGAGGTGATGATCACCTTGTAGTGGTAGAGCGTGCCGTGGGTGGCCACCACCAGCGAGCTGAGCAGCACCGTGTAGAGCACCTTGCGCCAGATGGCCGGGATGATCGACCCCTTGAGCGAGAACAGCAGGACCCAGAGTGTCGGGGTTTGTGGGCGGAGGATCATCGGGCGGCATCCGGTGGGGCGGAGCGCGCATGATAGCCGAGATAGGCGCCCTGAAGGCGCGTTGCAGAGGGCGACCTTTGTAGGAGCGAGCTTGCTCGCGAACAGCCCCGCAGCGAGGAGGTTCGCGAGCAAGCTCGCTCCTACGAAAAGCGCCCGCTGGAGAGCGGCTTAGTTCTGTTCGTAGAGCTTCACGATGGCCGAGAAGTCCAACTGGCCATTGCCCTGGTTGCTGAAGGTCTGGAACAGCTGCTGCGCGAGGGCGCCAAGCAGCACCGGATGGCGAATCTGCCGCGCCGCCTCGCTGGCCAGGCCCAGGTCCTTGAGCATCAGGTCGGTGCCGAAGCCGCCGCTGTAACCTCGTGCCGCCGGAGCGCCGGTGAGCGGATTGTTGACCTCAGAGCTCCAGCAGCGGCCGCTGGAGGTATTGATGATGCCGGCCAGCACCTCGGCATCCATGCCCAGCTTCACGCCCAGGGACATGGCTTCCGCCACACCGATCATGGAGATGCCCAGCAGCAGGTTGTTTGCCACCTTGGCTACCTGGCCGTTGCCGGCACCGCCACAGTGCACGAGGTTCTTGCCCATGGCCGCGAGCACCGGGCGGGCGCGCTCGAAGTCGGTCTGCTCGCCGCCGACCATGAAGGTCAGGGTGCCGGCTGCCGCACCGGCGGTGCCGCCGGAAACCGGCGCGTCCAGCATCGGGTTGCCGTGGGCGTGCGCAGCGGCGCTGACCTCGCGGGCGTTCAGTGGATCGATGGTGGACGAATCGATCAGCAAGACGCCGGGCTGCACGTTGGCCAGCAGGCCGTCGTCGCCGAGGTAAACCTGCTTCACGTGGGCGGCGGCGGGCAGCATGGTGATGATCACCTCGACATCGTCGCGCGCCACTTCGGCGGGGGATGCCAGGGCGCGGGCGCCAAGGGTGACGGCCGCTTCCACGGCCTTGGAGGAGAGATCGAAGACACTCAGGTCGAAGCCGGCCTTGAGCAGGTTGGCGGCCATGGGGCCGCCCATGTTGCCGAGTCCGATGAAGCCGATGCGCATGGGGTGGTCCTCTTCTTCTTGTTCGGGGCGCCCGATCGATCAGGCGCAAAAGGAGGTGCCCGCCCGCGTGGTGCCGAACCTGGACCAGCATCCATGCTGAAGTCCGGGCCGGCTCGGGGCAGGCGGGCGGGCAGGGCTTACTTGAGGTTGATGGTGGTGTTCACCGCACCGCCGACCTCGTTCTCGTCGAACCAGCGCTCGGTGACGGTCTTGGTCTGGGTGTAGAACTGCACCACCTGCTTGCCGTACGGGCCCAGGTCGCCCAGCTTCGAGCCGCGCGAGCCGGTGAAGGAGAACAGCGGTACCGGTACCGGGATCGGCACGTTGATGCCCACCTGGCCGACGTCGATCTCTTCCTTGAAGTGGCGGGCGGCGGCGCCGGAACGGGTGAACAGCGCAGTGCCGTTGCCATTGGGGTTGGCGTTGATCAGCTCGATGGCCTCATCGAAGGTCTTCACCGACACCACGCAGAGCACCGGGCCGAAGATTTCCTCGCGGTAGATGGTCATTTGCGGAGTAACGCCGGAGAAAACGGTCGGGCCGACGAAGTTGCCCTTGCCGTAGCCGGCCACCTGCGGATTACGACCGTCCAGCTCCAGCTTGGCGCCCTCCTGGGTGCCGCGCTCGATCAGGCCGCTGACGCGGTCCAGCGCCGCGCAGGAAACCAGCGGGCCGACGTCGGTATTGGCTTCGGTGCCGCCGCTGACCTTGAGGGTCTGCGCCTTGGCCACCAGGTCGGGAATCCACTGGTTGGCTTCGCCCACCAGGATTGCCACCGATACCGCCATGCAGCGCTGCCCGGCGGCGCCGAAGGCTGCGCCGGCAATGGCGTTGAGGGTCTGTTCCTTGTTGGCGTCGGGCAGCACCACCGCGTGGTTTTTCGCGCCCATCATGCACTGCACGCGCTTTCCGGCCAGGGATGCGCGGTTATAGACGTGAGTGCCGACGCGGGTCGAGCCGACGAAGGAGACTGCCTTGATGTCCGGGTGATCGCAGATCGCGTTGACCACGTCCGGGCCGCCATGGATGACGTTGAGCACGCCCGGCGGCACACCGGCTTCATGGGCCAGTTCGACCAGGCGCATGGTCACCATCGGATCCTGCTCGGAGGGCTTGAGGACGAAGGTGTTGCCGGTGGCGATGGCCATCGGGAACATCCACAGCGGGATCATCGCCGGGAAGTTGAAGGGGGTGATGCCGGCGCAGACACCGATGGGTTGCAGGATGGTGAAGGTATCCACGCCGCCAGCCACGTTGTTGGCCAGCTCGCCCAGTTGCAGGTTGCCAATGGCCGAGGCGTGCTCGACCACTTCCAGGCCGCGGAACACGTCGCCTTCGGCATCCGGCAGGGTCTTGCCCTGTTCGGCGGTGAGGATAGCCGCCAGTTCCTTCATGTTCTCGCGGATCAGTTGCTGGTACTTGAGGAAGATGCGCGCGCGGGCGCCGATGGGGGTCTTCTTCCAGGTCCTGAATGCAGCCTTGGCACTGGCCACTGCGCGCTCGACTTCCTCGGGCGTGGCGAAGGGCACGCGGGCGAGGACTTCCTGGGTGGCAGGGTTGATCACGTCGCGCCATTCGGAGGTGGTGGACTCGACGGGCTTGCCATCGAGGAAGAGTTTGACGGTCGGGACGGCAGGTGCAGTCATCGGGGTTCTCCCAGCCTGAAGGCTTTGTTCTTGTGTGGTCCGATCCTAACAGTGCATTTTTGATGTTCTCAATGCGGTGATGTGCAAGTATGGTCTGCATTTTTGCAGATATAGCGCGCACGGGTGAGTCAATGGACTGGGACAATCTGCGTTTCTTCCTCGAGCTTTCCCGTGCCGGCAAGCTCACCGTCGCCGCGCGGCGCCTGGGGGTGGACCACACCACTGTCGCCCGCCGGCTGCAGGCGCTGGAGAAGAGCATCGGCGCCCAACTGCTGGTGCGCGAACCCGCCGGCTATCGGCTGACCGAGGCCGGCCACGGACTGCTGCCCCAGGCCGAGGCGATGGAAAGTGCCTGCAAGGTGATCGAGAAGCGCCTGGCCGGCACCGAAGACAATCTCTCCGGCAAGGTACGTATCGGCGCAACCGAGGGTTACGGCTCGACGCTGCTGACCTCGCAGCTGGTGGAGCTGAACCAGCGTCACCCACACCTGGGCGTGGACTTGCTGGCGGTGCCGCGCGCGCTGCAGCTGTCGCGCCACGAGGCGGATATCGTCATCACCCTGGAGCGCCCCGGTCGCGGGCCCTACATCATTACCCGGCTGACCGACTACGTGCTGCGCCTCTATGCCTCGAAGGATTACCTCGCCGAGCGCGGGCCGATCGGAACTCGCGATGACCTGCGCGACCATGCCCTGGTGGGCTATGTCGACGACCTGCTCTACAGCAAGGAGCTGCAGTACCTCGACGAGATCGGCCGGCCGCTGCACATGGCGCTGCGCTGCACCAGCATCCTGGCGCAGCAGCGTGCGGTGGCAGAGGGCGCCGGGCTGGCAATCCTGCCGGCTTTCGCGGCAGCCGAGGACTCATCGTTGCAGCCGATCCTGGCGGGGGAGATCGAGTTCGTGCGGACCTTCTGGATGCTGATGCCGACCGAACTCAAGGACATCGCGCGCATGCGCACCACCTGGGATTTCCTGCGGGAGAAGGCCGAAGGGAGCCAGGATGTCCTGATGGGACGCTCCGCGTGAGCGTTGCCGAATGAAAGTTTCACAGTGACAGGGACTCGCCAGGAGAGCGCGAGAACCGTTTCAGGAGAAGGAAGCATGGCTGAAATCATTCCGCTGTCGGCGGAACTGGAGCAACAACTGGAAGACCTGCAACAGCAGGCCCTGGTACTACTGCAACTGGCACCGGAGTTGCCACCCGACGCGGTGGTCGCGGCAATCACCCAGTACGTCCGCGATGCCAAGGAGCAACAGCGCGAGGTGGCCGATGACGCGGTCTTCGCGCTCGGAGCCTTGCTCGGCCGGCAGTACGTGGAGGGGTTGGGCTGGCACTGGGGTGACGTCACCTGGGACAACGATCCGGACACGGCGGCCATCGGCGTGCTCAACCCGGACGACTCGCTGTTCAATAACCCGATCGGCTGGGTCAGCCAGGCGCTGGGCAGCGAGGGCGGCGTGGCGTTCATGCTGAGCTACAACATGATCCACGCCAATCAGACTCCGGTCTTCGAGCCGGGGAGCGCGACCGGGCTGTACTGACGCGGCAGCAAGGGGCAGGGCATGGCCCAGCCCCTTGCAACGGCGGGTTACGCCAGGCCGACGTAGAGGTTCTGCACGTCGTCGTTGCCGTCCAGGGCATCGAGGAAGGCTTCGACTTCTTCCAGTTCCGCGTCGGACAGACTTACCGGGTTCTTCGCCTTGTAGCCGAGCTTGGCCGAGGCGACGGTGAAACCGTGCTCGGGCAAGGCGCGGCAGACGGCGTCCAGGTCGGTGGAGTCGGTGAGGAACAGGGTGTCGCCTTCTTCTTCGCCCGGCTCGAAGTCCTGGGCGCCAGCTTCGATGGCGGCCAGTTCCGGGTCGGCGTCAGCGCTGGCCGGGGTGGCCTCGACCAGGCCCAGGTAATCGAAGTCCCAGGATACCGAGCCGGAAGCGCCCAGTTGGCCCTTGCGGAACAGCACGCGGATTTCCGCGATGGTGCGGTTCACGTTGTCAGTCAGGCATTCGACGATCACCGGTACGCGGTGCGGGGCGAAGCCTTCGTAGACCACGCGCTCGAAGGTGGCGGCGCCGTCCAGCAGGCCGGCGCCTTTCTTGATGGCGCGCTCCAGGGTATCGCGGGGCATCGAGGCCTTCTTGGCCTGCTCGACGACCAGACGCAGTTTCGGGTTCATGTCCGGGTCGGCGCCATTTCGCGCGGCGATCATGATTTCCTTCGACAGTTTGCCGAACACGCGGCCCTTGGCGTTGGCGGCGACTTCTTTATGTTTGGCTTTCCACTGGGCGCCCATAGTCGATCTCTTGCTGGCGGTTGCTGATGGGCGGCAAGTCTACGGCCTCAGGCGGCGGCTGGCGATATCTGCAGGATCAACGTTGTGCTGGTACGGCGAACACCGCGCTGGCCTGGGCCACCACCTTGTCGCCTACCGACAGCAGTGCGTTGGCGAATGCCATCTGCCTGCCGCGCCGGCTGTGCAGCAGTCGGATGCACAACCAGTCGCCGACCTGGGCGCTGGACACGTAGTCCAGGGTCAGGCTGGCGGTGACCAGCGGTTGCGGTGGTTGGCTGGAGAAGGCCATCGCATAGCCCATGCCGATGTCGGCCAGGGTAGCCAGGATGCCGCCGTGCACGCCGCCACGGCTGTTGGTGTGGCGTTCGTCCAGCAGCAGGCCCAGTTCCAGCGATTCGCCTTCGCCACGCACCAGGAATGGACCGAGCAGGTCCAGCAGCGGGTTGCGGCGTTGCAGCGGCTGAAAACCCTCGGGATAACCCAGATCGGCGACCGCGTTCATTGCCAGCCTCCAGTGTGCTGCTGCAGCACGGCGCGGACGGTTTCGATCACCCGTTGCGGTACCTGGTAGTCCGGGTGCGCGCGGAACACTGCTGCCGCATCCGCGAGGCGGGTGAGGGCGAGTAACTCGCTCCTGGCCTGGCGGGTATCGGTGCCGCCAGGCGGTAATGCCAGCGCCTGGCGCTCGCAGGAGCAGGCGGCCTGGGCGTTGACCAGACCGCAGTGCTGGTGCATGAACTCATCCAGCCGCTGGCGAGCCCGCGACAGGCGCTTGCGGTAGGTCGCCGGCTCGATCTCGAGCACGGCAGCGGCGGTTTCCGAATCCAGGCCAAAGGCGATGTCCAGCACGTAGGCCAGGCGCTGCTCGCGTTCCAGGCACATCAGCATGCCCTGGGTGCAGGCGAGTGCGATGCGTTCGGCGGCGAGCTTGTCGGCCGGCTCCAGCGGGCGCTCGTTGGCCTGGGCCAGGCGCAGGCCGAGGTCGAGCTTTTCCGCCAGGGCTTCCAGCGACACGGTGGGCGTCTCGCGAACCTTGGTGCGCGCGGTCAGCAGCGCGTTGCTGGCGATGCGGAAGGCCCAGGTGGAGAACTGGCTGTCGCCACGGAAACTGGCCAGGTGCGTGGTGATGCGCAGGAGGATTTCCTGGCTGGCGTCCTGGGCGTCTTCACGACGGCCGAGCATGCGCAGGGCGAGGTTGTAGACCGGCGCTTGCAGGGCCAGCAGCAACGCATCGAGGGCGGTGGGTTCGCCGCGCTGGGCACGTTGCAGGTGTTCGTTGTCGATGGCTGGGAATTTCACGGTGTCCTCCTGACGTGGCCGGCGAAATTCCGGCTCTTCTTCCTTGGACTCGGTGGCCGAGAGTTTTGTGACCGCCCTCAGCCTTGTTTCGAGAGAAAGGCATACAGCCGCTCATCCAGCGAGTGCGCGACGTTGAAGCGCATCCACGGCACGCTGCGGCCATCGGGCATGAACAACTGGCCGGGGAACAGCAGGATCTTCGCCTCCTTGGCGCGGCTGGCGAGCAGGGTGGCGTCATCCACCGCGCGGTGGCGGGCCCAGAGGAACAGGCCAGCGCGGGGTTCGTGGAAGATTTCCAGGCCGGCGGCTTCCAGGCGTCGCGCCACGCTGTCATGGGCTTCGCCGAGCTGGTCGCGCAACTGGCGCACGTGCTTGCGGTGGCGGCCTTGCAGGAGGATGTCCAGGGCCAGGGTTTCGGTGAGCTCCGAGCTGGTCAGGCCACTGACCATTTTCAGCGGAACCAGTTCCTCGATCAGCTCGGGGTGCGCGGCGATGAAACCGGTGCGCAGCGCCGGGGCGATGACCTTGGACAGGCTGCCGATGTAGATCACCCGCGCCAGTTGATCGAGGTTAGCGAGCAGCAGTTGGCCGGCGGGGTCCAGGTCGGCATAGATGTCGTTCTCGACGATGAGGAAATCGTATTTCTCCGCCAGCTGCAGCAGGCGGTGTGCTGCCGCCAGTGACAGGCTGCCGCCGGTGGGGCTCTGCAGGCGCGCCTGGGTGAAGTAGACCTTGGGCCGGTACTCGCGGGCCAGTTGCTCCAGACGATCCAGGTCCAGCCCATCGGCGCTGCGGGGCACGCCCAGCAACTGCGCGCCCTGCAGGCGCAGATTGAGGAACAGATTGTGGTAGCCGGGCTCATCGACCAGCACCGGGTCGCCGCGCTGTACCAGGTAGCGCACGGTGAGGTCCAGTGCCTGGCTGGCGCCGGCGGTCAGCAGGATCTGCTCGGGGCTGGCGCTGACGCCGGCATCTGCCAAACGGTCCGCCAGTTTGCCGCGCAGCTTCAGGTTGCCCTTGCTGTGGCCGTAGTTGCCGAACTGGGTCGGCTCTTCCCGCGCCAGGCTGCGCAGGCCTCGCTGCAAGCCTTCGCCGTCAAGCCAGTGCTCGGGCAGCAGGCCGACACCGGGACGGATTTCCATCCCCAGCGGCTGGAAGACCTTGTGCAGCAGCAGGTGCGCATCGAAGTCGAATTCGGTGGGTGCCTCATCGCCGGCGCTGTCCTCGACTGCCGGGCCGCGCACGTAGAAACCGGCATTGGGCACCGCGTTCAGGCAGCCGCGCGCCACCAGCCGATCATAGGCCTCGACCACGGTGAAGTGGCTGACGCCATTGGCCTGGGCGAACTTGCGGATCGAGGGCAACTTGGCGCCGGAGCGCAGGCGCTGCTCGTCGATGGCCTGGGCGATGCCGTCGACGATCTGGGTGACCAGGGGAATGTCCGAGGTGGGGTCGAGCAACAGCATCCGGAGGTCCGATTCTTGTGTGGGTGAGCGATGGGCAATCTGTACAGGTCCTCGGACCATAACAGCACTGCAATTTCTGCGTTGTCCCTGTGCATGGTGCGGGCCGGGCGTGACCAGCACACTCGGTCACGTGAAGCGGCAAACTGCCGCACCGCCTGAAAGAACAACAAGGACCGCCCGTCATGCGTGACACAGCTTACAACATCGATCCGTCGAGCATTTCCGCCGAAGAGTGGCAGGCGCGCTGCGACCTCGCCGCGCTGTATCGGCTGATCGCGCACTTCCGCTGGACCGATCACATCGACACCCACATCTCGGCGCGGGTGCCGGGCGAGCCGGGGCACTACCTGATCAACCGCTACGGCGTGCTGTTCCACGAAATGCGTGCCTCCGACCTGGTCAAGGTCGACCACGCCGGTGACGTCATCGACCCGCGCTTCGGCCCGAAAAGCGTCAACCGCGCCGGTTTCAACATCCATTCTGCCGTGCACGCCGCCCGCGAAGACGTGGCCTGCGTGATCCACACCCACACGGCTGCCGGCATCGCGGTATCTGCCCAGGAAGACGGCTTGTTGCCGATCAGCCAGCACGCGCTGAAGTTCTACAACCGCCTGGGTTACCACGACTACGAAGGCATCGCCCTGGACCCGGACGAGCGCTCGCGCCTGGTCAACGACCTGGGCAGTCATATGGTGATGATCCTGCGCAACCACGGCCTGCTGGCTACCGGGCGCTGTATTGCCGAGGCCTTCAACCAGATCTACTTCCTCGAACGCGCCTGCCAGGCGCAGGTCCAGGCCCTGGCCGGCGGCCGCCAGCTGCGTTATCCGCCGCACGCCGTGTGCGAGCGCGTTGCCGTACAGGAAGAGGAGGCGTTGACCGACGGTCTGCACCTGCTGGCCTGGGAGTCGGCGCTGCGCCTGATCGAGGACGGTGAGGCCGTCTACCGCACCTGACCCTGTTATCGTGCCCCGGTCCGCAGAGACCGGGCGCCTGCGTGCTTGAACCATCTGCCAACAACAATGCCAAGAGGTGGAAATGAAAAACCCGATTCTGGGAGCCCTGCTCATGGGCGTGGCGTCCGGCGCCATGGCTGCTGACCTGACCGTGATCTCCTTCGGCGGTATCAGCAAGGACGTACAGACCGAAGCCTTCTACAAACCCTTCGAGAAGAAGGAAGGAATGAAGGTGATCGCCGGCGAGTACAACGGCGAAATGGGCAAGATCAAGGCCATGGTCGACACCGGCGGCGTCAACTGGGACGTCGTCCAGGTGGAAGGCCCGGAGCTGCTGCGCGGCTGCGACGAAGGCCTGTTCGAGCATCTGGACCCGTCGATCCTCGGCAAGGCCGAGGATTATGTACCTGGCACCCTCTCCGACTGCGGCGCTGGCCTGCTGGTCTGGTCGATGGCCATGGTCTACGACGGCAAGCGCCTCGCCAACGGTCCGACCGGCTGGCAGGACTTCTGGGACACCCAGAAATTCCCCGGCAAGCGTTCCCTGCGCAAGGGCGCCAAGTACACCCTGGAGATCGCCCTGCTGGCTGACGGCGTCAAAAAGGAAGACCTGTACAAGGTGCTGGCGACGAAGGAGGGCGTGGACCGCGCCTTCAAGAAGCTCGACGAGATCAAGCCGTCGATCCAGTGGTGGGAGTCCGGCGCGCAGCCGATGCAATTCCTCGCCAGTGGTGACGTGGTCATGAGCACCGCCTACAACGGCCGCGCCTTCGCGGCACAGGAAGAGGGCGTGCCGATGAAGGTGGTGTGGAACGGCAGCCTGTATGCCATCGACTCCTGGGCGATCCCCAAGGGCAGCCCAAACAAGAAGGCCGCCGAGGACTTCATCGCCTTCTCACTCTCACCCGCGCAGCAGAAGATCCATACCGTGAAGCTGGGCTACGGCTCGGTGAATCTGGGTACCACCCAGCTGATCGATCCCAAGCTGGTCGAGCGCCTGAACACGGCGCCGGCAAACCTGGAGCAGGCGGTACCGGTGAACTTCGAGTTCTGGGTCGACCATGGCGAAGACCTGGAGCAGCGCTTCAACGCCTGGGCGGCGAAGGGCTGATCGGCGGTTCAGCGCGGGTGGCAACACCCGCGTGATCAAGTCGCTGGTGTGGCTCGCCCCTGAGAGGAGTCGTGTTCCCCTGCAGGGGCGGGCCCTGCCTGCGATCCGCCGGTAGAGCTGGCGTCAGTTCAAGCTTTGCGCCACACGCTCGCCAGCCACGGCTGCTGCTCTCGCGGCAGGCCTTCCGGGCGGTAGTAGTGTTCCAGTTCGAGGAACCCCGCGTCTTCCAGCACACGGGTCCAGTTCTCCAAGTCGTGGTAGGAGCCATAGCGGCCGCCGTTCCAGCCTTCCTGGTTCTCCCCGCGCGGGTTGGAGCTGAACAGCACGCCACCGGGTTTCAGTGCCGCATGCAGCTGACCCAGCACGCGCGGCAGCTCGCTGCGCGGTACGTGGAACAGGCTGGCATTGGCATAGATGCCATCGAAGCGCCCGGCGGGCAGGTCGAGGGCGAGGAAGTCCTGCTGCCAGACCTCGCAGCCGCTCGCCTCGCGGGCCATGGCGACGAAGTCGGCGCAGCCGTCCAGGCCGACCGGCTCATGCCCCATTCCCTTCAGTGCGCACAGGTCGCGCCCCGGCCCACAGCCGAAATCGAGCAGCACGAAAGGCGCCTCGCCCTGAATGTGCCGCAGCAGCGCGGCGATGTTCTGGGTGACGTCGTGGTCCCAGGTGCCTTCTCGGAAGGACTGGGCGCTGTCCTGATAGTGCTGCAGGGTGACACGGGAAATGTCACGCAGAATCGGGTTTTCGTTACTCATGACGCAGGCCGGTGGCGAGTGGGTGCCTTCATTCTACGTGGGCCACCCGCATTCGCCGAGACGAAAAAAAGCGCGGCGCAACCCGTCAGGGCTGGCCGCGCAATCACGCTCAACAGAATGAGGCGACGCAGGTCGTCAGAATTGCTCGGCGCGCAGCTCGAACAGACTGTCGCTGCCGGCGCGGATCGAACCGGCCAGGGACTCGGTGCGCGGCAGCAGGCGGGCGAAGTAGAAACGCGCAGTGGCCAGCTTGCCGCTATGGAAGTCGTCACTCCGGCCCAGACTGGCCTGCGCCATGCGTGCCCAGAGGTAGGCGTAGGCGGTGTAGCCGAACAAGTGCAGGTACTCCACCGAGGCGGCGCCGATCTCCTGCGGCTGGCTGGCGGCGCGCTCACGTACCTGGCGGGTGACGGATTCGAGCAGGTCCAGCGCATCCAGCAACGGCGCGGTGAAGGCGCCCATGGCGGTGCCGTCGGTTGCGTCGGCGAAAGCGCGGATTTCTCCGGCGAACAGGGCTAATGCCTGCCCGCCATCGGCAATCACCTTGCGGCCCAGCAGATCCAGTGCCTGGATGCCGTTGGTGCCCTCGTAGATCTGCGCGATGCGCACGTCGCGCACCAACTGCTCCTGGCCCCATTCACGGATGAAGCCATGGCCGCCGAACACCTGCTGGCCATGGATGCAGCTTTCCAGCCCGGTGTCGGTGAAGAAGGCCTTGGCGACCGGCGTGAGCAGCGCCACCAGTGACTGGGCCGACTCGCGTTCGGCGGCATCTTCGGCGTACTTGGCGACGTCCAGCTGCTGGCCGACGTAGGTGGAGAAGGCGCGGCCGCCTTCGGTCAGCGCTTTCATGGTCAGCAGCATGCGACGCACGTCGGGATGCACGATGATCGGGTCGGCGGCCTTGTCCTTCGCCACCGGGCCGTTGGCGGCGCGGCTCTGCAGCCGCTCGCGGGCGTAGGTGACGGCGCTCTGGTAGGACATCTCGGCGCAGCCAATCCCCTGGATGCCGATGGACAGGCGCTCGTAGTTCATCATGGTGAACATCGCTGCCAACCCCTTGTTCAGCTCGCCGACCAGCCAGCCGGTGGCGCCATCGAAGTTCATCACACAGGTGGCCGAGGCCTTGATGCCCATCTTGTGCTCGACCGAGCCGCAGGAGACCGCGTTGCGCGCGCCCAGTGAGCCATCGGCCTGCACCAGGAACTTGGGCACCAGGAACAGCGAGATGCCCCGCGAGCCCGCCGGTGCGTCGGGCAGCTTGGCCAGCACCAGGTGGATGATGTTGTCGGTGAGGTCCTGCTCGCCGCCGGTGATGAAGATCTTGGTACCGGTGACACGGTAGCTGCCGTCGGCCTGTGGCTCGGCGCGGGTGCGGATCAGCCCCAGGTCGGTGCCGGCATGGGGCTCGGTCAGGCACATGGAGCCGGCCCATTCGCCGGCATACATCTTCGGCAGATAGGTGCTCTTGAGGGCTTCCTCGGCGTGGGCATCCAGCGCCAGGCAGGCGCCGGCGGAGAGGGTGGAGTAGAGGCTGAAGCTGGCGTTGGCGCCGTACATCATTTCCTCGAACTGCACCGAGAGCATCTTCGGCATGCCCATGCCGCCGTATTCGGGGGTGCCCGCCAGGCCGACCCAACCGCCCTCGGCATAGGTCGCGTAGGCCTCGCGGAAGCCGGCGGGCGTGCTTACCACACCGTCGGCGAAGTGCACGCCTTCTTCGTCGCCGCTGCGGTTGAGCGGGGCGAGCAGGCCGCCGGTGATCTTCGCCGCCTCTTCGAGGATGGCGTCGGCGGTGTCGGCGTCGATGCGTTCGGCCAGCGCCGGCAGGCGCGCCCAGAGGGCGGGGGCGTCGAACACGTCGTCGAGCAGGAAGCGCATGTCGTGCAGGGGAGCGTGGTAGTCAGGCATGGCGAACTCCGGCGCTCCCCGCTGCGGGGAGCGCACGATGGCTGGCGGAAGGTGGGGTCAGAGGGCGTTGGCCCAGTCGCGCAGGACGAATTTCTGGATCTTCCCGGTGGAGGTCTTGGGCAGGTCGGTGAATACCACGGTACGCGGCACCTTGAAGCCGGCCAGATGCTCGCGGCAGAAGGTCATGATGTCCTGCGGCTCGACCGCCGCGTGCTCAGCCTTGAGGGTGATGAAGGCGCAGGGCGTCTCGCCCCAGCGTTCATCGGCACGGGCCACCACGGCGGCTTCCATCACGGCCGGGTGACGGTAGAGCACGCCCTCGACCTCGATGGTGGAGATGTTCTCGCCGCCGGAAATGATGATGTCCTTGAGGCGATCGCGGATCTCCACGTACCCGTCCGGGTGCCAGACCGCCAGGTCGCCGGTGTGGAACCAGCCGCCGGCGAAGGATTCCTCGGTGGCGGTGGGGTTCTTCAGGTAGCCCTTCATCACGGTGTTGCCGCGCATGAAGATCTCACCGATGGTCAGGCCGTCGCGCGGCACCGGCTCCAGGGTCTTCGGGTCGGCGACCATCACGCCTTCCAGGGTCGGGTAGCGCACGCCCTGGCGCGACTTGATGCGGGCGCGTTCGTCCAGCGGCAACTCGTCCCATTCCTCGTGCCAGGCGCAGACGGTCACCGGGCCGTAGACCTCGGTCAGGCCGTAGACATGGGTGACCTTGATGCCCATTTCCTCCACTGCGCCGATCACCTTGGCCGGCGGAGCCGCGCCGGCGACCATGGCGTGCACCGGGTGGTCGATGGCGGCCTTGGCCGACTCGGGCATGTTGATCAGTGCGTTGAGCACGATGGGCGCGCCGCACAGATGGGTGACCTGGTGCTCGCGGATCAGCGTGAGGATCTTCTGCGGGTCGACCCGGCGCAGGCAAACGTGGGTGCCGGCCAGCGCGGTAACGGTCCAGGGATAGCACCAGCCGTTGCAGTGGAACATCGGCAGGGTCCAGAGGTAGACCGGATGCTGGCCCATGGACCAGGTCATCTGGTTGCCCAGCGAGTTCAGGTAGGCGCCGCGGTGGTGGTAAACCACGCCCTTGGGATTGCCGGTGGTGCCGGAGGTGTAGTTGAGGGAGATGGCGTCCCATTCGTCCTGTGGCCACTGCCAGGCGAATTCCGGATCGCCCTCGGCGAGCAGCGCCTCATAGTCCAGCGGGCTGACCGCATAACCTTCGCCGTACTCGGGGTCGTCCACGTCGACCACCAGCGGCGGGTGATCGAGCATCCCCAGGGCGGCGTGGATCACGTCGCAGAACTCGCGGTCGGTGATCAGCACCTTGGCTTCGCCGTGCTGCAGCATGAAGGCGATGGCCTCGGCATCCAAACGTACGTTGAGGGTATTGAGTACCGCACCGATCATCGGTACGCCGAAGTGCGCCTCGATCATCTGCGGGGTGTTGGGCAGCATCACCGCCACCGTGTCGCCGCGGCCGATGCCGCGGGCGGCAAGGGCGGAGGCCAGGCGGCGGCAGCGTTGGTAGGTTTCTTTCCAGGTGCGGCGCAGGCTGCCGTGGATGATGGCGGTACGCTCGGGGTAAACGTGGGCGGTACGTTCGATGAAGCTCAGCGGCGACAGCGCTATGTGGTTGACGGCCGCGCGCGGCAAGCCCTGTTCGAAGATCGACATGTGGACACCCTGTGGCTGATTGTTAGCTCATTGTTCTGTTGTGACCCGTGGAGCGCTTGGCAGCAGGCGGGTCGTGACCGGTGCGTCAGGCTGTCGCCCGGTCATTGCGGAGTTTTATAGCAATGTCGAATTGGATATGGAAGTTAAACCTAAGGTGTATGGTATAACTACTATATTCAATTGAAGTGCCTTCGAGCCTCCTCCATGTCCGAGCTGAATACCCTGGTGCGCCTGGTCCGCGAACAAGCTCCCGTCGCCGTGCAGGCGGACACCCTGCAACGGCTTTGTCTCGAGCGAGACGGTGTGTCCCGTGTGCTCTATGTCGAATGGCAAGCGCGCAGCCAGAGCTTCGAAGCCCTGGCCGGTGCCTCGCGCCTGCCGCCGGGCAGTGGTGACCCTTTGCAGGCCAACGACCTGGCGCTGCTCGGGGGGCTGGGCAAGCGTGAACGCTTGTCGCTCGGCGAATTGCTCGACGTACCGTGCTGGCTCAGCGGCCGCCTGCGCCGCGCCGGCTGGAGCCAGGGGCTGGCGCTGGTCCTGCCGTTGCGGGCCGAAGCGCCGGGGTTGCTGCTGGTGGAAAGTGCCGATGCGGACGCCGAGGATTGGCTCGGCTGGGTCGGCGAGCTGCTCGGGGAAGTGCTTGCCCTGGCGTATCAGGCGCGGCGTACGGCGCCGCTGCTCAGTGCTGATCCGCAGCCAGCGCTGGTGCTGGACGAGGCGGACGTGCTGGTGGATTGCAACCAGTCCCTGCGCCAGTTGCTCGCCGACTTCCCCGGCAGCGAGCCGCGCGACCTGCTGCCCAGCAACCATGCGCAATTGCTGCGCACCTGCCTGGAACAGGGGCGGGCGGTGCACGAGGTGACCGGCGAGCGCGAAGGCCGGCAGTTTCTCTGGACCTTCGTGCCGATGCCCGGCGAGCGGCAGGTGCTGGTGCATGGCCGCGAGGTCACCGCGTCGCTGCGGGAACAGCGTGAGGCGGCGCGAGCCAGCCGGCTGTACCGGCAGATCATCGAGAACACCACCGACCTGATTTCCCGTCGCACCCTCGACGGCCGGCTGCTCGACGTCTCGCCGGCCTCCTGGACGCTGCTCGGCTACTGGCCGGAAGAGCTGCGCGGCAGGGAGTTGCTGCCGCTGCTGCACGAACAGGACCGCCAGCGGGTCGCCGAACGTACCCGTGATGCCCTGGTGCAGGACGGCTACGTGACCCTGACCTACCGCTTGCGCCACCGCGACGGCCATTACCTGTGGTTCGAGACCGCCAGCCGCGCCATTCGCGAGACCTATACCGGCCATGTGATGGAAGTGGTCAGCGTGTCCCGCGACATCACCGCCCGGGTGCAGGCCGAGGAAGGCTTGCGGCGCCTGGCCGAAGTGGTCGAGGCCAATACCGACCTGGTGCTGTTCGTCGATCCGGGCGGACGCGTCACCTACCTCAATCCGTCGGCGCGTCGTGCCCTGGGGCTGGACGGCGAGGCTCTGCCTGCGTCCGCTGCGCAGGTGCTGGACGATGGTCTGCTGGAGCAGTTGGAACAAGAGGGCTGGGAGAGCGCACGGCGCAGCGGCGTCTGGAGCGCCGAAGGCCGCCTGCGCGGCCGCGATGGCGCGCCGTTGTCGCTGGTCCTGCTGGCGCACAACGCAGCAGGCGGCGAGTGCTACTACTCGCTGGTGGCCCGTGACATGACCGAACGCGAACTGCGCGAGAACCAGCAACGCCGGCATCAGGACGAACTGGCGCATACCGCGCGCCTGGTGACCCTGGGCGAACTGGCTTCGGGTATTGCCCACGAGATGAACCAGCCGCTGGCCGCGGTGATGAACTACGCCAGCGCCAGCCAGCGCTACCTGAAATCCCTCGACAGCCAGCCGGAAGCCGCACAGCGTGTGGCCCAGGGACTGGCGCAGATCGTCGAGCACACCGCCCATGCCTCGGAAGTGATCCGCCGCCTGCGGGCCTTCCTGCGCAAGGGGCAGCGGCGCATGCAGGCGCTGGACCTGAACCAGGTGGCGCGCGCTGCGCTGGGCCTGTGCGCCTGGGAAGCGGCCAGCGCGAAGGTGGCCATCGGCGAGGCGTTCACCGACAATCTGGCGCCCGTCTACGCCGACCGCGTGTTGCTGGAACAGGTGTTCCTCAACCTGTTGCGCAACGCCGTCGAGGCCAACCGCGAGCGCCATGCCGGCGAGCCCTCGAAGGTGCGCATCGGCAGCCGCCGCGACAGTGACGGGCAGCTCTGCGTCTGGGTGGAAGACGAAGGGCCGGGGGCCAGTCCGGCGGCGTTGGAGCAGATGTTCACGCCGTTCTTCACCAGCAAGCCCGAAGGCCTGGGGTTGGGGCTGTCCATGAGTCGTGGCATCGTCGAAGGCTTTGGCGGCACGCTGGAGGCCGTGGCGGCGCCAACCGGCGGCCTGCGCCTGGAGTGCCGGCTGCCCGCAGGGAAAACCGAATAATGACGGAGACAGTGATGGAAACGGCGGTGGTGTATGTGGTGGATGACGACCAGCGGATGCTCGACTCGACCGTCTGGCTGCTGGAGTCGGTCGGCCTGAAGGCGCGGCCATTCACCAGCGGCCGCGAGTTCCTTGACGCCTGCCCGAACGATGCCCACGCCTGTGTGTTGCTCGACGTACGCATGCCCGGTCTGGGCGGCCTGGCAGTACAGGAAGAAATGCGCCGGCGCGGTCTGGAACTGCCGGTGATCTTCGTCAGCGGCCACGCCGACGTGCCCATCGTCATCCGTGCCTTCAAGGCCGGCGCGGTGGATTTCATCGAGAAACCCTACAACGAGCAACTGCTGCTGGACAGCGTGCAGCAGGCGCTCAGTTCCCGCGAGCACCAGCGTGCCTCGCGGTCCGGGCTGGGCGAGCTGGAGGAGCGCCTGGCAGCCCTGACGCCTCGCGAGCGTGACGTGTTCCTGCCGCTGGTGCGCGGCTACACCAGCCGCGAAGTGGCCGAGCAGCTGGACATCAGCGTCAAGACCGTGGACCTCTACCGTGCGCGGGTGATGAAGCGCATGCAGGCCGGGACCTTGTCCGATCTGGTGGGCATGGCGATCGCGGCCGGGCTGGTCGATCCGTTGCAGTTGCGCCCGGAGTAACCGGTTTACCGGAGGCATTCACCGACAGGGGCCCCATGGAAGCGATCGCGAGCACGGCCTGCTCCTGCAGGGCAAGTTTGAAAGCCGGGCTCGGGGTGCGGCGGATCAAGGGGCGACCCTAGACTGAGGCATAGTCTTTACGGGCCGCTGCCATGACCTCCACACGAAGCCTCGTCGACCTGATCTCCGCCCTCGATTGGCCGGCGCTGGCCCGGCAACTCGACGCTGACGGACACGCACTGATCCCCGGCCTGCTGGACAGGGCGCAGTGCGAGACGCTCCGCGCGCTCTACGACCAGAACGGACCCTTTCGCAGCCGCGTGGTGATGGCCCGGCACAATTTCGGCCTGGGCGAGTACCGCTATTTCGCCTATCCCTTGCCGGCGCCGCTGCAGGAGCTACGCGAAGGCTTCTATCCGCCGTTGCGCACCATCGCCAATACCTGGCAGGAGCGCATGGGCACAGGCATTGAATACCCGCCCGACCACGCCAGCTTCCTCGACCAGTGCCACGCTGGCGGCCAGCGACGGCCGACTCCCTTGCTGCTGCGCTACCGCGCCGGCGACTACAACTGCCTGCACCAGGACCTCTACGGGGAGCTGGCATTCCCACTGCAGGTGGCGATCCTGCTGTCCCAGCCTGGTGAAGAGTTCGCGGGTGGCGAATTCGTCCTCACCGAGCAGCGCCCGCGCCTGCAGTCGCGGGCGACCGTTGTGCCGTTGCAGCACTGCGACGCGGTGGTGTTCGCCGTCGCCCAGCGCCCGGTGCGGGGCGTGCGCGGCTATCACCGGGTCAACCTGCGCCACGGTGTCAGTCGTGTGCAGACCGGCGAGCGCTTCACCCTCGGGGTGATCTTCCATGACGCTTTGTGAGGAGTAGCATGGATCGGTCCAGGGAACCGGGAGATCGACATGCACTACGAAGTGATTCAACGCCACCGCAGCGAATACCCCGCGCCCATCACCTTCGCCAAGGGCGCGCCGTTGTTCGTCGGTGAGCGCTACGAAGGCGCCGAGGGCTGGGAAGACTGGTACTTCTGCTCGACGCCCGGCCAGCGCGAGGGTTGGGTGCCGGCGCAGGTCTTCAACATGACCGCGCCGGGCGCCGGGGTGGCGATGGAGGACTACACCGCACGCGAGCTCGACGTGGAGGTGGGCGAGCGGCTCGAAGGCGGCCGCGAGCTGGGCGGTTGGCTCTGGTGTGTGCGCTCGGGCGGCGACGCCGGCTGGGTACCGCTGGATTGCCTGCAGGAAGTCAGCGCCTGATCCCGCAAGGCCTGATCTGTTGCAATAGAGTCAGGCCTTGTAGCGGCGTCCAGCGTGCTGTTTGAGCCAGGCCATCAGCCCGCGTTGCTGCACCACCGTGGGTTGCTCCACCAACAGCGCGGCGCTGGCCTTCTGGCGGAAGTCGAGCAGGCGGCCCATGGCCTCTGCGATCTCCTGGCGTGCCTCCATGCAGGGGGCGAGGGTTTCCTTGTCGATGAAGTAGGCGGCGCCGTCGCTGATGGCGGTGAACTGCGCCTGCCACCCGGAGCCCGTGAGCACGCCGGCCTCGCCGAAGACTTCGCCCGGCCCCATGCGCCCGGCCTCGATGGTTTGGTTGTCGTGGGGCAGGGTGACGCTGACCACGCCGGAGTCGATGATCAGCAGGCGGTCGCTGACGTCTCCCGGCGCCAGCAGTACTTCGCCGCGCTTGAACGGGCGGCGCTGCATGCGCTTCGCCAGTTCGTCGCGCTCTTCGTCACGCAGGGCGTCGAACAGGCCCGAGCGCACCAGCAACGCCCGCGCCCGCGATGCGCTCTCGCGCATCGGCGCGTCGGCCTCGGCCAGCAGGTTGATGCCGGCGGCCTGCAGGTGACGGTAGGCGAGGTCGAACAGCTGGTTGCGCACCTCGCGCTTTTCGCCCATGGCGGCGACGAAGCCGCTCATTTCGTACTCCACCCCATCGGGCGCGGACTTGCGCACGCTGACCGCCGGTGCGGGATTGGCCAGCAGGGCGCGGCAGCCGCCGAGGGCGTGCTCCAGCGCCTCGACCACCTTGCGCGGGCGGATGTGCGGGCTGACCGTCAGGCTCACGCTGACGCCGTAGAGGTTCGCCGGGCGGCTCAGGTTAAGCACCTTGGCTTTGGCGGCCAGGGAGTTGGGCACCACGGCCAGTGTGCCCTGGGACGTCTGCAGGTAGGTGGAGCGCCAGTCGATCTCGGTGACCTTGCCCTCGATGCCGTCGATGGAGATCCAGTCGTCCAGCTGGTAGGGCTTGGTGGTGTTCAGCACGATGCCGGAGAACACGTCGCTCAGCGTGCTCTGTAGCGCCAGGCCGAGAACGATGGCAACCACCCCGGAAGTGGCCAGCAGGCCCTTCACCGGCAGCTCCAGCACGTAGCCGGCGGAAGCGATGATGGCGACCAGGAAGATCAGCGCGCCGACGACGTCCTGCAGCAGCCGCCCGCCGTGGCCGATGCGTTGCACCAGGAGGAAGCCCAGCACCACTGTCAGGCAACGCGCGGCGAACAGCCACCAGACTATCTGCACGGCCGTGGCGACCATGTGGCTGGGCAGATCGTCCGGCCAGGGCGCGGCACGCAGCGGGTTCATCCCGGCGTTGAACAGCAGCAGGCTGAACAGCAGGAAGCACAGGACGCGCGTTGCCAGCCGCCAGTGTGGATGGGCTGCGCCGACCAGCCGCCAGAGCAGCAGGTCGATCAGCAGCAGGACGGGAGCGGCGAACAGTGGGTGGCTAGTGAGCAGGGCGGGCATCGAGCCTCTCCTTGGAGCGATCGCAAGAAGATGGCACAGAAAGCGCTTTCTGGCAGCGGCCTCAGCTCGGGTTGTGCGAGTTCACCAGCTTCAGCCACTCATCGGTCTCGACTTCGCCGGCGATGCGCAGCTTCGGCTCGCTCTCGTCGAACAGCACCAGGGCGCTGCCGTACTCGGGGGTATCGGTCTCGTGCACCTTGAGGTTTTCGCGCAGCAGGTCGAAGCATTCGCTGTGGGTGACCAGCACCAGGTTGCGGTGCGCGTCCTTGTGCTGGCGAATCTGCTCGGCGAGGTCGCCGTCCTTGCAGGTCAGCAGCCAGTCCTGGCGCGCCACGTTGCGGTCGAACATCAGGTCGGCGGTCTGCACGGTGCGGTTGGCCGGGCTGCTGTAGATGTCGGTAGTGGTCAGGCCCAGGCGGCCGATGCTCTCGCCCATGCTCTTGGCCAGTGCGGCGGCGCGGGCGGTGATGCCGTCGGCGGCACCGAGGCATTCGGCGGTGGATCGGTCGCAACGCTCCATGTGGCGCACCAGCAGGACGACTCCGCCACGGGCCCAGTTCTGCGCGAACAGGCTGCTGCTCGGCACGTCTTCCAGTGGCGTGGGCAGCGAGCGCCAGGCAACCAGGGCGAGAGTGGTGCCGGTCAGCAGGGAAACGGCCAGAAGGCGAAGGCGGGGCAAGGGTCATCCTCGTGCGCAGGCGTCCGCGCGGGATGCGGGAAGCTGGAGGCATGCTGCACCGGGAGGGTGACAATCACGCGATGGGTTGATGACGGGGCGGTGATGAAAGTTCCCCTGCCCATCGGAAGACCGGGGCTAACGGGCGCTTTCGACCACGCTGACGGTGGCTGTGGTGCCAGCGCGAAGGCGGTCGCGGCCCTGGTAGGCCGGGTCGATGGCAATACGCACGGGGATGCGCTGGGCGAGTTTCACCCAGGTGTAGCTCGGGTTGATGTTGGCCAGCAGGCGCGCGCCGGGGGCGTTCTCGCGGTCGGTGATGGCGAAGGCGATGCTCTCGACACGTCCGTCGAAGCGCTCGCCGCTCATCAGTTGCACGTCCACCCGGTCACCCTCGCGGATGCGCGGCAGCTTGGTTTCCTCGAAGTAGCCGCCGACATAGAAGGAGTCGCTGTCCACCAGCGCCACCAGCGAATGGCCAGCGGTGGCGTAATCGCCGGCACGGGTCAGCAGGTTGGTCACGTAGCCGTTCACCGGCGCCACCACCTGGGTGCGCTCAAGGTCCAGGCGTGCCTGCTTCTGTGCCGCTTCGGAGAGGGCCACATTGGCTTGCGCCAGACCCAGGTTGGCCTGCTCGCGCAGCAGCTGCGCTTCGGCCACGGTGACGTCGGTCTGGGCCTTTTCCCATTCCTCGTTGGAGATGGCCGAGCGTGCCTTCAGCGCCCGGCGGCGGACTTCTTCGCTATGGCGCTGCTGCAACAGCGCCTGATTGGCAGCGATGGCGGCCTGGGATTGGCCGAGTGCGGCGCGGGCGACCTCCACCGCGCGGTCGGCGTGCAGCACCGCCAGTTCGTAGCGCGCCGGGTCGATGGTCAGCAACAGTTCGCCCTTGCGGACGTGCTGGTTGTCCTTCACCCGGAGTTCGACGATGCGTCCGGTGACGTCCGCCGAGAGCGTCACCACGTCGGCGCGCACCCGGGCATCGCGGGTCCAGGCCGCGCGCGTGTAGTAGGTCCAGGCGAAGTAGCCGAGGATCAGGGCTAGCGTGACCACGGCCAGGGTGATCAGCGGCGGCAGGGCTTTGCGCAGGCTGGTCATTCAGTGCAGCGCTCCCATGAGCAGGATCAGGCCTGCGCAGATGCAGGCATAGAGCGCGCCTTCGAACAGCGCTTCGTGCCAGACCAGGCGCAATACACCGAGGCGACGCAGGCTCCAGTCCAGCAGCAGGAAGATTGGCAGGGCCAGCAGCAGCGCCTGGGCCAGTGGTGGCAGGTAGACCCCGCCCAGCTCGATATCAACGGGCATGCAGCGCGGCTTCCCCGTGGTCGTCGTGGAGGACGGCGGATTCGCCGTAGAGGTCGCGGAAGCGTTCCAGCAGATCGGCGGCCACCAGCAGCGCCACGCCGCTGACGAACACCGGGCGCATGGCATCGCCGCTGGGGTAGTTGCCATGGCCTTGCAGCTCATCCAGCTCGTTGCCCAGCTCGCGCATGGCGGGCAGTACCCGCTGCAGCGGAGCGGCGGGAGGCTGATCGAGGCAGGCGGCGAGTTCGTCCAGCAGTAGCGACAGGCGTTCGCGCAGGGCCTGCGGCAGGCCGTTGGGGTTCAGGCTCTCGCGGCGCAGCTGGTGCAGCACCACGCCCAGGGTCATGCTCGCCAGGCTGCACTGGAAGCGCTCACCGGACTGGCTGTCGCGCGCTGCCGGCAGCAACCCGAGCATGATCGCCAGGCGATCCACCATGCGGCTCTCGAACAGGAAGCGGCGCGCCTCGCTGGGCTTGGACAGCAGCACCGAGCGCACTTCGGCACGGGTGCGGCGCGATTGGCGGCGCAGGCGCGCATCGGCGTCGAATGGGAATACCCAGGCGTACACCAGCAGGGCCAGCACGCCGGCGCTGACATAGCCACCGGCGAACTCGAACCATTGCAGCGAGGTATTGATCCACGCGCCCTGGTTCTGCGGGCCGACCAGCAGGAAGGTGGACAGCCCCAGGCCGATGCCGATGCCGGCAGTCTGCGGGTTGGCCAGGCCCACCGCGATCACGTAGAGCAGAGGAACCAGGAAAAGCGCGAGCATCTCGAAGTCGCCGACGCTGGGCAGCAACAGGAATTGCAGCAGCGCCGCCGCCACCAGCGCCATCGCCAGCCCGCGCATGTAGGCCAGGCTCGCCATCAGCGGGCGCGGGAAGGTGGCCAGTAGCGAGCAGAGGATGCCGACCAGGATCATCCCGGCGCGGGCGCCGTCCCAGGCGGTTTCGATCCAGACCCAGCCAGCGCAGCAAAGGGCGACGAAGGCGCGGGTGGCGTTCATCGCGGCGAGATGGAAATCCAGGTGCAGGGCGTGGGCCTGGCTTTGCGGGTAGGAGCTGCTGCCAGGGCGACCTTCCTGAATCGCTTCGCTGAGTTCGATCATCTCGTCCAGTTGCTGCATCAGCCGTGCCTGCTCGAAACGCAACGCCCAGGCCAGGGAGCGCAGCGACGTGGGCAGACCGTCGGCGAGTTCTTCGGCCTGCCGCGCGGCGGCGTCGAAGCGCTGGCGCAGCTGGGTGATGCGCTTGCGGGTGGAGCCGGGCAGGTCGCGGCCGAACTCGGCCAGCTCGGCGAGGCAGGCCAATTCATCTTCGCGCAGGCGTCGCACGGATTCCGGAAGCGGGCCGCTCAGGCGCGCTTCGATCAGCTTGCGTTGGCGCCGCAGGATCGCCAACCGCGAAGTCATCAGCACCAGCTGGTTGGCCAGCTGCTGCACCAGCTCATCGGCGCCGCGCAGCCGCGGGGCGTCGAAATACAGATGGCGACGCAGCATCTCCAGGGCGGCGATCTCGCCCAGCAGTTGTTTCTGCCGTTGCTGGAAATCCTCCTCCAGCTCATCCCCGCGGATCACCGCGGCGGCGTGCACGGCGATCAGGCGGATCAACTGGTCAACCTTGGCGAAGTAGCCCCGCGCCACGCTCTGCGGGCGAGCGAAGAACAGGCTGACCAGGGTCACGCAGGCCACGCCCAGCAGGGTTTCGGTGACACGGGTGATGGCCAGGGTATAGGTCGATTCAGGCGCCGGCTGGGCCAGCAGCGCGACAATCACTGCCGTGAAGCCGCTCAGCACGAAGGCGTGGGAGTGGGTGAAGCGCATCAGGGTGCCGCCGGCCGTGCAGATCGCCAGCCACAGCGCCAGGGTGACGATGAAAGGCAGCGGCGCCTGGGGGAACAGCGCCATGATGGCCACGGCGACCATGGCGCCGATGGTGGTGCCGATCACCTGGGCGAAGCTTTTCTGCAGGGTCATGCCCGCCAGCGGGGTGCTGATGATCACCACCGTCATGGTCGCCCACTTGGGCTGGTCAAGGTCGAGCAGGAACGCCAGGTACAGCGTCAACAGCCCCGCGAGCACGGTGCGCAGGGCGAACAGCAGGGTATCGCGGCCAGGATGGATGATGGCGCGCAGGTACAACAGCATGGGAGACATGCCAGGCCCTCTGGTCTCGGCGGGGCGGCACGGCGTTGCAGCGCGGTGCCGGCGAACCCTGATCAGTGTGGTCGAGGATCGCCGGCTTTGCGGGATTTTTCCTTCAGCCGGTGGCGTGCAGCGATTGCGCCAGACGCTCCTGGATGAAGTCGAGGAAGCACTGGATGCGCAGCGCCAGCTGCGAGTTGCGGTAGTACACCGCATGGATCGGCTGGCGGCGTTCGCTGGTCATCTCCGGTAGCACGCGTACCAGGCGACCGGCACGGATGTCATCGCAGGTCATGAAGCTGGCGAGGCAGGCGATGCCCTGGCCACCGATGGCCAGCTGGCGCAGGGTCTCGCCGCTGGAAGCGGACAGCGACGGGTCGACCGTGAGGGTGTCGCCGCCGGCGTGGCGGATCGGCCAGACGTTCAGCGCCTCGGGCTGGGTGAAGCCCAGCAGCGAATGGCCGAGCAGCTCTTCCAGGTTGGTTGGGGCGCCGTGGCGCTCGAGGTAGTCGGGAGCGGCCAGCAGGTTCAGGCGGCTGCTGCCCAGCGGGCGGGCATGCAGGCTGGAGTCGGCGAGGTGGCCGATGCGGATGGCGATGTCGGTGCTCTGTTCCAGCAGGTCGATGTTGAGGTCATTGGTGTTGAGCTGCAGCTCGATGTCCGGGTAGCGCTCCCGGAAGGCGCCGATGTGCGGCACTACGGCGTGCAGCATGAACGGCGAGGCGGCATTGATCCGCAGGCGCCCGGCCGGGGATTGCTGGCGCAGGGCCAGGCGTTCTTCCAGGGCGTCCATCTGTTCGAGGATGTGGCGGGCGTTCTCGAGGAAGAATTCACCTTCCTCGGTCAGCTTCATGCGCCGCGTGGTGCGGTTGAGCAGGGTGGTGCCGAGCTTTTCCTCCAGCTTCGACAGTGCCCGGCTCACGGCCGAGGGCGTCAGCCCCAGCTGTTCGGCGGCGGCGGTGATGGAGCCGCAGTCGATCACCGTGGCGAAGGTCTTGAGTTCGTCGGAGTGGGCTTTCATCGGTGGGCCTGTTCGGGAGCGGCGGGGTGGATGGTAGCGGCTGGCCTTTGTAGGAGCGAGCTTGCTCGCGAACCGCATCGCAGCGAAGGTTGGTTCGCGAGCAAGCTCGCTCCTACAGGGTGGTTCCGGCGTCGCGGGAGCGGACGCTGTCCGCGATCGACTCATCGTCACACCGGTCACCCGGGGAGTACGGACAACTCATCGCGGACGGAGTCCGCTCCTACGCCGATACGGATCAGTAGGTGCCCGGATAGGCGCCGCCATCCAGCAACAGGTTCTGCCCGGTCAGGTAGCCGGCGTGGACGCTGCAAAGGAAAGCGCAGAAAGCACCGAATTCCTCGGCGCTGCCGAAGCGCCCGGCGGGGATTTCCTGTTTGCCGGCCTCCACCAGTTCGCCTTCGTCGCGGCCGCCGAGGGTCGCTGCGCGGTGGTAGCCGCTGCGCAGGCGGTCGGTGTCGAAGGAGCCCGGCAACAGGCCATTGATCGTCACGTTGTGGCCGGCAACCTGCGGCTGGCGGGCAACGCCGGCGACGAAACCGGTCAGGCCGCTGCGCGCGCCGTTGGACAGGCCGAGGGTGGCGATGGGCGCTTTCACCGAACCGGAGGTGATGTTGACGATGCGTCCGAAGCCGCGCTCGGCCATGCCGTCGATGGTGGCCTTGATCAGTTCGATGGGCGTGAGCATGTTCAGCTCCAGGGCGCGCAGCCAGTCTTCGCGCTCCCAGTCGCGAAAATCACCGGGCGGCGGGCCGCCGGCATTGTTGACCAGGATGTCCACCTGCGGGCAGGCAGCGATCAGTGCGGCGCGCACCTCCGGCTGGCTGATGTCGCCAGCCACTTCGCGTACTTTCACACCCAGCTGGCGCAGTTCGGCGGCGGTGGCGGCCAGGGTGTCGACGTCGCGGGCGTTGATCGCCAGGTTCACGCCTTCGCGGGCCAGCGCCAGGGCACAACCCTTGCCGAGGCCCTTGCTGGCGGCGCAGACCACGGCCCAGCGGCCCTTGATGCCCAGATCCATGTTGTTCTCCTGAGATATGTAGTTAACCCTGTAGGAGCGAGCTTGCTCGCGAACCAATTCCTGCTGCGATGCGGTTCGCGAGCAAGCTCGCTCCTACGAACAGCGAAGTTCAGAGCAAAAGTATGCCCATCTGCCCGGTCAGGCGATGACCGCTGGCGCCGGCAGGCGACTGATCCATTTACCGCTGCCTTCGCCAGACTTCAAGCGGCGCAGCGCCTGGGGCAGTTCGGCGAAGTCGAAGAACTGTTTCGCCGGCGCCTGCAGTTGGCCGTCGGCGACACCGTGCATCAGGTGTTCTGCACCGTCGTGCAGCTCTTGCCAGTCGAGGGTTTCGCCATGGGCATGGATGCTGTTCAGCGCCACTTCGTGCAATGAAATGGCGGTGCTGAAAGCCGGCAGCGGAGCGTTTTCCTGGCGGTCCTGAATGCACACCAGGTGGCCGTTGTAGCCCAGCAGCGGGGCCAGGCCGGTGGCGTGGTTGCCGCTGACGGTATCGAAGATGCCGTGCAGGCGGCGCGGACCTAGGGCTTCGAGCAGTTGCGGGGCCCATTGGCCGTCGCGGTAGTCGAAGACCCCGGCGACACCCAGTTGCAGCAGGTGCTCGCGGTGTTTCTTCGAAGCCGTTACCCACACACGCAGGCCGCGCTGCAGGGCAAGTTGGGCCAGCAGATAGCCGACCGCACCGCCGGCGCCGGTCACCAGTACGTCACGGTTGTTGCAGGCCGGCAGCTTGATCAGCGCCTGCCAGGCGGTGAGGCCGGGGCAAGGCAGGCTGGCGGCGGTGGCGTCGTCCAGCGAGTCCGGAACCGGGTACACGGCGCGAGTACGCAGCAGCGTGTAGTGGGCGAAGCTGCCGCCGCGGGTCAGGGACTGGTGGTAGGCGACGCGGGTGCCAATGCGCAGGTTTGCGTCGCTGCCTACCGCGATGACGATGCCGACGCCATCCACGCCAGGCACCTGGCCCGGCTGCCAATCGTCGCGGCCCCAGTCGATCATCTTCCAGTCCACCGGGTTCAGGGCGATGGCGGTGTTGGCGACCAGCACCTCGTCAGGGCCGGGCGTGGGCAGCGGCAGGCGAGTCAGGCTCAGGCCGTCGATGCCGGCGCCGGGCGTCCAGGTCCAGGCTGCATAGTCATTTGCGCGGATAGGGTCGGGGGCGCTCATGGGTACTCCTTGGAAACGGCAAAGCCGCCCCGAGGGGCGGCTGTCAGGCAGTTGCGGATCAATCCCAGGCCGGAGCCAGGCTTTCCGGGCTGGTGATGCGCTCGTTGCGCTCCAGCGCGGCGATTGCGGCCATGTCGGCATCGGTCAGGCGCAGGTCGACGGCACGCAGGTTGCCTTCGAGGTTCTCGCGCTTGGTGGAGGATGGGATCACCGAGTAGCCCAGCTGCATGGCCCAGGCCAGGGTGACCTGCGCCGGGGTGACGCCGTGGCGCTTGGCGATGCCGATGATCACTTCGTCGCCGAGCACCTTGCCGTAGCCCAGGGTCATGTAGGACGTGATGTGGATGCCCTGGCTCTGGGCGAAATCGACGACCTTGCGGTTCTGCAGGTAGGGGTGCAGTTCCACCTGGTTGGTGGCGATCTGGCCGGCGCCCACGGCGGCGATGGCTTCCTGCATCAGCGCAATGGTGAAGTTGGACACGCCGATCTCGCCGGTGAGGCCCTGGGCCTTGGCTTCGGCCAGGGCGCCCATGAACTCGGCGACCGGCACTGCGCCGTTGGGCGACGGCCAGTGGATCAGGGTCAGCTCGACGCGGTCGGTGCGTAGCTTGTGCAGGCTGTCCTTGAGGCTGGGGATCAGCTTGTCGGCGGCGTAGTTCTCGGTCCAGATCTTGGTGGTCAGGTACAGCTCGTCACGCTTGACCTTGGCGCCGGCAATGGCTTCGCCGACGTCGGCTTCGTTGCCGTAGATCTGCGCGGTGTCGATGGCCCGGTAGCCCAGGTCCAGCGCGGTGCGGATGGAGTCGATGACGGTCTGGCCCTTGAGGCGGAAAGTGCCGAGGCCGAAGGCGGGAACGCTCATGGGAAGTCTCCTTGGTCGATCAGTGAGTGGGAACCGCGCCAGGGGCGGCCGGTTCCATGGATTTGTTGCGGTCCAGACGACCACTCAGGGCGGTCAGGCTGAAGGCGGCGAGGGTGACGACGGCGGCGATCCAGGGCGTATGGCCCAGGCCCAGGTGGCTGACCACCAGGCCGCCCGCCCAGGAACCACCGGCCACGCCGAGATTGAACGCGGCGATGTTGAAGCCGGCAGCCACGTCCACTGCATCCGGGGCCACGCGCTCGGCCTGCTGTACGACATACACCTGCAGACCGGGCACGTTGCCGAAGGCGACTGCGCCCCAGGCCAGCACCGTCAGCACCACCAGCCACGGGTTGCCGGCGGTGAAAGTCAGCACCAGCAGTACCGAAGCCAACAGGCCGAAGATGATCTTCAGGGCGCTGACCGGGCCGCGCTTGTCGGCGAGGCGGCCGCCCCAGATATTGCCGATGGCCACCGAGACACCGTAGGCCAGGAGCACCGCGCCGACCATGTTCGGGCTGAAGCCAGCGAGGTCCTGGAGGATCGGCGCGAGGAAGGTGAAGGCGATCAGCGAACCGCCATAGCCCACGGCGGTCATCGCATAGACCAGCAACAGACGCGGTTGCAGCAGTACGCGGGCCTGGCGCAGCAGAGGCGCCGGCGGGGTGTGCTGGATGGTCTTCGGCACGAACAGCAGGCTGCCGAGCAGGGCGACCACGCCGAAGGCGGCGACCACCAGGAAGGTCACGCGCCAGCCCAGGTGCTGGCCAATGAAGGTGCCCAGCGGGATGCCGGTGACGAAGGCAACGGTCATGCCGCTGAACATGGTGGCGATGGCGCTGGCGGCCTTGTCCTTGCTCACCAGGTTGGTGGCGATGATCGAGCCGACCGAGAAGAACACGCCGTGGGCCAGGCCGGTGAGGATGCGCGCGACGATCAGCGATTCGTAGCTGGGCGCCTGCCAGGCCACCAGATTGCCAACGGTGAACAGCGCCATCAGGCCAACCAGCAGTGCCTTGCGTGGGATGCGCCCGGTCATGGCGGTCAGCAGCGGCGCACCGATGGCGACGCTGAGGGCGTAGAGGCTGACCAGCAGGCCGGCGGAGGGCAGGGTGACGCCCAGGTCGGTGGCGATGGTGGGAATCAGACCGACGATGACGAACTCCGTCGTGCCGATGGCGAAGGCACTGAGCGTCAGCGCCAGGAGGGCGAGTGGCATGGTGGGGCTCCGGACGAATGGGATGCGATGGGAGGCATTGTCCGGAAGTCGTCCCTTGAGAAAAACGTGGCAAACGGCAAAGGATAGTTGAGCCGTAGTCACGAATGGGAGAGCGTCTACGCTGGGCTATTCATAGACATCAGTCACGATGAGGAGTCCGCCATGCATTACACCGGTAGTTGCCACTGCGGCGCGGTAGCTTTCGCCTTCGACGCGGAGCTCGACGAACTGGTGCGTTGCGACTGCTCGCTGTGCGCCAAGCGCAACGCCCTGATGGCCACCGTGCCGAAGGACAACTTCCGACTGACCCGCGGCGATCAGGCCCTGCGCCTGTACCGCTGGAACAGCGGCGTGGCGTTGCATTACTTCTGCGGGACGTGCGGCATCTACGTCTACCACCAGCGCCGCAGCAATCCGGCGTTGCTCAGCGTGAATGGCAGCTGCATCGACAATCTCGACCCCGAATCGATCCCGACACGGCGGGTGGACGGCAAGGGCATGAGCACCGTGGCGGGGCCGAGCGTGTAGGAGCGAGCTTGCTCGCGAACAGCCCCGCTGTGATGCCAGGTTCGCGAGCAAGCTCGCTCCTGCAAGTTGTATATGACGCCCACAAAAAAGCCCCGCATTGCGCGGGGCTCTTTCATTCACTCGTCACTCAAGCGTGCGCACGCAGCTCGGTGCTGAGGCCGGCCTGGGCGATCGTTGCGATCGCCTGGTCGCGTGCGGCCTCGGAGTCGTACAGCTTGCTGGTCAGCAGTTCTGCACCGGTGTTATCGCGGATCACGAAGAAATTCTTGCCGCCGGGGGACATCTGGCGCTTGTAGCGCTCGACGGCCGCACAGGAGCTGCGGAGGCTGTTGATGGCCTGCTCGGCTGCCTCCTGTGTCGGGTAGGCCAGAGTTTCCAGCAGAGTACCGTGGGCCGTGCTCTTGAGCAGAACGCGACGGTTGCCGCTGCTGAGTTCCTTGATTTCATACCAACCGGGCATGTGGTGCTCCATCTATCCGGTGTCAACGTCCTGCGGGTGTTCCCGCAGGGTGACAGGCCAGTTTAGGAGTACGGACGTTCTATTTGTATAGGAAAAGTCCTATTAATCATGAGGTTACTGTATCAATTTGTCTCGGGATCGCTTGCCTCAGAACGTTGCCTTCACCTGCAGGCCGAGTAACAGCGCGTTGTCGATCTCCTGGCCGGAGAAGGCGCCGGGTTCGATGACGTATTGCAGGTCCGGACGCAGGGTCAGCCAGGGAGTGGCCTGGTAGCCGTAGCTCAGCTCGATCAGTTGTTCGCCGCTGTCCAGGTTCGGGTAGTCCTGGCCATTGGCGAGGGCATTGTTCTCTTGCACTTCGCGGCTGCGAGGGTTGGGCACGGCGCGGCCGTAACCCAGCGCGACGCTGTCTTTCGGACGGCCTTCGAGGGGTTTGTAGAGCACTACGCCTGCGCCATACCACTTGGTGAAGGGCGAGGCGGCGCTGCTGGCGGCCGAGGCCTGACCGAACAGGTGCAGGCTGCGTCCCGTGGAGGTCGGGTCGTTCCACACGGCCTGGTCGATCAGCAGGTAGTGGCCGCTGCGGCCGGAGACTTCCTTGTCGCTGCCGATGCGCTGCACGTTGGAACTGTCGTAGTACCAGCCCAGCTTGTATTCGCCGGGCAGCTCGCCCTGGGGCTTGTAGACCAGCTCGATGGGCACCACGGTGCCGGTGGTGTGCTTGGGCGTGAGGTGCCAGGCTCGGCTGGAGTTGCCGTTGCTGTCCGGGTCGACGTTGAAGGCGGCGATGCGTAGCTGCCAGTCGGGCGCGAAGCTGTACTTCACCCGCGCGCCCAGGTGCGCGTTGGGGTAGTTGGTCCAGCCACTGCCACCGGACATGTTCAGCGGGTGCCCGCAGAAACCGGCGTTCATGAAGCTGCAGAGGATGCCGCTATCCAGCCCGCCGACGTCGTTGCCCATGGCCATGTAGCCGAGCTTGAGGTTCAGCGCCTGGCCCAGGTCGCGTTCGTAGCTCAGCTCGGTCATGCGGGTGTAGAGGCCGCCGTAGTTTTCCTGGACCGGCAGGCGGTTGCCCACCAGGTCTTCCGAGGCGCTGTTGCCGCGGCGGTCATTGATCGTCAGCTGGACCTTGCCGCCGTTGTCCAGGCCGTAGAGTTTCGACAGGTCGAACTGCACGCCCAGCTTGATGTTCTGCGAGTAGCGCGCCGAGCGGTGCAGGCCGCCGTGGGCGTTGTAGGCGGTCTCGCCGCTGTAGTCGCCGCTGAACTTGACGCCGCTTTCTTCCAGCTGGTGGCGCAGGCCGCCCCAGTCGCCGGTCATCGTGGAGCGTTCGAGCAGGCCTTCATCGGCCAGCACCGGCAGGGAGGCGACGCACAGCAAAAGGCTGGGCGTCATGCGGAGGGAAGTACGCATGGGTGTCCTTGGAAAACCGATAAAAAAGGCGCGGTGGTAGGGCCGCGCCGGAAGGAGACGCCCGCACGAGGCGGGCGTGATGGGATAGTTACGGCTGGTCGGGCAGGGCGTACGCCATCACGTAGTCGCCGCGGTCGGTGGACTGGCGCGCCCCGCCGGCGGTGATGACGATGAACTGCTTGCCAGTCTTCGGTGAGACGTAGGTCATCGGGCCGCCCTG
This sequence comes from Pseudomonas nicosulfuronedens, assembly GCF_005877905.1. Taxonomy (GTDB): domain Bacteria; phylum Pseudomonadota; class Gammaproteobacteria; order Pseudomonadales; family Pseudomonadaceae; genus Pseudomonas; species Pseudomonas nicosulfuronedens. The sequence continues at coordinate 95,366 of NZ_SWDV01000024.1, read as the reverse complement.
GCTGCCGACGGGCAGGCGGGCCTTCCAGATTTCCTCGCCGTTGCTGCTGTCATAGGCGCGCAGGTAGAAGTCCTGGGTGCCGGCGATGAACACCAGGCCGCCCTGGGTCGACAGCGTGCCGCCGAGGGTCGGCAGGCCGATGGGGATCGGCAGGTGCATGCGGATGCCCAGGGGGCCGGTGTCTTCCACGGTGCCCACCGGTACCTGCCAGGCCACCTGGCGGGTCTTCAGGTCGATGGCGGTGAGGGTGCCGAACGGCGGTGCCTGGCACGGGATGCCGGCCACCGAGAGGAAGCGGTTCTTGTTCACCGCGTAGGGCGTGCCCTTGAGCGGCACCGCTCCCATGCCGGTGTTCAGCGCCTCGCCACCGCCGGCTGCCGCGCCCTTGTTGGCCGAGGGGATCATCTGGATCCACAGGCCCAGGCGCATGTCGTTGACGAAGATGAAGCCGTGCACCGGGTCGGTGGAGAGGCTGCCCCAGTTCATGCCGCCCAGGGAGCCGGGGAAGCTCAGCGACAGGTCGGTGCCCGGCGCCGTGTACAGGCCGTCGTAGCGCATCTTCTTGAAGTCGATGCGGCACAGCAGCTGGTCATAGGGCGTGGCGCCCCACATGTCCGATTCGGTGAGGGTCTGCGCGCCGATCTGCGGCATGCCGACCGAACGCGGCTGGGTCGGTGAGTACGGCTCGTCGGGGATGTTGCCCGGCTTGACCGGTACGTCCTTCACCTCGGTGAGCGGCTTGCCGGTGGCGCGGTCGAGCACGTAGATCTGCCCGGCCTTGGTGCCGATCACCACGGCGGGCACGCTCTTGCCATCGGCCACGGGGAAGTCCACCAGGCTCGGCTGCATCGGCAGGTCGAAGTCCCAGAGGTCGTTGTGCACGGTCTGGTAGACCCACTTTTCGGCGCCGGTGGTGGCGTCCACGGCAAGGATCGAGGCGCCGTAGGTATGATCGAGCTTCGTGCGCTCCACGCCATAGATGTCGGTGGAGGAACTGCCCATGGGCAGGAAGACCGTGTTCATCGCCGGGTCGTAGGACATCGGCGCCCAGCTGTTGGGGGTGCTGCGTACGTAGGTCTTGCCGTCCGCCGGAGCCTGCTTGTCGTCCGGGTTACCCGGATCGAAGGCCCAGCGCATGGCACCGGTGATCACGTCGAAGCCCCGGATCACGCCGCCGGGCATGTCGGTCTGGACGTTGTCCGCGACGCGGCCGCCGACCACCACGGTGGTGCCGGCCATCAGCGGGGCGGAGGAGAGCTGGTAGTAGGAGTCGGGCACATCACCCAGGCCGGCCTTCAGGTCGACCTGGCCGTTGTTGCCAAAGCCCTGGCAGAACTCGCCGGTGTCCGCGTCCACCGCAATCAGGCGTGCGTCGATGGTGTTGGTCAGCAGGCGACGCTGGCAGTTGGCGCCTGCTGGCACGCTGGCGGCGATGATCGGCGAGCTGTTGGGCTGGGTCGGCTGAGCGATCTGCCGGGTGGCATCGAAGTAGGCCATGCCCCGGCAACGCTGCCAGACCTTGGACTGGGCGTTGATCTCGTTCTTCCAGAGTTCCTTGCCTGTGTCCGCGTCCAGTGCGATCAGGTTGTTGTGCGGGGTGCAGATGAACACCTTGTCACCGACCTGCAACGGCGTCAGCTGGTCTTCCGCACCGTTGCCGTCGCTGAGGGCCACGTCGCCGGTGTGATAGGTCCAGGCCACCTTCAGCTTGTCGACGTTGCTGCGGTTGATCTGGTCCAGCGCGGCGAAGCGGCTGCCTCCCTCGGTGTTGCCGTAGTGCGCCCAGTCTTTCTGCGCGTGGGCCGGGTCCACCGGCGTCAGGCCCGGACCCTTGCCGGTGGGGGCGACGCTGGGATGGGCAACGAACATGTTGCCGGCGGCAATCGCCACCAGCACCGCCAGCACGCCAGCGATGCCGTAGGCACCGCGCCCAGCCTCGCGGCCTGCGGAGCGGGCCAGCAGCGGGTAGACCAGTGCGACCGCCACGCCAATGGCACTGAACATGAACAGCCGCGAGAACAGCGGCCAGAACACCAGGCCGCTGTCGGCCACCGCCCAGATTGCCGTGGCCACCAGGAAGGCGGCAAACAACCAGGCGCCAGCCGGCTTGCGAAGTGCGATCAGCAGGCCGGAAATGGCCATGGCCAGGCCGCCGATGAGGAAGTACCAGGAGCCGCCAAGGCTGACCAGGCGGATGCCGCCGGCTGCCAGGGCGAGGCCGAGGAGGGCGATGATTACGCCCAGGCCGATGAGGATGAAAGTGCTCGCGCCGGAGGGACGCTGTACCGGTTTCATACAGAAGGTTCTCGCTGTGGAATTCGTCGATTATACGCTTAGCATGCTAATTAACTAGATAGTACAATCGTCGAAGAGGCAAAAGCAGATGAATGAAATAGCCTTTTGCACGCTCGATCACTCGCAACATCCCGACCCACGAAAGCCCTGTGCAGCGGCTGCCGAGACTGGCAGCATCGCCGTTCGGTCCTACAGAAGAATCCTAGTCGCCGTGCCTGCTACCCGCTCTGTCGTACCCACCCAACTCAAACTGCTGCCGTTGTTGATCTGCGGCGTCGCCCACGGCCAACTGGCCCGCGCACAAACAACGGAAGCGGACAGTGAAGCGCTGCTCGCGCCCATGGTGGTGACGGGCGCCTATGCGCCGGTGTCGAGCTTCGACCTGCCGTTCTCCATCGACACCGTGCAGCAACCGCAGCTCAGTGATGGCCAGCTCGGCGTCAATGCTTCCGAAGTGCTGCAGCGGGTGCCCGGGCTGGTGGTGCAGAACCGCCAGAACTACGCCCAGGACCTGCAGATTTCCTCCCGTGGCTACGGCGCGCGCTCTGCCTTCGGCATTCGCGGGCTGAAGCTGCTCAGCGACGGCATCCCCGCCAGCACGCCGGATGGCCAGGGCCAGGCGGCGACGCTGAACCTCGACGTCGCCGACCGCATCGAAGTGTTGCGCGGCCCGACCTCGACGCTCTACGGCAGCAACAGTGGCGGGGTGATCCAGATGTTCTCCCGCGACGGCTACGGCCCGCCCAAGGTCGGTGCGGAAACCACCTTCGGCAGCGACGGCTTCAACAAGAACCACCTCTATGCCGAAGGCGGCACCGACCAGGCCGGTTTCCTCCTCGATGCCTCGCGCATGGACACCGACGGCTACCGCGACCACAGCGCTGCGCGCCGCGACCAGACCTTCGCCAAGCTCAACTTCAAGCCCGACGAAGACAGTCGCCTGGCGCTGATCTACAGCAGCCTGGAGCAGAACGGCACCCAAGACCCGCTGGGCCAGACCTGGGATGCGTACAAGCACGACCCGCGCTCCGTGGCCTCCGTTGCCGAGACCTACAACACGCGCAAAAGCATCGATCACCAGCAATTGGGCATGAACTACGAGCGCTACTTCGGCGAGGCGACCCTGCAGTTCAACCTCTACGCCGGCCAGCGCAGCGTGGTGCAGTACCTGTCGATCCCCAGGACGGTGGCCTCCAACTCCCAGCGCGGCGGTGGCGTGGTGGACTTCGACCGTGAGTTCCACGGCGGCACCCTGCGCTGGATTCAGCCGGTGCACGGGGTGCCGGGTGAGCTTACCGTCACCACCGGGGTGGACTACGACCGTAGCGAGGATGACCGCAAGGGCTTCCAGAACTTCAGCGGCGACCAGCTCGGTGTGAAGGGCGAGATGCGGCGCAACGAGAACGACATCGCCACCAGCCTCGACCCGTATGTGCAGGCGCGCTGGGAGCTGGGCAACTGGACTTTCGACGCCGGTCTGCGGCACAGCAGCATGAAGATGGAAGTCGACGACCACTACCTGAGCAATGGCGACTCCAGCGGCTCGAAGAAATACCAGCAGAACAACCCGTCGCTCTCGGTGATGTATGCCTTCACCCCCGAACTGCACGGCTACGTCAGCGCCGGCAAGGGCTTCGAGACCCCGACCCAGGCCGAAATGGCCTACGCGCCGGGCCTGGCCGAGAGCTTCAACTTCGGCCTCGACCCGGCCACCAGCACCCAGTACGAGATCGGCCTGAAGGCCAAGGTCGCCGGCAATACGCGAATCAACGCGGCGATCTTCGAAATCCGTACCGATGACGAGATCGTCGTCGCCAGTTCCAGCGGCGGCCGCACCAGTTACCAGAACGCCGGCAAGACCCTGCGCCGAGGCTTCGAATTGGGCATGCAGAGCGACCTCTCCGAACACTGGCAGGCCAACCTCGCCTATACCCGCCTGGACGCCACCTACGACGAAGACTTCGTCGAGAGTGGCAGCACCATCGAGAAGGGCAACCACCTGCCCGGCGTGCCCGGCAGCAGCCTGTTCGGCGAGCTGGTGTGGAAGCCGCAGGACGGCATCAGCATGGGCTTCGAAGGCCAGTACCGCAGCAAGGTCTATGTCGAGGACAGCAACGAGGACAAGCCGGCTCCCAGCTACGCGGTGTTCAACTGGCGTACCCGCTTCGAGCAGCACGTCGGGCCCTGGACCTTCCACCAGTTGGTGCGCCTGGACAACCTGCTGGACCGCCAGTACGTCGGTTCGGTGATCGTCGGCGACAGCAATGGACGCTACTACGAAGCGGCGCCGGGGCGCTCGTGGTATGCGGGGGCGGGGCTGGAGTATCGCTTCGACTGAGAGTCCTGACCGAGGTTTCGCGTAGGGCGCATAACGCGCCAGCGTTATCCGCCGCAAGCCGGTCGGCGGATAACCTGTTCCAGGTTATGCGCCCTACGGTCCTGATCGAGCGGTGGGGTACGGTTCGCGAGCAAGCTCGCTCCTACAGGTTGGACTGCTGCTCTTCGTAGGAGCGAGCTTGCTCGCGAACCTGCATCCCTCCATGCCCGATCATCGTCTGCGGCGAGCCATGTCCCGTCAGAATCCTCTATCCTCGCGTCCTTTGCATTTCGTGAGACGGGTTTGTGATGGGCAGATGGGCAATGGGCGCACTGTTGATGTGCGTGGCGGGCATGGCGTCGGCGGCTGATCCGCTGTTCGGCAAGTACAACTACGGCGCGGCGCAGAAAGGCTTCGGCAAGCCGCAGGGCTTCGTCGAATGCCTGCAGCCCATGGGCGTCACCGCGCGCTGCAAGGATGGCGTGGACTACGCAGGCACGCGCTTCCGCCTGGCGCTGACCTTCGACAAGCAGAAACTGGTCGAGGCGGTGCTGTACAGCGAATACAACGATGCCGCCTACCGGCGCGTACTGCAGGAAGTGGCCAAGCGCTTCATGCTGGTGGCTATCGCCGACGACAAGAACGTGGTCGATGTCCTGGCGCACACCCTGAACCCGAATCGCACCGAGGCCGACGCCAAGGCCATCGGCGACTTCGAGACCCACGCGCTGCGTAGTGGGATGATCAGCTACCGCCTCTACGAACAGCTCGACAAATACATCAAGCCGGGCCTCGACGCCCGCCAGGTGCTGGCCACGGTGCCGGCGAGCATTCGTGTGGCCGAGGTCACGGTCAAGCACGGCAAGTCGGAGAACTGGCTGATCGTGAAGTTCGCCAAGCCGGGCCTGGCGCCGAAGAAGCCCAAGGCCTGACCGTAGAAGCGGTAACCGTCCCTACACGGGGCCTACAAGAGCTCCAGGCTTCATATCTTCGTATGAGGCCTTCCCCCGGATTGCATGGAACGGACGATTGTTCGCCGCTGGCCTGACGCAGGACAGTGGCGCACTACCGTTCAACCTGGAATCCGAACATGAAACGTTCCCTGTGGCTGGAGGAAATCGCCTCCGAGCTGACTCCGCTGCCTGCGCTGGAAGGCCCGCTCGACGTCGACGTGGCTATCGTCGGCGGCGGCTTCGTCGGCCTATGGACCGCGTTGCGCCTGCTGGAGCTCAAGCCTGACTGCCGTATCGCCATCATCGAACGCGACATCTGCGGCGGCGGTGCCTCGGGGCGCAATGGCGGCTTCGTCATGTCCTGGTGGCCGAAGATCAGCTCGCTGGCCGCGCAGTGCGGCAAGGACGAGGCGCTGCGCCTGGCTCGCGCTTCGGCGGCGGCCATTGGTGAGATCGAGGAGTTCTGCAAGGCCCACGACATCGACGCGCACTTCCGCCGCGCCGGCTGGCTGTGGACTGCCACCACCGAGGCACAACGCGGCGCCTGGAAAGGTGTGCAGCAGACTTGCGAGCGCCTTGGCGAACCGGTGTTCCAGTCTCTTTCCAACCGCGAGGTGGCGAACCGTGCCGGCTCCGCGAAACACCTCGAAGGCGTGCTCGAAGCCAGCAACGCCACCGTGCAGCCAGCCCGCCTGGTGCGCGGTCTGCGCCGTGTGGCGCTGGAGAAGGGCGTGCGCATCTTCGAGAACACCCCGATGCTCAGTCTGGATCGCGGCCAGCCGGCGGTGATCCGTACTCCTGGCGGAGAACTGCGCGCACCGAAGGTGGTGATGGCGACCAACGCCTGGGCGGCGGCGATTCCCGAGCTGCGCCGCACCATCCTGCCGGTGACCAGCACCGTGGTGGCCACCGCGCCGATCCCCGAGCGCCTGGAACAGATCGGCTGGACCGGCGGCGAAGCCATCACCGACTCGCAGTTGATGGTCGACTACTACCGCACCACCCAGGACGGCCGCATTGCCTTCGGCAAGGGCACCGGGATGATCAGCTTCGCCAGCCGAATCGACGAGAGCTACGACCACAACCCGCAGCTCAGCGACGACACCGAGCAGGACCTGCGCCGAACCTATCCGCAACTGGACGACGTGCCGGTGACCCACAGCTGGTCAGGCCCGATCGACCGTACCTACGACAGCCTGCCGGTGTTCGGCCATCTGAACAGCGCGCCGCACATCGTCTACGGCATCGGCTGGAGCGGCAACGGCGTCGGCCCGAGTCGCCTGGGTGGGCGCATCCTCGCCAGCCTGGCGCTGGGGATCGATGACGAATGGAGCCGCTGCGGCCTGGTTGGCCGCCAGCCCAAGCGCTTCCCGCTCGAACCGGTGCGCTATGTCGGCGGCCTGATGGTACGCGGCGCGGTGCAGCGCAAGGAACAGGCCGAGGCGCAGAACCGCAAAGGCGGCTGGCTCGACCGTACCCTGGCCGGCTTCGCCCCGGCGGGACTCGAAGACAAGGACCTCTAGGAGAAAAGCCCCATGCCCCAACCGATTCTGCTTACCGGCACCGCCGGACTCGAACTGCCGGCGCCTCAACCTGTGAAGGAGCCCCTGGGCTCGCCGGTATCCAGCACCGCGACCCATGCCGAGGAAGGTGAGGGCGGCCTGCTCACTGGCGTCTGGGAATGCACGCCCGGCCGCTGGCGGCGCCAGGTGCTATCACGGGAGTTCAGCCACTTCATCAGCGGCCACTGCCTGTTCATCCCGGACGACGGCGAGCCAATCGAACTGCGCGCCGGTGACGCCGTGCTGTTCCCGGCCAACTGTCAGGGCACCTGGGACATCCGCGAGACGGTGCGCAAGAGCTTCGTGATCATTCCCTGAGACCCGCGATATCCGCCGAGCGCAGCGCGATCCAGAGGACGGCCACGTCCTCGGTGGAGTCCAGCGAGCGCTCGGTGATTTCCTCGATGCGGCGGATGCGATAGACCAGCGTCTGCTTGTGCACGTTGAGCCGTTGCGCGGCCTTCTGCCAGGAACGGTTCTGCTCGAGGAAGACGCGCAGGGTGTGCTGCAACTGGCCACCCTGTTGCGCGTCGTAGTCGGCCAGTGCACCGAGCACCCGACGATGCACGCGCCGTGCCTCCTCCAGGCTTGAAGGCAACCAGGACTGCTCGCCCTGGGCATCGGCATAGGCCACCAAAGGCCGCTGGCGGTTGGCGTGGGCCAGCGCCAGCCGCGCCTCGCGCAATGCTTCCACCGCCCGCAGTGCATGGCCCAGTGGATTGCTGTGGCCAAGGGTGCAGTCCAGCTCGGCCTGCAGGGTTTCGGCCTGTGTCGGATCGTTCAGCAGCAGGATCAGCTCGTTGCCCTGGTGGCGCACCAACAGGCCCATTCCGAGTCGCTGAAGGCGCTGCTGCCAGTGTTTCGGCAACTCGTCGGCGGCGCGTGCCAGCACCAGGCAGGCCGCATCCACCGGGCAATTCAGCTGCGCCAGCCGTTCCTGCGCGGCGCGTTCGGTGAGGCGCTGCTGCAGCAGGTCATCGAGCAGTTCCGAGCCCAGGCGCAGCATGCGCTCGTGCTCGACCTGGGCGCGCTCCAGCTCGATACCCAGCACCGCCACGATGTGATGCAGCAGGCCGTAGTCGAGCAGTTCGCCGCCCGTGGCGAGGATTTCGCAGGTGGTCAGCGACGGTAGCGGCATCACCAGCGCTTCCTGCTCGCCATTGCTGCAGCGGGTCACGGTGTCCGGTACCGAACGGCGCTGGGCGAGGGTTGCCCGCCAGCTGTCCGGCAGCGGCGACAGGCCTTCCTGCCAGGGTTGCAGGGTTGCGGAGTCGAACAGGAACAGCTGCGCGCGTACATCGCTGCACAGCCGTCGCAAAAGCCCGGCGAGGCCGAGCCCGCGCAAGCCGATGCGAGCACTTTCATAGATACGCGTCACGGCACTGCGGCGCTCGTGTTCCTCCTGCTTGCTGGCGTCGACGATGGCGCGGGTCACAGCGGAGAAGGGCACCGCGTAGTCGGTCATCAGCAGCGGAAAACCCAGTTGGCAGGCTTCGTCCTGCAAGGCCTGGATATCCGCCGGGGCCTGCATGTTCTCGCCGATCATCAGACCTGAGATGCGTGCCCCGGCCAGGCGTTGCAGGTAGTCGCGCTGCGCCTGTGCCTGCACGGGTATGCCGATGCCGGTAGTCATCAGGAGGTCGCCTTCGCCCAGCCATTCGGTCGGGTCCGCCAGCTCGCACACGTGCGCCCAGCGCAGGCGCCGGCCGACGCCCTCGCTGCCGCCAAGCAGGCGGGTGCGCAGGGAGGCGTTGTCGAGGATGTCCTGGATATGGAAAGGCATGGCAGGTCCGCAGCGAAGTAGAACGGGGGCAAGCATGCCATCAGCGCAACGCCTTGTCGCGCCTGGCCTGTGCGGGTCCTGCTGGCTTCGTACCGGGATACGAGCGAGGCCTTCCGAATTGTAGTTCCGTCTGATTGTGGACCCTGCCGGCGAGCCCCAAGACTAGCTGGCAGTGCGCCATGCGAGCCCTTGGAGGCCCCGGATGGCGCCGCCTGCTGCGAGGCAGGCCGACTACTCACCGGAGACCATAACAATGAACAAGATCCTGAGTTATTCCATCGCTTGCGCCCTGGGTTGCGCGGCGACTTTCCCTGCTTTCGCCGACCTCACCGTGGTGTCCCACGGTGGCGCCAACAAGGTCGCCCAGGTCAAGGCCTTCTACGAACCCTACATGCAGCAGAGCGGCAGCCGCCTGATCGCCGACGAGTTCAACGGCGAGATGGCCAAGGTCAAGGTGCAGGTCGACACCGGCAGCGTGTCCTGGGACGTGGTGGAGATGGAGATGCCGGAACTGGCGCGGGCCTGCGACGAGGGCCTGCTGCAGGAAATCGGCGAGCAGCCGGGCATTGCCAAGCTCGCCCCGGAGTTGCTGGATGGCGCGGTACAGCCGTGTGGCGTGGGGTTCTTCGTCTGGTCCACGGTGCTGGCCTACAACGCCGACAAGCTCAAGAGCGCGCCCACCGGCTGGGCGGATTTCTGGGACACGCAGAAATTCCCCGGCAAGCGCGGCCTGCGCAAGGGGGCGATGTACACCCTGGAGTTCGCGCTGATGGCCGATGGCGTGGCGCCGAAGGATGTCTATTCCGTACTCGGGACCAAGGAAGGCCAGGACCGTGCGTTCAAGAAACTTGACCAGATCAAACCGAGCATCCAGTGGTGGGAGGCCGGCGCACAGCCGCCGCAGTACCTGGCTTCCGGCGACGTGGTGATGAGTTCCGCCTACAACGGCCGGATCGCCGCCGTACAGGACGAAAGCCAGCTGCGCGTGGTGTGGAATGGCGGCATCTACGACATGGACGCCTTCGCCATTCCCAAGGGCGCGAAGAACACCGAAGAAGGTCTGCGCTTCATCCAGTACGTGCTGCAGACCGAGCAACAGAAGAACTACGCGCAGCAGATCGCCTACGGCCCGGTGAACCGCGCCGCCGTCCCGCTGGTCGATGCGGCCCGCCGCAGCAACATGCCCACCGATGAGGCCAACCTGGCCGGCCAGGTGGCGATGAACGCAGCCTTCTGGGCCGACCACGGCGAGCAGCTGGAGCAGCGCTTCAACGCCTGGGCCGCCAAGCAGTAACCTTCACAGTGTGCGGCGTCGCCGCACTTTCAGGCCGCCTTCGGGCGGCCTTTTTTGTGGGCGGATGGGCGGGGTTCGCAGGGGAGGGCTGCTTCGGTGCCCGACCTTTGCCGGTTGCATCTGGATGTCACGTGCCCTCGATGTTCGCGAGCAAGCTCGCTCCTACAAAGAGCCTGGGTGCGCCGTGCGTTGCAACTGGTAAGAACGAGCTTGCTCGCGAACCCGTGCATCGGCACGGAGGGAGGATGGGCGGATAGGCGCCGCATCGATGGAAACGTCGATGCATCGCCCACAAAAAAGCCCATCAGGGAGGCCGATGGGCTTCGGGTTACGCTTGGGAACGGATCAGGTCGCCAGGCTCAGCGATGCCGATTGCTGCAGCGAACGGCCCTTGGTTTCCGGCGCCCAGGCCAGGCAGATGAAGAACGCCAGCAGGGTAATGGCCGCACCGATCAGCAGGGTCGCCTGCAGGCCGATGGATTCTATGCCGATGGGCATCAGGTAAGTGCCGGTCGCCGCGCCGATACGGCTGAAACCGACCGCTACGCCAACAGCGGTGGCGCGCACCGAGGTGGGGAACAGCTCGTTGGGATAGATCCACTCCAGGATGCTCGGGCCGCCCGAAACGAAGGCATAGAAGGCGAAGGCACCGACGATGAACCAGGCCGGAGCATCCGCCCACAGGCCCAGGGCCAGCAGCGGCAGCGCCATCAGCGCGAAGGGCACCACCACCATGGGGCGGCGGCCCCAGGTTTCCACCAGTTTCAGTGCCGGGACCACGCCGATGGCGAAGAGAATGGCGATCATCAGCTCGCCCAGGGTCGAGGAGTTCTCGCCTTTGATGCCGGCGGTGAGCAGGATCATGCTGCCGAAGGTGTAGAGCACGTATTGCGGGGTGATCTGCGCGAAGTAGAGCATGCCGCACATGATGGTGCGCTTGAGGTAGCCGCCCGAGGAAATCATCTTCAGGTCGCTTTTCCACGAACGATGACGGCCACCGTCGTTCAGCTCGGCGACGTCGGCTGGGGTGATCACCACGTCCTTGTCGTAGACCAGCTTGATGACTTTCTGCGCTTCCTCGATGCGCCCCTTGCTGGCCAGCCAGCGCGGCGATTCCGGGATGCCACGGCGGATCAGCACGACGATGATGCCCACCACCGCACCGCTGAACAGCATCCAGCGCCACAGCGAGTGGTCACCGGTCCAGGAGACCATCAGGTAGCCAACGATGAAGGCGGTCATGGCGCCGCAGGACCACGCCAGGCCCGACACGCCGATCATGAAACCACGACGTTTGGACGGCGTGAATTCGGTCAGCAGCGAGGTGGCGATGGGATAGTCCGCACCGACCGCCAGGCCGATGACGAAGCGCAGCACGATCAGTTGCCAGGCCTCGGTGACGAAAGCGGAGAGGCCGCAGGCGATCACCAGCACGGTGAGGTCCAGGGCGTACATGGTTTCCCGGCCGATGCGGTCGGTAATGGCGCCGAACACCGTCGCGCCGAAGAAGATGCCCAGCAGCGAGGCGGCGCCAATCAGCCCGGTTTCCACTGAGGTGGCGGCGATGTCCTGGCCGAAGCCGATCAGCGCGATGCCGATCAGGCTGAGGATGTAGCCGTCGAGGAAGGGGCCGCCGCAGCAGGCCAGCAGCAGTTTCCGGTGAAATTTCGAGACCGGGGAATGTTCAATGACATCAAACACGCTCATGGGTACAACCTTTGTTGAATTTATAAGTGGCCAGGCAGCGCGCTTGCGCGCTTCGTGGCGGCGATGACCGTCTGGTGGGAGGCAGGAGCCCGGGTCGATCGCTCTGGCAGCGACGGGTGGAGAGGGTGCAGGGGGCTTGGCGGGCGGACAATTCACCCAAGGTAAGAAGCGCGTCGTAGAGGCCTGTACGATCGTATGAGCCCGCATCGGCGTGGCTCCGTGGCGCGCTGCGCCCTTATGGATGCGGAGTGCAGAACGGGTTTCACGAGATTTTCGTGCCATCCCTGCTATCGCCAGCTCGCTCGCCCAGAGGATCGGGCAAGAATCGCGCTGAATCGCACTACTGCCCTGGAAGCAACCGCCTGGAGAATGGCCGGACTCAAGGCGCGTGAGGCCAGACCCTGTCCGGGCGCGCGTGCCCACGCCGTTACGCCAGGACTCCTCGACTCATGCCCCATCGGCAACCTTTGCCCACCATTACAGGCCCGCATCTATCTGGCGGCGGGCCGGCCCTGTTCGCTCCCGTCGACAAGTTCCGGGGAGCACCGACACGCCTGCGGGAGCATGACCTTGGATAGACAGCACCCGGTTCGTTTCGGTTGTGTCGGCTGTGGCGCGTGCTGTCGCGGGCGCTACGTTCCACTGACCCTGGCGGAGTCCCAAGCCTGGCTGCGTCGTGGCGATGAAGTCGCGATCCTTCTGGAGGCCTTCCTCACGGACGATGTCTTGGCACACGACGCCCACCATGACCACTACAGCCGGCGGGCCAGCGAAGTCCCCTGCGGCACTGCCCGACTGAACCTGATTCCGATCTTCGTCGGCGTGGCCCAGCCGCAATGCCCGAACCTGGATGCCAACGACCGCTGCACGATCCACACGGAGCGGCCACTGGTCTGCCGCATCTATCCAATGGAGATCAATCCCTTCATCGCGATCGATCCGGCCAACAAGGAGTGCCCGCCGGAGTCATGGAGCAGTGCGGCAACCGAAGTGTTGATTGCGAGCGACGCCAGGGTGGACCCGGCATTGGCGCAGCTGATCGAGGAGTCCCGAGCAGCGGATCGGCGCGACGCTGCGGAGAAAGTGGCGATCTGTCAGCAACTGGGATACACGGTGACTGCCTACAAGGGCAATGGCCTGGCCTTGTACAGACCGGAACGGGAGCGGCTCTTCGACGCTGTTTCCAGGCGCGGGGCGGCACCGCTGGAGGGGCACAGATGGACGGTCGAGGCTCACGGCGCCAGCGTGCTGGCAGTCTTGCAGCAACAGGGTGTGCAGTTGATCGACACGGTGAACAGCGAGCACCTTTTTCTGCCATTGGGGGGCTGACCACTGAGCCCCCGGGCGCGGCATGGAAATCCTCGGGACGCCGCTCCTGCTTGGCTGGCCGCAGAGGCTGGGCCATTACCCGGCGATGCCTCAGGGCTTCTCCGCCCAGGTCGCCAGGAAGGTCGGGACAAAACGGTCCACCACGAAGCGCGGGTTGGGCTGTTCGTCCTCGAGGAATCCCCGGAGGACGAACCCCGCTTCCAGTTGCCCGCCGATCTGCTCGGCCAGGCTATGACCAAACACCAGCGCTTCGCCCCGCTGCTGCCTGTCGTTCAGGGCTTGCGCCGACAAGTCGCGCAGATCGGAGTAGGGCAGTCTGTAGCGCGGGCGGATCAGCCCCTGCTCGGCCAGCGCCGGGTCACGATCGCCGATGAACACCACCGGGTTGTAGAAGCTGCTGAGCAGCCGGCCACCGTTGCGCAAGGTGCGGAAGCACTCGCGCCAGATCGGTCGGATATCCGGCACATAAAGGTTGGAAATCGGGTGGAAGATGCAGTCGAACGCGCCGTCGACAAAGGCTGACAGGTCGCGCATGTCGCCCAGTCGGGTTTCCAGTTGCAGACCGTCGCGCTCGGCCACCTCCCGATCCCGCGCCAGTTGCTCGGGGCTGGCGTCCAGCACCGTTACCAGCGCGCCGGCTGCCGCCAGAACCGGCGCCTGCTGCCCGCCTCCGGAGGCCAGGCAGAGGATGCGCTGGCCGCTGACATCGCCCAGCCAGGCCGGCGGCAGTGGGGACGGCGTGAGATGCACCTGCCAGTCGCCACGCCGCGCCGCCGCCGTGATCTGCGGCCCGACCGGCTGGCTCCATGGCCCCTGCTGGCGGGCCTGGCGGTCCCAGGCGTCCTGATTGTGCTTGAAGATATCGATGGGCATGCAGACTCCTCTAGGAACTCTTGTGGCCGCGCAGGGCAAGCGCGGCCATCGCGCACGCCAGCAGGGCGATGAAGGACAGATAGAACGCATCACCATAGGCCATGAGGAACGCTTCGTGGCGGATGTGTGCGCCCAGGCGGGCAAGGGTTTCGGCCTGTGCCGGCAGCCATTCGTTAAGGCCGAAGGCGCTATCGGGATCACCTGGCAGGCGCTCCTGCAAAGCGGGCGAGAAAAGCGTTACCTGCTCGCCGATGCGTTCCGAGTGGAAGCGTTCGCGCTGCGAGACGATCTGCGTCAGCGCTGCCGTGCCGACCGCGCCACCGAGGTTGCGCAGCATGGAGAACAGCGCCGAGGCCGAGCCGGCTTCCTGCCTGGACAGCCCGGAGACGGCCAGTACCGACAGCGCCACCATGATGAAGGGCTGGCCGATGCCACGTACCACCGTCGAAGGAATGATCACGTTGGCCGCGCTGTCGGCGTTCAGGTGCGCGCCGAGGTAGCAACCCAGCGCCATGATGGCGAAACCGCTGGCGACCATCAGCTTGGGGTTCAGCCAGCGCATCAGGCGCGGCATCAGCGGTGCCAGAAGCAACTGCACGAGCCCATACGCAATCAGGCTGACGCCGATCTCCCGGGCGTTATAGCCATGCAGTTGGGACAGGTAGTTGGGTACCAGAAATACCAGGCCGAAGGTCGCCGCGCCGAAGATGAACATCGCCGCACTGGCCACACCGAAGTTGTAGCCGGCCAGCAGGCGCAGGTTGATGAACGAGCGCCGGCCGAACAGTTGCGTGTAGATGAACAGCAGCAGGGCGATCACGCCGATGGCCAGCATCGCGGTGATGAACTCGGAGCCGAACCAGTCCTTGCGGCCGCCTTCCTCCAGCACGATCTGGATCGCCCCCAGGCCGATGACCATGCTGGCAATACCCAGCCAGTCGCCGTTGCGCAGTTTCTGCAGTTGCATCGATTTCGGCTCGATCGACCAGGCCACGGCGGCGAGCAGCAACACACCGGGGATCAGCTGCAGGTAGAAAATCCAGCGCCAGCTGTAGGCGTCGGTGAGCCAGCCGCCGATGGACGGCCCGGCGGCCTGGGCGACGCTGTTGGACAGGCTGAACAGCGCCATGCCCATGGCGACACGCGAGGCCGGCAGCTCGGTGATGATCAGCTGGAACGACAGCGGGATCAGCACGGCGCCGGCCGCGCCCTGGATCACGCGGATGGCGATCAGCGTGGCGAGGTTCGGTGCAAACGAACAGGCCACCGAGGCCGCGAGGAAGATCGCCGAGCCGACCAGCATCACCCGGCGCAGGGAGAACACCTCCACCAGCCAGGCGGTCAGGGGGATCATCACAATCTCGGCGACCAGGTAGGCCGTGGAGATCCAAGAGCCTTCCTCGAAGCTGGCGCTCAGCGAGCCCTGGATTTCCGGCAAGGCGGCACTGGTGACGTGGACGTTCATGCCCGCCATGAAGCAGCCGAACAGCCCGCCGATCACCGCCACCCAGGCCTTGAGCGAGGTCTTCTCGCTGTCACTGGCCATCGGGCTGCGCCTCCGCGCTGTCACGGGTGTCCACTTCGGCGATCACCGACATGCCGGGCAGGATCGGCACCTGTTGGCGGGCGCCGGCATCCAGGGTGATCTTCACCGGGAAGCGCTGGACGATCTTGGTGAAGTTGCCGGTGGCGTTGTCCGGTGGCAGCAGGGCGAAGATCGCCCCGGAACCGGGCGAGAAACTCTCGACGCGGCCGTGCAACACCCTGTCGGGGAAACTGTCCACGCGCACCTCCACCGGCTGGCCGGGGCGCATGCGGCGCAGTTGGGTTTCCTTGTAGTTGGCCACCACGTAGGACTGGTCCACCGGGACCAGGGCCAGCAGCGGCAAGCCAGGCGTCACGTACTGGCGCTGGCGCACACGGCGCTGGCCGACCACGCCGGCTATGGGCGCGCGGACCAGCGTGTCCTCCAGTTCGCTTTCTGCCAGGGCCAGGCTGGCGTCTGCCCCGACGGCGCGAGCCTGTTGCTGTTGCAACTGGGCGACGGCCTGATCGCGGCTGGCCTGCAGCACGCTCAGGCGGGTGCGTTGCCGGCTGGCCGCGGCTTCGGCACGGTTGAAGGCTGAACGCGCGCGGGCGAAGTCGGCGGTGACGCTCTCGAGGCGTTGGTCGCTCGCGGCATGCTGGGCCACCAGGTCGCGGTAGCGCTGGAAGTCCAGTTGCGCGCGCTGGCGTTCGGCACGGGCACTGTCGATATCGGCGCCGGCCTGGTCGATCAGCGCCTTTTGCTCCTTCAACTGCGCATCCAGCGTCACCAGCGCGGCCTGCTGCGTAGCGATGGCGGCGCGAGCCTCGGTCTGCCGGGCCCGTGCCTGCTGCACGCGGGCCTGGTAGTCGCGCTCCTGGAGGCGTACCAGTGGGGTGCCGGCGGCGACGCGCTGATTGTCCTCCACCAGCACCTCGGCGACGTAACCGGACACCTTCGGGCTGATGGTGATCCAGTCGGCGCGCACATAGGCGTCGTCGGTTTCCTCCTGGTAGCGGCCAATGTCGGCCCAGTAAAGGCCATAGCCCAGCGCGACGGCGGCGAGGACGCCGCCGCCCAGCCAGGTCAGGCGGCCTTGGCGGCGCTTGCGGTCGATCTGTGCCTTCTGTTCGGCGGCGTTGGCTTGCGGGTCATCGACGGCAATATTCATCGTGCGGGTTCCGTAGCAGAGAGGATGCTCCTGACAGGTACGCTGGCTGGCGAGTCCTGCCAACCGCCGCCGAGGGCATGGAAAAGTTCGATCTGGCGCTCGACCAGTTGCCGGTCGGCCTCGGCTTTGTCCGCTTCGAGGCGGACCATGGCGCGCTCGCTGTCGAGCACGTCGAGGAAGTCCAGGGCGCCGGCCTGGTAGTTCACCCGGGCCAGGCGGTAGGCGTTGCGGCTGCTGTCGAGCGCTCCGACCAGCGCGTCGCGGTGGCCGGCTTCGCCGCCGTAGCGGGCCAGGCTCTGGCGAACCTCCTTGAGCGCCACCAGCGCCTGTTGCTGGAAACGGGCGAGTTGCTGGCGCTCGTGGGCCTGGGCGCCATTGAGGCGGGCGCGGGTGACCAGCAGGTTGGGAAAGCTCCAGCTGATCAGCGGGCCGATGGCATAGGTGATCGCTTCGTGGTCGCCGAGGTCGTGCAGGCGCTCGGCGGAGGAGCTGATCGACGCGCCAAAGGACACGCTCGGGTAGAAGTCTGCCTGGCGCATACCCACTTCATGCCCGGCGGCCGCCAGTGCGCGTTCGGCGGCACGGATGTCCGGGCGGCGTTGCAGCAGCGCCCAGCCATCGCCAACTGGCAGTGCCCGGCTCAGCCGAGGCACGTTCTGGCAGCCACTGACCGCAGCCGGCAGTTGCCCCGGCTCGCTGCCGGTGAGCACGCCAAGCTCTTCCAGGGCGGCCTGGTGTTCGGCCTCGAGGCGCGGCAGCAGGGCGCGGGTTTCCTCCAGCAGGCTGCGTACGCGATCCACCTCCAGATCGGTAACCAGCCCGGCACGGCGCTGGCGGACCGTGAGGTCGAGACTGCGCTCCACCGTTGACACCGAATGCTGCTGGATGGCCGACCGCGCGGCGTAGGCGCAGGCATTGGCGTAGGCGCGGGCGGTGCCGGCAGCGACATTGACCTGCAACTGGTCGTGGGCGGCTTGAGCGGTCTCCGCGTTGGCCTGGGCGGCCTGGATTGACTGGCGCACCTGGCCCCAGAGGTCGAGTTGGTAATCCAGCGCGAACCCCGGCACCTGGTTCCACTGCGAGCCGGCGCGGCTGCCGGTGGCCTTGGCTTCGGTCTGGTCATCACTGGTGCGGCCGTAGAAGGTCTGCCAGCTCGCTGTGGTGCTGGGCCAACGTTGTGCTCGCGCCTGGCCGAGCAGGGCCAGCAGTTCATCGACGTGGGCGAGGGAGGCTTGCAGGTCGTGGTTATGCCGCAGGGCCAGGGTTACCAACTGGTCGAGTTGCGGGTCCTGGTACAGACGCCACCAATCGCTGGGCGGGTCCTGCGCGGCGGTACCGCTGGCGAGCGCCTGCCAGTCACCGCCAGCAGGCGGATGGGTAGCAGGCGTCTGATGTTCGCTGACCGCCGAACAGCCGCCGAGCAGCAGGCCGGCGCAAGCCAGCGCGAGCAGCGAATGTCGCGGGTTGGAGGAGGGTATGGGCATGTCGGGGAGTCACTTGGGTTCGGACTCCCGCAGGTTAGGGGCTCAGTTGGTGCACCTCTCTCGCACGACCGACAACCAGCCTCGCGAAAATGACAAGCTGCTCAGCCGCGAACCGCCTGGTAGTGGCTGGGCGACTGCCCGAGGATGCGCTTGAAGGTTTGCGAGAAGGCGCTCGGGCTCTGGTAACCGTGCTCCAGCGCCACTTCCAGCACCGAGGCGCCGGCGATCAGGCGTTGCAGGCTGAGGACCATGCGCACACGGGTGCGCCAGTCGCCAAAGTTCATCCCCAGTTCGCGCTGGAACAGGCGGGCGAGGGTGCGGCTGCTCATGTTCAACTGCTGCGCCCAGTCCTCCATGCCGGTTTCGTCCCCCGGAGCGCTGATCACCGCGTTGCATAGCCGCAACAGGCGCGCGTCCCGTGGCATGGCGAGGTGAATGCCGACTGTTTGCGCCGCGTCCATCTCCACCAGCAGCAGTTCGTGCAGGCAACGGCGGCGCTGTTCATTGCCGTCACCCGGATGTATCGCGCTGGCGGCAACCAGCAGTTCCCGCATCAGGGGCGTCACTGCGATCAGCTGGCAGTGCTGGCCACCCCAGGGCCAGGTGGAGGCAGGCATGAACAGCGTGCGCATGCGCACGCTGCCGAACATGCGGATCTGGTGCTCGGTGCCCGGCGGCACCCACAGCGCGTGGCCGGCCGGAACCACCCAATTCTTCTGCGCCGCGCCTACCAGCATCACGCCTGAGATCGAATGGATCAGCTGCGCCTGGGCGTGGCAGTGCGGGAGGATTTCCTCGCCGTCCTGGTGGTCATAGGCGAGCGCCTCCAGGGACAGGGCGCAGGTCATGGCGCGAGGCCTTCGGGGCGGGTGGGCGAGTCGAACGGTTGCATGTGGGGCTCCTGGAGGAATCAGCATTCTAGGTGAAACCACCAGCCAGTTTCTGGCGTTAAGTTGCTGTAATTCATTATTGATGGCAATAAATAATCTTGAATTAGACAATTCTTGGAATTATCAAGAAGCTACCTGCCGGGTTCAGTGAGACGAGACGTAAACCGAGGCTTCCTGCGCTGGCGGAATCGCGAAGTTCTCCCGCATGCGCTGCGCCTCCGCCAGTGGCGTGCGGCCGAACAGACGCTTGAACTCCCGGTTGAACTGCGAGGCGCTGGCGTAGCCGACAGCCAGGCTCGCCGCCTGCGCCGTCATGCCTTGGCGCACGATCAGCAACCGCGCCTGGTGCAGCCGTGTGCACTTGAGGTACTGCATGGGCGAGGTACGGGTAATGGCCTTGAAGTGGCTGTGGAAGGACGGAACGCTCATGCCGGCCTCGCCGGCCAGTTGCGGCAGGTCGATGGACTGCGCGTAGCCCGTGTGGATGCGCTGCAGGGCCCTGGCGATGTTGCCGAAGCGGCCACGCATGGCCAGCGCCGCGCGCATGGTGTTGCCTTGGGTGCCGGTCAGTACGCGGAAGTACAGCTCGCGCAGCAGGGCCGGTGCGAGGACGGCCGCTTCCAGCGGGTCGCCCAGCGCTTCGAGGAAACGCAGCACCGATTGCGTCAGTGCCGGGTCCATCGGGCTGGAAAACAGGCTGCGTGGTGCGTCCTCGGTGCATGGCTTGCCTATCGCGTCGATCTGCAACATCAGCTCGGCAGCGAGCTGGAAGTCCAGGTGCAAGTAGATGGCCAGCAGCGGCCGCTCGGCAGTCGCATCGGTTTCCATGGTGAAGGGCACCGGCACCGCGACGGCCAGGTAGTGCTGTTCGTCGTAAACGTAGATTTCATCGCCGAAGTACCCGCGCTTGCAGCCCTGGCAGACGATCACGATGCCGGGATCGTAGAGCACCGGGGTGCGCGCCAGTGGTCGGTTCGAGCGGAGCAGTCGCACGCCCGGAAGCGCAGTGAGGTTGTAGCCCTCCTGAGGAGCCAGTGCGGCGAGCAGGGCGGCCATGCGCGCCTGGTCGGTCCGGGGAGCGTCGTCGTCTTTGCTCATAGAATCAGGCAATACAATCAGAGGTTGAGGTCTCTTGGAGGGAGTTGATGCTGAGTATTGTGCACTCAATTCCCCCGCAATGGAGTCATCCCATGTCCTCTCGAAAATCCCTGCTGATCACCGGCGCCAACAGTGGCTTCGGCTTGGCCCTGACCCATGAGGCGCTCGCCGCCGGACATCTTGTGATCGGCACGGTGCGAAATGAAGAGGCCCGCGCCGGACTTGAAGCGCTGGCGCCAGGGAAGGTCTTCGGGCGCCTGCTCGATGTGACCGACTTCGATGCCATCCCAGGTGTGGTTGCTGAAATCGAAGCGAGCATCGGCCCGCTGGATGTGCTGGTGAACAGTGCCGGCTACGGCCACGAAGGCATCCTCGAGGAGTCACCGCTGGAAGCGATGCGCCGGCAGTTCGAGGTGAACGTCTTCGGCGCCGTGGCGATGATTCAGGCCGTGCTGCCTGCCATGCGCAGTCGCCGCCGTGGGCACATTCTCAACATCACCTCGATGGGCGGTTATATCACCCTGCCGGGCATTGCCTATTACTGCGGCAGCAAGTTCGCCCTGGAGGGCATCAGCGACGCGCTGGGCAAGGAAGTCGAAGGCTTCGGTATTGCGGTGACGGCGGTGGCTCCAGGCTCCTTCCGCACCGATTGGGCCGGGCGCTCCATGGTTCGCAGCCCGCGTTCCATCGCCGATTACGACGCGCTGTTCGACCCGGTGCGCCAAGCGCGGCAGGAAAAGAGCGGCAAGCAGTTGGGCGACCCGGCGAAGGCCGCGCAGGCGATGCTGGCGGCCATCGAGGCGCCGGTGCCGCCACGGCACCTGCTGCTGGGCAGCGATGCGCTGGGCCTGGTACGGCAGAAACTATCCACACTGGAAGAGGAGATCAGCCACTGGGAAGCGCTCACCCGCTCCACCGACGGCTGAGCGGCGTATCAATACCTGGCGTTGCGTTCCTCGGGGCGCAGCGTGAGGACCTCGAAGCCCGTGGCGGTCACCGCCACGGTGTGCTCGAACTGCGCGGAGAGCTTGCCGTCGAGGGTGACCACGGTCCATTCGTCCGCCAGGGTTTTCACCCCGGAATGCCCCTGGTTGAGCATGGGCTCGATGGTGAAGGTCATGCCTTCCCTGAGTACCTGGCCGGTGCGCGGGCGACCGAAATGCAGCACCTGGGGCGGCTCATGCATCTCGCGGCCAATGCCGTGGCCGCAGTACTCCTCGACCACGGTGTAGCCGTTCTGCCGGGCGTGCCGCTCGATGGCGTGGCCGACGTCGCCGAGGCGGGCGCCGGGTTTCACCGCGCGAATGCCTTTCCACATCGCCTCGTAGGTGATCTCCACCAGGCGTTTTGCCGCCGGTGAGACCTTGCCGATCAGGTAGGTCTTGCTCGAGTCGGCGATGAAGCCGTTCTTTTCCAGGGTGATATCGAAGTTGACGATGTCGCCATCCTGCAGGCGGTCCGCCTCGGACGGCACGCCATGGCAGACCACCTGGTTGCGCGAGGAATTGAGCACGTAGGCGAAGCCGTACTGGCCCTTGCTGGCAGGGCGTGCCTGCAGCTCATCGACGATGTAGCGCTCGACCCGGTCGTTCACTTCGAGGGTGCTCATGCCTTCCAGCGGCAGGCTGTCGACGAAGCCGAAGACCTTTGCCAGCAGTCGGCCGGACTCGGCCATCAGCGCCAGTTCTGCCGGGGTCTTGATCATTTCGCACCCGCCGTGGCCGGGTACTTCACCCCGGCTTCCTGCAGCTCACGGGTCACGATCTCGTTGAAGCTCAGGGTCGGTTCCAGCTCGCAGAGCATGCCGATCTTGATCCAGAACGCCGCCTGCGCATTGATCGAGCGGCAGGCGACAGAGCTGGCGCGACGCAGTTGGTCGTGCAGTTCGTCGTCCAGGTTGATGATGCCCATGAACGCCAGTCTCCATATGAAGCATAACAAAACATACATCCATCATATGGCTGCAGCGAGCGGAATGCAAAACGGCCTCGCAGCAGGGGCTCAGTCGGACTGGTGTTCCGTGGCACCGTCCTGCAGGCCGCGCAGCAGGTCCACCAGTGCGCGGGCGCAAGCGGGCAGGGCTTCGCGATCGCGCAGCAGCACGCTGCGCTCGCGAACCACCCAGGGCTCGTCCAGCGCCAGTATCTGCAGGTTCATGGTGCGGCTGTGGCGCACGGCGGCCGTTTCCGGGATCACGCCGATGCCGACCCCGGCTTCGACCATCCGGCAGATAGCCTCGAAGCTGGCCACCTGGATGCGCAGGTTGAGGTCGCCGCCCATGCGTTCCACGCGTTCGCGCAGGAAGCTCTGCAGGGTGCTGCCTTCATGCAGGGCAATGTGCGGGTAATCCAGCGTGTCGGCCAGGGTCAGGCGGGGCAGGGTACACAGCGGGTGACCCGGGGCCACGGCCAGTACCAGCCGATCAGTACTGAAGTGGACGACCTGCAGTCCTTCCGCGCGGACTGGACCGGCAACGATACCCAGGTCCGCGGAGCCATCGAGGATGGCGCGAACGATGTCGCGGTTCAGCCGCTCCTGGAGGTCCACGCTGACGCCGGGACGCTCGGCGAGAAAATCGGCAAGCAGCTCCGGAAGAAACTCAGTCACCGCCGTGGTGTTGGCGAAGATGCGAATGTGACCGACCTGATCGCCGGCCTGGCCGCTGAAGTCGCTTTTCAGATGATCCACCTGGCGCAGGATCAGCCGCGCGTGCTGCAGCAGACGTTCCCCGGCGGGAGTCAACTCGACCCCACGGTTGTCGCGGTACAGCAGGCGGCACTCGAGCTGGCCCTCCAGCGCCTTGATCCGTGCGCTGGCGGCAGCGGCGGAAAGATGGGCGCGGCGCGCGCCCTGGGTGAGGCTGGGAGCCTCGGCGATGTGGGTGAAAAGACGCAGGTCGGCGAGATCGAAATGCATGTAACGGGTTCCCGCTAGGCTTGGGGATGAGAGTTGCGTTCGGTACAGCTTAACGCTGGATTATGAAAATGTGGATTCTCCGAACGCAAGCCCTGTTGCATCCTCGGCGTCATCCACTCTGCCAAGAGGTCACCCATGAGCGATTCGCCGTACGCCGACTGGATCGGCCGTTCCCAGGAACGCGAGGAAGAACTGAGTGCCGTGCTGGTCCGCCGTCTGGCCGTGACCCTCGCGGAAGATGCTCCGGCCAAGGGCGATGCGCTGCCGCCGCTGTGGCACTGGATGTTCTTTCAGGATGAGGTGACTGAGCCGGGCCTTGGCGCCGACGGTCATCCGGCACGCGGCGGCTTCCTGCCTCCGGCCGATGGGCGCAACCGCATGTGGGCCGGCGGTCGTCTGACGTTCCACGAACCGCTGCGTGTCGGCGGCGTGGCCAAGCGCACCACCACCATCCTTAACGTCGAGGAAAAGCACGGGCGCACCGGTTCGCTGCTGTTCGTCACCTTGCGTCACGACTTCCGCCAGGACGGCCGCCTGGCCTTCAGCGAAGAGCAGGACATCGTCTACCGCGAGCCGACACCGCCCAAGCTGGGCAGTGGTGAAGCGCTGCCCGCCGGAGATTGGAGTGAAACGGTGGAGCCTTCGCCGATTCTGCTGTTCCGTTACTCCGCGCTGACCTTCAACGGTCACCGCATCCATTACGACTGGCCCTACGTCACCGAAGCCGAAGGCTACCCCGGCCTGGTCGTGCACGGCCCGCTGATCGGCACCCTGAACCTGCGCGCATTCTGCCGCGCAAACCCCGAAGCACGCCTGCGTCGCTACGCCTACCGTGGCCTGCGACCGCTAATCAGCCCCGAACCGTTCGAGGTCGGTGGCCGTTTGAGCGGGCCCGGCAAGGCCGAAGTCTGGGCTGGCAACGGCGCCGGTATTGCCCAGCGCGGCGAAGTGGAATTCGACTGACCGCACCTTTTGAAGGTGCCCCCAACAAGAAAGACATGAGGTGTTTCGATGACGTCCACCCCCGAAGAGCTCCAGGCCATCCGTGAAGGCGTGCGCGCCCTGTGCGCGGAGTTCCCCGCCGAGTACTGGCGCAGGATCGACGAAGAGAAGGGCTTCCCTGAGGACTTTGTCCGCGCCATGACCGAAGCCGGCTGGCTGTCGGCAATGATCCCGGAGGAATACGGCGGCTCGGGCCTGGGCCTGGCCGAGGCCTCGGTGATCCTCGAAGAAGTGAACCGTTGCGGCGGCAACTCCGGCACCATCCACGGGCAGATGTACAACATGTTCACTCTGCTGCGGAACGGCAGCGCCGAGCAGAAGGCCTACTACTTGCCCAAGCTCGCCAGCGGCGAACTGCGCCTGCAGTCCATGGGCGTCACCGAGCCGACCACCGGCACCGACACCACCAAGATCAAGACCACTGCCGTGCGCAAGGGCGACAAGTACGTGGTCAACGGCCAGAAGGTGTGGATCTCGCGCATCCAGCACTCCGACCTGATGATCCTGCTGGCCCGCACCACGCCGCTGGCGGAGGTGAAGAAGAAGTCCGAGGGCATGTCGATCTTCCTCGTCGACCTGCGCGAGGCCGTCGGCAACGGCCTGACCGTTCAGCCCATCGCCAACATGGTCAACCACGAGACCAACGAGCTGTTCTTCGACAATCTGGAAATCCCCGCCGGCAACCTGATCGGCGAGGAAGGCAAGGGCTTCAAGTACATCCTCGACGGCCTCAATGCCGAGCGCACGCTGATTGCCGCCGAGTGTATTGGCGATGGCCGTTGGTTCACCGAGAAATCCGCACAGTACGCCCGCGACCGCGTGGTGTTCGGTCGGCCCATCGGGCAGAACCAGGGTGTGCAGTTCCCCATCGCCGAGGCCCACATCGAAATCGAGGCCGCTGACCTGATGCGTTGGCGCGCCTGCGAGGAATACGACAGCGGCAAGAACGCCGGCGCCGCCGCCAACATGGCCAAGTACCTGGCGGCCAAGGCCAGCTGGGAAGCGGCCAACGCCTGCCTGCAGACCCACGGCGGCTTCGGCTTCGCCAACGAGTACGACGTCGAGCGCAAGTTCCGCGAGACGCGTCTGTACCAGGTGGCGCCGATCTCCACCAACCTGATCCTGTCCTACGTGGCCGAGCACCTGCTCGAACTGCCGCGCTCTTTCTAATCGACCGGGACGACAAGCGATGAACAATACCCACGCCCTCGCCGAGTTCCTTGCCGGTTTGCGCTACGAAGACCTGCCCGCGTCCGTGGTCGAGTACACCGAAGAACTGTTCCTCGACTGGCTCGGCTCGGCCCTGGCCAGCCAGAACCGCCACCCGATCCCGTTGTTCCAGCGCTACGCCCAGCGCATGGGCCCGGCGAGCGGCAAGAGCCGCGTGCTGGTGGACGGCACCTCGACCTCCGCTTACTTCGCTGCGCTGGTCAACGGTGCCAGCTCGCACCTGGTGGAGCAGGACGACCTGCACAACAGCTCCGTGCTGCACCCGGCCACCGTGGTCTTCCCGGCGGCCCTGGCGGCTGCGCAGGAGTTGGGCAAATCCGGCCCCGAGCTGATCCTCGCCAGCGTCGCCGGCTACGAGGCGGGTATCCGCATCGGCGAATTCCTCGGCCGCTCGCACTACCGCATCTTCCATACCACGGCCACGGTCGGCACCCTGGCTGCCGCAGTGGCCGTGGGCAAGCTGCTGGAGCTGGACAGTCGACAGTTCGTCAACTGCCTCGGCAGCGCCGGCACCCAGGCCGCCGGGCTCTGGGAATTCCTGCGGGACGCTGCCGACTCCAAGCAGCTGCACACTGCCAAAGCCGCGGCTGACGGCCTGCTCGCCGCCTACCTGACGGCCGATGGGCTGACCGGCGCGCAGAACATCCTCGAAGGCGAGCAGGGCATGGCCGCCGGCATGTCCAGCGACGTCGATCCGAGTCGACTGGTGGACGGGCTGGGCACCCGCTGGGCGCTCTGCGAGACCTCCTACAAGTTCCACGCCTCCTGCCGCCATACCCATCCCGCCGCTGATGCGCTGCTGGGCCTGATGCAGCGCGAAGGGCTCAGGCATGGCGACATCGCCCAGGTCACTACCCGCGTTCACCAGGGTGCCATCGATGTGCTCGGCCGCGTGGTGGTGCCACAGACGGTGCACCAGGCGAAGTTCTCCATGGGCACCGTGCTGGGCCTGATCGCCGTGCATGGCAAGGCCGGGCTGGTGGAGTTCGAGGAGTTCTCCCTGAGCGACGCCGAGGTCTCGGCCTTCCGCGACAAGGTCAGCATGCAGCTCGATGCGGAAGTGGACGGCGCTTACCCGCGGCGCTGGCTCGGCCGCGTCGACGTACTCACCACCGACGGCCGTCAGCTGCACGGTGCCATCGACGAGCCCAAGGGCGATCCGGGCAACGGCCTGAGCCGCGCAGAGCTGGAGGACAAGTTCCGTCGCCTGCTGGCCTTCGCCGGCCAGCGCAGCGAGGCTGAAGCGGACCGCCTGGTGCAAGCCAGCTGGCGGCTGCACCAACTGTCGAACCTCGACGACTTCCACTGAAAGACTCGCGGGCGGCCTGGCCGCCCGATCCCACCGCCCGGTATTTCTGAAGAATTCGCGTCGGCCAGTCGACCGGCGTCTGGAGTTGCCCATGAGTTCGCGTCCCCTCGACGGCATCACCGTCATCAGCCTGGAACACGCTATCGCCGCGCCGTTCTGCACCCGCCAACTGGCCGACCTCGGCGCCCGCGTGATCAAGATCGAGCGCCCCGGCGTCGGCGATTTCGCCCGTGGCTATGACGAGCGCGTGCGCGGCCTGGCTTCGCACTTCGTCTGGACCAACCGTTCCAAGGAAAGCCTGTCCCTGGACCTCAAGCAGGAGCCGGCGCAGACCGTGCTGGAGCAACTGCTGGAAACCGCCGACGTACTGGTACAGAACCTCGCGCCGGGCGCCGCTGCACGCCTGGGCCTGTCGTTCGAAGCGCTGCACAAGCGCTTCCCGCGGCTGATCGTCTGCGACATCTCCGGCTACGGTGAAGGTGGCCCCTATGAGCAGAAGAAAGCCTACGACCTGCTGATCCAGAGCGAGAGCGGTTTCCTCTCGGTCACCGGCGGGCCGGGCGCCGACGAGATGGCCAAGGCCGGTTGCTCCATCGCCGACATTTCCGCCGGGATGTACGCCTACAGCGGCATCCTCTCTGCGCTGCTGCTGCGCGGGCGCACGGGGGAGGGCAGTCGTGTCGAGGTGTCGATGCTCGAAGGCATGGCCGAGTGGATGGGCTTCCCCATGTACTACGCGTTCGAAGGTCAGTCGCAGCCGCCTCGTGCCGGCGCCGCCCACGCCACCATCTACCCCTACGGGCCGTTCCCCACCGGCGATGGCGGCAGCGTCATGCTCGGCGTGCAGAACGAGCGCGAATGGAAGCTGTTCTGCGAGATCGTCCTGCAGCGTCCGGAGCTGGCGACCGATCCGCGCTTTACTGCGACCAGCCTGCGCGTGGTCAACCGTGATGCCTTGCGCATGCTGATCGTCGAAGCCTTCGCCAGCCTCGGCGCCGAGCAGGTGGTCGAGCGCCTGGAACAGGCTCAGATCGCCAACGCCCACGTCAACGACATGCGCGGCCTGTGGCAACACCCGCAACTGGCCGCTCGCGACCGCTGGCGTGAGATCGACAGCCCGGCCGGTCGCCTGCCGGCGCTTTTGCCGCCGGTGAACAGCAATGCCTACGCAGCTCGCATGGACGCTGTGCCGGCTTTAGGTCAGCAGACGGATGACCTGCTGCGGGAACTGGGTTATACCCCCGGTGATATCCAGCGCCTGCACGAGCAGGGCGCGGTATGACCCAGGAGAACCCCGTGAGTCAGGAAATTCCCATGGATGCAGTCGCACGAACCGCGCTGTTCGTTCCCGGCAGTCGCCCGGAGCGTTTTGCCAAGGCCCTGGCCAGCGGCGCCGATGCGGTGATCGTCGACTTCGAGGACGCCGTCGAGGCGACGCTCAAGGCTCAGGCGCGCGACAACCTGGAGGCCTTTCTCGGCGCGAACCCGGATGCCCGCGTGCGGGTACGGGTGAATGCCGCTGGCGATCCGGAGCAGGCGGCCGATCTTGAGCTGTGCCGGCGTTTGCCGGGCGTTATCGGCATCCTGTTGCCCAAGGCCGAGCGCGCGATGCAGGTGCGCATTGCCGCGTCCTGCGGCAAGCCGGTCTGGCCGCTGATCGAGAGCGCCCGTGGCCTGCTCGCGCTGGGCGAAATCGCCGCTTGCGAAGGCGTAGAACGCCTGACTTTCGGCGGCCTCGACCTGGCGCTGGACATCGGCATGAGCAGCGGCACCCCGGCCGCCGCAGTGGTCTACGACCAGGTACGGCTAAGCCTGTTGCTGCATTCGCGGGTGAACGATCTGCAGCCGCCGCTGGATACCGTCTTCCCGGCGTTCGATGACGCCGAAGGCTTCGCCGCGACCATTCGCCATGGCCGCGATCTCGGTCTGCTTGGCGCGCTGTGCATTCATCCCAAACAGGTGGGCGTTGCTCACGCGGCGTTGGCCCCCAGTGCGGATGAACTGGACTGGGCTCGCCGTGTGGTAGCGGCGGCGGAAGGTGGTGCGGCGGCCTTCCAGGTGGACGGGCAGATGGTCGACGCTCCGGTGCTGGGTCGTGCCCGGCGCCTGCTGGCCAGCGCGGGCGACTGATCGGTAAGTGCCGTCCGGGCCAGGCTTTTGCGAAGCCGGGCGGCGGCGCAGAACCGCGTTCTTGACCGGGAGCACCGCCAACCGGCGGATTGCTGATCTACGCTAGGGAACGGAAAGGCTCCCTTCGCGCGGGGCTTTCACAGCCATCGCCCGGAGCCGTTCACCCTCATGCCCGATACTTCGCCGCGGAAACCGTCCGGCTTCGACTGGCAGCGCTGGCTGCCGGGTCTCGTCACCCTGCGCAATTACCAGGCGAGATGGCTGCCGAAGGACCTCGCCGCCGGCCTGGTGCTGACCACCATGCTGGTACCGGTGGGTATCGCCTATGCCGAAGCGTCCGGCGTGCCGGGCATCTACGGCCTGTATGCGACCATCATTCCGCTGCTGGCGTATGCGCTGTTCGGCCCGAGCCGCATTCTCGTACTCGGGCCGGACTCGGCGCTGGCCGCGCCGATTCTCGCGGTGGTGCTGGTGCAGGCGGCTAACGATCCGCAACGGGCCATCGCCATCGCCAGCCTGATGGCACTGGTCTCCGGTGCGGTGTGCATGATCGCCGGCCTGCTGCGCCTGGGCTTCATCACCGAGCTGCTGTCCAAGCCGATCCGTTACGGCTACATGAACGGCATCGCGTTCACGGTCTTGATCAGCCAGTTACCGAAGCTGTTCGACCTGTCCGTCGATAGCCGGGGGCCCTTGCAGGATCTCTGGTCACTGGGCCAGTCGCTGCTGGCTGGGCACGCCAACTGGCCAAGCTTCGCGGTGGGGGCGGGTTGCCTGGCGCTGATTCTGCTGCTCAAGCCGTACAAGCGCATTCCGGGCATTCTCATTGCGGTGGTCCTGGCGACGCTGGCGGTCAGCCTGTTCGACCTCGGCAGTCATGGTGTGAAGGTGCTGGGCCAGCTGCCGCAGGGACTGCCGTCGTTCACCGTCCCGTGGGTGAGCGATATCAATCTGGTGGACGTTGTTCTGGGCGGCGTTGCGGTTGCGCTGGTGTCTTTTGCCGATACCAGCGTGCTGTCGCGGACCTACGCGGCACGCCTGAAAACCACGGTGAACCCCAACCAGGAAATGTTCGGCCTGGGCGTGGCGAACGTCGCATCCGGGTTGTTCCAGGGCATTCCCATCAGCAGCAGTTCCTCGCGCACCCCGGTGGCCGAGGCGGCCGGTTCGAAGACCCAGCTGACCGGCATCATCGGCGCGCTGGTGGTGACCTTGCTGCTGCTGGTGGCCCCCAACCTGATGCAGCACTTGCCCAATAGTGCGCTGGCCGCCGTGGTAATCGCCGCGGCGCTGGGCTTGTTCGAGATCACCGGCCTGAAACGTATCTTCCGCCTGCAACAGTGGGAGTTCTGGTTGTCCATGGGCTGTTTCGCTGGCGTGGCGGTGTTCGGCGCCATTCCGGGCATCTGTATTGCCGTGGTGATCTCGGTGATCGAGTTTCTCTGGGACGGCTGGCGGCCGCACCACGCGGTGCTCGGACGGGTCGATGGAGTCCGTGGCTATCACGACGTAACGCGTTACCCGAATGCCCGGCGCATCCCCGGACTGGTCATGCTGCGTTGGGACGCGCCGCTGTTCTTCGCCAACGCCGAGCAGTTCCAGAACCAGGTACTGGCTGCGCTGGACGAGTCACCGACGCCGGTGCAGCGACTGGTGATTGCCGCGAGCCCGGTGACCAGCATCGACGTGACTTCCGCCGACATGCTCGCCGAGCTGGACAAGCAGCTGGAGCAGCGCGGCGTCGAACTGCAGTTCGCCGAGATGAAAGACCCGGTGAAGGACAAGATGAAGCAGTTCGAGCTGTTCGAGGGCTTGGGCGAGTCGGCCTTCCACCCGACGCTGGGCGCCGCCGTGGATGCCTACCTGGCTGACTCCGGGGTGGACTGGAAGCCCTAGGTCGTCTGGGCTTTCGAGCGGCGGCCATCGATCCAGATGAGCATACCGCTGGCGTACAGCGATACCGCGAGGAACAGTGCCATGCGGATGGCGAAGGCGCGGTAGACGTCCTGGCCACCGGCGCTATCCGCCACCGACTGGCCGAGCAGGATCAGCATGGTAGTCAGGCAACTGACCCAGTATGCCGGGCTCTTGCGCGTGGCCACTGCGGCATAGAGACGACGCCCTTGCCAGAGGGTGAAGAGCAGCACCCAGAGGAAGAACATCCACAAGTGCACGAACAGGCTCAGGGCGCTCCAGACCAGGATCGCCAGCACGCCGGCCAGCAGGGTGGAACCGATCAGTTCGCGACTGGCGTGGCGCGCGCGGGTTTCCCCGGCCTGCTGGCCGAGGCTCACGGACTTCATGATCAGCGGCATGAAGCGGTCCGGCGCGATGACCGCCAGCAGGAAGGCCGGCATCACGATCAGCGTGGCGCGCAGAGCGATCCAGCCGACATCCTGTTCACTCGGGAAGGGTGGTGCAGGGGGTGAGGGCGCGTTGGCCGGCTCCGGGAACAGGGCATGGGCCACCGCGGTGCTCAACACAGCCAGCAACATGCCCTTGGCCAGCGCTTCGACCACCGACAAAGCCAGGGTGAAATCACTGGTGCCGGCGGCGGCGATCATGGTCAGGCCGATCACCAACAGGTTCGCCAGCAGGCCATTGCCGCCACGCAGCGCATAGCGGAACACGCAGTACAGACCGACTCCCACCAGCAGCACGCCGCTAAGGGGCGCGTGGCGCAATAGCGGGATCAGCAGCAGGCCGATGCCGCAGCTGAGCATCACCAGTAGTGCCAGGGCCGGAGCCGCCTTGAGCGGCAGGGCCTGGGTGCGCATCGCCAGCAGAAGCACGGCAAGCACCGGGGCGAGAAAGGGAATCGGCATGCCTATGCCGTAGCTGACAGCCAGGCACAACGCCGTACCCCAGGCCAGTCGCAACGCGCGCCTGCGGCGCAGCTGCATAGGATTCAGTTCAGTAGGCCCCGGCTCAGTAGGCATAGCTCAGCCAGCTCATCAGCCACATGAACGTGCGGCCGAGCAGGTTCAGCGGGTTGCCTTCGCTGGGCAGCGCCATGACTTCGGCCTGGCCGCCCACCCGCAGGCCGGCGGGGCTTTTCAGCTGGTCGCGATCCAGTTCGACGATCACCGGGAAGCGCTGCGCCGAGCGCAGCCATTCGCGGCTGTTCTGCACCGTTGGCAAAGAGCCCGGCGGTGTGCCCTGGCCGACGCTGACCCCATAACCGATGCTGCGGATTCGTCCCTTGAGCAACTCGCCGGGCAGCGCATCGAGCACTACCAGCACTGGCGTGCCGTTGCGCAGGTGGCCGAGATTGTTCTCGGTCATGTCGGCGCTGATCCACAGGTCGTGGATGGCGATCAGCGTCATCACCGGGCTGCCGGGGCCGACGTAATGGCCGACGTCAGTGCGCAGGTCGGTGATCAGCCCGTCCGAGTCGGCGCGCACCGTGGTGCGGGCGAGATCAAGGCGGGCCTTGGCGACGTTGGCCGTGGCGCTGCGCAGCTGGGCGTTGTCTTCGTCATGACCGCCTTGCTGCTCACGGGCACGCTCGACTTCGGCTCGGGCCGCCGCTACCTGACTGGCCGCCTGCTCGCGGGTCGCCTGCGCGGACTCCAGCCGCCGCACGGAAACCGTGCCGGGGTCCTCCTGATAGAGCCGTTGCAGGCGCTCGGCATCCTGCCGGGTCTTGCGTTCGTTGGCCTGGGCGGCGGCCAGCGAGGCCAGGGCGGAGTCGATGCCTGCGGTGCTCGCGCCGATCTGCCGGCGCACCGTCTCCAGATCCGCCTCGGCGCGCTGCAGGGCGATGCGGTACTGCTCCTGGTCCAGCTCGAAGAGCACTTCGCCCTTGCGCACTTCCTGGTTGTTGCCCACGGCCACGCGCTTCACCGGGCCGGCCACCTCGGCGCTCACCGGGACCACATAGGCCTGCAGTCGCGCTTGCTGGGTGTAGGGCGTGAAACGGTCGGCGAGCAGGTACCAGACCAGGCTGACGACGATCAGCAGCAACACCAGACGCATGCCGCGATCCGGCGCAGACTTGCCGGGAATCGGGGGCGCGGGCGGTGCCGGTGGTGTAGCGGGGGTGTCGCTCATTTCGGGCTTCCTTGGTCCTTGGCGGCTGGGGCGGGCTCATCGAGCAGCTCGCCCCAGTCGGTGCGTTGCTGCATCTGTTGCCGGGTGGCGGAATCGATGGGCGCGCGCTGGCTGTCCCAGCCGCCGCCGAGCGCCTTGTACAGCGCCACCAGGCTGCTGACCGCATTGCCGCGGCTGACCAGGTAGCCGTCCTGTTGCTGCAACAACAGTTGCTGGGCATCGAGCACGCGCTGGAAGTCGGCGAAACCTTCGCGGTACTGCGAGCTGGCGAGGCTCAGCGAGCGTTGCGCCGCCTGCGAGGCCTGTTCACGGATGCCGGCGCTCTGCAGCGAGCGCACCAGTCCGCTGGCGGCGTCGTCGGCTTCGCGCGCCGCGTTGCGCACGTCCTGCTGATACAACTCGATCAGTTGTTGCAGGCGCGCATCTTCCACACGCACGGCGTTCTTGCGCCGGCCGTAATCGAAAGGGTTCCAGATCAGGCTCGGGCCGGCGGCGAGGTTGAAGCTGTCGGGCAGGTTATTGGCCGAGACGAAACTCCAGCCGAGGCTGCCGATCAGGCTCAGCGACGGGTACAGGTCCGCCTCGGCGACGCCCACCAGCGCCGACTGTGCTGCGACAGCCTGTTCCGCCGCGCGGATGTCCGGGCGGCGCTGCAGCAGGCTGGCGGGTACGTCCTGAAGGATCGCGCCGTTGGGCATCGGCAACTGGCCGTGGCGTGCGAGCAGCTCCGGCATCTCTCCCGGCGGGCGGCCGAGGAGGGCGCAGAGGATGTTGCGCAGGGCGTTCACCTGGTTGTCGAATTCCGGGATCGTTGCCTGGGTCGCCAGGTACTGGGTGCGCGCCTGCTGCCAGTCCAGTTCGTCGTTCTCGCCGTGGCGGAACAGACGCTCGGTGATTTCCAGGCTGCGCTCCTGGCGCCTGGCGTTCTCGCGGGCGATGTCCAGGCGCGCCTCGGCGGTGCGCAGGCCGAAGTAGGTGTCGGCTACCTGCGCGCGCAGCAGCACCATGGCGTCGGCATAGTTGGCCTGGGAAGCGAAATACACCGCGTCGGCTGACTCGATGGCGCGGCTGAAGCGGCCCCAGAAGTCGATCTCCCAGCCGATATCGAAGCCGACGCTGGATTGCCAGAATACCGAGTCCCGCGCGCCGGGCGCGCCGTGCTGGTTCTGCTTGAGGTAGAGACTGTCGGCGCTGATCTGCTGCAACTGCGGATAGCGCCCGGTCTCGGCGATGGCCAGTTGCGCGCGGGCCTCGGCGATGCGCAGACCGGCCACGCGCAGACTGGTGTTATGCGCGTCGGCCTCGGCGATCAGGGTGTCCAGGGTCGGGTCAGCGAACACCGTCCACCAGCGGCTGAAATCCGGCGCAGCCGCCCGGTGGCCGGCCTGGTCCAGCAGTGGCGTGCTCCAGTCGTTCAGCCAGGGCTGCACCGGCTTCTGGTAGTCCGGACCGACCTGGGTGCAGCCGCCCAGCAAGGCGACGAGGAACAGGGTGCGGGGTCTGGCGCGCGCTGGCATGGCGTTCTCGCGATCATTCGGCCGGAGTGGCGGGCTTGTCCAGTTTCGGCACCTGCTGGTCGACCCATTGCCAGAACAGCTTGTAGGTCACGGCGAGGATCACCGGGCCGATGAACAGGCCGATGATGCCCTTGACCACCATGCCGCCGAGGGCGCCGATCAGCACCACCGGCATTGGCACGTCGACACCGCGGCCGAGCAGCAGCGGCTTGAGCACGTTGTCGGCGAGGCCGGCGACGAAGATATAGATGGCGAAGATGATGGTGGTGCCCGTGAAGCCTTCGGTGCTCAGCACGTAGATGATTACCGGCAGAGTGACAAGACTCGCCGGTGCCTGGGCAATGCCCAGCACCAATACGATCAGCGCCAGGATGCCCGCCCCCGGCACGCCCTTGATCACGAAACCGATGCCGATCAGCAGCATCTGGATGAAGGCGATGCCGATCACGCCCAGGGCGACCGCACGGATGGTGGCAGTGCACAGCGCGGAAATGTGCAGACCGCGTTCCGCGCCGGAAATCCGCATGGCGATGCGCTGCGCGGCAATGGTGCCCATCTCGCCGAAGGCCATGATGATGCCGGAGATGATGATCGCCCCGATGAACAGCAGGAAGGCGCCGCCTGCGCTGGCGGCCGCGCCCAGCAACATGCGCCCGGCGTCCTTGATGTTGGGCATGAGGCTGCGCAGTACATCGCTCAAGCTGTTGGAGGCGGCCAGCCAGAAGTCATAGACGCGCGGGCCGATCAACGGCCATTCGGCCACCGATGGCGAAGGCGCTGGCACGCTCAAGGTGCCGCTCTTGAGGATGGAGCCGAGGCTGTCGACGGAGTCGGCGATGGATGTCGCCATCAGGTAGATCGGCGCTATCAGGACCAGCAGCACGAACAACACGATCAGCGTCGCCGCGTGGCCATCCTTCAGCCCGGTGCGCGCCTTCACCCAGCGCAGTACCGGATAGAGGGTGACCGCGAGGATCACTGACCAGAGCATCAGCTCGAGGAACGGCTGAAATACCTCGAAGGAGAAGATCACCAGGGCGGCGACCAGCCCGGCCTTGATGAGAATGTCGAGCATGCCCTGGGAGAGGGCACCATCGAGCTTGAATCCTGGTTGCATGGTTTTTCTCCTCAGGCGGGGCGGTCATTGCGCTGTTCAGCGCCGGGGTGGGGGTACTCTGGATGCTGTGCGGCGGGCGGCGTGGCGCCGGCAAGGCCGCTGCCATCGTCGTCGAAGCAGCCACCCGGTTCGTCATCGCGTCCCTGGCGGTGCAGTTCCAGCAGTGACTGCACTTCCTGCGCCTGGTAGCGGCGCACCCAGGTCGCGGCCTGTTCCTCGCTTACACCCAGTTCGATGAAGGCGCGCCGGCCCATTTCCAGGCTGGAATAGAAGGTTTCGCGCACCGGGTTGGCGCCCCGGTCGAGCAATTGCAGGACCTGCTGGCGGTTGAGCGCGCGGGCGATCACTCGGGTCCTGGGGTAGAGGCGGGAGAGGGCGTCCACGGTGTTCAGGTTGATCTGCGGATCGTCGGTGGCGACGATCACCAGCTCCGCCTCGCCGACCTTGGCGGCGTGGAGGATTTCCGGGCGCGTCGGGTCGCCGTAGTAAACCGGCACCTGGCCATCCTTGCCTTGGCGATCGATCGCGGCCATCGAGGTATCCAGTGCCACCACCGGCACGCCCTGGGCCTGCAGCAGGTTCGCAACCACCCGGCCCATGCGTCCCATGCCAGCTATCACCACGCGCGGCTCATCGCTCACTTCCGGCGGCCCATCCGGCACTGCAGCGGCGGGCACGTCACCGCGTATCTGTCGGGCCAGCGCCATCATCACCAACGGGACCACCGCCATCGACAGGGTGATGACCAGCACCAGTACATCGTGTACCCACTGCTCCAGGAGTTGGTGATCCAGGGCGAGCTTGAACACCACGAAGGCGAATTCGCCGCCGGACGCCAGCACCACGCCCAGGCAGATTGCCTCGGAGCGTGCCAACCCACCCGTGAAGCGCCCCAGGCCGAACAGCAGCGGCAGCTTGATGCCCACCAGCAGCACCGTCAGGCCCATTACCAGCAACGGTGTATCGAGCAGCAGGCTGAGGTCGGCTGTCATGCCCACGCCAACGAAGAACAAGCCAAGCAACAAGCCCTTGAGCGGCTCGATCTGGGATTCCAGCTCGTGGCGGAACTGCGACTCGGCCATCAGCATGCCAGCGAGGAAGGCGCCCAGCGCCATGGAGACACCGACGTGTTCCATGATCCAGGCGGTGCCCAGTACGACCAGTAGGGCGGTGGCGGTGGAGAGTTCACGCAACCCCGAGCCGACCGCCCAGGTAAACACCGGGCGCAGCAGGTAACGGCCGCCGATGATCACGATGCCGATACCCACGGCGACCGTCAGCAGTGGGCGCACGCCCTCGTCGGACGGATCGCCGCTGCCTGCCAGCAACGGCACCACGGCAATTAGCGGAATGGCCGCGATGTCCTGGAACAGAAGAATGCCCACGGCCAGCCGGCCATGGGGCTTGCCCAACTCCTTGCGCTCGGCGAGCACCTGCAGGCCGAAGGCAGTGGAGGAGAGCGCTAGGCCCACGCCCAGCACGACGGCAGCGGCAGGCGACTGGCCGAACAGCAGGAAGGCGATCAGCCCGAGCACCAGAGCGGTCAGGCCCACTTGCAGCGATCCCACGCCGAACAGCGAGCGGCGCATCATCCACAGACGACGCGGGGAGAGCTCCAGGCCGATGATGAACAGCAACATCACCACGCCCATCTCAGAAAGGCGGCCGACGTTCTCCGGATGGCTGACCAGGCCCAGCACGGACGGGCCGATCAGGATGCCGGCCAGCAGGTAGCCTGGCACTGCGCCCAGCTTCAGGCGTTGCGCCAGGGGGACGAGTACGACCACCGTCAGCAGGAAAATTACCGTCGCCTGCAGCAGGCTCCCGTCATGTGGCATACATCAGCCCTCTTGTGATTCCTTGCGGGCCGCCTGGCCCTGTCGATACTGCCCGGCGGGCGTTTGACCCGCCGGCTGCTTCCCGGCCGCCACGTCGCCCCGCTCCCTGGGCTACTCCAGGGAAAGAGAGCAGGGGGCTTGTCTCTGCTACTGCGCCGTTCGGGCACTCGCTCGCACAGACCTCTCATTGCGGAGGGCTGCACAGGTGCTGATCGAAGTGAAATGAGTATGGGTGATCCGCAGCTTTTTGCCGGCCGGCGAGCTTAAGTCGCTATTGCCTGTCTAGAAAGGCAACTTCAGCAGATTCAAATACTTACGAGAGCACTGAGAGGGTTAGAGCTTCCAGATCGGGCCGTAGCTGCCAAAGCAGGCATTCGACAGCGCCTGTGGGCGAACGCCGTGGGTTTCGTACCCGCCGAACTCGTTTATTTCCAGGGTCAGCTGAGGGGTGAGCTCCTTGCCGCTTTTCAGCCGAACGCTGTCGAACACCCG
The DNA here is from genome assembly GCF_005877905.1 of Pseudomonas nicosulfuronedens. Taxonomy (GTDB): domain Bacteria; phylum Pseudomonadota; class Gammaproteobacteria; order Pseudomonadales; family Pseudomonadaceae; genus Pseudomonas; species Pseudomonas nicosulfuronedens. The sequence continues at coordinate 57,481 of NZ_SWDV01000024.1, read as the reverse complement.
CAGCTTCTTGCCGGTGTTGACCACGCTGGTTTCCATCCAGGCGTCGGGCGTGCTGGCTTCATCCAGGCGTGCCAGCAGAGCGTTGTAGAGCGGCAGGTAACGGCCATCCGGAGCCTTGCAGTCGATATTGATCCTCTTCACCAGGGCCTCGGCCTCGGCGGAGCTGAAATACAGGCGGCTGCCGAAATCGCGCTGCAGCCTGTCGACGTAGCTTCCCGGGCCGCCGCTCTCCACGGCAACCGTCGCCGGCTGCGGGGAAAGCTCCGCCAGGCAGGACTGCCGGCTTTTATAAAAGGTGTGAGAAACGCGAATACCCGTGGGCTTGTAGATCGCCGAAGTGATCAGCACGTCGCCATTGGCGCTCAGGTGCTCGCCATCGGGAATGTAATCGCCGCTGTTGCCCCAGACACCGTCCGGGAGGCCGTTCGGCCATTCGGTACAAGTGGCTGGCGAGGTATCGCGGCGGAGTTCGTAGAGGCGGCCCTGGAGAAAATCCATCTGGGGTTGGGCATGAGCTAGGAAGGAAGTCAGCGACAGGCAGGATGCGATGAGCAGTCGAGTCCGATTCAAGCAGTATCTCCAGGCAGACCATCCAGCACCGGGCGGCATGCACTCATGATAGCTGGTGACTGCACACAAATCGGTCGAAGTTCTCAGCGCCGCTTCGTGAAGGTTGCATTGCAGATCATTGCGCTGGAGACGAGCAAAGGCGCAGAAATTGAGACGCAGAAACTCTGAGAGCCAGGCCACCCAAAGAGGAGGTTGGAGATCACTGGCGGATCAACGGTGATCTGTAATTTAACATAATATACATTATGCGAAGTTATCTATACGAAGCACAGGATCGAGTGTCACAGAATCAACGCCGCCAGACTGGCTTTCTGTCGCCCCGACGCTCTTCACGTCGCCACGGGCTCTTATCTCGCCGCTACAAGAAATCTGATTCGGACTCGATAGCACATTTTCTTCAGCGGCTCCTGGGGCCCACCTGATGCACGAATTCTTCCTGGCGTTCTTCATCAAACGCAGCTCAGTGACTTGCTGCTGCGAGCAAGCCGCCGATGTACGCGAACTTCAGCGCGTGCGCGGCGATCTCTGCATCTGACTGTGTCCGATCGGCCGAGGACCTGGCATTCGCTGTGGAATCGTGGAAACACCAGTCGGTTCTCCAGCGAATGCCAGCGGCGCCTAGTGGGCCAAATCCGCCAATACGCTCTTCAGTCGCTCCAGGGTCGCCGGTGTGCAAGCCTGCATCGGCTCGCGTACCTCGTTGGTCATCCAGCCCTGCAAGGCCAGCGCGCCTTTCACCGCCGCCGGATTCGGCTCGGCGAAAGCGGCCTGCATCCAGGGCAAGAGGCGATAGAAAGTCCGGCGGGCGGCATTCACGGTGCCTTCTTCCATCTCCCGGAACAGCTGCACGTAGAGATCGGCGCGAATGTGGGATGACGCCGAGATTGCCCCGGCACCACCCAGGCAGAGGTTGGCGAATATCTGCAGGTCTTCCCCGGTGAGCACCGAGACTTGGCCATCAGCGATCAGCGCCATGGTGGTTTCTACATCGCCTGCACAATCCTTGATCGCTACGATGTTTGGATGGCGCACGATGCGGCGAAGTGTTTCGCGCTCGATGCGCACGCCGGTTCGGTAAGGAATGTCGTAGAGCACGACCGGGACGCTGGCGGTGTCGGCCACGGTACGGAAGAAGGCTTCCAGCCCTGCCTGGGATGGGCGGATGTAGTACGGCGCCGGTACCAGCACGCCAGCTAGCGGGCGGCGCTGGATATCGCGGAGGAAGGCCAGCAGCTCGCGCTGGTTGTTGCCCGCCAACCCCATGATCACCTGCTGCGCGGGCACCCACTGCAACACGGCATCGAGGACTGCGAGCTGCTCTTCATGGCTCAATGCGGCAGCCTCGCCTGTGGTGCCACAGACCACGAAACCAGCCACGCCCTGCTCCAGTAGCTGCGCTACCAGGCCCTGCAGCGCCGGGTAGTCCACCGCGCCATCACGAAAGGGAGTGACCAGCGCCACCCAGATCCCACGAAAATTCGACATGCAAAAACTCCTGTTGGCTGACCGTCGGGTCGCCGTCAGGAAGGGATGCGGGAATCAAGCGGGAGGGAGGTTCGACCTTGCGCCTTGTGTCCTGTCAGCCCATCTGACGGGACAGCGCCCCGGTCAAATGAGCGACTGTTTCTTCGATTTCTTGGCAACGACAACGCACGCGCCAGCCTGGGCAAGGAAGCCCGAAGCGGAGAGCGAGTGGTTGAAGATGGAAAACATGAAAGTGCCGTTGCGCGAAATGTCTGACGGATACTGCTGAACGAGCGAGGGAGCTGTCAACTCCCTCGCCCTACTTTGCGCGACTGGCTCAGTTCTTTCCGCAGCGACTCTCATCGTGCTGCAGGCTGGCCTGGCTCACCTGGCTGCCCGGCGGCACGCTGCGAGTGAGCCAGACGTTGCCGCCAATGGTCGAGCCCTTGCCGATGGTCACGCGACCGAGAATGGTGGCGCCGGCATAGATCACCACCTCGTCCTCGACGATCGGGTGGCGCGGTTCGCCCTTGTGCAACTGGCCGGTTTCGTCGGAGGTGAATCGCTTGGCGCCAAGGGTCACGGCCTGATAGATGCGCACCTGCCTGCCGATGATCGCGGTTTCTCCGATCACCACACCGGTGCCGTGGTCGATGAAGAAGCTGCTGCCGATCTGTGCACCCGGGTGGATGTCGATACCGGTCGCCGAGTGCGCCAGCTCCGAGATGATCCGTGCCAGCAGCGGCAGGCCTGCGTTGTACAGGTGGTGCGCCAGGCGATGGTGAATGATCGCCACCACCCCCGGGTAGCACAGCAGCACCTCGTCCACGCTGCGCGCGGCCGGGTCGCCCTGGTAGGCGGCGAGCACATCGGCGTCGAGCAGTTTGCGCATCTCCGGCAGCGCTCGGGCGAAATCGCGCACCAGCACCACGGCATGCTCATCGATCCGACTATCAACCACATCTCCCCGCTGCCGCGCGCTATAGCGCAGCTCCAGGCGGGCCTGTACCAGCAGCGCATTCAGTGCGGCGTCGAGGGTGTGGCCGACGAAGAAATCCTCGCTTTCTTCGCGCAGATCATTCGGGCCCAGACGCATGGGGAACAATGCGCTTGCCAGGCGCTCCACCACTTCTTCGATGGACTGGCGCGAAGGCAGCTCACGGCCGCCCTGCTCCGGGTGGCGGCCCGTGCGGCTGCGCCATTCGTTGCGTGCGCCACGCAGGTCCTCGACGATCTGTGCCAGTTGCCAGTTCACCGGGCCATTCTCGTGCAGTCGGTTGGCGTCGTTCATCGCTTTCTGTGTTCCTTGATCCACGGGGGCTTTCAATCACGTTTGCCTATCCTGATCGGTCGGGCCGCGCAGGACAAATCGCCGGAAGGCATAACCTAATGCCTTTTTCGTAGTACGCAGTGTCTCCCCAGCAACAGTCAATCAACAGTGATGTTGCTACAGCAACACCGCCTTGCTTTCAGAGGCGCGAGAACTGTGCCCTCTCGCCCTGGCACAGGCCTTGCTGCCATGCAGTGCCCGCCATGCAGCCGCCCTCCTCTTCTCTGCCTGATCAAGCGAACCGACAACGACGGCTGCCGGGCCTGAATTCCAATGAAGACTTGCCACGCGTGCACCGACGGGGCGACGCCCCATTTCGACGATGGCAACGAGGACATCCCATGAGTCTCGATATTTTCTGGTTCCTGCCGACTTCCGGCGACACCCGCTACCTGGGTCATTCCAGTAGCGGACGCCCGGCCACCAACGAATACATGCGGCAGATCGCCGTGGCCGCCGACCAACTCGGCTATGACGGCCTGCTGATTCCCACCGGCAGCAGTTGCCTCGATCCCTGGGTGACTGCGGCCAGCCTGGTGCCGGTCACTCAGCGCATCAAATTGCTCGTCGCTCTGCGCACCTCGCTGGGCAACCCTACCGCTTCGGCGCGCCAAGCCGCGACCCTTGATCAGGCCAGCGGTGGCCGCCTGCTGCTCAATGTCGTACCCGGCGGCGACAGCACTGAGCTGGAGGCTGACGGTGTTTTCCTCAGTCATGACGAGCGTTACGCCGCATCCGACGAGTTCCTGACCATCTGGCGTCGCCTGCTGTCAGGTGAAACCGTGGACTTCGTCGGCAAACATCTGAAGGTCAACGGCGCACAGAACTTCTTCCCGCCCGTGCAGAAGCCTTACCCGCCGCTGTACTTCGGCGGTTCTTCCGCCGCCGCCCACGATCTGGCCGCCAAGCATGTGGATGCCTACCTGACCTGGGGCGAGCCGCCCGCTGCCGTGGCCGCAAAGATCGCCGACGTACGCGAACGCGCTGCGCGCCTCGGGCGCACGGTGCGTTTCGGCGTGCGCCTGCACGTGATAGTCCGCGAGACCAACGAGAAAGCCTGGGCGGCTGCGGATGAGCTGATCAGCCACCTGGACGACGCCACCATCGTCGCCGCGCAGTCCAACTACGCGAAGATGGATTCGGTCGGCCAGCAGCGCATGGCCGCGCTGCACGGCGGCGATCGCAACAAGCTGGAAGTGGCGCCCAATCTCTGGGCCGGTGTCGGCCTGGTGCGCGGCGGTGCCGGCACTGCGCTGGTGGGGGATCCGGAAACCGTTGCCGCGCGGCTGCTGGAGTATGCCGCACTGGGTGTCGACAGCTTTGTGCTTTCAGGCTATCCACATCTGGAGGAGGCCTATCGCTTTGCTGAACTGGTGTTCCCGCTGCTGCCCGGCAAGGGGCGCGTGACGGTGGACGGTGTGCTCACGGGCGGTGCCTTCGACGTGCGCGCCGGGCGTGAAAAAGCCCCGGGCGCTGCTGCCTGAGGCGCAATCCAGAACGCTCGGCCGATGGCCGGCATTTGCCCCTGAGTGATCAGGGGCAATCCTTCTCCCAGCCAGTTCTGCCGGTCGGCTCTACCAAGGTCGAGTCGTGGCTGAGCACCTGCGGCATCACCATCAGTGACGTACGCCTCGCCTCCACACAGGCCTGAGGCAGCTTCCTAATCGCCAGCGCCTACTGCACGAAAGGAAACGTCCTGCACGTTGTGCGCCTCCACGTTGCGCCGAATGGTGTGGTAGCGCTTCTGGTAGCCGCGCAGATCGTGGGTCGGGATATGCAGATGGCGCGCTACATGGCTCCACGCCCGCGCCTCGCTCATGGACTCGTCTTCGGCTTCGAATTCGAATTCCCGTCCATCTCTCACAAAGCTGACGTGGTAACGCTTTGTCAGGGATTCGTCCCACATGACGCCTCCAGGTTTCTGGCTGTATTTCAAGCACTGACAGGACGTCGGCGTCGGCGGTTCAAAGAGAATGATGGCCAGGCCATCGGCAAGCGGTTCAGTCCATCACGACCAGGGAGAGTGTGCCGCCTCCAGCGGATGCATGGTGCAGGACGACGTCGATCCGGTGGGCGGCATGAAGCAGGGTTTCCGCGTCGTGCTCCAGCAACTGCGCGGCCGCCATCAGTGCCGTTGCAGTATCCGGCGTGCAAGCCTTGAGTGCAGCTTCACGCAGCACCTGGACAACGCAGGTGTCGTTGAAAGCCGAGACCATCAGCACCTTTCGCAGTCGTTCCACTTCAGCCTCCATTGCTTCTTGTGGGTGTGCATTGCAGGAATAGCCCGGTTTTTTCTTCCCTACCCCGCCAGCCGACGATTGGCGGGGCCTGCAATAATCACTATGATAGGTAACGCGTTACCAAAAAGACGCCAGCATTGCAGTAACGCGTTACTAGTTCGACAGGAGCCAGGATGAAAGACGCCAAGGACAAAGCCACGCTCGATGCCTTCGAAGCGCCGCGCAAAGGCCGCCCCCGCAAGGAAGGCGCCATGACCAACGCGGAGAAACAGGCCGCGTACCGCAAGCGCCGGGCGGAGGCCGGTGGCGGCGCGGTGATGCTCAATAACGAGGAAATCTGGCTGATCTGCCATGCCCTGGATGGCAAGGTTTGGGAGGCGGACAGCGAACAGCGTCAGAAGCTCATCGCCCGGCTGCGCAAACGAGTCGTCTGAAGCTCCTTACATCAAATCAAGCTCCCTACATCAAACCGCAGATCAGTTCCATGCCAAGGTCTCTCACCTGGCGATCGGTGCGCAGTTCATTCCCGTGAATGCCGATCACGTTGGTTCGCGGCGTGGAGGTATAGCGGCTCTGCAGGCTGATCAGGTAACGGCCGTCTTCCTGGCGGTCGCAGGTGAAGTCGAACAGTGGGTAGCTCCGGTGAAGGAGTTCTGCGACGTCATGGCAGCTTGGCGGATTCATCGGGTTCTCCTGCGTTGCTGCGTCCATCCTGCGCCGCTGCGCTGCGAATGGAACCGCGGCCATAGGCCACTACCGACTTCGCCGACTTCGCCCCGCCACTGCAAAGGTCAACGATTTGAGCAGCTTGAAATCAGCGCAACGGCGTTTCTCCAGGTTCGCCAATAAAAGAACCCGGACCGACGGCAGGACTTTACATATAACGACTTTTCGTCGAAGCGATGACGGATCGTTCTGAAAAAGAGTCGAACACCGCTACTCGATATGTTTCGGATGAAGGGAATGCCCGGCATTCAGTTATTCATTTCTCACGGACATTTCCCAAGGAGTAGTTCCCATGGCCGAACATAGAGGCGGTAAAGGCAACTTTGCAGAAGACCCCCAGCGTGCTTCCGAAGCCGGCAGGAAAGGCGGCCAGCACAGCGGCGGTAACTTCAAGAATGATCCGGCGCGCGCATCCGACGCGGGCCGCAAGGGAGGTCAGCGCAGCCACGGCGGCCACTGACCCCGAGCTGGAGAGGCGCTCCGGCGCTCGCCAGCTCACCGCAAACCGTTATTTCCCCCGCAAACGGCGCCGAAGGATCGGCGCCGTTTTTCCTTGGCCACTTTCATGGGCATTGTTTCGTGAAGCAAAGGCGGCGACGCCCCATCACTGGGTGCAGAGCACCTCGCTCACCTGGATATCCGAGCGCGAATCGCGCCCGACCGGGCCGTGCAGCGCGCGGACGAACCGCTGCGCCTGCTCGCGACTCAAACTCTCCTGTCGCAGCACAGTGCTCATGGGCTGGCCATTGCGGCTGTAGCGGATCAGGTACGCGTGCATGGTGCTTCCTCCCCGTGAAGGCGACCGTTCCGTTGATCGGATGGCCTTTGTGCGCAGGAGTCTAGTTCAGCAGCCAGGGTTGTACGGGCGGACTGAGCAGCGTGCGCTGAATGGCGCCCTCCAGGTCGGCGAAGTCCGCCGACTTGGGGTGCACGGGATAAGGTGCGCCCTCCTCACCTTTCTCCGCCCAGGGTGAGAGCACCAGCACGCGCATGCGCGGGCGTAGCGGCAAACAGGCTTCGATCAGGGCTGCGCCAGTCAATGGCCCGGTGAGTTGCTCATCGATGAGGAACAGGTCGATGACCGAGGATGAAGTCAGGTGTTCGATGGCCTCTTGCTCGCTGAGGGCGCTGAGCACCGCATGCCCCTGGCCGAGCAGATGGTCTTCCAGGCGTTGCAGTTGTTCGGGTGTTTCCTCGAGGACCAAGACCATCTTGCTGTCGAATGCTTGCATGTTGCGCCTCTCCCTTTTCGAGTGTGGGCTTATCGAGACGGTCGTGCAGCAAGTTCCACGCCTGTTTTCTGCTGACGGCCAGAGTCTCGTCGCAGAGCCATTGGCGATCCCGAAGATCGCACGGTGCCAGCAGCAGAATGCCCGAATACGAGATGGGTTCGATGCACAATGCCCGATGCAGTGGCCGCGCAGCGGCTGGACCCGGCCCCATATGCCGTCAACCGGAACGGCCTATCGCCACAAGTTGCTTGGTGCGACTGCCCAGCCTGTTAGGGTAAGGACACTTCACGGATTTTCCCCTGGCCCCTCCGACGGGGCCTTCTTTTTGCCCTGCCCAGACACTCTCCGTGCCCTCGCTCTGGCGCTCTGTACTGAGCTAGTCCAGTGACAGTGCGTACCGATGTTCAACCTGGTGCCGACGACCGTTCACACGCAATACCTGAACCTTCGATAGGGTTGCGACTCACAGCCCACGGCAGGCCTGCGCGCGCCCGATTGATCCGGGCCAGGCGGGTGCAATCGCTTTCCGGCAGGTCGCGGGCGCTGCAAGGTCCGTCTAACCTCCAAGCGAAAACGCATCCGCGAGCGGCCACTGACCCTGGACACGCTGCTGTGACTCGCGAAAGGAGACTCAGATGCCTTCAGTGCAATACACCAACCGCCGGCATGCCGGCGTGGCGCTGGCGATGGTCCTGCGTGACATGCCTTTGGAGAATCCGCTGGTTCTCGCCCTGCCCCGTGGCGGCGTGCCGGTCGGCAAGGAAATTGCCCGCGCCCTCGGCGCCCCGCTGGATGTGCTGCTGGTGCGCAAGATCGGCGCGCCGGGCAATGAGGAATTCGCCGTCGGCGCCATTGTCGACGGCCCAGAACCGAACTGGGTGGTGGACGAGCAGATGCTCGAGCGCTTCGACCCCGCGCCGGAGTGGTTCGAGCAGCAGGTGCTGGAGCAGATCCGCGAACTGGAGCGGCGCCGGGTGCTCTATCGCGGCGTGAAGGCTCCGGCGCAACTGGAAGACCGCGACCTGATCGTGGTCGACGACGGCCTGGCTACCGGCAGCAGCATGCGCGCCGCGCTCAAGTGCCTGCGCGAGCACCATCCGCACAGGGTGGTGCTCGCTGTGCCAGTGGGCCCGGCGGAAACCGTGGAGAAGCTGCGCGATGAGGTGGATGCGCTGGTCTGCCTGGATACCCCGTCGCCGTTCCGTGCGGTGGGTGATCATTACCGCGACTTTCGCCCGCTCAGCGACCAGGAAGTGATTGACCTGCTGGCCAAGTAGCCGCTATCAGCCGCTCTCCCGCTCCAGCACCCGGCAACTGAGCAGATTCAGCCGCTCCATCGGGCCTTCCAGCGGCGCCACGCCAATAGACTGCAGCACTCGCAGCGCGGCGATCTCGCCGATTTCGCGGGCCGGTGGCTTGATGGTCGACAGGCTCGGCAACAGCATCGGCGCGAAGGGATAGTCGCCGAAGCCCAGCACCGCGCAATCTTCGGGAATCTTCAGCCCGGCGCGCTGGCCGGCCAGCAGGCCGCCAGCGGCAAGGTTGTCGTTGGCGAAGATGATCGCCTCCGGCCGCTGCGCTCCTCTTGCCATCAGCGCTTCCATGGCCTGGCGTCCGGCTTCGAAGGGCGCGCTCTCGGTGGGCACGAACATCCAGGGCTCGCCACCCAGCTCGCGCAGGGTATCGGCGTAGCCATCTCGGCGGTCCAGCGCACTGAAGTCTCCGGGCGCGCTGTTCTGCACGAACGCTATGCGCCGGTAGCCCTTGGCGTGCAGGTGACGCACCGCCTCCACGCCGACCTGATAGTGCGAGAAGCCGACTTGGATCGGCGCGCGTTCGGGTTGGTAATCCCAAACCTCCACCACCGGCATATCCGCGCCAGCGATCAGTTTCTCGGTGGCCGAGGTATGAAAGTGGCTGGTGAGCACCAGTGCCGCCGGGTTCCAGCCAAGGAAGGCGCGCACGGCGCTTTCTTCCTTGTCTTCGGAGAAATAGCTGGAGGCCAGCAGCAGTTGGTACCCGTGGGCGGCCAAGGTGTCACTGAAGGCCTGGATAGTGTCGGCGAAAATTGGCCCGGAAATGTTCGGCACCACCATCCCCACTACCCTGCCCCGCGCCGAAGCCAGCCCACCGGCTACCTGGTTGGGCACGTAGCCCAGCTCCTCCACCGCCGCGCCAATGCGCTCGCGCAGGTCGTCCGACAGCTGCGCCGGTTGATTGAAGTAGCGCGACACGCTGATGGCAGAAACGCCAGCGCGTTCGGCGACTGCGGTCAGCGTCACGCGTCCTGCGCCACGGCGCTTGCGAGGGGTCTGGCTGGCCAACACGACTCTCCTGCTGCTGAGTGATGGAATGTCAACTTAGGAATATAAACGTAATTTTTAATTATTTGACGATCTATCAGGCGATTCAGGATACTCGCCGATGTTAGCGCTAACAACACAAACTGTCCGCAACGATCCAGCCACTCGCACGAGCGAGCGCTCGTGACAGTCCCGCAGAAAAAAGTCGCCCCGGCAAAAGAGCACCGAGGGCGGACCAGGGTACGAAGGAGTGGCTATGCAATCGCAACATCGGGGGACGCTCGGCCGTCCGCAATTCACCGGCCGGCGCAGTGCGTTGGCCCTGGGTATCGCCAGCGTGATCGGGGCACTGGCCTGCAGCGTGCAGGCCGCCGAAACCACCAGCAGCGACACCCAGTCCGCTGACTCGGCACCAACGCTCAAGGCAGTGACCGTCACCGCCACCCGCCGTGAGGAATCGCTGCAGAAGGTGCCGGTGGCCGTTTCCGTGGTCGACGGTGAGCAGCTGGAGCGCGACAACCGCAACAGCGTATCGAGCATCGTCCAGCAGGTGCCGAGCCTGAACTTTCGTACCGGTGCCTCGAACAAGGACACCTCGCTGTTCGTTCGCGGCGTAGGGACTATCTCCACTTCCCCCGGCGTCGAGCCGAGCGTGTCGACGGTCATCGACGGCGTGGTGCTCGGCCGTCCCGGGCAGGCGACCCTGGACCTGCTCGACGTCGAGCGCATCGAAGTGCTGCGCGGCCCGCAGGGCACGCTGTTCGGCAAGAACGCCTCGGCCGGCGTGCTCAACGTGGTGACCCGCGAAGTGCCGGACGAAACCACCGGCTACATCGACTATTCGCACTTCGGTGGCGGCAACGAGAACCGTACCCGCTTCGGCATCGGCGGCACGCTGATCCCCGGCAAGCTCAAGGCCAGCGTCACTACGTTGCTGGGCAGCTACGACGGCAATGTCGACAACGTCTACAACGGCCACGAAGTGAACGGCTACAACCGTGCCGGCGCACGCACCAAGTTCGAGATCACGCCCAACGACGACCTCAAGGTCACGCTGATCGCCGACTACATGAAGGGCAACGACGACGGCCCCAGCGGCGTCATCACCAGCACCACCAGCCCGGCTTTCGCCAACGCCCTGCGCCCGGTGACGCCGGACAGCGACAACCGCAAGATCAACAGCGACTACCGCACCCACGTCGACGACACCAACAAGGGGCTGTCGGCGCAACTGGACTGGAACCTGGGCGACTACACCCTGACCTCCATCAGCGCCTGGCGCGGCTGGGACAACACCCAGTGGCAGGATGGCGACCGCCTGTCGCAGGTCACCGCGAGCATCCCCAGCTCCCACGACAAGGGCGAGCTGAACTACGACCAGTACTCCCAGGAACTGCGCCTCGCCTCGCCCAAGGGCGAATTCCTCGAATACGTCGGTGGCCTGTACTACATGCACGCCGTGGACGACGAGACCTACCGCCGCGTGGTGACCTCCACGACTGCGCAGAACACCGGCGTGGCCGACTACAGCACGCGCAGCGATACCTACGCGGTGTTCGGCGAGAGCACGCTGAACTTCACCGAGGATTTCCGTGGTATCGCCGGCCTGCGCTACACCCACGACGACCTGGAGTACGACCACCGCCGCCGTTCCACTTCGGCTACGGCGGTGACCGGCATCCAGCCCTCCACTTCCAGCTCCGGCTCCACCGATGAGGACGGCTGGTCCGGCCGTCTGGGCCTGCAGTACGACCTCAGCGAGCAGCTCACCAGCTACGTCACCTACTCGCGCGGCTACAAGGGCCCGGCGTACAACGTATTCTTCAACATGCAGCCGCGCGACACTGAGGCACTCAAGCCGGAGACTTCCAACTCCTGGGAAGCCGGGCTGAAAGCCACCGCACTGGATAACCGCCTGACCGCCAACCTCGCGGTCTTCCACACGGTCTACGACAACTATCAGGCGAACTTCTACGACACAGTCGCAGGCCAGGTGGTGACTCGTCTGATCAACGCCGGCAAGGTGAAGACCGAAGGCGCCGAGCTGGACTTCAGCTACCAGGCCACGCACCAGCTCAAGTTCTCCGGCGCCCTCGCCTACACCAAGGCCCGCGTGGACAGCTTCGCCTGCCCGGCTGGCGCGGCGTCCAGCTGCAACGTCGACGGCAAGCCGCTGCCCTTTACCCCGGACTGGAAGAGCTACGTGCGCGCCGACTACAGCATCCCGCTGGACAGCGGCCTGGATGTGGAGCTGGGCACCGACTACAGCTGGCAGGACAAGGTGCAGTACGACCTCAGCCAGAACCCCGACACCATCCAGGGCGCCTACGGCCTGTGGAACGCCAGCATCGCCCTGGCCGACTACAACGACGGCTGGCGTGTCGCCCTGCTGGGCAAGAACCTCACCGACAAGTCCTACTCGCCCCTGCTGGCCAGCGGCGGCAGCTACATCTACCGCATGGTGCCGCGCGACGACGGTCGCTACTTCGGCGTAGAGCTGCGCAAGGACTTCTGATCGCGAGCAATACGCGGCGTCGGCTCGCCCCGGCGCCGTCCATGAGATCGAACCCGCAGCCTTGCGTCCTCCCCAACGGACACACAGGACAACCGAAATGACACGCACCCTTTCCCTTGGCGCCTTCATCATGGCCACCGGTCACCACGTCTCGGCGTGGCGCCACCCGGATGTACCGGCCAACGGCGGCCTCGACTTCCCTCTCTACAAGCGCCTGGCGCAAGTAGCCGAGGCCGCGAAGTTCGACGCCGTCTTCGTTGCCGACAGCGTGGCCGCGCCCACGGCCGAAATCGCCAGCCGCATGGCGCGCTCCGACCACTTCGAGCCGCTGACGCTGCTCTCGGCGCTGGCGGCGGTGACCGAACGCATCGGCCTGGTGGGCACCGTGACCACCAGCTACAACGAGCCGTACCACGTGGCGCGCAAGTTCGCCTCGCTCGATCACCTGTCCGGTGGACGTGCCGGCTGGAACCTGGTGACCTCCGACGCCGCTGCCGAAGCGCTGAACTTCAACCGTCAGGAACACTTCGGCCACGCCGAGCGCTATGCCCGCGCACGGGAGTTCCACCAGGTGGTCACCGGCCTGTGGGACAGCTGGGAAGACGACGCCTTCACCCGTGACAAGGCCAGCGGCCAGTACTACGACCCGGCCAAGCTGCATGTGCTGAACCACGAGGGCGAGCACTTCCGCGTGCAGGGGCCACTCAACGTGGCGCGCCCGCCCCAGGGACGCCCGGTGATCGTCCAGGCCGGCAGCTCCGAAACCGGCCGCGAGCTGGCCGCGCAGACCGCCGAGGTGGTGTTCACCGCGCAGACTTCACTGGCCGCCGCGCGCGACTTCTACAACGACCTGAAAGGTCGCTTGCCACGCTTCGGCCGCAGCGCGGATGACCTGCGCATCATGCCCGGCGTGTTCGTGGTGATCGGCCAGAGCCAGGCCGAGGCGCAGGAGAAATTCGAGGCATTCCAGGAGCTGGTGGAACCGCAGGTTGGCGTTGCGCTGCTGTCGCGCATGCTCGGCAACTTCGACCTCTCCGCCTACCCGCTGGACGGCCCGCTGCCCGAACTGCCGCTCACCGACAGTGGCCAGCGCAGCCGCCAGTTGCTGCTCACCGAACTGGCCGGGCGCGAGAACCTGACCCTTGCCCAGTTGGGCCGGCGCATCGCTGGCGGACGCGGGCACTACAGCCTGATCGGCACGCCGACACAGATCGCCGACGAGCTCCAGGCCTGGTTCGAAGGCGGCGCCGCCGACGGCTTCAACGTGCTGGTGCCGCACCTGCCCGGCGGCCTGGAGGATGTGGCCAATCACGTCGTCCCCGAGCTGCAGCGACGCGGACTGTTCCGCCGCGACTACAGCGGCAGCACCCTGCGTGACCACCTCGGGCTGAAGCGCCCGGCCAACCGCTACACGATCTGACGATCCGCGGGCCGTCCCCACTGCGGCCCTTCTACCCAGGAGCCTCCATGACCTACCTCGCCCACCCTGACCGCTACCAGCGCGTCCCCTACCGCCGCGTCGGCCGCAGCGGGCTGGTACTGCCGGCCCTTTCCCTCGGCCTGTGGCACAACTTCGGCGACAGCGTGCCGCTGGACCGCCAGCGAGCTCTGTTACGCACCGCCTTCGACCTGGGCATCAACCACTTCGACCTGGCCAACAACTATGGCCCGCCCTACGGCAGCGCCGAGCTCAACTTCGGCCGCCTGCTGCGCGAAGACTTCGCCGCCTACCGCGACGAGCTGGTCATCTCGACCAAGGCCGGCTGGGACATGTGGCCCGGTCCCTACGGACAGGGCGGCAGCTCGCGCAAGTACCTGCTCTCCAGCCTCGACCAGAGCTTGAAACGTCTGGGCCTGGACTATGTGGACATCTTCTATTCACACCGTTTCGATCCGGACACGCCGTTGGAAGAAACCGCCGGCGCACTGGCCAGCGCCGTGCAGCAGGGCAAGGCGCTGTACGTGGGCATCTCGTCCTATTCCGCCGGCAAGACCGCCGAGCTGGCTGTCTTGCTGAAGGACTGGAAAGTACCGCTGCTGATCCACCAGCCGGCCTACAACCTGTTCAACCGCTGGGTGGAAAAGGACCTGCTGGCCACCACCGACGAGCTGGGCACGGGCGTCATTGCCTTCACTCCACTGGCCCAGGGGCTACTGACCGACCGCTACCTGAACGGCGTGCCGGCGGATGCGCGAGTGAACCAACCCGGTGGCGCCTCGCTGCGACCGGAGCACCTGTCCGAAGACAACCTGCGGCGCGCCCGCGCGCTGAATGACATCGCGCAACGCCGTGGCCAGAGCCTGGCGCAACTGGCACTGGCCTGGGTGCTGCGCGACGCCCGGGTGACCTCTGCCTTGATCGGCGCCAGCCGGCCGGAGCAGATCATCGAGAACGTTGCCGCGCTGGATAACCTGACCTTCAGCGTGGAGGAAGTGGCGGAGATCGACCGCTTCGCCGTGGAAGGCGGGATCAATCTCTGGGAAAAGCCCTCCCACGACTGGAAGGAATGAGCCTGTGACGCTGTTTCATCGATTGCTCGCCGGGCTGCTGCTGATCGTGGCAGGTACAGCGCAGGCGCAAGACCCGGCGCAACTGCGCATTGGCTATCAGAAGGCCTCGGTCAGCCTGGTGCTGGCCAAGGAGCATGGCTTGCTGGAGAAACGCTTCCCGCAGACACAGATCCAATGGATCGAATTCCCCGCCGGGCCGCAGATGCTCGAAGCCCTGAACGTCGGCAGCCTGGACCTGGGTTCCACTGGCGATATCCCGCCGATCTTCGCCCAGGCCGCCGGCGCCGACCTGCTCTATGTCGGCGTCGAGCCGCCCAAACCGCAGGCGGAGACCGTGGTGGTGCCCAAGGACAGTCCGATCCGCAGCGTGGCCGACCTCAAAGGCAAGCGTGTGGCTTTCCAGAAGGGCTCCAGCTCGCACAACCTGCTGCTGCGCCTGTTGCAGCAAGCCGGCCTGGCCCTGCGCGATATCCAACCGCTGTACCTGACGCCGGCCGATGCCCGCGCCGCCTTCGAAAGCGACAAGGTGGACGCCTGGGCGATCTGGGACCCGTGGTACTCGGCGCTGCTGCTGGGCGGCAGCGCGCGCTTACTGGCGGACGGAACCGAGGTTGGCCTGAGCGGGCCGTTCTACCTGTCCAGCCGTGAGTACGCCGGAGCCCATCCCGACTTCATCCATCAGGTGCTGGATAGCCTCAATCAGGCCGAAGCCCTGACCCGCAGCGACGAAGCCGGCAGCGTGGCGATCATGGCGCGCGTCACCGGGCTCTCCCCGGAAGTCATTGCGGAAACCTTCAAGCACCGCCCTCCTTCGCCTATCCACCCACTGGGCGATGCCGACATCGCCGCGCAGCAACGCACCGCCGACCTGTTCCTCGCCGAGCGCATCCTGCCGCGCGCCGTGGATATCAACGCTGCCCGCTGGAGGCCCTGACTGTTTTCGTAGGATGGGTGGAGCGAAGCGATACCCATCGATACCTGTCCACTTCGATGATGGGTATCGCAAGCTCCACCCATCCTACGCGCTGAGGCGGCGTTCTTCGTAGGAGCGAGGCTGCTGCCCTGGATATTG
The DNA here is from genome assembly GCF_005877905.1 of Pseudomonas nicosulfuronedens. GTDB lineage: Bacteria > Pseudomonadota > Gammaproteobacteria > Pseudomonadales > Pseudomonadaceae > Pseudomonas > Pseudomonas nicosulfuronedens. Next base: position 41,518 of record NZ_SWDV01000024.1, on the reverse strand, counting down.
ATCCACCAAAATGGTTATCCATGTTGTTATTTTATATTTCTTCTGGTTATTAGATAGACCAATTCATTCCTTCTCCGCGCCACCATCACGCTGCCACACTCGGCCTCGCCGGCGGGCGACCCCCGCCGCTCTAAAGCGGGCTTCTCCCACCCTCGAGCGCCCGCTCTCGATCATTCCGGGACCCCGTCAAACGAGCGCGGCCCGACAAGGAGCTGGATGTTCATGAAGAAACTCACTGCCGTTACCGCCCTCGCCCTGGCCGTCCTCTCCGGACTGGCCCATGCCGACCGCCTGGACGACATCAGGAAGGCCGGCGTGCTGCGCGTCGCCGCCTTCGACAGCAACCCGCCATTCGGCTTCGTCGACGGCAAGAGCAAGCAGATCGAAGGCCTCGATGTGGATTACGCCAAGGCCCTGGCCGACAAGCTCGGCGTCAAGCTGCAGGTCCTGCCGACCAACCCGGCCAACCGCATCCCGCTGCTGACCGCCAACAAGGTCGACCTGGTGCTGGCCAACTTCACCATTACCCCCGAGCGCGCCGAGCAGGTGGACTTCAGCATCCCCTACTTCTCCTCCGGGCAGCAGTTCATCGTGCGCAAGGGCAGCCTGAAGTCGCCGGACGAACTGAACAAATGGCGCGTCGGCGTCGACAAGGGCACGGTCAACGAGGGCGTGCTGCGCGAGAAATTCCCCGGTGCCAAGGTCATCGCCTACGACGACACGCCCTTCGCCTTCACCGCCCTGCGCAACGGCCAAGTCCAGGCCATCACCCAGGACGGCCCGAAACTGATCGGCCTGCTGGCCAACGTGCCGGACAAGGACAAGTACGAAGTGCCGCCTTTCACCATCTCCAACGACCTGATCGGCGTCGGCATTCCCAAGGGCGAGAAGGCCCTGACCGAGTTCGTCAACCAGAGCCTCACGGAGCTGGAGGCCAACGGGCAGGCGCAGACCATCTACGACACCTGGTTCGGCCCCAGCACCAAGACCCCGCTGGCCCGCCTGTACAAGATCGGCGACAAGAGCTGATCACCTCTGACCCTGCACTCCCCCACGCCCCGGCCCGCCGGGGCGTGTCCGTTTCTCCCGCTGATGGATGCGCCACATGTTCGGCGAACTGCTCGCCCCGACCTACCTGAGCTGGCTGCTCGACGGCTTCCTGCTTACGCTGGGTATTTCCCTGTTCTGCTGTGTCATCGCTACCCTGCTCGGCGCGCCGCTGGCCATCGCCCGGCAGGCAAAGTCACGCTGGCTGTCGTGGCCCGCTCGGGCCTATCTCGCTCTGTTTCGCAACACACCGCTGCTGGTGCAACTGTTCTTCTGGTACTTCGGTTTGCCGGCGCTGATGCCAGAGGAACTGGTGTTCTGGCTCAACTCACCCCATGAGTTGGCCGGGCTGACCTGGCCGTCGTTCGAATTCCTCGCCGCCGCCTGGGGCCTGACCCTCTACACCACGGCCTTCATCGCCGAAGAGTTCCGCGCTGGCATCGCCTCGGTGCGCCCGCAGCAGCGCGAGGCCGGCATGGCGCTGGGCCTTCGCCCGCTACAGGTGTGGCGCTGGGTGATCCTGCCCCAGGCGCTGCGTACGGCGCTGCCGCCGTTGATGGGGCAATACATGAACGCGTTGAAGAACTCCTCGCTGGCCATGGCCATCGGGCTCGCCGAGCTGTCCTACGCCTCGCGCCAGGTGGAGACGCAGACGTTCAAGACCTTTCAGGCGTTCGGCATCGCCACCCTGCTGTACATCGGCGCCATCGCGCTGATCGAAGCGCTGGGCCAGGCGATCCAGCAGACCCGCCGCTATCGCCAGGGAGCCTGACATGGAGTTCTCGGTGATCTCGGACAACCTGTCCTACTGCCTCATCGGCGCTTACCCGGACGGCCCGCTGGGTGGCGCGGCGCTGACCGTCGTCCTCGCGCTGGCCTCCGGCATCGCCTCGGCGGTGATCGGGCTGGTCCTGGGCATTGCGCTGTCGGTGTTGCGCGGCAAGCCACGCCTGTTGCTGGTGGCGTTCCTCGGTTTTTTCCGCGCCATCCCGGTGCTGATGCTGATCTTCTGGACCTACTTCCTGCTGCCCATCGTCTTCCATGTCGACGTGCCAGCGCTGGGCACCGTGGTCTGCGCGCTGTCGCTGATCGGCGGTGCCTACCTTGCGCACTCGGTGCATGCCGGCATCGAAAGCCTGCCCAACGGCCAGTGGGACGCCGCCCGCGCGCTGGGGCTGCGGCCGTGGCAGGTGCTCACGCTGGTGATCCTGCCGCAGGCGCTGCCGATCATGCTGCCGTCCTTCCTCAACCAATGGGTCTCGCTGATCAAGGACACTTCGCTGGCCTACGTGATCGGCGTCGGCGAGCTGTCCTTCGTCGCAACGCAGGTGAGCAACCGGGTGATGGTGCATCCCACCGAGGTCTTCCTGTTCGTCGCGCTGCTCTACTTCGTGCTGTGTTCGGCGCTGGATCTGGTGGCGGCGCTGCTCACGAAGCTACGGCCGGCTTACCGCAAGGCGGCCTGACCTGAAAAAGCCGGATCACGAGATCCGGCTTTTCGTTCCTGCCGTTTCAGCTTCGACGTCGGTACAGGCTGCGCGCCAGAGCATCCAGGGCGAAGCCCAGCACGCCGATCAGCAACACCATGGCCATCAGTTCCGAGTAAGCCAGGCGATCCCGCGTGTCGAGGATGTAGTAACCGAGCCCCGCGCTGACGCCGAGCATTTCGCAGGGCACCAGCACGATCCAGAGAATCCCGATGGCCAGGCGTACACCGGTCAACACGTGACCGAGCACGCCGGGCAGGATGACCTTGCGCAGCGTTTCGAACGGCGTCGCGCTGAGGCTCCTCGACAACTGCAGCCAGCGCGGATCGAGCTGGCGTACGCCGGCGGCGGTATTGAGCAGGATCGGCCAGACTGCGGCAAACGCCAGGAGGAAGTAGATCGGCGAGTCGCCCACGCCCATCAGCATTACTGCGATGGGCATCCACGACAGCGGCGAGATCATCCGCAGGAACTGGAAGGCCGGCGTGGTCGCCGCCTCCAGGTGACGCGAGGCGCCCACCAGCAAGCCCAGCGGCACGCCGACCGCCAGGGCCAGCAGCAGGCCCAGCAGCACCCGTTTCAGGCTGACCAGCACATGCTCGTACAGCTCCGGGCGGGCCAGCAGCTCGCCCAGGCTGGTGAAGGTCGCCTGGGGCGAGAACAGCTGCCCCAGGCCGTCGCCACCGAACAGCCGCACGCCGAGCCACCAGAGGCCGAGCAGGATGATGAGCCCGGCCAGGCCCAGCGCCCAGTGGCGGCGCGTAGAAAGCACAACGGGTGTCACGTGGCGATCTCCTCGCTGCGCTCGAAGCTATCGGGGAAGCCAAAGGCGCTCAGGCCGCCGACGCTGGCGATGGCATTGCGCACGAAACGGTCGTCCACCAGGTCCTTGGCCACCTGTGTCGGCTCCAGGGCCGCGAGGAAGCCCTTGTCACCCTGGATCAGCGTGTCCTTCAGACGGCGCACCAGTTCCTCGGTGTAGCTGGGGAACGGGTACGGTTGGAAGTCGATGCGCTCCTCGTGCCAGTCGGCATGGCGGATGGCGCCGTTGGCCAGGTACTGCTGGCGTTCGCTGGCGGCCGGCGCCAACACCCGGCCGAGCACTTCCGGCGCATGGGGCGTGTAGCGGTTCTCGCCGTCCTTGGACAGCAGCTTGGCCGCCTCGGCGCGGTTGTCGCGGGTCCACAGCTGCGCCTTGACGATGGCGTTGACCACCTTCTGCGACCACTCCGGGCGGTTGTTCAGGTCGTGCTCATGCATGAACACCACGCAGCACGCATGGTTGCGCCAGACATCGCCGGTAAAGCGCTGGATGCGCCCGACCTTGAGGTTCTCCGCCAGGGCGTTGAACGGCTCGGCGACGATGTAGCCGGCGATACGTTTGGCGGCCAGCGCCGGTGGCATGTCCGACGGCGGCAGCACCACCAGGTTGACCTCATTGGCGGCCAGCGCGGCATTGGCTGGCTTGCTCACCGCCTGCAGGCCGTTGTCGCGCAGCAGCTGTTGCAGCACCACGTTGTGGATCGAGTACCAGAACGGAATCGCCAGGGTCTTGCCGCCCAGCTGCTTCACGTCGCTGATGTCCGGCGCCACGGTCAGGCCGGAGCCGCCCACATGGTTCCAGGCCACCACCTTGGCCGGCACCTTGCTGCCGTAGCGCGCCCAGACGGTCATCGGCGACAGCAGGTGGATGACGTTGACCTGGCCGGAGATGAACGCTTCGATCACCTGCGCCCAGCTACGCAGCAGCACCGGGCGTTCGGCCTTGATGCCCTCGGCATCGAACAGGCCGTTGGCGTGGGCCACCAGCAGCGGTGTGGCGTCGGTGATCGGCAGGTAGCCGATGCGTACCGGGGCATCCGGTTCGCTGGCGGCGCGTGCCTGCAGGCTGGTCAGCAGTGGCAACGCACCGGCGGCGGTGAGCAGCGCGCCAAGTTTGAGAATGTCACGTCGGGAGTGTGTGGGGTCGTCCAGGCACATGGGCAGGCTCCTGCGCAGAAGTAGTGTTTGCGTGGGTGCGGCTTGCCCGCCGTAGGGTTTTGAGGATGTCGACCCGCAGGGCGCCCAGTTCCTCGACCAGCTCCGCACGGGGTTGCGGCAGGTCGATGTGCCACTCGCCCAACGTCCGCGCCGGGGTGTCGCCCAGTAGCAGGATGCGGTCGGATAGCAGCAGCGCTTCGTCGATGTCATGGGTGATCAGCACGGCGGCGGTACGCCGCTCATGGATGACGGTCAGCAGCAATTGCTGCATGTCGGCGCGGGTCACCTCGTCCAGCGCGCCGAAGGGTTCGTCGAGCAGCAGTACCTGCGGCTGCCGCGCCAGGCAACGGGCCAGCGCCGTGCGCTGGGCCATGCCGCCGGAGAGTTGCGCCGGCAGGAAGTCGCGGGCGTGGTCCAGCCCGACCGAGGCTATTGCCTCGTCCACACGGGATTGCAGGGTGGCTTTGTCCAGCCTCGGCTGGCGTGCGAAATCGAGCCCGAAGGCGACGTTCTTCGTCAGGTTCAGCCAGGGCAGTAGGCTCGGGTCCTGGAAGGCCACCGCGACGCGAGGGTGCGGGCCGTCGATCGGCTGACCGAGCAATTGCACGACGCCAGCCGCGGGCTTCTGCAAGCCGGCCAGCACGCGCAGCAGGCTGGATTTGCCGACACCGCTGGGGCCCAGGATGGAGACCACCTCTCCGGCGGCCAGCTCCAGGGCGAAGCCTTCCAGCACGCTGCGCCAAGCGTTGTCTCCGGGATAGCCCAGGGCAACGTCGCTGGCCTGCAGGATCGCTTGGCTCATGCCTTGGCCTGCTTCTGCAATTCGGCGCGCAGCTGCACCAGGCTGGGTGTGACGATGGGCACGAAGGCCGACTCACGCCAGCGACGGGCGAAAGCCGCGCCGTGCTCGGTGAGATAGGCCTTGCCGCCGCTGGCTTGCAGCTCCAGCTGGACGGCGGCAGCTGCAGCTTCGGCCAGGCCGATGCGGATGCGGAACAACCGCGCCGGCTCGGTCAGGAAGGCGCTATCCAGCAGGCCTTCACGCAAGCGTGCCACCTGCTCGTCCAGCTCATCAGCCAGGCGCTGCTCTTCCTCGCGCAGCACCGAACGCCGGTCGCTCAGGTGCTCGCGTACCGACTCCAGGGCCTTGCGCGTCAGGCCGATGGTCATGGCGCATTGCAGGCCGAGGAAGGCCGGGCGCACGCGCGGCAGGTAGTGGCGGGCATCTTCGTGCAGCAGCCAGGCGCGCGGCAGTTCGACCGCGGCGAAGTCCAGCGCAGCGGTGTTGCTCGATTGCAGACCGAGCAGTTGCAGGTCGTCGGAGCGGGTCAGGCCCGCGCGGTCCGAAGGGATCGCCGCCACCAGCGGTGCCGCGCCCTCTCGCTCGATGGCCGCCGCGACCACGAAGCGGCCCTTGCGCAGGTTGGTCACCCAGTGCAGCCGGCCGTCGAGGCTCCAGCCATCGCCGGTCGGCGTCGCGTTCACTTGCAGGCTTTCGATGCCCGAGAGGAACTTCATGGCATTGGACAGACCGGTGGCGCCGGCCAGGCTGCCGTCCAGCAGTTCGCCGAGCAGAAGGTCGCCCAGCTCGCGATTGGGGCTCTGCAGCAGGTATTCGATGAAGGCGCGCTGGCCCCAGAAGACGAAGGCGGCCGTCAGCGAATGGCCCGCTACATCGGCGATGGCGTCGATCGCATCGAGCACGGTGCCACCGCTGCCGCCGCGCTCTTCGGGCACGCCAATGGCGAACAGCCCGGCCGCAGCCAGTTGCGGCAGCACGCTCTGTGGGTCGGTGTGGCCGAGGTCGAGGCCCTCGGCGTGCTCATCGAGCCAGCGGCTCAGGGTCGGGTCGAGCATGTTGCTCTCCTTGCTTGGGCGGCACTTGCCGCCCGGTCACACGAAAATCAGTTCGCCGCCTGTTCCCAGCGGTACTTGCCCAGCTCGGGGTTCAGAGGGGTCTGGGCCAGCACGTTGGCGAAGTTGCACAAGGTCGCCAGGCTGATACCCAGCAGTACTTCCAGGGCGTTGCCATCGGTGAAACCGGCAGCGCGGAAGGCAGCAAGGCCCGCATCGCTCACCGCACCGCGGGTGGCGATGGATTCGCGAGCGAACGCGGCCAGGGCTTCCAGGCGCGCATCGGGCAGTTCGCGCTGTTCGCGCAGGGCGGCTATCACTTCCTCAGGCAGCTTGGCCTTGTTGAAAGCTACCGCTGTGTGCCCGGCCACGCAGAAGTCGCAGCCGTGGGTGGTGGCGGCGATCAGCTGGACCACTTCGCGCTCCGGCAGGCCGAGGTCGGCTTTGCCGTTGAGGCCGGATACGGTGACGTAGGTTTCCAGCGCGGCCGGCGCGTTGGCCAGCACCCCCAGCAGGTTGGGGATGAAGCCGGAGCCCTTGAGCGCATTCTCGAGGAACGGCTTGGCGGCTTCCGGGGCGCTGTCGAGGGTCTGGATGGGCAGGCGGGACATGGTTCGACTCCGTTGAAATGGGGTGTCGAAAAAGTCTGTTGGTAATAAGAAATCCATTCAATATTCTAAAGTCGCTATCACTTGCTCATGAGTCTTTCCATTAGATGATTTCGTCCAGCCCCCTGGTTGATTGGTTATTAGACAGCCTTGAACTGAGCGCGAGCCTGTTTCACGTAGGGCGCTATTGCGGCGGCTGGAACGCTTCGACCCAGGGTCTGGCGCGGGCCAGTTTTCACCTCGTGGTACAGGGCCACTGCTGGCTGCACCTGGACGGCGAGCCGTCGTACCGGCTGGAAAGCGGTGACGCGGTGTTCATCCTGCGCGATGTGCCGTATCGGCTGTCCAGCGAGTCCAGCGCCGAGGAGGCAGCCTGCCAACCGCGCCAGAGCATGACCGCCCTGGAGTTGCAGGCCGAGGATGGCGTGGGGCTGGTCTGCGGGTTCTTCCATTTCGATTCGGGGCTGTCGGCACTGATCATCGACGCCCTGCCCGCCTTCCTCGTGCTGCGTGCCGAGGAGCCGTCCCAGCGGGCCGCGCGCAGTCTGTTCGAGCTGATCCTCGAGGAATGCCAGCGGCAGCCGACACCGTCGCAGCAGATGCTCGAACGCCTGAGCCACCTGCTGTTCCTCTACGTGCTGCGCCAGCAGGTGGTAGGCAATCCGACCCTGGGCGGGCTGGTCGCCCTCGCCCGCCAACCGCAGTTCGCCGGCTTGCTGGAGCGGATGATCCAGCAACCGCAACTGCCCTGGACGCTGGAAGACATGGCGGCCTGTGCGGGCCTGTCGCGCTCGGCGTTCTTCAAGCGTTTCAACGAAACCAGCGGGCAGTCCCCCGGCCAGGTATTGCTGGCCCTGCGCATGGGCCAGGCATGCCGGTTGCTGAAGGCCGACCAGAGCGTGGCGGAAGTGGCCGCGGCGGTCGGCTACCAGTCCATCGCTGCGTTCACCCGCGCTTTCCACAAGGCCACCGGACAGCAACCGGGAGCGTTCCGCCGCGCCGCCAACTAGGTTTCTGCGTGCTTGATGCATGTCATGGCAAATGTAAACAATCCGTAAATGCGAGTGATTCGTGATTGTGAATTTCGTACCTTGATGGAATTCCTCGCCAACGGACCCTCGTCATGCACGTCAGCGCCTCGCTTCCCCGCCGCTTCCTGTCCTGCACTGCCCTGCTGCTCGCCGGCCTGGTGCTGAGCCTCCCGGTCCAGGCTGCCGAGCGCAGCCTGGACACTGCCTTCGGCCCGGTGAAGGTGAAGGACAATCCGCAACGCGTCATCGCTCTGGGCGAGAACGCCCTGGATGCCAGCCTGACCCTGGGCGTGACACCCGTTGGTTCCCTCGCCAGCCGCGGCGGCACCGACCTGCCCGCCTACCTGAAGGCGAAATCCGGCCCGCTTCCGCTGGTGGGCACCGTGCGCGAAACCAACCTCGAAGCCGTGCTCAAGCTGCGCCCCGACCTGATCCTCGCCGCTCCCGGCCTGACCCGCGAGCAATACGCCAAGCTCAGCCTGCTGGCCCCCACCGTGGTGCCCAAGGGCGGCTCGCTGGACGACTGGCGTGGGGCCTTCCGTGTCTATGCCGATGCGCTGGACAAGCAAGCCGAAGGCGAGCAGCGACTGACCGAGATCGACCAGCGCATCGCCGCATTGCGCCCACGCCTGCCCGCAGACACCAGCGTCAGTGTGGTGCGCTGGAATCCGCAGGGGCCGATGATGATGTCCGGCCACCTGTTCGTCGGGCAGCTCCTCGATCAGCTCGGCCTCAAGGCCAATGAGCTGGCGAAGCAGACCGACAAGCGCCCGCACACCGACATCCTCAGCCTGGAAAACCTGTCCAAGGCCGACGCCGACTGGATATTCCTCGCCACCCTCAACCCCGATGGTGAGAAAGCCCTGGCCGAAGCGCGCCAGCAACCGGCGTTCACCCGCCTGAAGGCGGTCGAAGCCGGGCACCTGGCCAGCGTCGACGGACAGATCTGGAGCAGCAGCTCCGGCTACCTCGCCGCCCAGCAAGTGCTGGATGACGTGGAGAAGGCCCTGCTGCACTGATGCCCGCCAACCGTCTCGCGCTGCCACGGGCCCTGGCGTTCGCGGCAGCGTTGCTCGTTCTGCTGATCCTCGCCAGCCTGCTGGTGGGTGCCGGAGATGCCGGCCCCTGGCAGAGCCTGCTCGCACTGCTGGGCGGTGCCGATGACGACACTCGCTTTGTCGTTCACACGCTGCGCATGGCGCGCACCGAACTGGCCCTGCTGGTCGGCGTGGCACTGGGCGCCGCCGGCCTGCTGCTGCAGTCGGTCACGCGCAACCCGCTGGCCGAGCCCGGCCTGCTCGGTGTGAGCGCCGGTTCCTCGTTCGCCGTGGTGCTGGCGATCAACCTGGGCGCCACTGCCGCCGGGATGAATCTCGCCGTGGCCAGCTTCGGCGCGCTCGGCGGTTGCCTGCTGGTGCTGCTGGTCTCGCAGTTGCGTGGCGTGGGGGAAGACCCGGTACGCCTGGTACTGGCCGGCGTGGCCTTCTCCGGGCTGCTCACCGCGCTCAGCAGCCTGATGCTGCTTTGGGATCAGCGTACCGCCGACGAAGTCCGCTTCTGGGTAGTCGGCAGCCTCGCCGGACGCCCGCTGGAAACCCTGCGCGGCTGCCTGCCTGGATTGGTCCTGGGGCTTGCCGTGGCGCTGCCGCTGATTCGCCCGCTGGCCGCCCTGGCACTGGGCGAACGGGTCGCCGCCGGGCTCGGCCATCATCCGCAGCTGGTGCGCGTCGCAACCTTGCTGGCCGTGGCGCTGCTGGTGGGCGCCGCCAACGCCGCCGCTGGTCCGATTGCCTTCCTTGGCCTGATCGTGCCCTTCATCGCCCGCCGCCTGGTGGGTACCGACATCCGCCGCTGCTTCGCTTTGTGCCTGCTGCTCGGCCCTTGTGTCCTGCTGCTGGCGGACATCATCGCGCGCCTGCTGGTGCGACCCTATGAACTGCCGGTGGGCGTGGTGACGGCTTTTGTCGGCGCGCCCATCCTGATTGCGGTGGTGCGCTCCCAGCGCCTGCCGACCCTGCAAAGCCGATGAGCGTCCCGACCACTCCTCCAGGCCATGGCGTGCTGCACACCGGCCGACACTCGTTGCTCTGGCACCGGCGCAGCGCCACCGTGGGCATGGCCCTGGCGGCCATGCTGCTCCTGAGCCTGGTGTTCTGCCTGACTTCGGGCGATCTCGGAATGGGTGAGGCCTTGGCCGCGCTGCTGGGGCGGGGCGACGAGATGCAGACCCTGCTGGTGCGTGAACTGCGCCTGCCGCGCCTGCTCGCCGGCTTGCTCAGTGGTGCCGCGCTGGGCGCCGCTGGTTGCCTGATGCAGACCCTGGCGCGCAACCGCCTGGCCACGCCGGGCATGGTTGGCATCGACAACGGTGCCACCGCCTTCGCGGTCGCCTCCATCGTCGCCGTGCCCACCACCCTGGCACCGTCCGCCCTGGCCCTGAGTGGCGCGGCGACCGCCGCTGCGCTGACCTTCGTTCTCGCCGCCGGTGCCGGCGCGCGGGGCTATCGCTTCATCGTTGTCGGGCTGGGCATCGGCGCTCTGTTCGGTGCCGCCACCAACCTGATGCTGGCTCGCGCCGACATCGACGCCGCCAACGCGGCCTATCCCTGGACCGTCGGCAGCCTCAACGCCCGCCCGGCGCTGGCCGTGTGGCTGCTGGCCGGCGGCCTCGCGCTCGGCCTGCCGCTGGCGAAGCTGCTGGCGCGGGCGCTGATGCTGATGCGTTTTTCCGACAGCGTCGCCATCGGCCTCGGCGTGCGCCTTTCCGCCATGCGTGCGGCGACCCTGGCGCTGAGCGTGGCGCTCACCGGTCTGGCCGTGGCTGTGGCCGGGCCCGTGGGGCTGGTGGCGCTGATCGCACCGGAAGTGGCGCGCTACCTTGGTGGCCGTCATGGCGTGCCAGTGCTCAATGCCGCCCTGGCCGGTGCCCTCCTGACGCTGCTGGCCGACTGGCTCGGTCGCACGTTGCTGGCACCGGTGGAAATCCCCGTGGGCATCGTCATGGCGGTGATCGGTGCCCCCTACCTGCTCTGGATCATCCTGCGTCAGCCTGCCGGGAGACAGCCATGACCTCCATTTCCCCCAGCACCACCGCGCCGCTGGAAACCCGCGCGCTGAGCATGGCCTACGGCGAGCGCTCGATTATCGAGGGCCTGAACCTGCGTTTGCCGGCCGGCCAGGTCACGGCCATCGTCGGTCCTAACGGTTGTGGCAAGTCTACGCTGCTCGCAGGCCTGGCACGGCTACAGAAACCCAGCGGCGGTGCCGTGCTGCTCGATGGCAAGGCCATCGGCAGCCTGCCCACTCGCGAAGTAGCAAGGCGCCTGGCGCTGTTGCCCCAGGATGCCAGCGCGCCGGAAGGCCTGACAGTCGCCGAGTTGATTCGCTTCGGTCGCCAGCCGCACCAGGGGTTGTTCCAGCAATGGAGCGAGAATGACCAGCGCATCATCGAATCGGCGTTGCGCGCGGCGGATCTGGTCGAGTTGGCTGAGCGCCCGCTGGAGTCGATGTCCGGCGGCCAGCGCCAGCGCGCCTGGATCGCCATGGCCATCGCCCAGGACACGCCGTTGCTGTTGCTCGACGAGCCCACCTCGGCGCTGGACCTGGGCCACCAGATCGAGGTGTTCGAGCTGATCCGCCAGTTGGCGGAGGCCGGCAAGACCATCGTCATGGTGGTCCACGACCTGTCGAGCGCGTGCCGTTATGCCGACCACCTGGTGGCGATGAAGGACGGGCGCCTGCTGGCCGAGGGCGCGCCGTCACAAGTGGTGACTGCCGGGTTGGTGGAGGCACTGTACGGTGTGCGCTGCACCCTGATGAGCGACCCGCTCAGCGGCACGCCGGTGATAGTCGGCGCTAGCCGCGCCAGACGCCACGAAGCCGCCGGAACCTGAGGCCCGCGGCTGCTTCGCGTGCGACGGATCAGCCGCGCGACGCGCTGACCAGGCCGTCCAGCCACTCCTGGTGGCCGTTGATCATCGGGTTCGGCCGGGTCCGCGCCAGCTCCTGGGCGGGTTTGCCGACCTGGGTTTCCTGGGTGAGGATGCGTACCCGTCCACCGGGCAGGTTTTCGATCAGCCAGGCGTGATGAACGTCCAGCCGCGTATCGCTGTCTCCTTCCGCCCAGCCGTGCCAGGCCACCCGACCCGGTTCGTCATCACGCGGTGGTACGTATTCGGTGACCTCGGCCTCGATGGGAAAGCCGAAGGTCTTGAAGGCGAAACGCGCACCCAGGTTCAGGCGCGGACCGCTGCCGTCGTGGAAGACGATAGCGGCGACGTTGCTGTAGTAGGTCGGCCAGGCTCGGGTGTCGGCCAATTGCGGCCAGACCTCGGCGGCGCCCAGGCCCGCCACGATGACTTCATTGGACGCGAAGTTGTCGGTCAGTCCCGGCAGGTAGCCTTCGGGCCAGAATATCTCGTGCATGCTGCTCTCCTTTTCTCCAGGGCATGGCGGCGGGAATAGCGTGGACGCTGATCCGCCACCGCGCCAATTCATGTGATCCGACAGCGTTCCAGCCAGTACGCGCAAGGCGCCGGCAGGCCTGGGTGAAGGCCATGGCATAGACTGGGCCTCAGGCTCATGGCGGGGGTGGCAAGGGGGGTGGGATTTCCATGGATTCGCTGATCACGGCGGCGGCCTGCGCGCTGGCCGCCGGAGATCCGCTGGGCGCGCTGAATCGAGTGGCCCTGCGGGAAGACGCGCCTGCTCTCGCGCTTCGGGGTATCGCCATGGCCCAACTGGGTGATTTCCCTCGTGCCCGCACCCTGCTGCGCCGCGCCGCCCGCGCCTTCGGTGGCCACGAACCCATGGAGCGCGCCCGCTGCCGGGTGGCAGAGGCGGAAGTGGCGCTGGCCAGCCGCGAGCTGAACTGGCCGACCGGACCACTGGAACAGGCAGCGCAGGTGTTGCAGGCCCATGGCGATACGATCAATGCCGCCCATGCCCGCTACCTGCTGATTCGCCGCGCGCTGCTGATCGGTCAATTCGATCGAGCCGATACCGCGCTCGCCGAGTCGGTTCCGGAATCGCTGTCGGCGCCCTTGCGCGCAGTGCATTGGCTGATCGCCGCCGGCATCGCCGTCCGCCGACTTCGAGCGGGCGAGGCACGAAGCGCTCTGCGCCTGGCCGCCGAGGCGGCTGCGACGGCCGCCATTCCCGCCCTGCGCGCCGAAGTCGAGCAGGCACAGCGCCTGCTCGAGGCACCGGCCGCGCGGCGGATCGACCGCCACAACGCGTGTCTGCTGTCGCTGGATGAAGTGGAGAGCCTGCTGCGCTCCGACGCCCTGGTGGTGGACGCCGGCCGCAACCGTATTGGCGATCTGTCACTGGGCAGCCGGCCGGTGCTCTTCGCCCTTGCCCGCGCGCTGGCCGAAGCCTGGCCCGGCGATGTATCGCGCGTCGAACTGATCGGCCGGGTGTTCCGTACCCGTCATCCGGACGAAACCCACCGGGCGCGCCTGCGGGTGGAGATCGGCCGCTTGCGGCGCCTGCTGCAACCCAGGGCGGGAATCGAATCGACACCTCAGGGTTATGGGCTGGTTGCCGCCAATCCGGTGGTCCTTGCGCCACCCCTGGAGGACGCCAACGCTGAAGTGCTGGCGCTGCTCAGCGATGGTCAGGCCTGGGCCAGCTCGGCCCTGGCACTGGCGCTGGATACCAGCCAGCGCAGCGTGCAGCGCGCCCTCGAAATGCTGGCCCTGGCCGGTCGGGTGCAGGCGCTGGGGCAAGGGCGTGCGCGGCGCTGGACCCTGCCACCGGCTCCGGGAATCGCGACGACCTTGTTACTCCCCGCGCCCTTCGGTGTCTGAATAGGCTGAAGGCTCCCACCCACAACGTGAAGGGCTACACCATGACTACCCACTACAAGCAATCTCCGGCGCAGGTGCTGCAGGAATATGGCCCCTTCCCCGGTGTCAGCGCCGTCCACGGCCTGACCTTCGACGGCCAGCGCGTCTGGTTCGCCGTCGGCGAGCGCCTGCAGAGCCTCGACCCGAAGGACGGTCGCCTGGAGCGCTCCATCGAGGTCCCTGCCCACGCCGGCACGGCTTTCGATGGGACGTACCTCTACCAGATCGCCGAAAGCCGCATCCAGAAGATCGACCCGGCCAGCGGCCAGGTGCTCTCGACCATCCCCGCACCGGGCAATGGTGGTGATTCGGGCATGGCCTGGGCGGAAGGCTCGCTCTGGGTTGGCGAGTACCGCGCGCGGAAGATTCATCAGATCGACCCGGAAACGGGTGAAGTCCTGCGCACGATTGATTCAAATCGTTTCGTCACCGGGGTCACCTGGGTCGAGGGTCAGCTCTGGCATGGCACCTGGGAACCGGAGTCGACCTACAGCGAGCTGCGGCGCATCGACCCACAGTCTGGCGCGGTCCTGGAGCAGCTGGACCTGCCCGAGGGCGTGCATGTCTCCGGCCTGGAGGCCGACGGCGGAGAGCGTTTCTACTGCGGTGGCGGCAACAGCGGCAAGGTGCGGGCAGTTCGTCGACCGCGCTAAGCCCGGCATTCTGGGCTAGTGTTGGCACCTCACTGGAGACCGCCGCACTGGCCCGGAGCGCGAGCATGGATTGGCTGGAACACCGTATTCCCCCGCCCCTGGTGGCGATCATCACCGGCCTGCTGATGTGGTTGGCGGTTCGCCCGATCACGGAGCCGGGCAGCCGTCTCTGGCTCGCCCTGCTGGTGGCATTGGCAGGAGTTGCAGTATGTCTGGCGGGCGTGGCGTCCTTCCGACGCGCCCGCACCACGGTCAACCCGCTGAAGCCGGAGAGCGCGTCCTCGCTGGTGGTCGTCGGTATCTACCGGCATACGCGCAACCCCATGTACCTGGGCTTCGCCATTGTCCTGCTGGGCTGGTGCGTGTTCCTGGGGTCCGCACTGGCGGTGCTCGGCGTTGCGGTCTTCGTGCTTTACATCGGGCGCTTCCAGATCCGGCCGGAAGAGCGTGCCCTGCGCGATCTGTTTGGTGCGGAGTTCGACGCCTTCTGCGGCCGGGTGCGACGCTGGGTCTGACAGGCATTTCACAGATATCCATTGCCTTCTGACAGAAAGAGATGAGATATTTGCAAATGCTAAACGTTCTCATCAAGGCTTATCGTGTCCCCTTCGCTCTTGCTGGTGGAAGACGACTCCCGTCTTCGCCTGGACCTCGAACGTCATTTCTGTCAGCGCGGCTTTGCCGTCACGACCTGCGCCAACGGTGACCAGGGGCTGGTGGCCGTCCACCAGAATGACTTCGACCTGGTCCTGCTGGACATCATGCTCCCCGGCGTCGACGGCCTGTCGCTGCTGGATACGCTGCGTAGCGCCCGTTCCACGCCCGTGATGCTGATGTCCGCCCTGGGCGCGGAACAGGACCGCATCACCGGCTTTACCCGTGGTGCCGACGACTACCTGCCCAAGCCCTTCAGCCTCGCGGAGCTGGACGCGCGCATCGACGCGCTGTTGCGCCGGGTCAATCTGGATCGGGCGCGCACGGCACCACGGGCACAAAGCTCGCTGCACTTCGACGACGAGCTGCAGGACGTTTCCCGCCATGGCGAACACGCGGGCCTGACTCACTCCGAGTACCGCCTACTGGTCACGCTGAACGCCCATGCTGGTGAAGCGCTGAGCAAGAGCTTCCTTTACCAGAGCGTGCTGCACCGCGCCTATACGCGCCTGGATCGCGGGCTGGATGTACACGTCTGCAACCTGCGCCGCAAACTGGCCGCCATCGGTGCGCAGCAGGTACAGATCCAGGCCGTGCGCGGCCAAGGCTACATCCTGGTGGATGCGGAACGTCATTGATGCGCCGCCACCCTCTGCTGTGGAAACTCGCCGCGCTGCAGGTCGGTTTCTGCCTGCTGCTGACCTGGCTGATCTGGACCTGGGGCCTGTCGCTGGAGCGCAGTACCTACTTCCTCGGCGAGTCTGACCGCGACTATCTCGCACGCTACGCCGAGCAGGCCGAACTGGTCTGGGAGCAACAGGGCGCCGAAGGCGTGGAGCGCTTCCTCCGTGAGCTGTCCGCCACCGAGGACACCTGGGTCGCGGTGATCGGCGAACACCTGCAGAGCCTGGGCACCACGCCGCTGACGGCGGAGGAATCCAGCCACCTGACCTTCATGCGCAAGCTGGACTGGCCGATGAGCCGGCGCCTGCAGGACGAGCTGCCCTATGTCAGCATCGAGTTTCCCGAGCACCCTGAGCGCGGCCGGCTGGTCATGCAACTCCCCGAGCGCTTGCTGCCTGGCGGCCTGACGCCCTGGACGCACCTGTTCAGCCATGGCGTGGTGCCGACCCTGCTGGCCGCCCTCCTCGGCCTGTTGATCTATCGCCACCTGGTGTTGCCACTCAATCGTCTGCGCGCCCGTGCCGATGCCCTGCGGGCGGACGATCTGGACAGCGAAGGGCCCGGCACACCGCTGGCCCACCGCCGTGACGAGCTGGGCGAACTGGCGCTGGCCTTCGATCACATGGCCGAGCGTCTGCGCCACAGCCTTGCCCAGCAACGACTGTTGCTACGTACCTTGTCCCACGAGCTGCGTACACCGCTGGCCCGCCTGCGCATCGCACACGACAGCGACCTGCCCCCGGAACAGCTGCGCGAACGCCTGGATCGCGAGATCAACGACATGCAGCGTCTGCTGGAAGACACCCTGGACCTTGCCTGGATGGACACCGAGCGCCCGCAGCTGGAGCGCGAGCCGGTGCTGGTGCTCTCGGTGTGGGAAGCGCTGCGCGAGGACGCCTGTTTCGAAAGCGGCTGGGACACCGAGCGCCTGCCCTGCTCGCTGGGCACCGAATGCGTGGTGCAGGTGCACCTGGACAGCTTCGCCCAGGCCATCGAGAACCTGCTGCGCAATGGCATCCGTCACTCACCGCGCGGCGGCAGCGTGCGCCTGGACGGCTGGCGCGACGGCAACTTCTGGCACCTGTGCGTGAGCGACGACGGACCCGGTGTCGCCGAGGAAGACCTCGAACGTATTTTCCAGCCCTACCAGCGGCTGCAACCGTCCGAATCCAGCGGCTTCGGGCTCGGACTGGCCATCGCCCGGCGCGGCGTCGAGCTGGCCGATGGGCGCCTGTGGGCGGAGAACGGCAAACGTGGGCTCTGTCTGCACCTGCTGTTACCCGCCGCCGCGGACAAGCATTCCATCGCAAGTGTTTAGAAAGTTAATGCGCTTTACTAGCAAATAGCAGTCATTATCATTTGTGATCTCTTAGTAATCGTCCTCCTTCGGAGATCACCGATGTCGTCCCGTCCGATGCAGTTCCTTCCGCCCTTCCTGCTGCTTTCCAGCTGCCTGCTGTCCTTCGCCGTACAGGCCGCCAGCGCCGATTCCGAGCCTGTCGAACTCGACAGCGAGACCATCGTCGCCACCGCCGCCGAGGAAGCCAAGCAGATGCCGGGCGTGTCGATCATCACTGCCGAGGACATCAAGAAGCGCCCGCCGGCCAGCGACCTGTCGCAGATCATCCGTACCATGCCGGGCGTCAACCTGACCGGCAACTCCACCAGTGGCCAGCGCGGCAACAACCGCCAGATCGACATCCGCGGCATGGGCCCGGAGAACACCCTGATCCTGGTGGACGGCAAGCCGGTTTCCAGCCGCAACGCCGTACGTTACGGCTGGCGCGGCGAGCGCGACTCGCGCGGCGATACCAACTGGGTGCCGGCCGATCAGGTGGAACGCATCGAAGTGCTGCGCGGCCCGGCGGCTGCTCGCTATGGCAACGGCGCAGCGGGCGGCGTGGTGAACATCATCACCAAGCAGGCCGGCAAGGAAACCCACGGTGACGTCACCGTCTACAGCAACTTCCCGCAGCACAGCGACGAAGGTGCCACCCAGCGCATGACTTTCGGCCTCAACGGCCCGTTGACCGACACCCTGAGCTACCGCGTGTACGGCAACGTCGCCAAGACCGACTCGGACGACTGGGACATCAACGCCGGCCACGAATCCAACCGCACCGGCAACCAGGTCGGCACCCTCCCCGCCGGTCGTGAAGGCGTGCGCAACAAGGACGTCAACGGCCTGCTCAGCTGGCACCTGACGCCCGAACAGACCCTCGATTTCGAAGCCGGCTTCAGCCGCCAGGGCAACATCTACACCGGCGATACGCAGAACACCAACAGCAACGCCAACGTGAAGTCCATGCTCGGTCACGAGACCAACCGCATGTACCGCGAGAACTACTCGATCACCCATCGTGGCGAGTGGGACTTCGGCAGCTCCATGGCCTACCTGCAGTACGAGAAGACCCGCAACAGCCGCATCAACGAAGGCCTGGCCGGCGGCACCGAAGGCATCTTCAGCAACACCGATTTCTACACCGCCACCCTGCGCGACCTGACCGCCCACGGCGAAGTGAACCTGCCGTTGCACGCCTGGCGCGACCAGACCCTGACCCTGGGCAGCGAATGGGTGCAGCAGAAGCTCGACGACCCCAGCGCCAACACCCAGACCACCAGCGAAGGCGGTTCGGTGCCGGGGCTTACCAGCAGCAACCGCGACACCACCTCGCAAGCGCAGATCTTCTCGCTGTTCGCCGAAGACAACATCGAACTGCTGCCCGGCACCATGCTCACTCCGGGCCTGCGCTGGGACCACCACAGCATCGTCGGCGACAACTTCAGTCCGTCGCTGAACCTGTCCCATGCGCTGACCGACGCCGTCACCCTGAAGGCCGGTATCGCCCGTGCCTACAAAGCGCCCAACCTGTACCAGCTCAACTCCGACTACCTGCTGTATAGCCGTGGCCAGGGCTGCTACGGCCAGAGCACCAGTTGCTACCTGCAGGGCAACGAGGACCTCAAGGCGGAAACCAGCGTCAACAAGGAACTGGGCATCGAGTTCAACCAGGACGGGCTGATCGCCGGCCTGACCTACTTCCGCAATGACTACAAGAACAAGATCGAGTCGGGCCTGTCGCCCATCGATCAGGCCACCGGCGGCACCGGCAGCTATGCCAACGCGGCGATCTACCAGTGGGAGAACGTACCCAAGGCGCTGGTCGAAGGTCTGGAAGGCACCTTGACCATCCCGCTGAACGAGCAGCTGAAGTGGAGCAACAACTTCACTTACATGCTGCAATCGAAGAACAAGGAAACCGGTGATGTGCTCTCGGTGACGCCGAAGTACACCCTGAACTCCATGCTCGACTGGCAGGCCACCGATGCCCTGTCGCTGCAGGCCAGCGTTGCCTGGTACGGCAAGCAGAAGCCGAAGAAGTACGACTACCACGGTGATCGAGTCACCGGCACCGCCAACAACCAGCTCTCGCCCTACGCCATCGCCGGGTTGAGCGGCACGTACGTGTTCACCAAGAACCTGAGCTTCACCGCAGGCGTCGACAACGTCTTCGACAAACGTCTGTTCCGCGAGGGCAACGCCCAAGGCGTGGCGAACATCGAAGGTGCGGGTGCCGCGACCTACAACGAACCGGGCCGCACGCTGTACACCAGCCTCACCGCGTCCTTCTGATTCGTAGAACGAGAAAAAACCTGATGAGACCTCGCCTCCTGGCCCTGGCACTGGCATTCGCCGTGCCGGGGCTGGCAGCGCATGCCGCGCCTGCCCCCGACCAGAAAATGGACACCCACCTGCTGCAACGCACCGACCTGGCCTACCGCTTCAGCGAGTTGAAGCTGGACTCCGCCGACGGCCAGCGTCATTACCAGTTGTGGATTGCCCGCCCGAACCACCCTGCCCCCGCCGCCGGCTACCCGGTGGTGTGGATGCTCGACGGCAATGCCGCCGTCGGCGCGCTGGATGAGAAACTGCTGGCCGAGCTTAACGCGGGCAAGGCCCCGCTGCTGGTTGCTGTCGGCTACCAGACGCCGCTGCGCATCGACCGCGCCGGCCGCACCCGCGATTACACGCCGCCGCGCGCTGCCGTCGCCGAGCAGAAAGACCCGCTTACCGGCGACCCCAGCGGTGGCGCTGATGCCTTCCTCGACCTGATGCGTGACCGGATGCTGCCGGCGGTGGCCGCGCAAGCCCCCCTCGACCGTGCGCAACAGACGCTTTGGGGGCATTCCTACGGAGGCCTGCTGACGCTCCACGCGCTGCTTACCCGGCCGCAACAGTTCAGCTTCTACGCACCCGCCAGCCCTTCGTTGTGGTGGGGCGACGGCGCCATCCTCGAAGAAAGGGCCGGTTTTGCCCAACGCTTGGCCGGGCACCCGGTGGAGTTGCTGCTGATGCGTGGCACCGGGGAACCTTCCCGCCCGCGTGACAACGTCAAGCCCAGCCCGCCCCGCGCAGCGCAGGACCTGGTGGAGGAACTGGGCAAGGTGCCAGGCGTGCAGGCGCAGTTCCATGCCTTTGACGGCCTGAGCCATGGGGAAACGCTGGGAGCTTCGTTGCGCTATCTGTTGCAGACGCGCTTCGTTGACTAGCGCCACCTCCAGGCACGCTTGCAGGATGGCGTGGAGCGCAGCGATACCCTTCACTCACGGAACCTCAGCATGGGTATCGCTGCGCTCCACCCATCCTACGAAGCTGCTGCAGACACGCTTCAAGAAGTGAGCTGACCGGCATCTCCCTGTAGGAGCGGGCCAACTTCGGCGTACCGCTACACCGCCCCGGCAATCTGCTCGCGCAACCAGCGATGCGCCGGGTCGCGGTGCGAACGCTCGTCCCAGAGCATCGACATCTCGTAACCCGGCACCTCCACCGGCGCTTCCACTACGCGCAGCGCCGGGTTTTCCCGCACCAGCCGCGCCGGCACCATCGCCACCAGGTCGCTACTGGCAAGTGCCGAGATGACGAAGAGAAAATGCGGCACCGACAGCGCCACGCGTCGGCTCAGGCCGACCGCCGCCAGCGTCTCGTCGGTCACGCCGCTGAATCCGCCGCCATCGGGCGACACCATCACATGTTCCAGCTGGCAGAACTGCGCCAGGGTCGGCTTGCGCTTGAGCTTCGGGTGCCCGGCGCGGCCGGCCAGCACATAGCGCTCGCTGAACAGTGTTCGGCGGCGCATTCCCGGCGGGCTGCCCTCGGTGGTGTGGAAGGCCAGGTCGATATCACCCTGCTCCGCCTGCCGGGCGATGCGCGGCGGGGATAGCTCCAGCAGCGCCAGACGAGTGCCTGGAGCGCTGCCGCGAATGGCGCTCAACGCCGGCAGCAGGATGGTGGATTCCCCGTAGTCCGTCGCGGCGATGCGCCAGATATTGTCCGCCTGGGCCGGGTCGAAGGGTGCTGACGGCGCCACCGCCTGCTCCAGCGCCTCCAGGGCGATGCGCAGGGGTTCGCGCAAGGACTCGGCCCGCGCTGTCGGGCGCATGCCGCGCGGTCCTGGCAACAACAGCGGATCGCCGAACATGTCGCGCAGCTTGGCCAGGTGCACGCTTACCGAGGGCTGCGAAAAGTTCAGCTGTTCGGCTGCGCGGGTCACGTTGTGCTCACGCAACAGCACGTCGAGGGTGACGAGCAGGTTGAGGTCGAGACGCCGTAGATTAGTCATCCATATACCTGGGATTTCGGATATTCATTTCAACTATACCGCTGAACATCCCATCCTGCGTCCATTCCCACCTGACGGATGACCGCCTCCATGAACGTACTGATTGTCTACGCACACCCCGAACCGCGCTCCCTCAATGGTTCGCTGAAGGATTTCGCCGTACGCCACCTGCAGGCCGCCGGCCATGAAGTGCAGGTCTCCGACCTTTACGCGATGAACTGGAAAGCCACGCTGGACTCCTCCGACAGCCTCGACCGCGACCCCGATGCGCGTTTCGATCCATCGCTGGACTCCAAGCGCGCCTACGCCGCAGGCCGGCAGAGCAGCGACATTGCCGCCGAACAGGAAAAACTGCGCTGGGCCGACACGGTGATCCTGCAGTTCCCGATGTGGTGGTTCACCCTGCCGGCAATCCTCAAGGGCTGGTTCGAACGGGTCTACGCCTATGGTTTTGCCTATGGCGTCGGCGAGCACTCCGATGCTCGCTGGGGCGACCGCTACGGCGAAGGTAACCTGGCCGGCAAGCGTGCCATGCTGGTGGTCACCACCGGTGGTTGGGAATCCCACTACAGCGCGCGCGGCATCAACGGGCCGATCGACGACCTGTTGTTCCCGATCCACCACGGCGTGCTGCACTACCCCGGATTCGACGTGCTGCCGCCCTACCTGGTCTATCGCACCAGCCGTGTGGATGCCGAGCGCTACGCGCAGATCGAGCGGGAGCTGGGTGAGCGCCTGGACAACCTCCAGACCACCACACCCATCCCCTTCCGCCGGCAGAACGGCGGCGACTACGAAATTCCCGCGCTGACCTTGCGGGAAGAGATCAACCAGGGCGCCACTGGCTTCGCAGCGCATCTGGATTGACCTTATGTTCGCGAGCAAGCTCGCTCCTACAGGGGCATGCACGCGGCTTTTTGTAGGAGCGAGCTTGCTCGCGAACCGCCCACGCCTCAGGGCCTCACACGAGGCTCCGCTTCGAAGGCGCTGCGCAGTAACTCGACGAACTCCGGCGCCGACGGGATCTCTGCATCGCCGATACGCTTCACCGGTACTGCTGGCGTCCAGGAGTTCATCACCACCGCGCCGCTCAGGCCGGGCAGATCCTGCGGGTCGATGGCACGGGTCACCTGGCGCACGCCCAGGTGTTCCAGTTGCCGCTGGAGGATGCCCATGGTCGTCCCGGTGAGCATCTTCGCCCTTGGCCAGACCACGGTTTCCCCATCCCAGAACGCCAGGTTCCAGATGGTCGCCTCGCTGAAACGGCCACGGTGGTCGGTGAACACTGCATCGTCGAATCCGGCGGCCACCGCTTCGCGCAGGTACCAGGTCTTGGCGATCTCGCCGACGTGTTTGATCTCCGGCAGCACCCGTTCGTGGCCGGCGATGGCCAGTGACAGAGGGCCCTGCGGACCGTCCGACGGCGGCGCGGTACGCACCAGCAGTTCGGGGCGGTGCTCGGGGCCGGCTACGGTGAATTCCCCCGCGGGCGAGTACACCGTGGCCATCAGCGAAGTATCGTCCGGCGCCTGCTCCAGCGCAGCGCGCAAGGCGGCGCAGATTTCCTCGTCGGCATGACTCTGGCCGAACAGGCGCTGCGAGGCCTTGCGCAGGCGCTCCAGGTGCAGGTCCAGGCCGCGGATGCCACCGCCGCGCACCTGCATGGCAGTGAAGTGGGCATAGCCCGCAAAAGCCAGGGGCGCGAGGTCGTCGGCACTGGCGGGCTGGGTGTTGCGCTGGGTGATGTAGGGATGGATGGCGGCTGACATGGCGCTGGCTTCCTCTGCTCGGTTTTCTTCTGGAGAACCTTCAAGGGAATCTTCAAGGTGGTCCCACTATCGGCCTTTGACGAAGCCGGGAGAAACGAGTATTTCTCGACGGATCATCAAGCAGGATTTGAAGATCGATGAGCCGCTCGTTTCCCGGTATCCGCTCGCTGCGCACCTTCGAGGCCGCCGGCCGCCACCTGAATTTCACCCGCGCCGCCGATGAAGTCGGTCTCACGCCAGCGGCGGTCAGCCACCAGATCAAGGAGCTGGAAGACCAGCTCGGCCTCGGCCTGTTCGTGCGTACCAGTCGCAGCATCCAGCTGACCCCGGCGGGCGCCTTGCTACTGGAAGCGGCAGCGGAATCCCTTGAGCTGCTGCACCGCGCCACCGTGCGGGCGCGGAGGCTGGCGCGCACCTCGGAGCAACTGCGGGTATCGCTCACCGCACGCTTCGCCACCCACTGGCTGCTGCCGCGCCTGCCGAAGTTCCGCGCGCTGCATCCTGGTTTGAAGCTCAGCTTTGACGTCAGCGACGAGTTGCGGGATTTCGCTGTCGACGATATCGACCTGGCAATCCGTTTCGGCAGCGGGCGCTACCCCGGCCTGCAGGCCGAGCGCCTGTTCGATACCCAGATCGTTCCGGTGTGCTGCCCCAGCCTGCTGGAAGACGGCCCACCCTTGCGCGAGCCGCGTGACCTGCAGGCCCATACGCTGTGCCACGTGGTGTGCGAAACCGAAGGTGCGGCCTGGCCGGACTGGTCGCGCTGGATGGCAGCGGCCGGCGTGGAAGACTTCGACGCCAGCGGCTGCGTGACCTTCGAGGACACCAGCCACGTGGTGCAGGCGGTGCTGGAGGGCGGCGCAGTCGGGCTGGCCGACCACGCCATGGTCGCTCGTGAACTGGAGCAGGGCCTGTTGGTGCAACCGTTCGAGCTGGGCGTGCGGGTCGCCGAGGACTACGCCTACAACCTGGTGTACCCGCTGGCCAGCGCGGACGACCCGCGGGTCAAGGGCTTCCGTGACTGGATCCTGCGGGAACTGGCCGGCTGACTCAGTCGTTCTGCGGCACCACGCGAGCACCGGCACCCTGCCCCTCGATGTAGACCTTCGTGCCGGGTTTCAGGTCGGCATTGACCGGTTGCGTGACCGAGACCAGTACGCCACTCTTCATCCGCACGATGATCTGCTGGGCTTCCTGAGGCTTGTCGTACTGGCGCTGCTCGGCGTAGTTGCCGCCCACTCCGCCCGCCAGCGCACCGGCGATCATCGCCACGTCGCGGCCGGTACCCCGGCCGATCAGACTGCCCAGCGCCACGCCTCCCAAGCCCCCGAGAATGGCACCCACTCCGGTGTCGTGGTTGGTTTGTACCTGGGTGTCGGTAACCTGCTCGACCACCCCGGTGCGGATTTCCATTTCCCCCGGCGCACTCGCACCGCCGCTGCCCCCGCCATCCATCCCGGCACAGGCGCTGAGGGCGAACACGATGAAGCCGATGAGGAATCCATGGTTGATGCGATGCATGGCGATCTCCTTGGTTGGGTTGATTGCCGACCCCGGCGGCGCATGCCACCCAGCCTGCTGAGCATTGCCCGGATTCGCTGAATTGCCTGCCCCGCACAGGGATTGCGACGGACGGTCGGACGGGGTACAGGCTGCCACCAGGACTTGCCTTCGCCGTGCTTTCCTGCGACAACGCACGCCCTCACGGCAACAGGCCGCCAGCACATCAGGAGAATGCCCATGGGCAACGAACTGCAGATCGAAGATGTCGTCGTCGGTGACGGCAAGGCCGTGGTCAAGGGCGCCCTGATCACCACCCAGTACAAGGGCACCCTGGAGGACGGCACGGTCTTCGACTCCTCGTACGACAAGGGTCGACCGTTCCAGTGCGTGATCGGCACCGGCCGGGTGATCAAGGGCTGGGACCAGGGCCTGATGGGCATGAAGGTCGGCGGCAAGCGCAAGCTCTTCGTGCCGGCGCACCTGGCCTACGGCGAGCGCCAGGTCGGCGCGCACATCCAGCCCAATTCCAACCTGCTGTTCGAGATCGAACTGCTGGAAGTCCTCACCCGCGACGACTGATGCTTATCCAGGCTCAGGCGGGAGCCGTTTCCACCTGACGCCGCATGGCCAGGATCGCCGTCGGCCCCTGAGCCTTGCGGGTGAACCAGAACACCCGACTCACGCCACGGGTAATCGCCACATAGGCCAGGCGTAGCTGTTCGTCCTGCTGGGCCTGGTCGTAGCTACTGGTGAAGAAGCCGCACGCCGCGTACAGCGCGCTGCGCAGCGGGTGTTTTTCCGGCGGCGCGCAGTCGTCGACGATGATCGCCACTTCCGCCTGCAAGCCCTTGGCGCGGTGAATGGTCATGCCCTTCACCGGCAGCTTGCGGTCCAGTTCACCGAGGATCGTCTGCAGGGTTTCATTGCGCCGACTGAGCAGCAGCACGGCGGTCTTCTCCCGTGACCCGCGCGCGGCGACGTGCTCGCACTGCTTGCGGATCTCCTCCAGCAGGATCGGCAGGCTGTTGCGCGCATCGAAGCGTTGCACCAGTTTCACCCCGTGATCACCCGCCTCCGCCGACTTGAAGGCGCGACAGGTCTTGGCCTGCTTATTGGCCACTCCCACCAGCACGCGCTCACCGTCACGAATCACCGGGTCGATGCTGCGGTAGTTGGTCTCCAGCAGCAGTACGCGGCTCTTGCGCCGGCCCTTGCTGGGGAAGTGCCGGTCGAAGTCCATGAACAGCTCCGGCGAACTGCCGCGCCAGGCGTAGATGGACTGCCAGTCGTCACCGATGGCCATCAGGCTGACGGCTTCGCCGCGCTTGGCGAGGTCGCGATGTAGCGCCTGCAACCATTGCACGATCTGTGGCGAGACGTCCTGGAACTCGTCGATCAGCAGGTGCTGGAACGGTGCCAGGGCTTCCGCCGGCAGCTTGCCGTCGCCGAGTTGGTCGGTGAGGCGCTGGAACGCCAGGTTGAAGGTCAGCAGGCCCTGCTCCTGCAAAGCCGTGTCGAAGGCCGCCCAGAACAGCTGCAGCGCCTCGATGAACTGGCGCTCGCGCGGCGGGCAGCCGAGCTGCTTCGGCTGCAATTGGGCGATGCGCAGGCCGATGCTTTCGATAAAGCCGGACTGGGCATAGAAAGCTTCGAACAGCGGCAGCGCGGTGAATTCGCCGGCCAGCTTGAAGGCATCCAGGGGCGCCTTGCCGATGCGCGGCGGTTTGCCGTCTTCCCCCGCCTCGGGCGGTGGCGGCAGCTCCAACAGTTGATGCACCAGCCCACGGAATTCGTGTTGCTCGATGTAGCACTGCTGGTAAACCTGCTTGAGCAGGCGCTGCTGGGCCGGGCGCAGGCGGCCGGCAAGCAGTGGGTTGTCCAGCTCGTCGGCTGGAGTGCGTTCGTCCAGTTGTTCGAACCAGCGAGGATTCTTCAGCGCAACTTTCGCCAGGGTACCCATGGCCGAGTGGAAGGTCCGTACGCACTGCCGCGCCTGCGCCGCATCGAACGGATGGCCCCAGTAGCCAAGCACTTTGACCAGTTGCTCGCGCAACTGCGCGCAGGAGGCGTTGGTGAAGGAAATCACCGTTACCTTCTCGGCATCGATGCCCAGATGACAGAGCATGTAGACGACGCGCAGAACCAGCGTCGTCGACTTGCCGGAACCGGCGCCGGCGAAGATGCGGGTCAGCGGCTCGGGAGCGAGAATCATCGCCCACTGCTCGTCCGACGGCAGGCTGACTATCCCATGGGCGGCGGCCTGGGCCACCCGCTGGCGCATGTCGAGGGCGTGCTGCTCGTCCGGTGCCTTTGCAGTGCCATAGATGCCGGCAGCCGCGGGGGCACGGGGACGCTTGGGTGTGGGCGCGTCGCCCTCCTTTTTCGCCTTGGCGGCGCGCTTGGCCGGCGTCTTGACCTTGGCTTTGCCCTTGCCACGCCCGCCAGGCTGCGGCTGCGCCGCTTCACGCTCGGCGCGCAGGTATTCGGTAGTGCGGGGGAAATAACGCGCCAGGGTCTCGGCGAGCAGGCGTTTATAGCGTTCGACAGCAGACTCCATGGGCCCATCCGATCAATTACAGCGTTGAATCATAAGCGCTTTCGGTCAGGGACAGGCAATCGATCCGGCGGTTCCGCGAGGCTCCGGAAAATTGATAACCATTAGCGATTGGATTAGAGTCGGGCTCCCGCTTTTCCCGGCCTCGCCACCCTGATGGAAGACCTCATGTTCGAACTGGAAAATGTCAGTTTCAGCGTCCCCGGCCGCACCCTCCTGCAACCGCTGAGCCTGCAGCTGGCCGACGGCAACATGATCGGCCTGATCGGCCACAACGGCTCGGGCAAATCCACCCTGCTCAAGCTGCTGGCCCGCCAGCAACAGGCCAGCAGCGGCAGCATCCGCCTGGACGGCAAGCCGCTGCAGGATTGGGGCAACCGCGACTTCGCGCGCCAGGTGGCGTACCTGCCGCAGCAACTGCCGCAGACCGACGGCCTGACCGTACGCGAGCTGGTCGCCTTCGGCCGTTATCCCTGGCACGGCGCTCTCGGCCGTTTCACCGGCGAGGACCGCCAGCAGATCGACCGCGCGCTGGACCTGACCGACACCCTCGCCTTCGCCGACCGCCCGGTGGACCTGCTCTCCGGCGGCGAACGCCAGCGCGTCTGGCTGGCCATGCTGCTGGCGCAGAACAGCCGCTACCTGCTGCTGGACGAGCCGACCTCGGCGCTGGATATCGCCCACCAGGTAGAAGTGCTCTCCCGCGTCCACGAACTCAGCCGCGAGCTGGGCCTGGGCATCCTGGTGGTGCTGCACGACATCAACATGGCGGCGCGCTATTGCGACCACCTCATCGCCCTGCACGGCGGCCGCCTGCTGGCCCAGGGCACGCCGGCCGAACTGATGCGCGGCGAGACGCTGGAAGATATCTACGGGATTCCCATGGGCGTGCTGAGCAACCCGGTGGATGGGTCTCCGATCAGCTACCTGCGCTAAGCCCCAGCTGGGACGAACCGTCCCCTGCCAGCCTTCCCCGCGAGCGCATCTGTAGGATGGGTGGAGCTTGCGATACCCATGCTGCTGCGTGTGCGCGGATCTCGATGGGTATCGCTGCGCTCCACACCATCCTATGTCCTTGCGCCACCCTAATCCCTGTGTGAACGGAAACGCCCCTCGCGGGCATGGCCGGGAGCCCCTCTCCCACAGCGAGAGAGGGGCCGTTCGGCACAGGATGAAGCCTCGTCGGTGCATAACCTGGGACAGGTTATGCGCCCTACGGGAGTTCCGTTACAGGTCGCTTGCCTGGGCCGGAGGCTCGTCGATCAGCGGGCAATTGTCGCAGTTTCCGATGCTGCCCAGCCGGTAGCGTATGCAGCACGTCCGGCGCTGCCGCCAGAGCCCGTCCGGGCGCTGCTCGCAGGACACCTCGATATACTGGATCGGCTTGTACAGCGGATTGCGCGTGCCGTCCGGACGGCGCTCAGCCTCCAGCAGTTCGCGGCCGTGGCCGAGCATCGGGGCCAGCGGCGGCAGCTTGGCCATCTCGGTGATGAACCACTCGAAGTAGTTGCCGGCGTTGCTCCAGAGCACCTTGGGCGACAGGCGCACCTCAGCGGCTAGCGCTTGCACGAAGGGCTGCAGGTGATCATCCAGCAGATGGGCAAAGCGCTCGAACGGATCGCCGGGTGGCGCGGTGAATGGCCCACCCTCCCCCGGCAGCTTGAAGGCTTCGGGAATGCCCTGGGCGTCGAGCACCACTTCGATGTCATCGAACGCCAACGGCAACGTGCGGCCCAGCACCAGCGCAGCGGCAACCACCGGCGGAATGAGGCGGACCAGGTACCACTTGGACCACTGCGAAGCCAGTGCGCGGCGGTCGCCGTCTGCGTGGGTCGGGTCGAAGCGGCGCAGCACGCTGTCGAGCATTTCCCGCTCTAGCAAGGTGCGCGCGGGGACAGAGGGGCGTGGATCATCGCGGGTCACCAGCACCTCGCGGTAGCTGGCGAACTCGCCGAAATACAAGGGTGCGAGGGCCGCGATCACCGACAGCCCTCAGTCAGGCAGAGAAGCGCCGTCAGCACAGGCCGCAACGCTCGAAGAAGGTTTCCCGGCTCTGCACCATCAGTGCGGCACGCTTGTGCGGGAAGTTGAATTCCTTCTCGCGCCAGAAGCCCAGGCGCTGCATGTGGCCGATCATCTTCGCATTGTCGGCGCGCGGCTCGGCGACGATGCGCTGGGTACGCGGGTCGTCCAGCAGCAGGTAGTGCACCAGGGCGGTCATCCAGCTTTCCACCTTGTGCGGGCCACGGTGGGATTCCTCGCCCACCAGCATGTGGATGCCACGGTCATAGTCGTCCACTTCGTAGAACGGCGCGATGCGGTCTTCCTTGGCCCAGTAGGCTTCGTAGTAGGCGAAGGGCTGGTCATCGATGCAGCCGATCAGGGTGGTGGTGTGCGGGTCGGCGGCGGCTTTTTCCAGGTAGGCACGGTGCTGCTCCAGGGTGCCGCCTTCCTGCCAGAACTCCAGCACGCGCGGGCTGTTCTGCCAGCGGTTGAAGCGCTCGAGGTCCAGTTCGATATCCAGGGTGCGCAGGGAAATCCACTGGCCCAGCCTGGCGTCGAAGCGGCGGTACACCTCGCCCTGCGGCTTGGGTGCGCGCAACGGATGGCGGCGGCCGCCACTCATGCGATAGACCTGCGGGTAGTTGGCGCTGGCCGCGCCCTTGTGCCAGGCGTCCCCCAGCTGCCAGAACGCAGTGCGCTCGATCTGCAGGCGTCCGCCGACTTCATCGCGGCTCACCAGGCCTTTTTCGAGTGCCTCGGCGGGCAGGTTGGCGGCGGCGAACTGCACCCGCTCGCTCTGCGCATCGCCCGCGAAGGTCCAGTAGGCCAGCGCCCACAATGCCTCCACGGTCGGCGCGGAACTCAGCTGCCAGCACTCGCCTTCGCGCTGCGCACTCAGCAGCGGCTGGCCGTCGAGGAGCAGGGTCAGGCCTTGGGTTCCGTGGTCGGCGGAGAGCTTGCGGCCGTCCGGCAATGGAAGCGAGAAACTGGGCGTCATGGTGGGTTCCCTTTCATGAATGCAACGACCCCGCCCGTATGACGAGCAGGGTCGGCAGAAATTTAGTCGGCCCGGGAATCGATCCCAGACCTGCGGATCACGCGCTTTCCGCGGTCAGCGGGCGCGTCGGCTTGTGTGCGGTCTCGTGCGGCGGCAGGTGTTCGAACATCGACGCGGCGATTTCCTGCGCGCGCATCGGCAGCACCGACAGCAGCGTGTCGCTCAGGCCGTGGCTGTCCTGGGTGAAGCCCTGCAGGTAGATGCCGGCGTGCAGGCGCTCGTCGGCCAGTACGCGGTAATCGCGGCCCACTTCGAAGTCGCCCAGGTAGTCCTGCAGCGGTGCGAGCAGTTCGCGGTGCGACTTGCGCTCGTAGCCGGTGGCGAGGATCACCGCGTCGTAGCGATGGGTTTCCACGGCGCCGGTGGCGCTGTCGCGCAGGGTCAGTTCGATACCGTCGGCGTCGGCCTTGGCGGCCTCCACATTGCGGCGGCAAAGGAAGGCATGGCGGTCCACGCCGGCCACCTTCTGGCGATAGAAGATGCCGTAGATGCGCTCGATCAGGTCCAGGTCCACCACCGAATAGTTGGTGTTGTGGAACTCCTGGATCAATTTCTCGCGCTCGGCCTTGGGCTCGTTGAACACCAGGTCGGTGTAGCGCGGGGCGAAGATTTCGTTGACGAAGGGGCTGTCGTCGGCCGGCTTGAGTACCGCGGCGCGCAGGACCATGTCGACCTTCACCGAAGGGAAGCTGTCGTTCAGGTCGATGAAGGCTTCGGCCGCGCTCTGGCCACCGCCGATCACCGCGATGCGCATCGGCTCGTTCTGGTTGCAGCGCTGCTTGGCCATGCACTCCAGGTAACGGGCATGGTGGAACACCCGCGGGTCGTCACGCAGGTGGCTGAAAGCCGACGGGAAGCGCGGCGTGCCGCCGGTGCTCACCACCACGCTGCGCGCCAGGCGGAAGCGCTCGTGGCCACGGGCGTCAGTGGAGAGCACCTTGACCAGCTCGATGCCGTCAGGGCCTTGCACCGGCTCGACGCGGCTGACGGTTTCGCCGCAGACACGCTGCTCGGCGAACTGCTCGCTGACCCAGCGCAGGTAGTCGTTGTACTCCATGCGGCACGGGTAGAAGGTGCCCAGGTTGGTGAAGTCGATCAGCCGCCCCATGGCGTGCAGATAGTTGACGAAGCTGTACGGGCTGGTGGGGTTGCGCAGGGTGACCAGGTCCTTGAGGAAGGAAATCTGCAGCTCGCTCTGCGCCACCAGGGTGTTGCCGTGCCAGCGGTAGTCGGCCTGCTTGTCGAGGAACAGCGCGTGGTAATGGCGACCCTCGCGTCGCGCCTGCTCCTGCAGGGCGATCGCCAGCGCCAGGTTGGAGGGGCCGAAACCGATGCCGAGCACGTCGTAGGTCGGGGTGATCATCTGGGTCATGGTGCCAATGTCCTGTGTCGCGATGGCCGTGGGGCGTGACCACGCGGGAGTCGGCGGCTTACTGCTCTGCCTGGAGCGCCCCGCCATCCGGCGGTCAGCGCTCGCTCCTGCGTGTCGCCCATGATTTGCGCTGTCGATAGCGCGTTATCTGGAGAGACGAGACAGGCTTTGGGAAATTTAGAATGATTCTCACTAAGTCATGAAAATTTCAGAATGACGGAGAGTTGAGCGGCGCCAGCAGTCTGCGTGCGGGCACGCAGAAATTAATTCCCGGCGCAGGCCATACGTCTGTGTATGTAATTGCGATGGGCGCCGCGCGGTTCGCGAGCAAGCTCGCTCCTGCAGGCGGGGTTCGGGCGTTCTTCGTAGGAGCGAGGGGGACGCCCAGTCCATGCTCGCGAAGCAGACAATGGCAGGGAACCTGGAGTAGCTACCCCTGCCCGCTCCAGGCCTTGAGGCGCAGCCGGCAATGTTTCATCGCGTTGACGATGTGTTTCTCCACCATGTCGCGAGAGATGCCCATGGTCTCGGCGATCTCGACATGGCTGCAGCCCTCGACCTTGCGCAGCAGGAAAGCACGGCGACAGACCTCGGGCAGTTCGCCAAGGGCGCGCTGGAGCAGTTGCAATTGCTGCTGGCGGCTGGCCTCCTCCTGCGGGCAGCGCTCGTCGAGGCAGCCTTCGCGATCCAGGGTCTCCAGCTCTTCGGTGCGGCGTACACGGCCGCGCCGGTGCAGGTCGATACTGAGGTTGACCGCCGTGCGATAGAGAAATGCGCGGGGTTGTTCGATATGCTCGTCGCCCTTGCGGTCGAGCAGGCGCAGGAAGGCCTCCTGAGTGACATCGGCAGCCGCCTGGCGGTCGCCAAGGCTGCGGTTCAGGTAGAGGACCAGTTCCTTGTAGTAACGGATGAACGTGCTTTCCACCCAGGCGGCATCCTAATGAAAAAACAGCCAAGGCTGTAGGCACCTGCTGACAGTCCGAGTCAGGCTTATTTATAATCACTCGCATCAACGCGAAAAGAAAGTGTGATATCGGCCGCAAACGGCCTTACCGAGATTCCTGATGACCAGCTCCCCCGCCCCGTTCGACGATGACCGCATCAGCGCCGAAGCTGCGCATTGGTGCGCGCGTCTGCACGACGAAGAGTGCAGCGATGCCGAACGCGCCGAGTTCGCGCAGTGGCTCGCGCTCGACCCGCGGCATGAGGTGGAGTACGCGGCGATGCTGGACATCTGGCAGCTCTCGGAACTGCTGCCACCGACACCGCGCGCTGCATCCGCAGCGATAGCACCGACACCACTGAGCGAGCGCCGCCCCCGAAGCAGCACGCGCCGCCCACGTAGCGGCAAGCGCATTGCCGCCGTGGCCGCTGGCGTGCTGGTCGCGGTCGGAGCCTTGTGGTCGGCAGGCTGGTCCGCCGGTCTGCTGCCGTCCAGGGTTGGCTATTACGCCGCGCAACCAGGCGCACGCGAGGTGGAACTGGCCGACGGCTCGAAAGTCGAGCTCAACAGCAATTCGCAACTCTTCTTCGCCGACTTCCGCGACCGCCGCAGTGCCTGGCTGAAAAGCGGCGGCGAGGCCTACTTCCGGGTGACCCACGACACCCTGCAGCCGTTCTCGGTCTACACCGACAACGGCAGCGTGCGGGTCACCGGTACGCGTTTCAACGTCTGGACTGACTCGCACCAGATGCTGGTCACCCTGCTCGAGGGCTCGGTGGTGGTCAGCCCGCCGGACAGTGTCGACGGCAACAGCGCCCAGCTCACACCGGGCATGCAGGCGCGCTACAGCCAGGGCAGCCAGCGCATCGAACTGGCCCAGGTTGCCCCTGCCGGCGCCATCGCCTGGATCGAGGGCAAGCTGGTGATCGATGACCTGACCCTGCAGTCGGCCATCCCGCTGATCAACCGCTACCTCAAGCAGCCGGTATTCCTCGACGACGCCACCGTCGCCGCCATGCGCATTGGCGGCATCTACCGCACCGACGACCTCCAGGCGCTGGTGGATTCCCTGCCCAAGGTCCTGCCGCTGGAACTGCGCAAGGACAACCAGGGCCGCACCGTCCTCGCCAGCCGATACGTGCAGCTCTAACCCCTACAGAGACCTCGGCAGCTGCGCCGACTCATTTGCGACAAATTCGCAAATTCTCTTCAGCTTTCGCTCCGCTCATTCGTCTTGATAGGAACGATTCGGATTTGCCGATGATTTCCTGATTCGCGCACCGTCTCGTCCCGTTGTGCGGCCCGCCTTCCGGCGGGTCGGGTCCAGGAAAAGACGATGCAGACTCCCGCTCCAAGCGCTTTCCGCGAAATGCTCAAGTTGCTGCGGCCTTATTGGCTGCCGCTGGCCCTCGCTACCCTGCTGGGAATTCTTGGCGGCGCCGCGATTACCGCGCTGCTTGCCACCATCAACTACGGCCTGCATTCCGAAGGAGGCATGTCCGCCGCGTTGCTGCTGGGTTTCGCCGGCTTATGCGCCGTAGCCTTGATCGGCTCGATCATCTCCGACCGCGGCACCAACTATGTCGGCCAGCACGTCATCGCCAGCCTGCGCAAGGACCTGGGCAGCAAGATCATCGCCGCACCCATCGAGCAGATCGAGCGCTACCGCAGCCACCGGTTGATCCCGGTGCTGACCCATGACATCGACACCATCAGCGACTTCGCCTTCGCCTTCGCGCCGCTGGCCGTCGCGCTGACCACCACGCTGGGCTGCCTGGGCTACCTGGCCTGGCTGTCACCACCGATGTTCCTCGCCACCGCTGTGGCCATCGTTGTCGGCAGCGCCGTGCAGTACGTCGCACGGGCGAAAGGCATCAAGGGCTTCTTCGAAGCACGGGACAAGGAAGACGAGCTGCAAAAGCACTACCGCGCCATTGCCGAGGGTGCCAAGGAGCTGCGCATCAGCCGCCCGCGCCGCTTCCAGCACTACAGCGAACGCCTGCAGGGCACCGCCGACGAAATCTGCGACATCCAGCTGCGCTCGATCAACCTGTTCAACGTCGCCAAGGGTTTCGGTTCGACGCTGTTCTTCATCGTCATCGGTGTGGCGCTGGCCTATCAGTCGCTGTGGCCGAGCACCGACCAGGCGACGCTGTCCGGCTTCATCCTGGTGCTGCTGTACATGAAGGGCCCGCTGGAGGGGCTGATCGGCCAGCTGCCGGTGGTGACCCGCGCCCAGGTTGCGTTCCGCAGGATTGCCGAACTGTCGGTGCGTTTCTCCTCGCCAGAGCCGAACCTGCTGCTGGCCGACGACGGTCGCAAGCCGCTGGACTTCCAGTCCATCGAACTGCGCGACCTGGCCTACCACTACCCCACCGACGACGGTTCCCGTGGCTTTGGCGTCGGCCCGCTGAACCTCAAGGTCAGCCGAGGCGAGACCCTCTTCATCGCCGGTGAGAACGGTTGCGGCAAGACGACGATGATCAAGCTGCTGCTCGGCCTCTACACCCCGCGTGGTGGCGAGTTGCTGCTCAACGGCCAGCCGGTGGGCGACGCCAACCGCGATGACTACCGCCAACTGTTCACCACCATCTTCGCCGACTACTTCCTCTTCGAAGACCTGCTCAAGGGCAGCCAGGACATCCCGGCCGAAGCCGGCCGCTACCTGGAGCGCCTGGAAATCGCCCACAAGGTCAGCCTGCAGGGCCAGGAATTCTCCACCACCGACCTCTCGACCGGCCAGCGCAAGCGCCTGGCCCTGGTGCAGGCCTGGCTGGAGAAACGCCCGGTACTGGTGTTCGACGAGTGGGCGGCGGACCAGGACCCGGAGTTCCGCCGGATTTTCTACACCGAGCTGCTGCCCGAGCTGCGCGCCCAGGGCAAGACGCTGATCGTGATCTCCCACGACGACCGTTATTTCGACGTCGCCGATCGCCTGCTTCGCATGAGCGCCGGGCAGATCGTGGAAATCGCGGAGCCCCGCGCCAAGGCGCCACGGGGCGGTTCCGGCATGGCGATGCATTGACGGCCGGCGGTCCGGATGGCCGCCCTCTTCATAACGCCGTCACTCAGCAACAAAAAAGATCGAACGGATTTTTCCGGTTTTTTCCAGCCGGCGCGTCACATAAAGCTGAATCATTCTTATTAGAAACTGCATTAAGATCATAGGAGCTAAACAAGTGAGTCGCACCCGCACTGCGCTGCAATCCCAGCACAAGGTGAAGCCTCTGGCACACCTGGTTCGCGCCACCGCCCTGGGCATGGTCCTGGCGGCTTCCGCCGTGGAGGCCGCCCCGGTCCGCATCGACATCCCGGCCCAGTCCCTGGCGTCCGCCCTGACCAGCCTGGGCGCGCAGTCGAACCTGCAGATCGTCTTCAACCAGACCCAGGTGCAGAACCTGCGCGCCCCCGGCGTGCGCGGCGAGATGGAGCCCACCCAGGCGCTGGAGCGCCTGTTGCAGGGCACCGGCATCAAGTACCAGGTCGAAGGCAGCCGCGTGACTCTGCTGGGTGCCGACTCCGCCAGCGGCGACACCCTGAACATGTCCGCCCAGGTCATCACCGGCACTGTTGAGGGTGAAGACAGCTACGTGCCGCGCACCTCCAACAGCGGCAGCAAGACCGATACCCCGCTGCTGGAAATCCCCCAGTCGATCTCGGTGATCACCCGCAAGCAGATGGACGCCCAGGGGGCCCAGACCGTGACCGAAGCGCTGCGCTACGTGCCCGGCGTCAAGGTGGAAGCCTATGGCCTCGACCCGAAAGGCTTCGACTGGCTGTATATCCGCGGCTTCAACGCCCAGGCCACCAGCGACTACCTCAACGGCCTGCGTCAGCAGAACAACAGCTACGCCTTCTTTCGCAGCGAGCCCTATGCCTTCGAGCGCATCGACGTGGTCCGTGGCCCGTCCTCCAGCCTGTTCGGCCTGGGCGACGCCGGCGGCATCGTCAACCGTGTGAGCAAGAAGCCCACCGCCAACCACATCAACGAAGTCGAACTGACGGGCGGCAACCATGACCGCAAGCAGGGTCAGTTCGACCTCGGCGGCGCGCTGGACGACCAGAACCAGTTCCTCTACCGCGTGGTGGGCCTGGCCCGCGACTCGAACACCCAGGCCGAGTACGACGACGGCCACGAGGTCGAGGACAACCGCTACTACATCGCCCCGTCCTTCACCTGGGCGCCGGACGAAGACACCAGCCTGACGATCCTCACCGACTTTCTGCGGGACCGTAACTCCGGCTCGATCTTCGACTACAGCGTCAATGGCCACCCTACCGGCACGCTGCTGGGCGACCACAACTACAACCACTTCGACCAGGACCAGTACACCCTGGGCTACGAGTTTCGCCACCGTCTGAACGACACCTGGGAGTTCCGCCAGAACGCTCGTTACGGCCAGGTCGACCTGATCTTCAACAACCTGCTGCCGCAACTGCAGGTCGGTCGGAACATCATCCGCACCGCGGATCGCTTCGACCAGCACATGGACACCTTCAACCTCGACAACCAGTTGCAGGCCAACTTCGACACCGGCGCCATCAAGCACACCCTGCTGATGGGCGCGGACTACAGCTGGCAGGACGCCAATATCGCTCGCTGGCGCACCCTCGGCCCGTCGCTGAACCTGGATAACCCGGTGTACGGCCAGAGCGTGCCGCGTCCGACCAAGGACACCACCCTCGCCGGCCAGGCAATCGACTACGACCAGAACATCGAGCAGATCGGCGCCTACCTGCAGGACCAGGTCAAGTTCGACGACCACTGGATCCTCACTGCCGGTGGCCGCTACGACTACGTGCGCAACGACCTGGACAACCACGTCGGCGCCCACAGCATGCAGAAGGACAACGCCTTCACCGGCCGGGTCGGCCTGACTTACCTGACCGACTTCGGCCTGGCGCCCTACGTCAGCTACTCCGAGTCCTTCGTGCCCAACACCGGCATCAGCTCTGACGGCAGCGCCTTCAAGGCCAGCGAAGCTCACCAGTACGAAGCGGGCGTGAAGTTCCAGCCGGACGAAACCCTGCTGATCACCCTGGCCGCCTACGAGCTGACCAAGGAAAACATCCTCACCAACCAGCTGAACGCCAACGGTGTACCGACCGGCTTCAGCGAGGCCACCGGCGAGCAGCGCTCGCGCGGCATCGAGGCCGAGCTGAAGGCCAAGCTGGACCAGAACTGGGACCTGCTGGCCTCGTATACCTACACCAAGGCCAAGATCACCAAGAGCAACGATGCCAACGAAGGCAACCGCCCGGCCAACGTGCCCGAGCACATGGCCAACGGCTGGCTGAACTACACCTTCCACGAAGGTGCGGTCGACGGCCTCTCCATCGGCGGCGGCGTGCGCTACACCGGCTCGCTCTACGGTAACAACGCCAATACCTACCACGTCGACAACTACACCCTGTTCGACGCCGGTGTGAGCTACCCGCTGAACAAGAACGTGACCCTCTCGGTGAACGCCCAGAACCTGCTGGACGAGGAATATGCCGCGACCTGCGACAGCCCGATCTCCTGCTACCCGGGCCTGCGCCGGACCGTCATGACCAGCGTGAAGTACAGCTGGTAAGGCACTCGTGGAGGCGGCTCGCGTCTCCTCCACGCGCTCTTTCCGGGCTCCCTGTACGCAGGGGGCCTTTCTTGTTTCAGAAGACTGTTGTTTCAGAAGCCTGTTGCTTCAAGCGAGGAGTAGTGCATGTCCCTCACCCGTCGCCATCTGTTGCAGGGGCTCGCCATCGGCGGGCTGGCCTGCGCGTCCGGCCTGCCGGTGTTCGCCGGCGAGCGCCTGACGCGGATCGTCGCGCTCAACTGGGTGGCCGCCGAGACACTGCTGACGCTGGGCGTGCCACCCCTGGCGATCTCCGACGACCGCTACTACCGGGTGCGCATGCCCACCATGGCGCTACCGGAAAGCGTGCGTGACGTGGGGCCGTACTGGGAACCCAACCTCGAGCTGATCCAGCAGCTGCAGCCGCAACTGATCCTCAGCGACCCGATGACACCGACCTTGCAGCGACGACTCAACGGCATTGCACCCACCGAGAAAGTCGCGATCTACCCCGCTCCCGAGGGCGCCTGGAAAGCCACTACCGACTTCATGAACGACCTGGCGCGGCGGCTGGGCGTCGAGCAAGTCGCCGCCGATTACATCGCCGCAGGCGAACTGCGCCTGGCAGAGCTGGGGGCGAAGCTGGCAAAACGCAGCCTGCCCTCCGTGTGCGTCGCCGTACTCAACCAGGACGGCCGCCACGCTGCCGTCTACGGCAAGAACAGCATGGTGCAGGACGTGCTCGACCGACTGGGCGTCGAGAATGCCTGGCAGGGACCGGTCGGCCCCGTGGGACTGGCCATGGTCAGCATCGAGCGGCTGGCCGAACGGCCGGACGCGCATCTCGTGTATGTCGATATTCCCACCACTTCGGCACGCCTGCAGAGCCTGCGGCAACCCAACGACCTCTGGGCCAACCTGCCCGCCGTCCGCCAGGGCCACACCCTGACCCTGCAGCGCTTCTACCCCTATGCCGGCGCCGCCTCGGTGCTGGACCTCGCCGAACGCATCGCGGCCTACCTGGACAGCGCCACGGAGGTCGCCCATGTCTGAATCGACCCTCGACCTCTCCGCCCCGCGCAGTGGCCTGCCGCTGGGCCCGGCGATCTGCACGCTGCTGCTGACGATCCTTGCTGGCCTGCTGGTGTTCCATGGCCTGCAAGGCGCCCTGCCCCGCGACCTCTGGTGGCAGGCGTTGTGGTCGCCGAACCTGGACGACGTGCGCCAGGTACTGCTGCACTTCAGCTTCTTCCCGCGCCTGGCGGTGAGCTTGATGGCTGGCGCCGCGCTGGCCCTGGCCGGCACGCTGTTCCAGCAGATCCTGCGCAACCCGCTGGCGGAGCCGGTGACCCTGGGAGTGTCCGCCGGCGCCAACCTCGCCCTGTCGGCCGCCACCATCTTCGCCCCCACCTTGCTGGTGCATGGCCTGGAAGCCGTCACCCTCACTGGCGCTGCGCTGGCGGCCTGCCTGCTGTTCGCCTTCGCCTGGGGCCGTACCCTGTCACCGCTGCGTTTCATCCTTGCCGGCATGGTCATCAGCCTTTATTGCGTGTCCCTCAACGCGCTGCTGGTGCTGTTCAACCACGACTACCTGATCGACCTGCTGCTTTGGCAAGCCGGCTCGCTGAACCAGAGCGGCTGGGACGGCGTGCTGTACCTCGCCCCGCGCCTGGCGGTGGCCATGGTCATCGCGCTGCTGATGGTGCGCCCGCTGGCCGCATTGGGGCTGGAAGATGAAGGTGCCGCCGCGGTGGGCGTGAACCTGCTGCGCACCCGTGTCATGGGCCTGGCCGTGACCGTGGCGTTGAGCGCGTTCGTCACCAGCGCCGTGGGCATGTTGGCTTTCGTCGGCCTTGCCGCGCCAGCGATTGCCCGGTTGTGCGGTGCGCGTACGCTCAGGCAGCGTCTGATCTGGGCGCCGCTACTAGGCGCTGCGCTGCTCTGCGTGGTGGACCAGATCGCCCGCGAGCTGTCGCGCTTCGCCGGGGAAATTCCCGCCGGCATCCTCACCGGCGTCTTCAGCGTGCCGTTGCTGCTGTGGCTGCTCAGTCGCCAGCGCAGCGGCGGCATCGTCCCTCGCCTGGCGCCGGCCAAGCCGCAGCGCGAGCATCCTTGGCGGCTGATCATCGGTGCAGCGATATTGCTCGGCCTGCTGACCTTGCCGGCCATCTACTTCGCGGTGGACGCCAATGGCTGGCACTGGGGCGACGCCGGCCTGAGCGACGCCATCCTGCAATGGCGCTTGCCGCGTGTGCTCGGCTCATTGGCTGCCGGTGCCATGCTCGCCGTGGCCGGCCTGCTGGTGCAGCGCCTGACCGGTAACCCCATGGCCAGCCCGGAAGTGCTGGGCGCCACCTCCGGCTCGGCGATCGCGGTGCTGGTGCTGTTCCTGGTGATGCCGCAGCCGCAGGCCTACATGGTTCCGGCCGCCAGCATCGGCGCATTGCTGACCCTCGGCCTGCTGCTGTGGTTCGCCTGGCGCAAGACCTTCAATGCCGAGCGCCTGCTGCTGACCGGCGTTTGCCTGACCACCCTGCTGCACTCGCTGAGCACCCTGCTGCTGGCCAGCGGCGATCCGCGCATGACGGCGATGATGAGCTGGATGACCGGCTCGACCTATCAGGTGGATGTGCTGTCGGCGACCACCGGGCTGCTGGTCGGCGCCGTAATGATTGGTGTCAGCCTGCTGCTGGCTCGCCCGCTGGACCTGCTGACGCTGGGCAATGGTACAGCGACCGCGCTGGGACTGAGGTTGCGGCTGAGCCACCTGACCATCCTGCTGACGGCCGCGGTGCTCACGGCTACCGCGACCATCATCGTCGGCCCGCTGAGCTTCGTCGGCCTGATCGGCCCGCACATCGCCCGCCACCTCGGCGTGCGCCGTGCCGCGCCGCAAGTGCTGCTGAGCGCGGTGGCCGGGGCGCTGATCATGGTGGTCGCGGACTGGCTGGGGCGGAATATCGCCTATCCGTGGCCGGTGTCGGCGGGATTGCTGGCGGCGTTCATCGGTTGCCCGTACTTCCTATGGTTGATGCATCGCGAGCGCAAAGGCTGAGTTAAGCGGCCTTTCGTAGGATAGGTGGAGCGCAGCGATACCCATGCGGTCGGTGCACGGATTGATGGGTATCGCTTCGCTCCACGCCATCCTACGGCGCAGGATTGGAGCGGTCGCAGAATCAGGCTTGCTGCAAGGCGCGGGGGCGGTTGCTGCGGTCTTCGGCGTCGGCGGAAACGGCCTGCTGCAGCTGGAAGTCGAACTCGATCTCGGCGAAGCGCCCTTCCACACCGCGCGC
>NZ_SWDV01000023.1 GCF_005877905.1 Pseudomonas nicosulfuronedens | reverse complement strand
ACCAGAAAGACATCCTCGGCAGGGCGGTCCAATTAGTTCGTTTGGCGGGCCCCAAATATCTGAGCTTCCAGGGTGATACGAACCACCAGCGCTGGAAGAACATCAGCAAAGGCATCATTCGCATGGGCACTGAAGAGGTGAGCATTCTGCTGCGGGTCTATCCGCAGTACGCCGTTTGGTTGCTGACTGGAGAGGTTGTGCCTCAAGTTGAGCAATTCAGGCC
Organism: Pseudomonas nicosulfuronedens; assembly: GCF_005877905.1. GTDB lineage: Bacteria > Pseudomonadota > Gammaproteobacteria > Pseudomonadales > Pseudomonadaceae > Pseudomonas > Pseudomonas nicosulfuronedens. Next base: position 145,789 of record NZ_SWDV01000023.1, on the reverse strand, counting down.
TGACTTCGGGGCTCCCGCCGAGAACGACAACGACTCTTGAAGCAGGCCATGGTCAGGCTGGACGAATTCACCGAAGAGCATCTGGAACTGAGCGACCTGTGGCGCTGGCAGGATGGCGCGCGGGAGGATGTCTTTCTGGTGCCGCTGGCGACGGCAGCGGAGGTGGTGCCCGGTGTGTCGTTGCTGCTGGTGAGGGCGCTGTTCCGGCTGCCGGCGCGCATCGAGTTGCAGGGCCTGTTGGCCTATGACCCTCTCGGGCAGGACGTCCATGCAGTGCAGGTGCTGATCGGCCGTGACAGCTACGCCCTCAACAAGTACCTGCCGGAGGCTTCCTTCGAGGAGGTGCTGGCGTTGGCTGATCGCTTGAAGGTCAGCACCGGCGGTGTGCTGCCGATGCGCTATAGCGTGGTGCGGCAGGCGATGCCGATTCCCGATGGCAGCTTCACACTATGGCTGGGAGCTGGAGTCAACGCTGGGAGCTGTTGAGACCGCGCACATTGGATCCAATTGGCTGCCGCCGTAGTAGTTCAGAAGTTCTCGCATGGCAGGAGTCAGCGTCTCCTCAGAGGCGATGCGCCAGAACGTTTTTTCCCCCAGGACTGCCGTGGCGCGCTGAATAAGAGCTTGGGCTGCATTGTGGTGACCGGTAAGGAGCCAATGTTGGACCAGTTGCCTGTTCTCATTGGCAGGCAGCTGCGCGGCCTGGAACAGCTCGAGAGCGTAGCGGTAGTTCAGCGACCAGAGTTTCTTGAGGAATTCAGCTCTTTCGGTAACGGGGACGCTGATGAGCCACTGGCGGACGTTTTTGTCCTGTTTCCCTTTGCCGGTGCGACTGCATACCTGTTCGGCAGTGAATGTCGGTCGTTGCATTCACTACGCCTTTCTATGGTCCATGGTGCGGCGCTTCCACTCATCCACCACCGCCCCCATGTTCGCTGGCGCACCGCTGCGTACCCAGGCCATGAAGGCACGGTCGAAGTGGAAGTCGTCCCCGCAATGCTGGGTCATGAAGCGGCGGACGTTCTGGGTGTTGCGGTAGTGGGCATCCAGCGGGGTTTGCTGGGTGATCGGGTCGCTGTGCCAGTCGAAGGCCATGGCATCCATTCCTGTGGCGTGGTCGAGCGCCCGTTATAACGCAATCGGCAGCCGCTGGCGCGGTCTGCCGAGGGGGAGCGGCGTCACTGGCCCCACATCATCCGCTGTTGCTGCGCGGAGTAATCGTCGCTTTGCAGGCGCACGCGGGTGGGCTGGCGTTCGAGGTTGTCTTCGCCGAAGGATTCGCGCACAGGCGATTCGATGGCGCCGAAGTGGTTGTAGTGCGGGGCATCGGCACAGCCGACCAGGGTGACGCAGGCGAAGGTGACCACGGAGAGTTTGAGCATGGGACTTCCTCCTGGGAGTGAGCCCCGAGCTTCTGCCGGGTGGATTAACGGCGGATTAACGCGGGCAGCCCGGGCCCTGGATTTCTCCACCTTGGGGTGCATCCCCTGAGCTGTCGCGGTGGTGCTCCGGTGGGTTGAGCGCGCGCCCCAGTATCTGCGCGACCACCTCGTCCTTGCCCTCGGTGTAGGCGTCGCGGTCGGTGGGGAAGCGCCGGGCCATTTCGTGTTTCACCTGCGCGTATAGCCGGGCGTCTTCGGGGTGGGTGCGCAGCCAATCGCGAAACAGCAGACGGCGCGAGGCTTCGTTCAGGCCCATGACGTGGACGTGGTGGGTGCGCCCGCTGCCCAGCGGCGGCATGCCTTTGACGAAGAACATCCGCGAAGTGTCGGGGTTTTCGGCCCAGTACTGGTAGCCCAGGCCCTGCAGAGGTTCGATCAGGTGGTGCGGGTCGCTGCCAGGCGGCGGCAGCAGGAGGATGTCGATGATCGGCTTGGCGTCCAGCCCCGGCACGGCGGTGCTGCCGATGTGTTCGATGCCCAGGCCGGGTAGGTCGGCTGCCTGGGCGATGGCGTCGGCTTCTTCAGCAAAACGCTGCGGCCAGCGGGGATCGGCGGTCACGACTTCGACACGGTCTTCGTCGGCGTTGCTCCAACGCTGGCCGTCGAATTCGGGGGCTTGAGGGGGCATGCGGGAACTCCAGCGGCAAGGCGATGGGGGCAAGGTTTGAGGAGAATCGCAAGGGCGGAGTTCCAGGTAAAGCCTGTAGGAGCGACCAGCCCCTACAGGTTCGGGAGGATCAATCCAGCACGTTATGCAGCACTTCGTAGATGACGCCGGTGGCGATGGTTACCAGTAGCAGGTCGGTGCCGGCCTGTTGCCATTCGTAGCCGTCGTAGTGAGGGAGACGCCCGACGAGGCGGCCGTCGAGCTTCTTGGCGATGCCCGGTGGCAGTGGTTTGCCGCGCGCGAGGTTCTTCTGGATGCCGGGTGGCAGCGATGCACCCGGGTTCCAGTAGCTGCGGTTGTCATTGAGGATGACCTGTACACCGCCGATATCGATGCTGGGGCCGCCACCCTGCCAGTTGTTGCCACCACCCTGGCCCTGGTTGCCGTGCTGGCCGCTGTTGCCATGGCCCTTGTTCTTGCCTGGATCGGCCAGCAGCAGCGGGCTGGAGCCCAGCAGGGCGAGGCCGAGGATTGCCGATAGCAGAGGCTTGAGTCTGGACATTTCCGTACTGCTCCATGTTGAGGGTCCTGTGTTGCAAAGCGTAGCCGCTGAGGCGCGGTGATGGCAGCGCCAGAACTGGCACCCGCGTGCTGGCATTTCGTCGGAAGGCCAAGAACCACGGGGTCTGTAGCGGAGTCATAGAGGTATCTCAACCCCCGCCCATGGAGGCGATTACAAGATGAAAAAGTCCCTGGTTGTTGCAGTAGCCTGTGCGTTCGCACTCGGCACGACAGCCTTGCTGCCCGCCGACCTCTCGCCGATCGGTTCGGTCTATGCCAAGGGCAATGGCGGCGGCGGTGGTAACGGTGGCGGCAATGGCGGTGGTAACGGTGGTGGCCACGGCGGCGGTAATGCTGGTGGTAACGGCGGCAGCCATGGTGGTGGCAAGGGTGGCGCCGGTGGCAATCACGGCAGCAACAGCAACGGCGCCAACGATGGCGGCGAGCATGCCGGCAAGGCCACTCGCGATCACGGCCTGAGTGGCAACCACTACGGCAGCGAGAAGAACGACAGCAAGGGCCACGGCCAGACGACCTCTTCGGTGGCGCATTCCAAGGACACCCGTGGCCTGTCCAAGGCGACGGCGATTTCCGGCACGACTCCGGGCACCCACAACACCAAGGGCCTGGACAACGCCGGCGACAACTCGACGAAGAACGACGACTGATCCATCCCGCGGCCAGGGACGGCCGCGACGGTTTTACTGCACCGGAAAGTCGAAATAAGTCTCGGGATAGGGCTCGGCTTTCAAGGTGTAGTGCCACCACTCGGCGCCGTAGGGTTCGAAGCCATGGCGCAGCATGGCCTGGCGCAGGGTTTCGCGGTTGCGTGTCTGCTGCACGCTGACCTGCGCAGTGCCGTGATGGGAGATGGGCCCGAAGAAGTCGAACGGGCTGCCCATGTCCAACTCCTTCCCGGTCGCTGAGTCCACCAGGGTGAGATCCACCGTGCTGCCGCGCGAATGCCCGGAGTGCTTGGCGATGTAGCCGTCGCGGAACAGTGCGGGTTTGTCCAGGTCCGGGTAGTAGCGGGCCTTCTGCCGGATGTCCTGCGGGTCGGCCGCCCAGCGGCGGAATTCATCCACGGCGCGCTGCGGGCGATAGCCATCGAAGAATTTCAGCGCCAGCCCGCTCAGGGCGACGTCCTTTTCGACCGCTGCCAATGCGACGGCGGCTTCGCGGGTGAGGATGATCCGCGCCTTCTGGTAGCCGTCGATGGGCTCGCCGACGAAGTTATCGGCACCGGCGTAGCGCACGTCATAGCGCGCGGACTTCAGCACCTGATCGAGATAGACGAAGCCGTCCTGCGTCGGCTGGTCGGCGCGCAGCGCCGGGCTGGTCAGCAGGCCGACCAGCAGCGCGAGGCCCAGGCCTGCCCGGCTCATGGGCGCAGGGCCTGAACCCCGTCGTCGTCGGGATCGAAGTTGTCCAGATGCATGCGTTGGGCGAAGGCCTCCAGCGCGGCTTCGCCCTGCAGGAAGCGGCCACGGGCGGCGGCCCAGTCATCGGGCTTCAGGCGCACCATCCAGCCTTCGCCGTAGCAGTCCTGGTTGATCAGCCCCGGCCGACGCACCACGGCTTCGTTGCTGGCGAGAACGGTGCCGTCCAGCGGGCTGCGCGCAGACGATGCAGCCTTGGCGAACTCCACCACGCCGAAGCTCCGATCGCAGTCGATGTGCCAGCCGTCGCGCTTGGGGGTGAAGGCGAATATCTGCCCGTAGACCGCACAGCCGTAGGCAGTGAGCCCGAGTGTGACGACGCCGCCTTGTTCTTCGCGCAACCAGAGGTTGTAGTCGGGGGCGTAGAGCAGATCGTCGGGGAACTCCAGGCCGTGCAGCTTCACAGCGTCAGCACCCGGTCGTATTCGAGGATCATGCGCGCCAGCTCGCCGCCGCTGGCGATCTCGTCGACTTCCTCGATCAGCCGGCTTTCGTCGATGGCCACGCCCGGCGCGCGGCACATCAGCAGGCGTGCGCCGGCTTCCTTGGCCTGCTGGATGAAGTGGCTGATGGGCTCGCCATCTTCGGCGGCGTAGAGATTGTCGGCGATGTCCTGGAAGGCCAGACGCGTGCCTTCGCCGCTGAGGAACAGGGTGACCTTCGCGTCCATGCACGCCAGCAGCGTGGCGGTGTAGAAGGGCGCGGCGCAGCGCGCCGGGGTGCTCGGGCCGCTGCTGACGATGATCAGCACCCGTTGAGGCTCAGGCGTGGACAAGGGCTTTCTCCAGTTGGACCAGGGCGATGCGCCGGCCCTGCGGGTCGGCGCGCTCGACGATGCCCTGCGGCTTGTAGCCCAGGCGTGCGTAAAGCAGCAGGCCGGCGGCGTTGGCGTTGAAGCAGGACACTTTCATGACCTGCGCCTTGTACTGGTCGCGGGCGAGATTCTCCATGACCTCGATCAGGTACTGCGCCACGCCATGCCGCCGCGCCCAGGGTGCGACCATCATGTTGCCCAGCGCGCAGAACTCGCTGGGTTGCCACTGGTAGAAGTTGGCGAAGCCGGCGAGGCGGCCGTCGAGCAAAGCTACCGTACTGCCGCGTCGTTCTGCCATGGCGGCGGCCAGCTGGCCGATGGTCAGCGGCCAACTGGCTTTGGGGTAGCAGTAGAAGAGTTCGTCGGCGTCCTGGGGAAAACCCACCAGCTCGCCGAGGTCGTCGGCGAGGGCGGGGCGGTGTTGCAGGGCGGGTTGGTTCACGCGGTCTCCGGCGTCTGGGGGACGGTCAGTGCGGCGGGTACTGGGCGATGATTTTCTTCACCGTCTCGCGGATCGCCGCTTCGCGCTCGGCGGGCGTTGGCGGGCTGCTGCGCATGATCTGCTCGCCGCTGCCGCGCCAGACCAGCTTGCCGTCCTTGCCGTCGAACATGTCGACCTGAATGGTGGCGACCTTGTAGGTCACGCTGCGGGTTTCGGCCATGGGCGGCGGACCCCAGTAGCCTCCCCAGTAACCGCCCCAGTAGCCGCCGGTGTAGGTGGTGACCTGGTCCTGGCGCTGGTCGACGATCAGGTAGGCGCGCAGCTTCACGTCGCCGCTGTTGCCGCCCTGCGCCTGGCGCAGGCCGCGCTGGTCGAACTCGTCGGCCACCGCGTCGCTGATGCGTTGTTCGGTGAGGTCGCTCTTGATGCGTGGGTCGTCCGGGCGGTACTCGAATGCCGGCTGCGCCCAACTCCAGGTCAGGTAGCGGGAGAAATCGCGGGTCGTGTCGTAGTCGCGGCTGACGCTGGTGGTTTCGCAGGCGGCGAGGCCGAGGACCAAGCCCAGGAACAGTGAACGGGACAGCAAACGGCGGATCATGGTCGCAATACTCCTGTCAGAGAATTCCATCCAAGCGCAAGGCAGACGGAATGGCAAGCGGGGAATGTTCGGCGTCTGGCGCGGTGCTTCCGCTTGCTAGAGTCGACGCTCGATCAAGGGGGAGAGATGGGTATGAAACAGTGGCTGCCCGGGACCATGGTGAGCCTGGCCCTGCTCGCGGGATGCAGTGTCGAGGGCGTGCGGTCATCGTTGCCTGCCCCCGCCGTGGTAGCGCATCGCGCCGGCACGGCGGACGCTCCGGAGAACACGTTGCTGGCGATCCGCAAGGCGCTGGCCAACCAGAGCGATGTGCTGTGGCTGTCGGTGCAGGTGTCCGCTGATGGTGTCGCGGTGCTGTACCGGCCGGCGGACCTCTCGGCATTGACCGATGCCCAGGGCGCCGTGGGCACGAAGTCGCTGGAGCAGTTACGTACGGTGAATGCGGGCTATCAGTTCAAGGATGCGGCGGGCGACTACCCGTACCGTGCGCAGCCGCAGGCGATCCCGACACTGGCCGAGGCACTGCGGAGCGTTCCTACGTCGATTCCGCTGTTCCTCGATATCAAGGCGCAACCGGTGGGCAATGTCATTGATGCAGTTGCTCGCACGCTGGATCAGCAGCAGGCATGGTCGCGGGTGCGTTTCTACTCCACCGAGCGTGATGCCAGCGATTACCTGGCGCAGCACTACGCGGACCGGGCGCAGCGTTTCGAGAGCCGTGATGCCACGCGCAACCGGCTGGTCGATCTGGCGCTGGCCGGCCGCTGTTCGCCGCCGGCTGCCGGAACCTGGATGGGCATCGAGTTGGAGCGCGACTTGACGGTGACGGAGCAGTTCACCCTTGGGTCGTCGTCCTACCAGGTCAAGCCCGCGCGACTGTGGACGCCTCAGGCGATGGCCTGCGTGCGACGCGCCCCAGGGACGAAGGTAATGATGTTCGGCATCAACTCGGCGCAGGCCTATGGTGCGGCTCACGAGCTGGGCGCGGACGCCGTGATGGTGGATTCGCCGGCGAGCGTACCTGCCTACCGGCGCGCCGAGGTTCAGCCCGGTGGGTAACCGTCCATGGCCTTGCGCGTGGCCTCGCGCAGCGCACGGGCCTGGTCGCTCTGGTTGCTGCCGCCCTCATACTCGGCGCTGCCGCTCCAGACCTGCTGGTTATTGCGCGCGTCGAACAGGGTGATGTGCACCACGCTGACGGTGACGACGTAGGTTCGAGTGACCGGGTAGGACGCGCCGTAGCCGCCGTACCAGGGATCGTTCCAGCGGCTGTAGCCACCGTAGTAGCCGCCGTTGTAGTAATCAGTGGTTTGTCGTGTGCGCTGTTCGCTGGAGAGCTGTGCACTGACGGTCAGGTCTGCCGGGGTATTCGAGCGTGCCGGGCGCAGGCCGCGCTGGTCGAGGGCTTCGCTGACGGCGTCCTGCAAGGGGCCGCGGAAACTGGCACCGTTGGCCCAGCTCCACGAACGATACTGGCCGTAGTCCAGCGGCGGCGCGGGGTAGCTGCCAGGATCGAGTCCCGGGTTGGCAGCCTGCGCGGGGGCGGGTGGGATCGGCAGCGAAGTATTGCTGTAGGGATTCGGGCTCTGGCACGCGGCCAGGGCGGCGAACAGCGGCAGTATCAACAGGTAGCGCAGCATGACGGACTCCCGCACGCTCACTTCAACGGGCGTGCGCAGTGGCAACTATGCACCTAATCCTGCGGCCGGCACAGCCAGTGCAGGTAGCGGCCGAGACCGGCGAAGGCGGGGTGGCGACGGTATTGCAGTTCCATCTCCACCAGGTCCAGCGGTTCGGCCTTGTGCTGGAACTCCACCGGCATGTAGTCGTGGAATACCCGCACGCCGCTGCGCGCCTCGATGTTCCAGTGGCCGGCCATGGCATCTTCGAGGACGCGCGGATCGAGCGGTTCCTGCGGGGTCAGGCTCTGGCCCTCGCCGGAGAAGCGATTCTTGCGCAGTTTGCGGAAATGGCCCTTGAGCAGGTTGCGATAGATCAGCGCATCGCGGTTGTAGAAGGCCAGGGACAGCCAGCCATCGGCACGGGTCAGTTGGTGCAGCACCGGCAGGATCGCCAGTGGCTCGGCCAGCCATTCCAGCACGGCGTGGCAGATCACCAGGTCATAGGGTTCGTTGAGCTGGCCGAGCAGGTCCTGCCAGGGCGCCTCGATGAAGGTGGCTGCAAGACCGGCTTCCTCGAAGCGCTGGCGTGCGCCTTCGAGCATGGGCGCAGCGGGTTCGGCGAGGGTGACGTCGTGGCCGCGCCCGGCCAGCCACAGCGACATGTGGCCCAGGCCCGCGCCGATATCCAGCACGCGCAGCGGGCGGTCGGGCAGGGCTTCGGCGAGGTCGGCCTGGAGCACCGCGAGGCGGATCGCGCCCTTGGCGCCGCCGTAGATCTTCTCGGCGAAGCGCGTGGCCAATTCGTCGAAATGGCGGTCGCCGGTCTTCGGGGAATCGCTCACTTGGCGCCTCCTTCGATGAAGCGCCGTTCGCTGTCGGCCAGTTTGGCGAGCACCGCCTGGTCCATGTCGATGCCCAGTTCCGCGCACATCAGCAGCAGGTAAAGAACGATGTCACCGACTTCCTGCCCGGCGTGGGCGAGTTTCTCCGGTGGCAGCTGGCGCGATTCGTCTTCGCGCAGCCACTGGAAGATTTCCACCAGCTCGGCCATTTCCACGCTGGCCGCCATGGCCAGGTTCTTCGGGCTGTGGAAGCGACTCCAGTCGTTGTGGTCGCGGATGGCGTGCAGGCGCGCGGTGATGGCTTCGAGGTTCATGCAGATGGGGCTCCAACGTGAGCCCCATAGCTTCAAGCCTGGCGCGTCAAACGTCCAGCGGGCTCCAGCTGCCGGCCATGTGCGGCAGGTCGTCCTTGCCGCGCAGGCTGAACTGCCCGGAGGGCGCCGGCTCGCTGGCCAGCAGGTTGACCTGGGACGGCAGCAGCACCGGCTTCTGGAAGCGCACGTCGACCCGATAGCCGGCCATCGGCAGGCGCTCGCCCAGGGCGGCCAGGCTGCGCGCCTTGTTCCACAGGCCGTGGGCGATGGCGCGGGGGAAGCCGAACAGCTTGGCGCTGGCGGCGGACAGGTGGATCGGGTTGTAGTCACCGGCCACACGGGCGTAGCGCCGACCGATGTCCGCCGGGCAGTTCCAGGCGTCGATCTGCTCCAGTGGCAACTCGGCCACTTCTTCGCGTGCAGGCGGTGTGCCGTCCAGGCGCATGCCGCGGAACAGGATGCGGCTGTCGCCTTCCCAGAGCAGCCCGAGCTGGTCGTGCAGCTGGGTGATGATGCTGAAGGTCACGCCCTTTTCGTGGGGTTGCAGGTCCTGCACTCGCACGCTGACGTTGAACGGCCCCAGGCCGCCCAGTGGGCGTAACACGCTGATACGGTTTTCCAGGTGCACCAGACCCAGCAGCGGGAAGGGGAAGCTCGGGTCGGTGAGCAAGCCCATCTGCAGGCCGAAGGCGAGGATGTGCGGATACGTCGGCGGCAACAGGTGGTTGTCGGTAAAACCGCAGACCTTGCGGTAGCGCTCCAGGTGCTTCGGGTCGACCGTGACCGGGCAGCGCAGGCCGCGTGTCGGCAGGCTGCGGCCACGCACGCCGCGGCGCACGGCGGCGCGGGCGAACAGGCCGGTGAGGGCGGGTGGGGCGGACAGGTCAAGCCAATCGCGGGGCATCGGGTATCTCCTGAGGGGCATTCAGTCAGCTTAGCCGCCGCTCAGGCGCGGGCATTGGCCGTGGCAACGCGGCGCGCGGCAGGCAAGTCAATGTGACCGTCCGATTGCCCGGATATTTCCCTCAACCTGCTTCCTGATTCTCTTGAGGGGGGATGGGAAAGCTGCCTAAGATGGGCCCGCCCCATGGATAACTAGAAAAAACACCATGCGTGATCTGACCGACGATGTGGCGCTGATGCGCCCGGTGATCGACGCCCTGCGCGCCAGCGGTACCGACCCCGACCGCGTGCTGGCTCGCGTCGGCCTGCCAGCCGGCAGCCTGCCTGCCGGACGATTCCCCCACAGCGCACAGAACCTGTTCTGGAAAGCGGCCGCCGAAGAATGTGGCGAAGAGCACGTCGGCCTCTACCTGGCCGGCCATCTGCCCGCGTTCCACGGCCTGCTGCTGGAGTACCTGTTCCTTTCCAGTGCCACCTTTGGCGAAGGCTTGCGCCACGCCCTGCGCTACGTGCGCCTGCTCTCCGACACCCTCAACGCCCGCCTGGAAGTGGAGGGCGAGAAGGCCGTGCTGTTGCTCGGCCATACCGCCGGGACCAATCGGCATTTCCCCGAGATGCTCGCCGGTGCGGTGGTGCGCCTGTTCCACGCGCTCACCGAGGGCGACTTCAAGCCCCATGAAGTGCAGCTGATGCACGAGGAAGGCGCGCCCGCCACGCGTTACCGAGAAGTTTATGGCTGCCCTGCGGTGCTGGGCGCCGAGCGCTATGCGCTGGTGTTCGATGCCCAGGTGCTGGACAAACCTTCGCGCCACGCCGCGCCGGAACTGCTGCGCATGCACGAGTCCCTGGCGCGCCGGCAGCTGGCGGAGGTGGAGCGCCTGGACCTGGTGCGCAAGGTGCGCGAGCTGATCGGCGTGTTGCTGGTGGATGGCGGCGCGACGCTGGAGCAGGTCGCGGCCCGTCTCGACATGCCGGCCCGCCGTTTGCGCGAGCGCCTGGCCATGGCCGGGGTGCGCTTCAACGACCTGGTCACCGACTACCGTTGCCGCCTGGCCAAGGAGCTGCTGCTCAAGACCGACGAGCGCATCGAGGTCATCGTCGAACGCACCGGCTTCTCCGAGCCGAGTACCTTCTACCGTGCCTTCAAGCGCTGGGTCGGCGAGACCCCGGTGGAGTTCCGCCGCCGCGGCCGGCCGCAACCGCCGGCGGAGTGATCGAACCGTTTCGAGTCCGCCTCTGGATAGGCTTTGCCGGTCAATTTCCGCCAAGGTACGCCCGATGCAAAGCCGAATCCGCCAGACCCTGCTGCTGTCCACCGTCCTGCTGCTGACCGCTCAGCAAGCCGTGGCGGGCGAAATGGGCGAGACGGCGTTTTCCCGACTGGACCGCGATGGCAGCGGCTTCATCGAGGCCGAAGACCTGTCCGCCATGCGCGTGCGCATGTTCCACCGGCTGGACCGGAACCAGGATGGCCTGCTCACCCGCGAAGAAGTGACCCCGCCCAATCCCAGCGTGCAGGTCTCGCCCAACGCCATCGCGTGGCCGGACCAGGACGGTGACGGCAAGGTCAGCCAAGCGGAATTCCTGACCCAGGAGCCGGCGCTGATCGTGCGCGCCGACCGCAATGGCGATCACCGGGTGAGCGCGGAGGAGTTTCGCGAGCTGATCGCGGCGCGAAGCTGATCCTTTAGCGGTGGGCCATGCCCGTGGGGCGCTACTACAGGGAAGTTCCAGTTCGTAGGATGGGAGGAGCCTAAGCGATACCCATGCTGCCGCAGGGATTGATGGGTATCGCTTCGCTCCACGCCATCCTTCAGATGGAGTCGATTGGAACCGATCAGGCGCCCAGCAGGCTCTGCCCGCAGACCCGCAGTACCTGTCCGCTCACTGCGCCCGAACCCGGCTGGGCGAACCAGGCCACAGTCTCGGCGACGTCCTGCGGCAGGCCGCCCTGGCCCATGGAGTTCATGCGCCGGCCGGCTTCGCGGATGGTCAGCGGGATGGCGGCGGTCATCTGCGTCTCGATGAAGCCCGGCGCCACCGCATTGATGCTGATGCCTTTCTTGCCCAGCGCCGGCGCCCAGGCCTGCGCCAGACCGATCAGGCCGGCCTTGCTCACCGCATAGTTGGTCTGGCCCATGTTGCCGGCGATACCGCTGATGGAGGCGAGCAGCACCACCCTGCCGTCGTCGTGCAGCTTGCCGGCGTCCAGTAGCGCCTGGGTCAGCACTTGCGGGGCTTTCAGGTTGACGTCGATGACCGAGGTCCAGAACGCCTCGCTCATCTTGGCGACCGTCTTGTCGCGGGTGATGCCGGCGTTATGCACCACGATGTCGACGCCATCGGGTAGCGCCTCGACCAGTTGCGCACCGGCATCGGCGGCGCAGATGTCCAGCGCCACGCCACGTCCACCCAGGCGCGCGGCCAGCGCATCCAGGGCTTCCTTGGCTGGCGGCACATCCAGCAGCACCACTTCGGCGCCGTCACGGGCGAGGGTCTCGGCGATGGCCGCACCGATGCCACGGGCGGCGCCGGTCACCAGCGCGCGCTTGCCCACCAGCGGACGGCTCCAGTCCTGCACCTGCTTGTCGTAGGCGGACAGGCGCACGACCTGCCCGGACACATAGGCGCTCTTGGGCGAGAGGAAGAAACGCAGCGCGCCTTCGAGCTGGTCCTCGGCGCCCTTGCCGACGTAGACCAGTTGCACGTTACCGCCGCGGCGGATTTCCTTGCCCAGGGAACGGCTGAAGCCTTCCAGGCTGCGCTGCACGCTGGCGGCGATGGGGTCTTTCACGGACTCCGGCGCGCGGCCGAGGATCACCACGTGCGGGCATTTATCCAGGCCCTTGAGGGCGCCCTGGAAGAAGGTGCGCAGCTCGAGGGTCTGCTCGAAACGGCTCAGGCCGCTGGCGTCGAAGACGATGGCCTTGAGCTTCGGCCCATGCTCGGCGGTCCAGCGCGGCAGGCCGTACTGGCCTTCGCTGAAGGAGAACACTGCGTCGGTCAGGCGCTCGGCGAACGGCAGCACTGCCTCGTTCAGGTTGCCCTCGCCACCGAGCAGCAGCGCTCCGTCCACCGGCCGCGTGCGCCCGGCGCTCCAGCGCTCCAGGCGGACCGGCGCGGGCAGGCCGAGGGCTCCGACCAGGCGGCGGCCGACGTTGGAGTTGGCGAAGGCGATGTAGCGATCGGTCATGGAACGGGCTCCTGCACAAGGTCTCTAAAGTGCTGACCACTCTACGCAGCGGCGGGTTCGGCGCAATTGACCGCGCTGACCTGCGCAACGGCGGGGCGGCCAATGCGACACAAGCGGCTAAGGTTAGCCTTGAGCGCACTTTAACGCTCATCCACCCAGGAGCTCTGCATGACCCAATTGCGCCGGGTCGCCATCGTCGGCGGCAACCGTATTCCCTTCGCCCGCTCCAATACCGTGTACGCCACGGTGAGCAACCAGGAGATGCTGACCTCCGCGCTGGACGGGCTGATCGAGCGCTACAAGCTGCACGGCGAACGCCTGGGCGAGGTTGTCGCTGGCGCTGTGCTCAAGCATTCGCGCGACTTCAACCTGACCCGCGAGTGCGTGCTGGGCACGCGCCTGGCGCCGGAGACCCCGGCCTATGACATCCAGCAAGCCTGCGGCACCGGCCTGGAAGCAGCGATCCTGGTGGCCAACAAGATCGCCCTCGGGCAGATCGACTGCGGCATCGCCGGCGGCGTGGACACCACCTCCGATGCGCCCATCGGGGTTAACGAAGGGCTGCGCAAGATCCTCCTGGAAGCCAACCGCGGCAAATCCAACGGCGAGAAGATCAGGAGCCTGTTGAAGATCCGCCCGCGCCATCTGATGCCGCACATCCCGAAGAATGGTGAGCCGCGCACCGGGCTGTCGATGGGCGAGCACTGCGAGCTGATGGCGCAGACCTGGGCTATCCCGCGCGACGAGCAGGACAAGCTGGCCTACGAGAGCCACCACAAGCTGGCCGCCGCCTATGACGAGGGCTGGCAGAACGACCTGATGACGCCGTTCCGTGGCCTGGTGCGCGACCAGAATCTGCGCCCGGATATCAACCTGGAGAAGATCGGCACCCTCAAGCCGGTGTTCGAGAAGGGGCCGCGCGGCACCCTGACGGCCGCCAACTCCACGCCGCTGACCGATGGTGCTTCGGTGGTGCTGCTGGCCAGCGAAGAATGGGCGAAGGAGCGCGGTCTTCCGATCCTGGCGTATTTCAAGGATGGCGAAGCGGCGGCGGTGGATTTCGTCGGCGGCCACGAGGGCCTGCTGATGGCGCCGGTCTACGCGGTGCCGCGCCTGCTGGCGCGCAACGGCCTGACCCTGCAGGACTTCGACTTCTACGAGATCCACGAAGCCTTCGCCGCCCAGGTGCTCTGCACCCTCAAGGCATGGGAGGACGCGGACTACTGCAAGACCCGCCTCGGCCTCGACGCACCTCTGGGCTCCATCGACCGCAGCAAGCTCAATGTGAAAGGCAGCTCGCTGGCCGCCGGCCATCCGTTCGCCGCCACTGGCGGGCGCATTGTCACCAACCTGGCCAAGCTGCTGGACGTTGCCGGCAAGGGGCGTGGATTGATCTCGGTGTGTGCGGCAGGCGGTCAAGGTGTGACCGCGATCATCGAACGGTAATCCAATACAGCGGGACCGATGCATTTCGGTTCCGCGATGTAGCAACTCCGTGACTTCAGGCGGCACCGCGCGAGCGGCGCCGCCTTTTTTTATCCGCGATACGGGGCATTACCTGTAGGAGCGAGCTTGCTCGCGAACACCGGTCGACACCGCCGTCTGGACGGTTCGCGAGCAAGCTCGCTCCTACGAAAGGCCAACGCGCGTGGCGTTCGTGCGCGCAATTGCGTTCTAGAAACGCCCCTCAACCACCCTGCAACATCCCCGGATGCACACGCCGCGAGAAGGGCGTGGAAAGCACCAGCGAAGTCTTGCTGGTGCCGAACTGGGCCAGCCGGTCGATCAACTCCTCCAGCTCCTGGGTGCAGCTGACCGCTACCTTGAGCATCACGCAGGCTTCGCCGGTGATGCGGTAGCAGTCGATGATCTGCGGGATTTCCAGCAGCGGGTCGAGCATGGTCTTGCTGCGGTGGTCGTTCAGCCGCAACTCGATCAGGCACTGGATCGAGCGCCCCATCTTCGACAGGTCTACGCTGGCGTGGTAGCCGGTGATGACCCCGTCGGCCTCCAGGCGCGCCACGCGGTCGGCAACGGCGGGAGGGGAGAGGTTGATGCGCCGGGCCAGTTCGGCGAAGGACAGGCGGCCGTCTTCGAGCAGAGCGGCGAGCAACGCGCGGTCGTACTTGTCCATGAATCGACTCCGGTTTTGATTCGACGGCAAGGCTTAAGAAAATCCATCGAATGAAAAGTGTTATGCCTGTAATGGCGTTGTCTGTGCCTTATCCGGGGCAGTTGACCTGCATAAAATGAAGCGCCTTGCCTGCCTTGTCGAGCCCCACCCATGACCACGATGCCCATGCCCAGAGCCCGCGTCTCACTGACCCTGATTGCTGCGTTCTTCGCCCTCTACTTCATCTGGGGTTCGACCTACCTGGTGATCCGCATCGGCGTCGAATCCTGGCCGCCGATGCTGATGGCCGGCTGCCGCTTCGTCATCGCCGGGGCGATCCTGTTCATCTGGATGCTCTCGCGCGGCGCACCGTTGCCGACGCTCAGGCAGTGCCTGTCGGCGGGCGCCATCGGCATCCTCCTGCTCAGTTGCGGCAATGGCGGGGTGACGGTGGCCGAGCACTGGGGCGTGGCCTCGGGTGTGGCGGCGCTGGCGGTGGCGACCGTGCCGCTGTTCACCCTGGTGTTCGGGCGCTTCTTCGGCAACCGCACCAACGCGCTGGAGTGGGCCGGCATCGCCCTGGGCCTGTTCGGTATCGTGCTGCTCAACCTGGGGTCGAACCTGCAGGGCAGTCCGGCGGGGGCAGCGCTGATTATCTTTGCGGCGGCGACCTGGGCCTTCGGTTCGGTGTGGAGTCGGCGCCTGGACCTGCCTGGCGGCGCCATGGCCAGCGCGGTGGAGATGCTGGTGGGCGGCGGTGTGCTGCTGCTGGGCAGCTTCCTCAGCGGCGAGCGCCTGGAGCAGATGCCCACGGCCGCCGGCTGGGGTGCTCTGGCCTACCTGGTGGTGTTCGGCTCGATCATCGCCTTCAGCGCCTACATGTACCTGCTGGCGAATGTGCGCCCGGCGGCGGCAACCAGCTATGCCTACGTCAACCCGGCGGTGGCGGTGATGCTCGGCGTGGTGTTCGCCGGCGAGCACATCGGCCTGGCGGAATCCCTGGCGATGGCGGTGATCATCAGTGCGGTGGTACTGATCGGCCTGCCGCAGTGGCGACGCGGAGCCGCGACCTGATCGGCTGAAGGAAAAGCGCCCGCCTACAGGAGACTGTTGGCGGGCGCTGTCATTTCCGGCTCGGGTCAGATCACGAAGAAGCCGTGGGTGCCGTCGCGGCCCAGTTGTTCCACCAGTCCGAACTCCCAATCCAGATAGCCCTGCATGGCTTCGCGCGGGTTGTCGGTGCCCTCGTAGGGGCGGCGGTAGCGGTCGATGCGCGGTGCGGCCAGCAGGCTTTCTCCTTCCTCGGTGGGCAGGCCGGCGGCGACCCAGGCGCCGGTGCCTCCGTCGAGCAGGAACACCGGCTTGCCGCCGAGGGCTTCCACTTGGGCCACGGCGAAGCGCGCCAGCAGGCTGCTGCCGCAGGTGAGCACGTAGCGCTGGGCATCGCCCAGTTGCGCCAGCGCTTGTTTCAACTGGCTGCGCAGGGCCCAGGCAGCACCGGGGATGTGGCGTTTCACGTAGTTGGCGCTGGCGGTGAAGTCGAGCACGGCGGTGCCCGGTTCGCGCAGCCAGTCGGCGAGGGTCTGCGGGCTGATGGCCTCGGCTTGCGGCCTGGCCGGCAGTGGTGCATTCCACGCGCCTGTTTCGCTGAAGTCGCTGGCGGACAGCCCGTCCAGCACGGCCACCTGCCAGCCCATCTGGGCCAGCCAGGAGGCGCTCATGTTGGCGCGCACGCCGTCGTCATCCACCAGCACCAGGCGGGCGCCACGCACACTGGCGACGTGGTCTGTCTCCTGCACCAGCTGGCCGCCGGGAGTGGAACGCGAACTCGGCAGGTGGCCGGCTTCGTATTCTTCCGGGGTGCGTACGTCGAACAGGTAGGTGGTGCGCGCAGCCTCGGCCTGCCATTGGCGCAGGCCGGTGAGATCGATCCGTGCGACCTGAGCACGATCAGCCACGGCGCGGGCTCGCTGAGCCGCGGATTCGCGGGTGGTCGCGGAGACCTCGGCGAAGCGCCGTGCCTGGCCGTGCTCCAGCTGCTGGCCGGCGAGGGTCCAGCCGATGGTGCCGTTGCGCAGCGCCGACACCGGGTTGGGGATACCGGCATTCACCAGCGACTGGGTGCCGATGATGCTGCGGGTGCGCCCGGCGCAGTTGACGATCACGCGGGTGGCGGGGTTCGGCGCCAGCTCGGCGACACGCAACACCAGCTCGGCACCGGGGACGCTGACGCCGCCGGGAATGCTCATGGTCTGGTATTCGTCGAAGCGGCGGGCATCGAGCACCACCATGTCGGCCTGGGTATCGAGCAGGGCCTTTACTTCCTCCGCAGCGAGCGACGGGGTGTGACGCTCAGCCTCCACCAGTTCGCCGAAGGACTTGCTCGGCACATTGACGTCCTTGAACAGTTCGCCCCCGGCGTCACGCCAGCCGGCCAGCCCGCCGTCGAGCAGGGCGACGTCGCTGTAGCCCAGCTCCAGCAGGCGTTGTGCGGCAACCTGGGCCAGGCCCTCGCCATCGTCATAGACGGTAACCGGCGTATCGCGGCGCGGCACGCGGGCGTAGATCTCCAGCTCCAGCTTGGACAGCGGCACGTTGGCGGCGAACAGCGGGTGTTCCTGGGCGAAGGGGTCTTCCTCGCGCACGTCCAGAAGCGCCAGCTCCTCGCGGGCGAGGAGGGCGGCACGGATGTCGTGGAAGCGGCGGCGGGCGATCTGGCTCATGCGTTGTTCTCTTTCGACAGGTCCCAGATATTGGGCAACTGACTGTTGGAATAGCCGGAGATGAAGGGCTTTTCTTCACCTTCGGCGCTGAAGACGGCACGCCGGACCGCGCCGATGTTGGCGCCGTAGACGTGGATGCTGATGGAGGATCGGTCGGCGAAGGCGTTGCTCACCTGGTGGATGTCGCCGATGCGCGGCGACACCGCTTCCACTTCGCCCGGCTCCAGGCGCTGCGGCTCCCCGGCAGGCCGCAGGCTGCCGTCGGCGGCGAAGGCGAAGGGCTGCGAATACTCGGCGCCACGCAACATGCCGATCAGACCCCAGACGCGGTGGTCATGCACCGGTGTGCGCTGGCCTGGGCCCCAGACGAAGCTGACTACGGAGAAGCGCTGCCGTGAGTCGGCGTGCAGCAGGTATTGCTGGTAGCGCTGCGGGTCGGGGCGGGCGTAGTCCTCGGGCAACCAGTCGTCGTGGCGGACCAGCTCGGCCAGCAGCGGGCGTGCCCCGGTGAGGAGTGCAGCTTCGTCGGGGGTGGTGTCGATCAGGGCCGCGAGATTGCCGATGAACTGGCGCAGGCGGTCGAGGCGCAGGGGAGCTGACATGCGGGGTATTCACTCCGGAAGGTTCTGGCGCTACGGTAGCAAACGCTTTTTTATTCCTGAAATGCATTTTGAATCTAAGCTAATATGCGAGAAATGCAATTGGTGCCAGCCCCATGAAGATCGACGACATCGATGCCTTCGTCGCGGTGATCCGCAACGCCTCCCTCAGCCAGGCTGCCGAAAGCCTGGGGTTGACCCAGTCGGCTATTACCCGACGGGTGCAGAGCCTGGAGGAATCCCTCGGGGTCGAGTTGCTGGACCGCAATACCAAGCCACTCAAGCCCACTGCTGCGGGCCTGAAGGTGTTCGAGCAGTGCCGCCGAGTGTTGCGGGAGGTGGACGGGCTGCGCGAGCTGGTGGCCAGCGACACCGCACCCAGCGGCGTGCTGCGCCTGGGTGTGCCGCAGAGCATCGGCGAGGTGGTGCTGCTGGAGGCCTTGCGGCGGCTGGCGGACGAGTACCCGGAGCTGCGGGCGCAGGTCAGCAGTGGCTGGGGCAGTCATCTGCTGGCGCGCCTGGAGAACGCTGAACTGGATGCGGCGGTGGTGCTGTTCCCGCCGAGCAAGGTTTTCCCCGATGACCTGGGCGCCACTGCGCTGGGGCGTATCGAACTCTGCGTGGTGGTTGCCCGTGACAGCGAAGTGCAGGCGCGCCGCCTGGTCGATTGTCATCAGCATGGCTGGGTCCTCAACCCCGACGGCTGCGGCTTCCGCGCCGGGCTGCAGCGCGCCCTGGCGGACCAGGGCCTGGGCCTGCAACTGAACCTGGAAACCTTCGGCAGTGAATTGCAGCTCGGGCTGGTGGCCGAAGGCCGTGGGCTGGGCCTGGTGCCGGCGCCGGCCCTGGCGCGCAGCCGCTACCGCGAGCAGCTGCGGGTGCTGCAACTGGAGGACTTCCAGCCACTGATCCAGCTCTGGCTGGTGCGCCCGCGCCTGCTGGGCAATCTCGAAGCGCCGGCGCGCCTGTTCGGCCATGCGGTGGCCGATGGACTGGACATTGCGACGGGTTGAGCCCCCGGTTTCGACCCTGTAGGAGCGAGCTTGCTCGCGAACCGCTGCACTCCGTCACCAACGGATGTGCGCGTATCGGCCTGTTTGTGAGCAAGGGATAGGCGTCCCCCCGATCCTGCGAAAGGCGGAAGCACGCCGCGCAACTTGGTCATACCTGAATATGCGCAATTAGCATATTAGGATATGACAAAAATGAATTTCCATCATGAAGTGCTTGCCTATAGCTTCTAAGAACAACGTCGAATCCGATGTTTTTCTTATAACGAAAGCCGCCGACCTTATGCAGCGGCCCAGGCGAGGGCAACACAGTGAGCGTGGAAATTCTCGGCATGATCACCGCCACCCCGAGTTCCGAGGTGGACCAGCCGCTGGGGGAGGCGGTGGATACCGGGTTCGTCCGGCGCTTCGCCCAGGCTCATGAGGACGCCGGCTTCGACCGCGTGCTGGTGGGCTATTTCAGCAATGCCGCCGAGGGTGCGGTGGTCAGTTCTTTCGTCGCCGCCGCCACGCGCCGGCTGGGCATCCTGCTGGCCTATCGGCCGGGCGTGATCGCCCCGCCCCTGGCCGCGCGCCAGCTCGCTACCCTCGACCAGTTCAGCGAAGGCCGCCTGGCCCTCAACGTGGTCAGCGGCGGCAACGATGAAGACCTCGCCCGCGACGGCGACTACCTCGACCACGACCGCCGCTACGCCCGTACCGATGAATACCTGCAGGCCCTGCGGGACATCTGGACCGCCAGCGGCCCGGTGGATTTCGACGGCGAGTTCTATCGCTTCCAGGGGGCTTCGCCGGCCGTGCGACCGCAGCAGAAACCCCATATCCCGATCTACTTCAGCGGCTCCTCCGAGGCTGCCATCGAGGTCGCGGCGAAGCACGCCGACACCTACATGCTCTGGGGCGAGCCACTGGCTGCCGTTGACGGGCACATCCGCCGCGTGCGCGCCGCGGCCAATGCCCAGGGGCGCGATCCGCGCTTCTCGGTGTCGTTCCGGCCGATCGTCGCGGACACCGAGGAGGCGGCCTGGAAGCGCGCTGCCGAGGTGCTCGAACAGGTCCGCGAGAACCGTACCCGCCTGGGCCTGCCGCTCAATGACCATCAACCGGAGAACGTCGGCTCGCAGCGCCTGCTGGCCGCCGCGCAGCAGGGCGAGGTGCTCGATACCCGCCTGTGGACTGGCGTGGCCCGGCTGACCGGCGCGCGCTGGAACTCCACGGCCCTGGTCGGCACTCACGAACAGGTTGCCGCCGCGTTGGGCGAGTACTACCGCCTGGGCGCTTCCACCTTCCTGATCCGTGGCTTCGATCCGCTCGGCGATGCCGTGCGCTACGGCCAGAGCCTGATTCCCGCCATCCATGACCATATCGCCCGCCTGCCGCAACTGCGGCATGCCGGTTGAGGAGCTGTTCGATGAACCTGAAGCAACGCCTGCGTGCGACCCTTGCCGCGCTGATCCTGGGGGCTCCGCTGGCCCAGGCCGCCGACCTGCCGACCCTGCGGGTGGGCGACCAGAACTACTACAACGTGCGGGCTTCCATGGAGGCCTCCGGTGTTCTCGAGGGTGCGCCTTACACCGTTGACTGGAAGCACTTCCAGTCTGCCGCGCCGGTCGCTGAAGGCCTGCAGGCCGGAGCGCTGGACCTGGGCTTCCTGGGCGACTCGGGCTTCATCTTCCTCGCCGCCAAGGGCGCGCCGGTGAAGCTGATCGGTATTTCCCGGCAGAACCCCGACACCATCGCGTTGCTGGTGCCCAAGGATTCGCCGGTGAAGACCATCGCCGACCTCAAGGGCAAGAAGGTCGCCTACTGGCCCGGCGCCTGGAGCCAGCAACTGACCCTGCGCGCGCTGGAGAAGGCCGGCCTGCCCAGCGACTACGTGGAGTTCGTCAAGCTGATGCCCATCGACGCCGCCGCGGCGCTGCCGCGCGGCAGCATTGACGCCTTCCCGGTGTGGGAGCCCTACATCTCGCAGCAGATCGTGTTTTCCGGCGCGCGTCCGATCCTCACCGCCCGCGACCTGATGCCGGGGCTGTCGAGCATTGCCGCCAACGCCAACTCCATCGATCCCAAGCGCGCACAGATCGCCGACTTCCTCGGTCGCCTGCAGAAGGCCCGCACCTGGGTCGAGGCACACAAGGAGCAGTACGCCGACCTCTGGGCGAAGAAGGCCAACCTCGACCAGTCGGTGTCGCGCCACTGGATCGGCCAGGCCGCCATGAGCGTCGGCCCGGTGGACCCGCAGGCCGCCGCCGATTACCAGGGCACCGCCGACTTCCTGCTGCAGACCGGCGCGCTGCCCAAGGCCTTCGACACCTCCAGCGTGATCGATACCTCCTTCGCCACTTCCTTCCACTGAGTCACTGACTGAGCACGGAGCGCCCCCATGAGCATCCAGTTCCTCGGCATGATCGGCCATCGCCTGGCCTCGGAGACCATCGCCCCGGCAGGGCCGATCCTCGACAAGCAGTACATTGCCGCCTTCGCCCGCGCCCACGAGGAAGCCGGTTTCGACCGCATCCTGGTGGGCTACTGGTCGGATCAGCCAGACGGTTTCCTGGTCGCCGCGACGGCCGGCCTCGCCACCTCGAAGATCCATTTCCTGCTGGCGCACCGCCCCGGTTTTGTCGCGCCGACCCTGGCCGCGCGCAAGCTGGCGACCCTCGAGCACCTGCTCGACGGTCGCCTGGCGGTGCACATCATCAGCGGCGGCAGCGATGCCGATCAGCGCAAGGACGGCGACTACCTCGACCACGACCAGCGCTACGCCCGCAGCGAAGAGTTCATCGAGGTGCTCAAACGCACCTGGACCGCTGACAAGCCCTTCGATTTCCACGGCGCGCATTACCGGGTGGAACAGGCCTTCGCGGCCATCCGCCCGCAGCAGAAACCGCACATCCCGGTGTACTTCGGCGGCTCTTCGGAGGCGGCGCTGAAGGTCGCCGGCAAACAGGCCGACGTGTTCATGCTCTGGGGCGAGCCGCTGGCCCAGGCCGCTGAAACCATCGCCGCCGTGCGCGAGCAGGCGCGCCTGAATGGCCGCGAAGTGGAGTTCAGCCTGTCATTCCGGCCCATTCTCGGTCGTACCGAAGAGGAGGCCTGGGCGAAGGCCGAGGCAATCCGCGCCACCGCTGGCGAGCGCCTGGGCGAGGCCGGCTTCCCCAAGGGCAAGCCGCAGAGCGTGGGTGCGCAGCGTCTGCTCAGGGCGGTGGAGCAGGGCGACCGGGTCGACGAGCGCCTATGGACCGGCATTGCCAAGCTGGTCGGCGGCGGGCACAACTCCACCGCCCTGGTGGGCACCCCCGAGCAGGTCGCCGATGCGTTGCTGGCGTATTACGACCTGGGCGTGCGCAACATCCTCATCCGTGGCTTCGATCCGCTGAACGATGCCGTGGAGTTCGGCCGCGAGCTGATCCCCCTGACCCGCGCCAAGGTCGCCGAGCGCGAGCGCCGGCGTGCCACGGCCTGATCCGATGACGGTCCTGCAGAGTCTTCCCGTGGCCCTCGGCCAATTGCCGGAGGTGACCCGGAAATTGGCTGAAGGCGCCGATGCCCTGGACCGCAGCGGCGAGTTCCCCCACGCCAACCTGGCCCTGCTGCAGCAGCACGGCCTGCTGGGGCTGGCGCTGCCGCCCGCGCTGGGCGGCCCCGGCGCGAGCCTGGGCGAGCTGCGCCAGGCGGTCGGCGCGGTGGCCCGTGGCGAACCCTCCACTGCCCTGGTGCTGTGCATGCAGTACCTGCACCTGCGTCGGCTGGCGGACAACCCCGCGTGGCCCGAGGCACTCAAGCAGCGGGTGGCCCACGAAGCGCTGGAGCAGGGCGCGCTGATCAACAGTCTGCGGGTCGAACCGGAGCTCGGTTCACCGGCGCGCGGCGGCCTCCCGCAGACCGTTGCCCGGCGGGTGGGCGACGGTTGGCGCCTGTCCGGCCACAAGCTCTACACCACCGGCATCCCTGGGCTGACCTGGCTGGCGGTGTGGGCGCGCAGCGACGAGCCGACGCCGCGCGTGGGCAGTTGGCTGGTGCGCCGCGACAGCCCCGGCATCCGCATCGTGGAAAGCTGGGATCACCTGGGCATGCGCGCCACCGGTAGCCATGAAGTGATCTTCGAGGACGTGCCGGTGCCGCTGCAGCATGCCGTCGGCCTGTATCCCCATGACCAGCCGCCGGCGCCGGACGAGGCGGTCGCCCGTGACTTCGCCCAGGCCAGCGCGGCGCTGCTCGGGGCCTTGTACGACGGTGTTGCCCATGCGGCTCGGGACTGGCTCGTGCAGTGGTTGCGCGAGCGGGTACCAGCCAGCCTCGGTTCGCCGCTGGCGAGCCTGCCACGGGTGCAGGAAGCCGTCGGCGGCATCGACCAGCTGTTGCTGCAGAATCGTCTGTTGCTCGATGCGGCCTGCCGCGACTGGCTCAGCGCCAGCGAGTCCGGGCTGATCAAGGTGTCCGTCACCGACAACGCCATCGCGGTGGTCGAGAAGGCCCTGGAACTGACCGGCAACCACGGCCTCAGCCGCCACAACCCGTTGCAGCGGCATTACCGCGATGTGCTGTGCGGACGTGTCCACACCCCACAGAAGGACAGCGTCTGGATCGCGGCGGGGAGGGCTGCCTTGAGCGCCTGACTCCCCCCATCACCGAATTGAAGAAACGGCCATATCGGCGACCGCACCGGCGGAACGGATAGCCCCAAGACACAACCTTGGCTTGCGTTCGCAGCCCTGTGGAGATTGCCCATGAAACGAACCTTGCGTGTCCTCGCCGGCATGCTGGCCGCGACCTTGCTGGCCGGCGCCGCCAGCGCCGCCGAACCCCTCACTCTGCGCCTGGGAGATGTGAAGGGCGACCGCTATGCCTCGCTGCGCGCCTCCGGCGAACTGGAGAACCTGCCGTACAAGCTGGAGCTGTCGGCCTTTCCCTCCGGTGCTCCGGTCCTCGAGGCGCTGAACGCCGGCGCCCTGGATATCGGCTTCACCGGCGATATTCCATTCCTCTTCGTGTACGCCGCCGGCGCTCCGCTCAAGGCGGTGGGCGCCTGGCACTTCAACCCGGCGACGGTGGCGCTGGTGGTGGGCAAGGATTCGCCGATCCACTCGGTGGCCGACCTCAAGGGCAAGCGCATCGCCGTCAACCGCGGCGGCTGGGGGCACTTCATGGCCCTCGGCGCGCTGCGTCGTGCCGGGCTCAAGCCGGAAGACGTGACCTTCTCCTTCCTCGGCCCGGTGGACGGCCGCGCCGCCCTGGTGCGCGGCTCGGTGGATGCCTGGGTGCCCTGGGAGCCCTACACCTCCAGTGCCGTGCTGCTGGACGGTGCGCGGGTGATCGACAACGGTGACGGCATCATGACCGGCTATTCCTACGCACTGGCCAGCGACGCCGCGATCGCCGCCAAGCAGGAGGCGATCAGCGACCTGATGACCCGCCTGGCTCGCGCCCAGGTCTGGGCGCTGCAGCATCCGGACGCGTTCGCCGCCGCGCTGGCCAAGGACCTGAACATGCCGCAGGAAGTGACCCGGCGTTGGGTGGGCGAGGCGCGCATCAGCCCCATCGTGTTCGACGAACGCATCGCTGCGACCCTGCAGAAAGCCGCCGATTTCTTCCATGGCGAGGGCGTGCTGCCCAAGGCGCTGAATGTTTCGCCGGCCTTCGATTTCAGCCTCTCGCGCGGCGCCGCCGAGGTGGCCCGCACCTTGCCCGCCGACCTTGCCGTCGGCCAGCGCTGAGGAGCCTTCCATGCACAAGATCCTGAGCCTGTTCCTGCTGCTGGGCCTGGCTGCCGGCCAGGCTTTCGCTGCCGAGCGCGTGACCCTGCGCCTGGCCGACCAGAAGGGCAACATGCGCGCCCAACTGGAAGCGGCCGGTGCCCTGAAGGACCTGCACTACGACATCCAGTGGTTCGAGTTTCCCGCCGCCGCGCCCCTGGCCGAGGCGCTCAATGCCGGCGCCGTCGACGCGGGCATCATCGGCGATGCGCCGCTGCTGTTCGCCCTGGCTGCCGGGGCGCAGGTAAAGGCCATCGCGGTGGACAAGTCCGATCCCTACGGCACGGCAGTGATCGTCGGCGAGGACTCGCCGCTGCGTTCGGCCGTCGATCTCAAGGGCAAGCGCATCGCCACCGGGCGTGGCTCCATCGGCCACTTCGTCGCGCTCAAGGCGCTGGCGGCCGCCGGGCTGAGCGAGAAGGACGTGGAGTTCCGTTTCCTCGGCCCGGTGGACGCGAAGATGGCCCTGGCCAACGGCTCGGTGGACGCCTGGGCGACCTGGGAACCCTACACCGCGCTGGCCGAGACTGCCGACAAGGCCCGCGTACTGGCCAACGGTCGTGGGTTGTGGGCGGGCAACAGCTTCCTCGCCGCGACTGACCAGGCGCTGGCTGATCCGGCCCGGCGAGCCGCGCTGCAGGACTATCTGCAACGACTGGCTGGGGCCCAACGTTGGGCCTACGAACACCTGGATGACTACTCGCGCAGCCTGGCGAAGATCATCGGTTTCCCCGAGGACGCCGCGCGCTTGCAGTTCGAGCGTCGGCAACTGCGTTGGCAGGCGCTGGATGCGCAAACCCTCGCGCAGCAGCAGGAAACCGCGGACTTCTATCAGGCCCACGGGCTGATCCCCCAGCGCCTGGACGTTGCCCCGACCTTCGCCGTCGGCTTCGCGGTGGAGCAGGGGCCTACAGTCGGCGCGCGGCAGCCGTGACGGTTCTCAGCTAAGGCGAAAAGGTTATTTAACCTTGGAGTTGTGCTTGGATATGGTTCTAAGTGCCGCTCCGGCCGCCGTCTCTCCGGCGGTGCAACGGGGCCTCCCGAGCCCCGTTTCCCGCTTCAGTTTTCCCGTGCGTCAACGCCCAGGCCGCTGATCCTCCCGTCTTCCCGAGGTGTCCATGAGCGTCGCCCCGTTCCGGCTGGCCGCGGCCCGGCCGGTTGCCCCACCCATTCCCAGCGCTGCCGGTACCTGGGCCCGTGCCCTGCGCGAGTCCGGTCTGTTGCGCTTGTCCTTGCCGGCCCAGTTGGGCGGCAGTGGCAGTCCCTGGCGCGACACCCTGCAGACCCTGCGGGATCTCTGCGAGCGCGATGGCGGGCTGGCCCGGCTGTTCGCCGTGCACCACCTGCAACTGGCCCGGGTGAGCCTGCTGGGCAGCCTCGAGCAGGTGCAGCGCCTGCTCAACCTGACCCTGCTGCGCGAACCGCTGTGGGGCGCGCTGGGTGATGGTCCGTCCCTCCAGGCAGCCGAGCATGTTCGCGGGGGATTCCGCGTCAACGGCGTCGAGTGGGACGGTTTCACCGTTGAAGCCGCCGATTGGCTGGTGCTGCGTGCCTGGCACGAGCCCTGCCGCGATTACCTTTACGCCGCGTTGCCTACCCGTCGCGCGGGCCTGGTGCTGCGCTCCGGCGCGCACTGCAACGAACTGCGCCTGCACCCGGAGGACATCCTTCTGCCGCCGGGATTGGCGATCACTCCGCGCCGTTTGCTGTGCGATGGGTTGGCGCTGCTGCTGGAGGCCAATGTCGCCCTCGGCCTTGCCCTGCACGCGACGCAACGCCTGGAGCTACCTCCCGGGCAGGAGTTGTCGCGGCTACTCGGGTTGGGGCTGGTACTCAGCGAGCAGGCGGCGGCGCAACTGGACGAAGACATCGCGGCAGGCGCGTCGCTGAGCTTCAGCCGCAGCAGCCACTTCTCCAACCTGGCCATCCAGGCCCTGGCGGTGGCCCGCGAGGCGGTGCAGACCAGCCTCCGTGCGGAAGGCCTGAGGGCCCGGCTGCTGGGGGCTGCACACTGACCGGGGGTAAATCCGTCCGGTATTAGTTAAGAACTAAAAATTATTTATTTTGGTTTTTTTATATCTGTAATCTTCGCTCTACCGGACCACCGGACTCATCCAGCGTCACCTGACCCGTCCAGTGGTCCGCCTCGCTCTGCGGGCGGCCAACCCGTACCCGAGGAGCCGTATCCATGTCCCGCAGTCAATTCCTGCGCCGTTTTGCCGTCGGCCTGAGTGCCTCTGTCGTCCTCTTCGGCGCCCTCAGCGCGCAGGCCGAACAGACCCTGCGCATCGGCTTCCAGAAGTCCTCCACCCTGCTCACCGTGGTCAAGGCCCAGGGCAACCTGGAGCGCGAACTGGGCAAGCAGGGCATCAAGGTCACCTGGCATGAATTCCCCAGTGGTCTGCCGCTGCTCGAATCCCTCAACGTGGGCAACGTCGACCTTTCCGCCGACGTCGCCGACACCGTGCCCGTCTTCGCCCAGGCTGCTGGCGCGCAGCTGACCTACTTTGCCCGTGAAACCCCGTCGCCCACCGCGCAGTCGATCCTGGTGCCACACGATTCGCCGCTCAAGTCCCTGGCCGATCTGAAAGGCAAGCGCATTGCCGTGACCAAGGCCGCCGGCAGCCATTACCTGCTGATCGCCGCGCTGCAGAAGGCCGGGCTGAAGTTCTCCGACATCCAGCCGGCGTACCTGACTCCGGCCGATGGCCGCGCCGCCTTCGAAAACCACAAGATCGATGCCTGGGTGACCTGGGACCCTTATGTCGCCAGCGCCCAGCGCCAGCAGAACGCCCGCGTGCTCGCCGATGGCCAGGGCCTGGCCAGCTACCAGCGCTACTACCTGGCGTCCACCGAGTACGCCAAGGCGCACCCGGAAGTGTTCAAGCAGGTCTTCGTCGAACTGCAGAAGACCGGCCGCTGGGTGAAGGAGCATCCCACCGACGCTGCCAAGGTGCTCGGCCCGCTGTGGGGC
This sequence comes from Pseudomonas nicosulfuronedens, assembly GCF_005877905.1. GTDB lineage: Bacteria > Pseudomonadota > Gammaproteobacteria > Pseudomonadales > Pseudomonadaceae > Pseudomonas > Pseudomonas nicosulfuronedens. Next base: position 117,837 of record NZ_SWDV01000023.1, on the reverse strand, counting down.
AACCTCGATGTCGCCACGGTCGAGCAGGCCAACGCCCGCCGCAGCTACGACGTGCAGCCGGTGCGCAAGGACGGTCTCGACGAACAGCAACGCATCGCCGACGCCTTCTATGCCGAAGGCCTGCTGCCCAAGCCCGTCGACGCCCGTGCGGTGCCGGTATGGCAACCGGACGTGGCAAGCAACTGATCCACCTTTGCCGCCGCTCCGCCGGAGCGGCCCGTCACGGCCCGGCTGGCCGCCTTCGTACGCATTCCCAGGAGCTCCACATGAAACACATCAGTGCCCCGCGCCGCCTGCTGGCCGCGCTTGCCCTGGTCGGCGTCGCTGGCGCCGCCCAGGCCGACATCACCCTCGGCTACCAGACTGGCATCGACCCGACCAAGGTGCCCCAGGCCGACGGTACCTACGAGAAGGTCATCGGCGAGAAGCTCGACTGGCGCCGCTTCAACAGTGGCCCGGAAGTGGTCGCCGCCATCGCCTCGGGCGACGTGCAGCTGGGCAACCTCGGTTCCAGCCCGCTGGCCGCCGCCACTTCGCGCGGTCTGCCGATCGTGGCCTTCATCGTCTCCGCGCAGATCAACGCCGCCGAGGCTCTGGTGGTGCGTAACGGCAGCAAGATCGAGAAGCCCGAAGACCTGGTCGGCAAGACCATCGCCACGCCCTTCGTCTCCACCTCTCACTACAGCCTGCTGGGTGCACTCAAGCACTGGAAGATCGACCCCTCGAAGGTGAAGATCGTCAACCTCAACCCCACCGAGATCGCCGCCGCCTGGCGCCGTGGCGACATCGACGGTGCCTTCGTCTGGTCGCCCGCCCTGGGCGAGATCAAGAAGTCCGGCAAGGTGCTGACCGACGCCGCCGAAGTGGGCCAGTGGGGCGCGCCGACCTTCGAGGTCTGGGTCGCCCGCAAGGACTTCGCCGAGAAGCACCCGGAAGTGATTGCCAAGTTCGCCAAGGTGAGCCTGGATTCCTTCGCCGACTACAACGCCCACAAGGCCGAATGGACTGCCGATTCCGAGCAGGCGAAGAAGATCGCCCGCCTGACCGGCGCCGATCCGAAGGACGTTCCGGAGCTGCTGGCCGGTTCCGCCTTCCCCGAGGCCCAGGCGCAGCTGTCTTCCGCGCTGCTGGGCGGCGGCACCGCCAAGGACATCGCCGGTACGGCTGAATTCCTGAAAGAGCAGAAACGCGTGCCGTCCGTGCTCAAGGACTACTCGCCCTACGTCAGCGCCGAGTACGTGCGCCAGGCGGAGAGCGTGCAGGTCGGGCAGCGCTGAGGTCCTGTTCTTCGTAGGAGCGAGCTTGCTCGCGAACCCCGGCTTGCTCCGAAGCTCAGGCGGGTTCGCGAGCAAGCTCGCTCCTACAGAAAAGCGCTACGTAATTCTTCTCACCCTACGGAGGGCAGAACATGAGCCGTCTGACGGCCGAGGCGGTCAGCCTCACTTTCCAGCAGCGCGGACGCGAGCGCGTCGTACTGCAGGACCTCACTCTCAGCCTGGCCAAGGGCGAATCCCTGGTGGTGCTCGGCCCGTCCGGCTGCGGCAAGTCCAGCCTGCTCAACGTGCTGGCGGGCTTCCAGGCGCCGGACAGCGGCCGCGTGCAGATCGATGGCCGGACCCTTGAAGGCCCCGGCGGTGAACGCGGCGTGGTGTTCCAGGATGACGCGCTGATGCCCTGGCTCAATGCCCTGGATAACGTCGCCCTGGGCTTGCGCATTCGCAGCGTCGGCGCTGCCGAGCGCAATGCCCGTGCCCACGAAGTACTGAAGCTGGTAGGCCTGGGCGAGCACGCGGACTACCGAATCTCGCAACTGTCCGGCGGTCAGCGGCAGCGTCTGGGCCTCGCCCGCGCGCTGGCGGTGGAACCGGATTTCCTGTTGCTCGACGAGCCTTTCGGTGCCCTAGACGCGCTGACTCGCGAGCGCATGCAGGTGCTGACTCTCGACCTGTGGCGCAAGACCGGCAAGGGCCTGTTCCTGATTACCCACAGCGTCGACGAAGCGTTGTTCCTCGCCACTGACCTGGTGGTGATGGACGGACCGCCGGCACGCATCGTCAAGCGCCTGTCGCTGGACTTCGCTCGTCGCTATGCCGCGGGCGAGCCGGTGCGCAGCATCAAGTCCGACCCGGAATTCGCGCGTCTGCGCCAACTCCTCCTCGATGAGTTCCTCGAAGAACCGGAGGCCGAGCATGCCCACTGAAACTCTCGCCGCCAAACTCCCCGCCGCCGCGGCGAAAGCCCGCAGCGTGCCGGGTGATTACCGTCGCTGGGCCGCCGCCGGCAGCATCGTCGGCGTCTTCGTGCTCTGGTGGCTGGCCACGCACCTGGGCTGGGTCGACACCCTGTTCCTGCCCGCGCCGGAGCAACTGGTGGAAGCCTTCCAGCGTCTGCTTGCCGAAGGCTACGTCGATGCGTCGTTGTGGCAACACATCGGTACCAGCCTGCTGCGTGTGTTGCTGGCACTGGGCGCGGCGGTACTGACGGCCATTCCGCTGGGCATCCTGATGGGTCTCAACCCGCTGGTGGGCGCGGCCTTCGACCCGCTGGTGGAGTTCTACCGCCCGGTGCCGCCGCTGGCCTACCTGCCGCTGATCGTCATCTGGTTCGGCATCGGCGAGCTGTCCAAGGTGCTGCTGATCTACCTCGCGCTGTTTGCGCCGTTGCTGATCGCCACCGCCGCCGGCGTGCGCCGTGTGGACAAGTCGCGGATCCAGGCCGTGCGCTGCCTGGGCGCCAGCCGCCTGCAGGTGGTGCGCCACGTGATCCTGCCCAGCGCGCTGCCGGATGTCCTGACCGGCCTGCGCATCGCCCTGGGCGTGGGCTGGTCGACCCTGGTCGCCGCCGAGCTGATCGCCGCCAACCGCGGCCTGGGCTTCATGGTGCAATCCGCCGCGCAGTTCCTCGCCACCGACGTGGTGGTACTGGGGATTCTGCTGATCGCCGCCATTGCACTGACTTTCGAGCTGGGCCTGCGCTGGGTGCAGAAGCGGTTTGCTTCCTGGGAGTAATGCAACCGAGAGCAAAGGCCCCTCTCCCTAACCCTCTCCCGCAAGCGGGAGAGGGGACTGTCCTGAGTGGCTTCGATACCTCTGCCTCATGGATGAGTCTGCGCGGCTGAAGGGGTTGACCGCCCTTTCCGAATACACCGAACAAGCCCCCTCTCCCTTCAAGGAGAGGGGTGGGGAGAGGGCGCCTTTCCCCGTGAACCTCACGAGAGAACACGAACATGACCACCCTGACCATCGAACCCATCAGCCCGGCCCTCGGCGCCATCGTTTCCGGCGTGCGCCTGGCCGATCCGCTGGACGACGCGGCACGGCGCCAGATCGAGCAAGCCCTGCTCGATCACCACGTACTGTTCTTCCGCGACCAGCCGTTGACACCGACGCAGCAGGCGAACTTCGCCGCGCGCTTCGGCGACCTGCACATCCATCCGATCTACCCCAGCTCGCCTGAGCAGCGCGAGGTCATCGTCCTCGACACCGCCGTCACCGATGTGCGCGACAACGCCATCTGGCACACCGACGTCACCTTCCTGGAGACACCGGCGCTGGGCGCCGTGCTGGCCGCCAAGCAGCTGCCGCCCTACGGTGGCGACACCCTGTGGGCCAGTGGCATCGCGGCGTTCGAGGCGCTGTCGAAACCGCTGCAGCGGTTGCTCGACGGACTCACCGCGACCCACGACATCAGCAAGTCCTTCCCCCAGGAACGCTTCGGCGCCACCGACGCGGACCTCGCGCGTCTCGAAGAAGCGCGCAAGAAGAACCCCCCGCGCAGCCATCCGGTGATCCGTACGCATCCGGTCACCGGGCGCAAGGCCCTGTTCGTCAGTGACGGCTTCACCACCCGCATCAACGAGCTGGAACCGGCGGAAAGTCGCGCCGTCCTCGACCTGTTGTTTGCCCACTTCGCTCGCCCGGAGTTCACCGTGCGCTGGCGTTGGAGGGAGAACGACGTGGCTTTCTGGGACAACCGTGTGACCCAGCATTACGCGGTGGACGACTACCGCCCGCAGCGCCGCGTGATGCACCGTGCGACCATACTGGGCGACAAACCGTTCTGAGTTCGCCACACGGAATTGGCGGTTTGATTTGTAGGAGCGAGCTTGCTCGCGAACCGCATAACTCTGGAGTCATTCTGGAATCCGTTCGCGAGCAAGCTCGCTCCTACAGACGTCGCGGCGACTCGGAAATTACCGTCATCCCCGTGACTTAAGGCAACAAAGCCGCACCGCAGACCGCATTCGTCGCCATTCTGGGTCGCGGTGGATGGCGCACTGTCCTACGCTTTGGCAGTTTCGCTTCATAAAGAGATTGCCTACATGCAAGAACGGATTCCCGACGAGTCCAACCTCGCCGAGCTGACGGTTCGCGGCCTGATCCTCGGCGCGCTGATCACCGTGGTGTTCACCGCTTCCAACGTGTACCTCGGCCTCAAGGTCGGCCTGACCTTCGCCTCGTCGATTCCCGCTGCGGTCATTTCCATGGCCGTGCTGCGCTACTTCTCCGGCTCCAACATCCTCGAGAACAACATGGTGCAGACCCAGGCCTCGGCGGCCGGCACCCTGTCCTCGATCATCTTCATCCTTCCGGGTCTCCTGATGATCGGCTACTGGAGCGGCTTCCCGTTCTGGCAGACCGCGGCGATCTGCTCCATCGGCGGCATTCTCGGCGTGCTCTACACCATTCCGCTGCGTCGGGTAATGGTGGTGCAGAGCAGCCTGCCCTATCCCGAAGGCGTGGCGGCAGCGGAGATCCTTCGCGTCGGCAGCCAGGACGAGGAGGAGGAGAAAGCCGGCAAGCCTGCGAAAGCCGGTGGCCCCGGCCTGCGCGACATCATTGCCGGCGGCGTGGTTGCCGCTGCTTTCAGCCTGCTCAGCAGTGGCTTCAAGGTGCTCGCCGAAGGTTTCAGCTTCTGGATCACCGCCGGGCAGGCGGCGTTCCGCCTGTCCACCGGCTTCTCCCTGGCCCTTGTCGGCGCCGGGTACCTGATGGGTATCACCGCCGGCATCGCCATCCTGATCGGCGTGGTCATCGCCTGGGGCGTGGCCGTGCCGCTGCTCTCGGTGAACAGCGTGCTGGCCGCCGGGCAGAGCCTGCCGGAGCTGGCCACCAAGCTGTGGAGCAGCCAGGTCCGCTTCCTCGGCGCCGGCACTATCGGGATCGCTGCGCTGTGGACCCTGGCTACCCTGTTCAAACCCATGGTGCAGGGTGTCTGGTCGTCGCTGAGCGCCGTGCGCGGGCGTGGTGAGGTGAGTGACCTGCGCACCGAGCAGGACCTCTCCGCGAAGTGGATCGTCGCCATCGCCGGTTTCCTGCTCGTGGCGCTGTTCGTGGTGTTCTCCTACTTCCTCGGCGAGGCCGCACCGGACCTCAAGGGCTTCGGCTTCTGGGGCCTGGTGGCGGTCTGCGTGATCTTCGCCTTCTTCTTCGGCTTCCTGATCGCCGCCGCCTGTGGATACATGGCTGGCCTGGTGGGCTCGTCGAGCAGCCCGATCTCCGGCATCGGCATCATCGCGGTGATCCTGGTGTCGCTGCTGATCCTGGGCGTCGGCTCGCTGGAAACCGGCTTCCTCGACCAGCAGGGCGGCAAGCTGGCCATCGCCCTGGCGCTGTTCACGACCTCCGTGGTGATCGCCATCGCGGCGATTTCCAACGACAACCTGCAGGACCTGAAGACCGGCTACCTGGTCGGCGCCACGCCGTGGCGCCAGCAGGTCGCGCTGATCGTCGGCTGCCTCGTGGGTGCACTGGTGATCCCGCCGGTGCTGGAGCTGCTGTTCAACGCCTACGGCTTCACCGGAGCCTTGCCGCGCGAGGGCATGGACCCGAATGCTGCGCTGGCTGCACCGCAAGCGACGCTGATGACGGCGATTGCCAGCGGGATTTTCCACAACGCGCTGAACTGGAACATGATCCTGATCGGCGTGGCGTTGGGCATCGCGCTGATCCTGGTGGACGTGCTGCTGCGCCGCACCGGCAAGGCCAGCCTGCCGGTGCTGGCGGTCGGTCTGGGCATCTACCTGCCGCCGACCATCGGCATGACCCTGGTGGTCGGTGCGGTGATCGGCTGGCTGCTGGAGACCGCGCTGGCCAAGCGCGCCGCGGCAGCCGGTGTCGACGCGGAGAAATTCTCCGACGAGCCCAGGCGCCGGGGCGTGCTGCTGGCCTCCGGCCTGATCGTTGGCGAGAGCCTGATGGGCATCCTGCTCGCCGCCATCATCGGCACCACTGGCTCTGCCTCGCCCCTGGCCCTGGTCGGGGGAAGTTTCGAGGACACCGCGCAGTGGCTGGGGTTGGTGGTCTTCGTGGCGATCTGCGTGCTGTTCTACCGCAAGGTACTGGGCGGCACGCGCGGCTGATCCTTCGCCTCGATGTGAAAAAGGCGCCTGCGGGCGCCTTTTCCATGTGGGTTTTTCGTAGGAGCGAGCAAGCTCGCTCCTACAAGGGCATGTGCAAGTCCGGACCTAGCGCACCAGATGCAGGAACTGCAGGTGGCGCTCGTACTGGTCGAGCATGTCGTTGATGATCTGCTCCTTGCTGTACCCCATCAGGTCGTAGTCCTGGCTGCCTTCGGAGAGGTGCACCTCGGCGCGGAAGTAGCGGCGGTTCTTCAGGTGCAACCCGCCCATGCCGGCACGGGCGAAGGAGGGGGTGAAGTAGCCGCGCATCGAGACCTGGTAGAGGAACGGATGCTGCGCGCCGTGGCCGATCTCCAGGCCGATTTCCAGGTTGCTCAGGTCCAGGTCCGAATCCACCTGCAGGCCTTTCTCGCGGAACACCTCGGAGACCGCGGCGATCGCCGGGCTGACCACGTCGACCATGTAGCGGTACACCTCGTCGCGGGTGGGGAAGTGCACCGCCTGGGAGATGCGCCGCTTCCAGCCGCCGGGCTTGGCCGAGGGCGGCGGCGCCAGCGAGTGGGTGCGCGCGCGCTGGCGCTGGGACTCGAGATAGAACGCCTTGTGCAGGCCCCACATCATCAGCAGCAGGATCAGCGAGAAGGGCAGCGAGGTCAGCACCACGGCGGACTTCAGCGCATCGATGCTGCCGGCGAACAGCAGGCCGCCGGTCACCAGCGCGGTGGCTACGCCCCAGAACACCCGCAGCCATTTCGGACCGTCGTCGTCGGCGCTGCCGCCGTGGGCGGAAAGGGTGGAGAGCACCACGGTGCCGGAGTCCGCCGAGGTGACGAAGAAGACGAAGCTGACCAGTACCGTCACCGCGATCACCACGCGGCTGGCCGGGTAGTTCTGCAGCATCTGGTAGAGCGCCATGGACGGGTCGGCGATGGCCACGCGGCCCAGTTCGCTGAAGCCATGGTTGAGCACCAGGTCCAGCGCGCTGTTGCCGAAGATCGACATCCACGCCAGGGTGAAGCCCAGCGGGATGAATAGCACGCCGAAGACGAATTCGCGGATCGTCCGCCCGCGCGAGATGCGCGCGATGAACAGGCCGACGAAGGGCGCCCAGGCAATCCACCAGGCCCAGTAGAACACCGTCCAGCCTCCCAGCCAGTCGCTGCCGTCCTTGCCGTAGGCATAGAGGTCGAAGCTCTTGGTCGGCAGGGCGCCGAGGTAGTCACCGATGTTCTGGACCAGGGTGTTGAGCAGGTGCTGGGTGGGGCCGGCGAAGAGCACGAAGAGCAGCAGCGCGCAGGCCAGCAGCATGTTGATGTCCGACAGCAGGCGGATGCCCTTGTCCACGCCGGACACGGCGACCAGGATGGCCGCGCCCATCATCAGCGCGATCAGGGTCATCTGCACCGGATGGCTGTGGGCGATGCCGAAAAGGAAGTCCAGTCCTGCGTTGAGCTGCAGCACGCCGAAGCCCATGTCCGCGCCCAGGCCGAACACCGTGGCGATGATGCCGAAGCAGTCCACGGCGTAGCCGATAGGACCGTTGATGCGCTTGCCGATCAGCGGGTAGAGCGCCGAGCGCAACGCCAGCGGCAGGTTGTGGCGGTAGGCGAAGTAGGCCAGCGCCATCGCCACCAGGGCGAACACGCCCCAGCCGTGCAGGCCCCAGTGCAGGAACAGCAGCTGCATGGCCTGGCGCGCCGCCTCCGGGGTCCCGGCTTCACCTTGCGGCGGCTGGGCGAAGTGGGTCAGCGGCTCGGAGACGCAGAAGAAGAACAGGGTGATGCTGATGCCGGCGGCGAAGAGCATGCCGGCCCAGGACAGGTAGCTGAATTCCGGCTCGTCGTGGTCGGCACCGAGCTTGATCTTTCCATAGCCGGAAAGCGCGGTGACCACCACGAAGATCAGGTACAGCGTCATCGCCAGCAGGTAGTACCAGCCGACACTGTCGGCGGCCCAGGACTGTGCGGCGAGCAGCCATTCACCGGCCTGTTGTGGCTGGCTGATGACGATCAGGGCGAAGAGAAGGATCAGCGCAGCCGCACCGTAGAAGACCGGTGGGTTCATGCGCATGGAGGGGAGCGGTGTTACGGACGGAGGCGATTGTGCTGCGGACAAAACGGGCGGGGTTCCTCGACATTTTCCTTGAACAAGCATTCAATGAAAACACGGGAGGGCCCTGGAAAGCCAATCGGCGGGACCGATGGTCCCGCCGCCGGCCCTGTCAAAAGGGCCGAGCGGAGCGGGTACTGCTTTACTTGCGACGGTTCTTTTTCGCCTCACGGATCTCACGGCGTTCCGGGTCGGCCTTCGCGGGCGCGGTCAGGAAAGCGGTGGCGGCGAAGAAGTTAGCAAGAGCGGCAAAGCTGGTCACGATAGTCTCCAATGGCGCCGGGGAAAATGGGTCCCGACCGCCTGATAGCCATTTTCCCTGAAGATTGTGACGAAAAGAAGTGAATGGTCTTGATGATCGGTATTGATCTGGTCGATGAGACTGCTTTTATTTCTATCTGCGGGGAATCATCCTGATTTTGACTTCCTGCTCAGGAATCCCTCCTGCCGACCTGCGAGTCGGCAAAGCCTTTCACTGCGACCATTCGTCGCCAAAGATGAATCGGTTCAGCGTCGCTTCTGGCTTCGGCGCGATAAACGGCTGTCACCCGCGCGAAACAGGTCGGCACATAGCACAGTTCCCGAAGTAGAGCGTGTTCGAGCCTTAAAACTTGAACGGGTGTGCAATATTTAGTGAAAAACATGTGAAACGGCTATGGCGATTGACTTGCCGATTCCGTTAGTCTCCCCCGGCAGGACAAAAAACCACCAACAGGGAGCATCTCGAGATGGACTTCAAACGCATCGCCATTGCCACTGCACTCTTCGCTTCGCTGGCCGGTTGCCAGACCATGACCACCAACCAGGCCATCGTTCCGCTGCAAGCCGCTACCGCTCAGATGATCGGTCTGGCTTCCTCCGACGAGCTGGTTGTCAGCGACGTCAAAGCCGGCCAGCCGGACGCCCTGGGTGGCCAGGAACTCTCCTACGTCGCCACCACCACCAAAGGCCGCATCTTCAACTGCACCTCGCGCATGATGCCGGGCCTGCTGACCGATCCGGCCAAGCTGACCAACCCGTCGTGCACCCCGGTGGTTGCTCACTCGAACACCGCCACCAAGTAACACTACCTCGTTGCATGCTGTCGCCCGTGCGCGGCCCTTCGGGCCGCGTTGGCGACTACAGCGCGGCCTCCGGGCCGCGCTCGTGCTCCAGGCGTTGCAGCAGCGCACGCAGTTGCGCTTCGACGCCGGGCTGGCGCACCAGATGCTCCAGCGCCTCATCGCTGACTTTCGTCACGCCGCCTGACCCCGCTACGCCGCCTGAAAAGTTCAGGTGCTCCGGGCGAATTTCCTCGTCCGGGCTGACCAGCAGGGCGAAATGGATGACGTTCTCCAGCTCGCGAATATTGCCCGGCCACGAATAGCCTTCCAGCGCGCGCTGGGTGTCGCTGGCGATCTGCGGCACCGGCAGTTCCAGGCGTTGCGCATGCACGCCAAGGAAGTACTCGGCCAGTGGCTGGATATCACCGATACGTTCGCGCAGCGGCGGCAGCGTAAGGTTGCCGTCGTGCAGGTACTGCTGTAGCCCCTCGAGGAATTTTCCTGCTTTCACTGCCTGCCCCAGGTCGATGCTGGTGGCTGCGACCAGGCGCACATCCACCGGCACCGGCTCACGGGCGCCAACGCGCAGTACTTCGCGCTCCTGCAGTACGCGCAGCAGTTTCTGTTGCAGCGACAGTGGCAGGTCGGCGATCTCGTCCAGATACAACGTTCCGCCGTTAGCCGAGCCGAACCAGCCGGCGCGGCTGCCCACCGGGCCGTTGTGCGCTCCCGGCGCGTAGCCGAACAGCTCGGCGTCGGCGTAGTTGCGGCTCAGTGCGCTGCAACTCACTGCGACGAACAGGCCGGGACGTTCGCTGGCTCGGTGGATGTGGCGGGCCAGCAGCTCCTTGCCGGTGCCGGTCTCGCCGTGGATCAGCACCGGCTGCGGCAGCGGTGCCAGGCGCTCCACCTCGTCGCGCACCTCATGGGAGCGCGGGTCGAAGAACACCAGCGCCTTGGCGCGGATGCTCAGCGGGCTCTTGTCGGCGTCGGGGAAGGTCAGCAGCGGTAGCGGCGCGTGGGGTGCATTCATGGGGAATCTCCTTCTGTTCCTACAGCGCGTCCAGTGCTTGCAGGAAGTCGCGGACGATGTCCTCGCTGTCCTCGATGCCCACCGAGACACGGATGGTGCCGTCGTGGATATCCAGCGCGGTCAGGGCCTCGGCGGACAGCGCGCGGTGCGAGGTCTTGCCGGGGTGGGTGATGCTGCTGGCGACTCCCGCCAGCGATGGCGCGAAGGCGGCCAGTTGCAACTCGCCGATCAGCGCGTCGACCTGATCGAGGCCACCCTTGAGGGTGAAGCTCAACATGCCCGAATGGCCTTTGCGGAACAGCCGCTGCGCCAGCTCGAAGTCCGGGTGCGAAGGCAGGCCGGGGTAGAACACACGGGCGACCTGCGGGTGTGTTTCGAGGGCTTCGGCCAGCGCCTGGGCGTTCTGCGAGTGGGCCTTCATGCGCAGGGCGAGGGTCTTCGCGCCGCGGAAGTTGAGCCAGCTCTCGAAGGGGCTGGCGCTGCCGCCGGCGTTGATCTGGAAGCGCCGCGCGGCGGCGATCCATTGCGCCTCGCCGACCAGCGCGCCACCCATGGCGTCGCTGTGGCCGTTGAGGTACTTGGTGGTGCTGTGGATCACCAGGTCGGCGCCATCGCGCAGCGGCTGGTAGAGCACCGGCGAGAGGAAGGTGTTGTCCACCAGCAGCTTGAGATCGTGGCGATGGGCGAGATCGGCCAGTGCAGGAATATTGCTGATGCGCACCAGCGGGTTGGAGGCGGTTTCGGTGTAGATCAGCCGGGTGGTTGGCGTGATCGCCGCTGCCACTGCTGCCAGGTCGTTGAGGTCGAGCAGGGTGGCGGCGATGCCGAAGCGCGTCAGTTCCTTCTCGATCAGGCTCTGGGTGGTGCCGTACAGCTCGCGGCTGGCGATCAGGTGATCACCGGCGCCCAGTACACCCAGCAGCGCAGCGGAAATGGCCGCCATGCCGGAGGCGGAGAACAGCGCATCCTCGCCGCCCTCCAGCTCGCGCAGCAGCTCTTCCACAGCGCTGTGGTTGGGGTTGCCGATGCGCGTGTACATGTAGTTGTCGGGATTGCCGGCAAGGAAGTCGTCAACCTGCTCGAGGGAGTCGTAGACGAACACCGAGCTCTGGTAGATCGGCTGGCTCTTGGCGCGGGTGACCATGCGCCGGTCGACATCGTGGCCAGCATGCACGGCGCTAGTGGAGGGGCCTTTGGCGTGGTCGCTCATGGCAAGTCCTTGGGAAAGAAAAACGCCGGTGGAACTTGCCCACCGGCGTCGAAGCGGGTGCACTCGCGGTGCGCCCAGCGTGGGAGTCGTTGCGCCCGGCGCGTGGCCGGGCGACGGGTCAGAAGGCCGGCACCACGGCGCCGTTGTACTTCTTCTCGATGAAGGCTTTGACTTCCGGGCTGGTCAGGGCGGCGGAAAGTTTCTTCAGGGCATCGCTGTCCTTGTTGTCTGGACGCGCCACCAGGTAGTTCACGTAGGGCGAGTTGCGGTCTTCGAGGATCAGGGCGTCCTTCACCGGGTTGAGCTTGGCTTCCAGCGCGTAGTTGGTGTTGATCAGGTCCAGGTCGACCTGGTCCAGCACGCGCGGCAGCAGGGCCGACTCCAGCTCCTTGAACTTCAGGTGCTTGGGGTTCTCGGCGATGTCTTTGGGGGTGGCCAGGGCGTTGCTCGGGTCCTTGAGCTTGATCACACCGGCCTTCTGCAGCAGGAGCAGGGCGCGGCCGCTGTTGCTGCCTTCGTTGGGGATGGCAACGGTGGCGCCGTCAGGCAGCTGGTCGATGGACTTGTACTTCTTCGAGTAACCGCCGAAGGGCTCGACGTGCACGCCGGTCACGGTGACCAGGTTGGTGCCCTTGCCCTTGTTGAAGTTGTCCAGGTACGGCTTGGTCTGGAAGTAGTTGGCGTCCAGGCGCTTCTCGGCGACCTGCACGTTGGGCTGCACGTAGTCGGTGAAGACCTTGATCTCCAGGTCCACGCCTTCCTTGGCCAGGGTCGGCTTGATCAGCTCGAGGACCTCGGCGTGGGGGATCGGGGTGGCGGCGACGACCAGCTTTTCGTTGGCGAAGGCGGAGGAGGTGAAGGCAGCGGCGAGGGCGGTCAGAAGCAGCAGCTTTTTCATTGCGATGTCCTTGTGGGGCAGATGACCGCTGGCGTCCGGGCCGGCCGGGATGGGGCCTTCGTACGGGCGGTGGATTCTTTTTCCGCGGCTCACTCGGCAGCGGTTGCAGCGAAAGTTACCTGCTCCTGTTATTCCAATAAAATATTAATTTTTCATTTTCATATTCGATTTTGTTCATATGGTCGGCCAAGGCGTGACCTGAGACAAGCTGTCGCGCGACACCCCGTCGCGCGGCAACCCACCACTCCAGCCTGCGGGGGGCGGGCGCGTAATATCGATGCAGTTTCTTGAGCGGCGTCAATGCGGATGGTGATCCATTCTGATTGAGCGGCGAAAGAAATCCGAACCGACGAGAGATCGGTGGTCAGAAACACAGACATCACGCAAGAACGCCCTGCGCATGCGCAAGGTACGGTGCTCGACCCTTCCGTGGGGTTGGCGTCAGCCTGAAGAGGAATCGTCATGTTCGGATTAGAGGCGCTCGACCTGGCCCGGATCCAGTTCGCCTTTACCGTGTCCTTCCACATCATCTTCCCCGCCATCACCATCGGCCTCGCCAGCTACCTGGCGGTGCTCGAAGGCCTGTGGCTGAAGACCCATGAGGAGGTCTACCGCGACCTCTATCACTTCTGGTCGAAGATATTCGCCGTCAACTTCGGCATGGGCGTGGTCTCCGGCCTCGTCATGGCCTATCAGTTCGGCACCAACTGGAGCGCCTTCTCGGCCTTCGCCGGGAGCGTCACCGGCCCGCTGCTGACCTATGAAGTGCTCACGGCCTTCTTCCTCGAGGCCGGTTTCCTCGGCGTCATGCTCTTCGGCTGGCACCGCGTCGGCCCGGGCCTGCACTTCTTCGCCACAGTGATGGTGGCGATCGGCACGCTGATCTCGACCTTCTGGATCCTCGCCTCCAACAGCTGGATGCAGACTCCGCAGGGCCACGAGATCGTCAACGGCGTCGTGGTGCCGGTGGACTGGCTGGCGATCATCTTCAACCCGTCCTTCCCCTACCGCCTGATGCACATGGCGATTGCCTCGTTCGTCGCCACCGCCTTCTTCGTCGGCGCCTCGGCGGCCTGGCACCTGCTGCGCGGCCGCGACAACCCGGCGATCCGCAAGATGCTTTCGATGGCGATGTGGATGGCGTTGATCGTTGCGCCCATCCAGGCGATGGTGGGTGATGCCCATGGCCTGAATACCCTCAAGCACCAGCCGGCGAAAATCGCTGCGATGGAAGGCCATTGGGACAACAGCAGCGGCGAGCCGACCCCGCTGATCCTGTTCGGCTGGCCGGACATGGAGCGCGAGGAAACCCGCTTCAAGATCGAAATTCCGGTGCTCGGCAGCCTCATTCTCAATCACAGCCTGACCGAGCCGATCCCGGCGCTGAAGGACTTCCCGAAAGCCGACCGCCCCAACTCCACCATCGTCTTCTGGTCGTTCCGCATCATGGCCGGCTTAGGCATGCTGATGATCTTCGTCGGCCTGTGGAGTGCCTGGCTGCGCTGGCGCAAACGGCTGTTCGAGAGCCGTGCCTTCCTCCATCTGGTGTTGTGGATGGGGCCATCCGGCCTGATCGCGATCCTCGCCGGCTGGTTCACCACCGAAATCGGCCGCCAGCCCTGGGTCGTCTATGGCCTGATGCGTACCGCCGATGCGGTGTCCAACCACAGCGTCACGCAGATGAGCCTGACCCTGGTGATGTTCGTGGTGGTGTACTTCTCGCTGTTCGGCGTGGGCATTGGCTACATGATGCGCCTGGTACGCAAAGGCCCGGTCACCCATGAGGGCCGGGAAGCCAGCCATGGCGGCGCCGGCCAGAAACGCACGGCGGCGCGTCCGCTGTCGGCCACCGAAGAGGGCCTTGACGACGATGACACCACTGAAGCGGGGAGGAGCTGAGCCATGGGAATCGATCTTCCGCTGATCTGGGCGATCATCATCATCTTCGGCGTGATGATGTACGTGGTGATGGACGGGTTCGATCTGGGCATCGGCATGCTCTACCCGTTCTTCAAGGACGAAGGCGACCGTGACGTGATGATGAACACCGTCGCGCCGGTCTGGGACGGCAACGAGACCTGGCTGGTGCTGGGCGGGGCCGCTCTGTTCGGTGCCTTCCCGGTGGCCTATTCGGCCGTGCTCTCGGCGCTGTACCTGCCGCTGATCCTGATGCTGATGGGGCTGATCTTCCGCGGCGTGGCCTTCGAGTTCCGTTTCAAGGCGCGGCCCGCGAAGCGGCACATCTGGGACAAGTCGTTCATTGTCGGCTCCTTGGTGGCGACCTTCTTCCAGGGCGTGGCGCTGGGCGCCTTCATCGAGGGCATCCCGGTGGAAAACCGCGCCTTCGCTGGCGGTGCGCTGGACTGGCTGGCGCCGTTCCCGCTGTTCTGCGGCCTCGGCCTGGTGGTTGCCTACAGCCTGCTGGGCTGCACCTGGCTGATCATGAAGACCGAGGGGCAGTTGCAGGAGCGCATGCATGACCTGGCCAAGCCGCTGGCGCTGGTGCTGCTGGCGGTGATCGGCATCGTCAGCCTGTGGACCCCGCTGGCACACGCGGAAATCGCCCAGCGCTGGTTCAGCCTGCCGAACCTGTTCTGGTTCCTGCCGGTGCCGCTGCTGGTGCTGCTGACCTTCTACAGCCTGCTGCGCTCGGTGGCGCGCAACGACCACGTGAAGCCGTTCCTGCTCACCCTGGCGCTGATCTTCCTGGGCTACAGCGGGCTGGGCATCAGCCTGTGGCCGAACATCATCCCGCCGTCGATGTCGATCTGGGACGCCGCGGCACCGCCGCAGAGCCTGGGCTTCATGCTGGTGGGCGCGCTGTTCATCATCCCCTTCATCCTCGTCTACACCGCGTGGAGCTACTACGTGTTCCGCGGCAAGGTGAAGCACGGCGACGGCTACCACTAGAGGTGCGCAGCATGACTCACGAGGAGCAGGAAAAGGCGCCGCTGCGCAAGCGGCTGGGATGGCTGGTGCTGATCTGGGCGCTGAGCGTCGCTGGCCTGGGCGTCGCGGCTTGGCTGATGCGCCTGTTCATGAGCGCGGCGGGTCTGGGCACGCCGCACTAGTCCGCACAATCGTTCCCATCCGGGCGCTGTTCGCGGCGCCCGTTCCCACATCCCTCGCCGGTGCTTCCAGCGGGGGATTTTTTTGGCTGGGCTTTTCGTGGAAGCGAAGGGGAGCCCAGCTCGTAGGATGGCGTGGAGCGAAGCGATACCCATCGATTACTGCGCGAAAACGCTGATGGGTATCGCAAGCTCCACCCATCCTGCGGCCGGTGGTGTCCGGTGGCTTTAAGAGCGGACTCCGTCCTCGATCAGCTGAGGTTTGCTTGATCGAAGCGGCAACCTCAGTGCAACTTGTCGCGCTTGGCCAGGGTAGGGAACAGCTTCATCCATGCGCCGGTGACGACCAGTGTGCCGACACCGCCGAGCACTACCGCTGGCACGGTGCCGAGCCAGTGGGCGGTGAGGCCGGATTCGAATTCGCCCAGCTGGTTCGAGGCGCCGATGAACAGGCCGTTCACCGCGCTGACCCGGCCGCGCATCTCGTCCGGGGTTTCCAGCTGCACGAAGGCGCCACGGATGACCATGCTGATCATGTCCGCTGCGCCCAGCACCACCAGTACTGCCAGGGAGAACCAGAAGGAAGTCGAGAGGCCGAAGGCGATGGTGGTGACGCCGAACACGCCCACGGCGGCGAACATGATCCGTCCGACGTTGCGCTCGATGGGGAAGCGCGCCAGCCAGAACGACATCAGCAACGCGCCCACCGCCGGGGCCGAACGCAGCAGGCCCAGGCCCCAGGGGCCGGTGAGCAGGATGTCCTTGGCGAACACCGGCAGCAGCGCGGTGGCGCCGCCCAGCAGTACGGCGAACAGGTCCAGGGAGATGGCGCCGAAGATGTCCGGACGACTGCGGATGAAGCGAATGCCCGCCAGCAGCGATTCCAGCGTTGCCTTGCCTTGCGCGGCTGGCGCCTGGCGCGAGGGCAGGGTGAGCACCAGGGTGCAGGCGATGAAGTACAGCACGGCGGTGGGTGTGTAGACCCAGAAGGCGCCGAAAGCATAGAGGAAGCCGCCGAAGGCCGGCGCGGCGATGGTCGCTGCCTGCATGGCCGAGGCGGACGCCGCCACCGCGCGGGGGAACAGCGCGGTGGGCACGATGTTCGGCAGCAGCGCCTGGGTGGTCGGCATTTCGAAGGCCCGCGCGGTACCGAGCAGGAAGGCCATCACGAAGATCATCTCGCGGGTCACGTTGTCGGTGCTGGCGCCCACCACCAGCGCGACGGCGATCAGGCCCTGGCCGATCTGGCACAGCGAGGCGATGCGCCTCCGGTCATAACGGTCGGCGACGTGACCGGTGTGCAGCATGAACAGCACGCGCGGGGTGAACTCCACCAAACCCACCAGGCCGAGGTCGAGCACGTTGTGGGTCAGCTCGTAGATGTGCCAGCCGATGGCCACGGTGATCATCTGGAAGGCGCTGGCGGTGCAGACGCGTGCCAGCCAGAAAGCGAGAAAAGGGCGGTGACGCAGCAGGGACGTGGCTTCGGCGGTCATGGTGGGGTTCGCTGAGGGGGTTCGTTAGCGGGCTAAGCAAAGGCTGCGAAGCGTAGCACGGCGTAACACTTTTCCGCTTGTCGCCGGCGGATTGCGCTATTGGCGAATAGTCTCGACCCGTCGACTAAAATTTTCATCGCCGCGACAAGCTGCCCGATTGACTTTGCTTCGCACTATTGAGGTGCGTTAAAGTTGACAGAAGAGTCAGGTTTTACTGCAGGATCCTTCCTCCGGCGCCAACCCCGAGACGCCCGCGATTCCGCGGCCTCCGAACTCTCTCCAGCACCGAAAAAAACCACATGGGCGGGCCTTCACCGTCCAGAGGATGAACCATGTCCAACCGTGATATTTCCCGGCGCGCCTTCCTGCAAGGCGGGCTGATTGCCGGTGTCAGCGTGACCATGGCGCCGCTCGGCAGCCGGGCCTTCGCTGCCCTGATGGAAAACTCCGTCACCGTCTCCCCCCAGCAGTGGATGGGCCATGACGGCAAGGCGCGTTTCCGTAACGACGCGCTGTCCAAGGTCTGCGGCAACAAGGTGTTCGCCCGCGACATCCGTTCCAAGGACATGCCCGGCTGGCCGCAGCAGCAGGGTCACGCCATGCTGCTCAAGACCATCAAGGCCGACCGCATCTTCGACGGCATCGACCTCGCCTGGCTGGGCGCGGACCTTCAGCCCGACCGTATCGTCACTGCCGAGGACCTGGACAAGGACGGCATCGTCTTCCCCGAGGCCCATGCCCCGGATCCGCTGCTGCCGCGCGGCAAGGTGCCGATGTTCATCGGCCACCCGGTGGCCATCCTGATCTGGAACGACTTCGAGCGCTTCCGTCAGGCCAAGCTGAAGCTGAAGTTCAACGACAAGGCGATCCGCTACGGCGCGCAGGCGCCGCTGTACCAGGGCGATCCCTACGGCAGCTTCCGCTACGTGCGTGTCGGCGGCGCGACTTCGGCCGATCCGGACGAGTTCTCCAGTCTCAAGGACTCGATCCTGTTCCCGATGATCCGCGAGCGCAAACCGGTGTGGAACCAGCAGCCCAACCAGCACGGTGACCTCACCGAGCAGGGTCTGTTCTACGCGCAGAAGATCAAGGACCAGATCGAAAACCCGCCGGAGAACTGGCTGGTCTTCGACGAGCGCTACAAGACCCCCTCCATCGAGCCGGCCGCCCTGGAGCCGGACAACGGCAACGGCTGGTACGACCCGGCGAGCAAGACCCTGCACTTCGTGGTCGCAACCCAGTGCCCGTTCGAAGCAGCCTACGAGACGGCGCACATGATCGCCCCGTCGCGCTTCGGCCTGGCCAAGCTGAACATGCACCCCGGCTACACCGTGGGTTACGGCTCCAAGGACCACAACATCTTCGTCTACTACGCGGCCCTGGCTGCGCTGTACGGCAACGGTGTACCGGTGCGCCTGGCCAATGACCGCTACGAGCAGTTCCAGAGCGGCATCAAGCGCCACCCGTTCGACATCCGTTACCAGCTGGCGGTGGACAAGAAGGACATGACCTTCAAGATCTTCCGCACCGAGATGAGCGTGGACGGCGGCGGCCGCATCAACTACAGCCCCTCCGTGGCCGCTGTGGGCGCCACCGCCGCGCAGTCGATCTACTACATGCCGCAGAACGACCTGCAGGTGACCGCCTACCATTCCCGCGCCGTCGAGGCCGGTTCCATGCGTGGCTACGGCACCCTGCAGAGCATGGCCGCTACCGAGATGATGGTGGACGAGATCGCTGGTCGTCTGGGTGTAGACGCCATCGAGCTGCGCCGCGTCAACGCGCTGAAGTCGGGCATGAAGAACACCCAGGGTGCGATTCCTGCCGGCGCCCTGCGCCTGCACGAGATCCTCGACAAGGCCGCCGCCCACGAGTGGTGGAAGACCCGCGACGCACGCAAGAAAGAGATGGACGCCAAGGACCCGGACCACTGGTACGGCGTTGGCTTCGCCATCTGCCAGAAGGACTTCGGCACTGGCTCCGAAGCGCCCATGGCGAGCATCGAGTTCGATGCACAGGGCAAGGTGCACATGCGCCACATCGGCATCGAGATCGGCACCGGGATGTCCACCTCCCAGGCGCTGGTGGTGGCCGACTTCCTCGGCAAGCCGGCGGACGAGATGAAGACCGCCGAAACCGAGTGGCCGGAACTTCAGCTGCTCAGCGGCGAAGACCCCTACACCATGAGCCAGCCGACCCAGGACGAGAAGCTGCGCAACCCACGCTGGGTCGGCAAGTACGCCTCGGCGTCGTCGGCGACCAACTCGGCCTACTACTTCAGCCACGCCACCCGCGAAGCAGCACGCGTGCTGTTCAACCACGGCCTGTGGCCGGCGGCCCTGGAAATCTGGCGCCGCGGCCCGTTCAACGGCGCGGCCAACCCGCTGGTGGTGCGCCGCGAAGACGCGCACTGGGTGGACGGCAAGCTCACCGCCAACGGCCTGCAGCCGCTGTCGTTCGCCGAGCTGGCCCAGGTCGCTCACGAAAAAGGCCTGGTCACCGGTGCCACCGTCCACGGTTTCAACCGCTGGAGCTGGGCGGAGTGTGATTTCGTCATCGACGGCGTACGCGATCGCCTGCCCCTGGACGCCCTGGCCGTGAAATACGGCGACGGCGCACCGGGTGTGAAGAAAGCGCAGATGAGCAGCGCCGGTTTCCACCTGCTGGATCGCCAGAACGTGGCCTATCCGCCGGTGCAGCTGAACAACGCTGCCGTGACCTACTACAGCCCGGTAGCGACCATCGTCGAGTTGAAGGTGAACAAGGGCAACGGCGAGGTCAGCGTGCTCAACCACCACAGCTGGATCGAGTGCGGCCGCGTCCTGGTGCCGGAGCTGGTGAAAGGCCAGATCGAGGGCGGCACTGCCATGGGTATCGGCCATGCGCTGCTCGAAGACATGCCGCTGTACGAGGGTGGCCCGGGCGAGGGCGACTGGAACTTCAACCGCTACCGTCTCCCGAAGGCGAAAGACGTGGCCGTCTGGCAGCAGAGCTCGGAAATCCTTCCGCCGCTCTCGCCCAGCGACCCGTCCAAGGGCATCGCCGAAGTGGTGATGATCCCGGTGGTCGGCGCCATCAGCAACGCCGTGGCCCACGCCATCGGCAAGCGCGTCCGCGACCTGCCCATCACCCCCGCTCGCATCAAGGAGGCCCTCAATGGCTAACCGTCCGCTCAACCTGACCCTGAATGGTCAAACCGTCGGTCCGGTCGAGGTTCCCGAGGACCTGCCGATGATCGACTACCTGCACGAATACCAGAACCTCACCGGCTCACGCCTGGGCTGCGGCCAGGGCATCTGCCACGCCTGCGTGGTGATCGTCGACAACCCCGACGGCACCAGCGAGGAAGTACGCACCTGCATCACCGGCGCGCACTACTTCGAAGGCAAGAAGGTGCGCACCATCGAAGGCCACGCCAAGCGTGAGGAAGACGGTTCGGTGAAGGAGCTGAACCCGATCCAGCAGAAGTTCGTCGACCGCTTCGCCTTCCAGTGCAGCTACTGCGCACCGGGCTTCGTCAACGCCGCCACCGTGCTGGTGGAGAAGGCCCAGCGCCAGCCGCTGAAGAAGAGCGAGCTGGAATCGACCATCGAAGCGAGCCTCGGCCACCACATCTGTCGCTGCACCGGGTATGTGCGTTACTACGACGCCACCCGCGAAGTGCTGACCGATCTCGGCCTGGTCAAGGAGGGCTAAGCATGCAGCGCATTCTTTCCGGCCTCGCGCTGGCTGCCGGCCTCGGCCTGGCGCTCAGCGCACAAGCTGCCGACCAGGACCTGATCAAGCGCGGCGAATACGTCTCCCGTGCCGCCGACTGCATGGCCTGCCACACCGCCGAGGGCGGCGCGCCGTTCGCCGGCGGTCTGCCGATCCACTCGCCGTTCGGCACCATCTACGGCAGCAACATCACCCCGGACAAGGATTTCGGCATCGGCAACTACAGCGCCGACGAGTTCTTCGCCGCCCTCACCGAGGGTAAGCGCAAGGATGGCGCCAATCTCTACCCGGCCATGCCGTACACCTCGTACCACCTCATCAAGCGCGAGGACAGCGATGCCCTCTACGCCTACCTGATGAGTCAGACGCCGGTGCACCGCGCCGCTCCGGAAACCAGCCTGAGCTTCCCGTTCAACGTGCGCCTGGGCCTGACCGGCTGGAACATGCTGTACGGCAAGAGCGTCCAGCTGGAAAGCACCGAGGGCAAGAGCGACGCGTACAAGCGTGGCCAGTACCTGGTGGAAGTGCTCGGCCACTGCGGCGAGTGCCACACCCCGCGCAACCAGATCGGCGCCCTGGAGCAGGACAAGCGCCTCACCGGCGGCCTGCTCAACGGCTACAGCGCCCCGAGCCTGCTGGCCCAGGATCTGGCCGAGCGCGGTTGGACCAGCGCCGACCTCACCGGCTTCCTCAAGCACGGCATGAGCCCGCAGGGCAGCATGTTCAACGAGATGTTCCCGGTGATGCACCTGAGCACCCAGCACCTGGGTGACCAGGACCTGGCCGCCATGTCCACCTACCTGCTGGGCGATCAGCCACCGCAGGCCAAGGTGGTCCAGGCCGTCGCCGAGGACAAGCTCAGCGACAGCGCCAAGCGCGGGCGCCAGCAGTACCTCAACGTCTGCGCCGGCTGTCACGGCAACGACGGCGAGGGCAAGCCGCACATTGCCGTGGCCATGCAGGGCAACACCACCCTGCGCCTGGCCGATTCGCGCAACCTGGCCAAGGTCATCGTCGAGGGCATCCGCGAGCAGCAGTTCACCGGTTTCGAGCGCATGCAGCCGATGCCGGGCTTCGCCGGCAAGCTCAGTGACGAGCAGCTCACCGACCTGATCAACTACCTGCGTCAGGCCTGGGGTGGCTTGCCGGGTGACATGGGCGTACAACAGGTCGCTCAACTCAAAGCGGAGTGAGTCGTGCAGCATCTCGATCTGCAAGTAGTCCGGCAGGCGCTCCAGTGGTCCAACGCCGGCCAGCGTGTGTGGCTGTGCAGCGTGCTTTTCACCTACGGCTCGGCGCCTCGCGCGCCGGGCTCGCTGCTGGCGGTCAACGCCAGCGGCCAGTGGGTGGGGTCGCTGTCCGGCGGCTGCGTCGAGGATGACTTCCTCGAACGTGTCGCCGAGGGCGAGTTCAGCGAACCGGTGGTCGTTGTGCGCTACGGCGACGGCACCGACACCCGCAGCAATATCCGCCTACCCTGCGGCGGCATCCTCGACGTGCTGGTGGAAAACCTCGCGCCCGATTGCGACGTGCAGGCCCACCTGCGGGAGCTGGAATCGGCACTGCTCGGCCAGCGCCGCCTGCTGCGCGAAGTGAGCCTGCAGGACGGCAGCCGCCGCCTGAGCGACGACCACGAGCACGGCCCGCGGGTCGAGCGCGACGAAGCCCGTGTGTATCTGCGCGTTGGCGCTGCGCAGCGCTTGCTGCTGGCGGGCTACTCCAGCGTCGCGCATTTCTGCGCGGAATTCGGTAAGGGCCTGGGCTTCGAGGTGATCCTCTGCGATCCCCGCGAAGAGGCGCTGGATGGCGTGGTGCTGGATGGCATCGAAATCCGCCGTGAACTGCCGTCGATCTTCATTGCCAACGGTGGCTGCCATGCGGACACCGCCGTGGTCGCGCTGACCCATGATCCGAAGATCGACGACCTGGCCATGCTCGAAGCCGTGCGCACCGAGGCCTTCTACATCGGCGTGATGGGCTCGCGCACCACCTCCGAGAAACGCCGCGAACGTCTGCACCGCGTCGGTGGCCTGGGCGAGACCGAACTGGCGCGCATCCACGCACCCATCGGCCTCAACCTGGGCAGCAAGACACCCGCGGAAATCGCCATGGCGGTGCTCGCCGACATCCTGCGTACCCGCAGCGGCATCGCCCGCGAGGCGCTGTGACGGTCGTGGCGCTGGTCCTGGCCGCCGGTCAGGGCTTGCGCTTCGGCGCGGACAAGCGCCGCGCGATCCTGCCAGATGGGCGCAGCCTGCTGGCGCAATGCGTCGAACGCGCGCAGGTGGTGTTCGATGAAGTCCGGGTGGTGCTGCGTGACGGCGAGCGGGCCGAGGATTTCGACCTGCCCGCCGGCTGCCGGGTTATCCACAGCACGGACGCGGCGCTCGGTATGGGGCACAGCCTGGCGGCCGGCGCGGCGTCGCTGAACGACTCTCAGGCAGAGGCGGTCGCCATCCTGCTGGGCGACATGCCGTGGATCGCCCCGCAAACCTTGCGTGCGTTAACGGAAGCGGCCAGTCCCTCGACCATTCTCTTCCCGCTTCACGATGGCCAGCGCGGCCATCCCGTGTTGTTCGGTCGCGAGTTCTGGCCGGCGTTGACCCAACTCACTGGCGACGAAGGCGCCCGAGCTTTGGTTCAGGCGCATCGCGATCACTGCATCACCCTGGACGTTGCCGACGCTGGCGTGCTGCGCGACGTCGATACCCCTGACGCCCTGCGCTCCTGACAGGTTCGTGAGCAAGCTCGCTCCTACAGGCTGGCGCCGTGGTGCTCTTTGTAGGAGCGAGCTTGCTCGCGAACCCTGGCGGCACTCAGCCACAAGGCTTCAGCGTTGCCCCAGCCACTGCGCAATGCGCGGCCAGACTTCCAGGCTGGCATTGCGCGACAGCAGCAGGCGATTGTGGCTGTAATCCTCCCGCGCGCCGGTCGCCAGCCCGAACAGCTCCAGCGTCGCTTCTGTCCCGCCAAAGGCATTCACCAGCGCCGCGCACCCCGCGATTGGCGCGATGAAGGTATCGCCGCTGCCTGCCACGCCCAGCACCGGCAGCTCGATGCTGCCCAGCCCGGCCATGTAGTCGAAGTCGTCCAGCGAATCGAAACGTCGACGGAAATTCCACTGGCACCACTGGCGCATCAGTCGGGCGCTCTCGGCCTCGGGGCCGACAGACTTGGCGCGGCTGGGCGCGATGCGTCGCCAGCGCAGCATCCAGTCGAACGCCCGGAGCGCCAGCCAGTGTCGCGGGCTGGTCCCGGCCGCCGTGGCCTGGGAGCCGATCAGCACCAGTGAACGCAACCGGCGCTTTGCCAGTGCCGGATGACGCGCCGCCCACATCGAGACGATCAGCCCGCCACCGGAATGGCCGACCCAGTGCAGCGCCGTCTGTCCGGTGCGCTGGCTCACCGCGTCGAGAATCGCTGGCACATCCTGCTCGGCCACGTCGTCGAAGCTATGCAGGAAGTCGTTGCGCCCGCTGTCGCCATGCCCGCGCCAGTCGAACAGCCAGCAGGCGAAGCCCTGGCTGGCCAGGTAATTGGCCAGCCCCAGGCAACTGCGGTGATTGGAGAAGGTGCCATGGGTCAGCACTACCGGTACGCCATCCGCCGGGCCTACTCGGCGCAGGGCGAGATCGACACCGTCGGCGGTGCGGATCGGTTCCGGTGAGAGTGGGGCGGCTTCTTGTGCAGTCATGGCGCGCATCCGGGTGGGGGCGATCCATGCTGCTCCGGCGCGCCGCCCGGAGCAATCCCGGCGGCTTATTTGGTCGCTTTCAGCACCACGAATTTCGGATTTGCCGCCACCTGCTCGACGCCGCGGAACAAGCGCTTGAGCTTGGCGTGATAGCCCAGGTGGCGGTTGCCGACGATCCACAGCTCGCCGCCGGTGACCAGCGCCGCGCGGGCCTGCTGGAACATGCGCCAGGCGAGGAAGTCACCGACCACCTGCTGCTGGTGGAAGGGGGGATTGCACAGGACCAGGTCCAGGGAGTCGGCAGCCTGGCCGGCGAGACCGTCGTCGGGGCGGATATCCACAGGGCGCTCGCCCAGGGCAGCCTGCCAGTTTTCCTGGGCGGACTGCACCGCCATGTACGACTCGTCCACCAGCGTCAGCTCGGCCTGCGGGTTGAGCAGGGCGAAGGCGATGCCCAGCACGCCGTTGCCGCAGCCCAGGTCGGCGGCGCGCACGGCGTGGTGGATCTGCGGCAGGTGCGGGAGGAAGGCACGGGTGCCGATGTCCAGGCCCTCGCGGCAGAACACATTGGCGTGGTTGACCAGTGTCAGGGCCGGCTTGTCCAGGCGATAGCGGCTGGGGTAGGGCGAGGCGGGGGCCGGGCGCTGCTCGGCGCTGGCCACCAGCAGCCGGGCCTTCTTCACCGCCAGCGAGGCCTGCATCGGGCCGATGTACTTTTCCAGCAGGTCGCCGGCGGCGCGCGGCAGGTGCTTGATCATGCCGGCGGCCACCACTTTCGCGCCGGGCGCGAGCTGGCCGTGCAGGCGGATCAACTGCTCTTCCAGCAGCGCCAGGGTCTTGGGCACGCGCACCAGTACGTGGTCGAACGGGCCTTGCGGGGTTTCGCTGGCGGGGACGAAGGTGAGCGGCGCTTCGGCCAGGCCGTTGCGTTCGAGGTTGCGCTCAAGGGCGATGAAGCCCAGGTGCGAATCGCCGCTGCTGGTCAGGCGCACATGGGGCGCGAGGCTGGCGGCGAGGGCGCCGAAGCTGTCGTTGAGCACCAGCACGCGGCTGTCCGCGCCGACACCTTGCTCGTGCAGATGAGCGAGCAGGTACTCGTCGGCCGCATCGAAGGCCTGCAGCGGGTCTTCGCGCTGTTCAGGGTGGCGGACCAGGTCGAGCTGGGCGAAGGGGCTGGCGAGGACGGGCATGGGACTCTCGAACGAAGATAAGGCTGAGAACAGTTGGTACTGGAAGTCGCAATGAGACGAGGCTGATTGCAACGAGATTGTCATCAAACTGCGAAGCAGTTGGCCATCATCTGCTTGTGCAGGGCGACGTTATACCGAAAAATTATGACCTATCCGTCCGCCGTCGTCTTTCCGACGATGCGCGGCGGCTCCCAATAATAACCGGGCGGTCCATGCGACCCGGTAGGGCCCGATCCCGGAGCAGTGCTCCGCCGACCGACGGCCACCACTCCAAGTCTTCACGAATCCTCGACACGCGACGCACGTTCGCGCGCCGGGCTATTGCCATTGCATAAGGATGTCGATGTACAAGTCGTTGCTCGGGGTGGCCCTGTCCGCCCTTTTCCTCGTGGCTCAACCGGCCTTCGCCGATGCGCCCATCGTGATCAAGTTCTCCCACGTCGTCGCCGACGACACGCCCAAGGGCCGTGGCGCGCTGCTGTTCAAAAAGCTGGTGGAAGAGCGCCTGGCCGGCCAGGTGAAGGTCGAGGTGTTCCCCAACTCCACGCTGTTCGGCGACGCCGATGAACTGCAGGCGTTGCAGGACGGCAAGGTACAGATGCTGGCGCCGTCGCTGTCGAAGTTCGAGGGCTACACCAAGCAGCTGGAGGTCTTCGACCTGCCGTTCCTGTTCGATGACCTGGAGGCGGTGAAGCGCTTCCAGAAGCGTGACAAGAGCCGTGAGCTCCTGCACTCCATGGCGCGCTCGGGCATCTACGGCCTGGGTTATTGGAACAACGGCATGAAGCAGCTCTCCGCCAACCGCGAGTTGCGCGCACCGGTCGATGCCAAGGGGCTGGCTTTCCGCATCCAGCCGTCCTCGGTGATCACTGCCCAGTTCGGCCTGCTCGACGCCACGGCGGTGAAGATGCCCTTCGCCGAAACCCTCAAGGCGCTGCAGGACGGCAAGGTGCAGGGCACCGAGAACACCTGGTCGAACATCGGCAGCCAGAAGCTCGATACCGCCCAGCCGTTCATCACCGAGACCAACCACGGTGTGCTCAGCTACATGGTGATCAGCAACCAGAAGTTCTGGAACAGCATGCCGTACCCCGTGCGTACCCAGCTGGAAAGCATCATCGAAGAGGTCACCGTCGAGGTGAACAAGGACGCCGAGGCGCTGAACCAGAAGGAGCGCGACCACGTGGTGGCCAACGGCAAGGCGCGCATCATCACCCTGACCCCGGCCGAGCGCGAGGCCTGGCGTACCGCCATGCAGCCGCTGTGGAAGCAGTTCGAAGGCGAGATCGGCACCGACGTGCTGCGCGCCGCCCAGGTGGTGAACCGCAAGCACTGATCCGTCAGCAGTGATCTGGGACAGGCTTGTGGCGATCTCGCGGGATAGCCACAAGCCTTGCGGGTGTTTCTTCGCGCGCCAATACGGGAAAATAGGCCGGTTCTTGAATTGGGAGCGGACAATGACCGCCAGCGAAGAGAAGTTCACCCGCCAGACCCTGGTGGAGGTGCAGACGCTCACCCCGAGCCTGTTCACCCTGCGCACCACCCGCGACAGCGGCTACCGCTTCCGCGCCGGGCAGTTTGCCCGCCTGGGTGTGTACAAGCCCAGCGGCAGCATCGTCTGGCGTGCCTACTCGATGGTTTCGGCGCCCCACGACGACTTCCTCGAGTTCTTCTCCATCGTCGTCCCCGGCGGCGAATTCACCAGTGAGCTCAGCCGCCTGCGCGTCGGCGACCAGTTACTGGTGGACCGCCAGGCCTTCGGCTTCCTCACCCTCGACCGTTTCCCCGACGGCCGCGACCTCTGGCTGCTGGCGACTGGCACCGGCCTTGCGCCGTTCCTGTCGATCCTCCAGGACTTCGAGGTATGGGAGCGCTTCGAGACCATCAAGCTGGTCTACAGCGCCCGCGAGGAGAAGGAACTGGCCTACCGTGACCTGATTGCCAGCTTCGGCGCGATGGAGCACCTGGCCGAGCATATCCACAAGCTGCAGTTCATCCCGGTGGTCACCCGCGAACAGGTGCCCGGCTGCCTGAACGCGCGGATCACCACGCTGATCGAGAACGGCGAACTGGAACGCGCCGCCGGTCTGGAACTCACTCCGGAACATTCACGGGTGATGCTCTGTGGCAACCCGCAGATGATCGAAGACACCCGTGCCGTGCTGAAGGCCCGCGGCATGAGTCTGGCGCTGACGCGCAAGCCCGGCCAGATCGCCGTGGAAAACTATTGGTGAGCCTCGTTCGATAGATTTTGAAAAGATTGTCTGCTTAGGGTGAAGGCCCTTTGCCCTTAGGATGAGCGTCCGTTTCCCTTTTTTCGGACCTTATGGACAGTCAAAGTACGACGCCGACCCCGCTATCTACCCCTGTAGAGCCGGTGGTCGGCGAACCTCCCCCGGCACCCGCGTTCGCGGATAAGCCTTCCCAGCCTGCCATGGCGCGCACCCAGCGAGGTGAGTCGACATGGAATGGTTGATGGACCCCACGGCCTGGCTTGGCCTGCTCACCCTGATCCTGCTCGAGCTGGTGCTCGGCATCGATAACCTGGTCTTCATCGCGATCCTTGCGGACAAGCTGCCGCCGCACCTGCGCGACCGCGCGCGGCTGATCGGCCTGTCGCTGGCGCTGCTGATGCGCCTGGGCCTGCTGGCGAGCATTTCCTGGCTGGTTACGCTCACCGAACCGCTCATTGAAGTGTTCGGCAAGACCTTCTCTGGCCGCGACCTGATCATGTTGTTCGGTGGTCTGTTCCTGTTGTTCAAGGCCACGCTGGAGCTGCATGAGCGCCTTGAAGGCCGTGTGCACACTTCCAACGGCAAGCGCGTCTATGCCGCGTTCTGGCCGGTGGTCGCGCAGATCGTGGTGCTGGACGCTGTGTTCTCCCTTGACGCGGTGATCACCGCCGTGGGCATGGTCGACCAGCTGGAAGTGATGATGATCGCGGTGATCTTCTCCATCGGCCTGATGATGGTGGCCAGCAAGCCGCTGACCCGCTTCGTCAACGAGCACCCGACGGTGATCATGCTCTGCCTGGGCTTCCTGCTGATGATCGGCTTCAGCCTGACTGCCGAAGGCCTGGGCTTCCACATCCCGAAAGGCTACCTGTACGCTGCCATCGGCTTCAGCCTGCTGATCGAGATGGCCAACCAGCTGGTGCGCTGGAAGCGCCAGAAGAGCCAGCGCGGTCAGCGTGGTTTGCGCCAGCGCACCGCCCACGCCGTGCTGCGCCTGATGGGTGGCAAGGTC
This sequence comes from Pseudomonas nicosulfuronedens, assembly GCF_005877905.1. GTDB lineage: Bacteria > Pseudomonadota > Gammaproteobacteria > Pseudomonadales > Pseudomonadaceae > Pseudomonas > Pseudomonas nicosulfuronedens. The sequence goes on along the minus strand of NZ_SWDV01000023.1, from coordinate 88,772 downwards.
GACGCCGATGAGGTGGGTGAGGAGATCGCCGACCTGGTGGGCCCGGACGATGGCGGCGACGCGCCGTTCGACCGCCGCGAGCGGGTGATGATCAGCGGTGTGCTGGGCCTGGCCGAGCGTCCGGTAAAAGCCGTGATGATCGACCGCCAGCGCGTGCATCGGGTGGACGTGGCCGACAGCCCGGAGAACATCCGCCGTGCGCTGCTGGAGTCGCCGTACTCGCGCCTGCTGGTGATCCGTGAAGGCAACATCGACGAGCCGCTGGGCTATGTGCACAAGAAGGAGCTGTTCTCTGCCCTGCTGCAGGGCCGCGAGCTGGACATCCTGCCGCTGCTGCGCGAGCCGCTGAGCCTGCCGGACAGCAGCACGGTGCTGGGCGCACTGGAACAAATGCGTGAGGCCTCTACTCACCTGGCCTTTGTGGTCAACGAGTTCGGTGGCTTCGAGGGCATGCTGAGCATGACCGACGTGCTGGAAGCCATCGCCGGTGAGCTGCCGGACGCCAGCGAGGTGTCCGGTACGGACATCGAGGCGGAGGCGGGCGCCTACCGGGTGGACGGTGCCGTGACGCTGTCGGCGCTGGCCGACAGGGTCGGCTTCCATGCTCGCCCGACAGCGGAGTACCAGACCCTCGGTGGGCTGGCGCTCAAGCACCTTGGCCGCTTGCCGGCCAAGGGGGACACGCTGGAGCTGGGCGGCTGGCGCCTGGAGGTGACGGATGTCAGCGAGCGGCGCATCGGCCGCGTGCTGCTTACGCCGCCGGCCTGACGCCAGGAGGGGGCGCGCCCGGCCCGATCATCGATCTGCTCAAGGAGCGCGGTTGTTCTGCTGCTTGAGCAGGTCGCGGATCTCGGTCAGCAGGGTTTCTTCAGGCGTAGGCACCGGCGGAGCGCTGGGCTCCACGGCTTCCTCGCGCTTGAGACGGTTGATCGCCTTGATGCCCATGAAGATGGCGAAGGCGACGATGATGAAGTCCAGGCAGGTCTGAAGGAATTTGCCATAGGCCAGCACCACTGCGGGCACATCGCCCTCGGCGGCCTTGAGCGTGATGGCCAGGTCGGAGAAGTCCACGCCACCGATCAGCAGGCCGATGGGCGGCATGATCACGTCGCCGACGAAGGACGAGACGATCTTGCCGAACGCGGCGCCGATGATGATACCGACGGCCATGTCGACGACGTTGCCCTTGACCGCGAAGGCCTTGAATTCGCTAAGCAGACTCATGCACTGACTCCTTGTTACGCAAGATAGAGGGGGACAGGCGCAGTTTAGCGGCCTGTCGCCGTCTGAACACCCCGTGTGCGCTCAATTCCAATGGGTTGACCGGCGGCTGTGGGCGGCATCGCGCGGTGGTCTAGGCTTATCGGGCAAGCCATTCATGCCCAAGCATCCACAGAAGGAGGCCCGCCATGCCGCTCGAGCATCATCCCCTGTCCCGCGAATTCCCCGACCAGAAGGCCCTGATGACCCGGTTGCACGGGAAGGACGCGAACTTCACCCGCATGGCCGCCAGCTACGAGGAGCTGGACAAGAAGATCTACGACATCGAGGACGGCCGCCAGGCGATGGACGACCTCGCTCTCAACTCCCTCAAACTGCAACGCGTGGCGCTGAAAGACGAGATTTCCGACCTGCTCAAGCGATCCGGCTGAGCTTGATCAAAGTCAAGGGTGTGTGTCGGAGCGAGGCGTAGGCTCCCGTCATCTCTTTCCAACCGGTGCCACCGCCATGCGTAAAGCCATTTCGTCCTCTGGCAACTCCGTCACCAAGCTCCCCAAACGCAACGCCGATGCCCTGCGCGCGCAGGAGCGACTGGTTCGCCTGAAGCTGCAGTACGAGCTGCTGGACCAGCGAATCGGCCGCGTGGAGGAGGGCATCGAACGCCCCGACTGCACCCTGGCCTCGCTGCTGATGCGCCGCGAAAGCCTCAAGCACGATATGGAAAGCCAGTACCGCCGCCTCGCGAGCTGAAGCGCCTGGCCCGATTGGCTATGATGCGGACTTTGTATTCGACGGAAGTCCCTCATGGCCAAGGCCAAGCGCATGTACGGCTGCACCGAGTGCGGCGCCACCTACCCGAAATGGGCCGGTCAGTGCCCTGATTGCGGTGCCTGGAACACTCTGGTCGAAACCGTCATCGACACCACCCCCACGGGTGGCTCGGGCAGTAGCTCTTCCGGCCGTGGCGGCTGGGCCGGCCAGCAGGCCAACATCAAGACCCTCGCCGAAGTCAGCGTCGAGGAAATGCCCCGTTTCTCCACCGCCTCGGCGGAGCTGGATCGCGCCCTGGGCGGCGGCCTGGTCGACGGCTCGGTCGTGCTGATCGGTGGCGACCCCGGCATCGGCAAGTCCACCATCCTCCTGCAGACCCTCTGCAACATCGCCACGCGCCTGCCGGCGCTCTATGTCACGGGCGAGGAATCCCAGCAGCAGGTCGCCATGCGTGCCCGCCGCCTGGGCCTGCCCGAAGACAAGCTCAAGGTCATGACCGAGACCTGCATCGAAACCATCATCGCCACGGCGCGCCAGGAGCAGCCCAAGGTGATGGTGATCGACTCGATCCAGACCATCTTCACCGAACAGCTGCAATCCGCGCCGGGCGGCGTCGCGCAGGTGCGCGAGAGTGCGGCGCTGCTGGTGCGTTTCGCCAAGCAGAGCGGCACGGCGATCTTCCTGGTCGGTCACGTCACCAAGGAAGGCTCCCTGGCCGGCCCGCGCGTACTGGAGCACATGGTCGACACCGTGCTGTATTTCGAGGGCGAGTCCGACGGCCGCCTGCGCCTGCTCCGTGCGGTGAAGAACCGCTTCGGCGCGGTGAACGAACTGGGCGTTTTCGCCATGACCGACCGTGGTCTGAAGGAAGTCTCCAACCCGTCGGCAATTTTCCTCACTCGCGCCCAGGAATCGGTGCCGGGCAGCGTGGTCATGGCCACCTGGGAAGGCTCGCGGCCGATGCTGGTGGAAGTGCAGGCGCTGGTGGACACCAGCCACCTGGCCAACCCGCGTCGAGTGACCCTGGGCCTGGACCAGAACCGCTTGGCCATGCTGCTGGCGGTGCTGCACCGCCATGGCGGTATTCCGACCTACGACCAGGACGTGTTCCTCAACGTAGTCGGCGGTGTGAAGGTTCTGGAGACGGCTTCGGACCTGGCGTTGATGGCGGCGGTGATGTCCAGCTTGCGCAACCGTCCGCTGGATCACCAGTTGCTGGTGTTCGGCGAGGTCGGGTTGTCCGGCGAGGTGCGGCCGGTGCCCAGTGGCCAGGAACGCCTGAAGGAAGCGGCCAAGCATGGCTTCAAGCGTGCGATCGTGCCCAAGGGCAACGCACCGAAGGAGTCGCCGCCCGGCCTGCAGGTCATCGCGGTGACGCGCCTGGAGCAGGCGCTGGATGCGCTATTCGAGTAATTCATCCTTGTAGGAGCGGGCCATGCCCGCGATCGCGCGCATGGCGCGCTCCTACAGGGGATTTCAATGCTCGCTCAGTAGCGTCAGTTCCCGCTCCAGCAGCGATTCGTCACCCAGGTTCAGCTCCACCAGGCGGCGCAGGTGGCTGATGGAGTCCAGGTCGATGTGCCGGCAGTTGAAGCCCAGCAGGCCTTCACGTTCCCAGGCGAGGTCGGCCTCCATATAGACGTTGACGTCGAAGCCCAGGTAGATGCGCACCTGCACCGGTTCCTGCGCGACGATGCTCCAGTGTTCCGGACGTTGCACCAGCAGCCCCTGAAGGGACAGGTCCAGCAGCGTCACCTTCCAGCGCAGGTCGCCCTGGCTGATCTCGGTGCCGGCGTCAAAGGCGATGCGCTGGAAGCGTCGGCGCTCGTCGTGATCGTCAGTCATGTCGTGGCTCTCCGGCCGTTTCTGCTTCGCCTCACTATAGACGCAAGCCATTGCTGACGCGTCGTACACCGATTGCTGACGTTTCGTCCGTCAGACGCAGCCCGAGCGGGTTTGACAGTCTGCTGACCCTCGCCAAAGCTCCATGTGCGTTTAACCACTACAACTGCGGAGTGCAGAGCATGGACAATAAACTCATCAAGGGTCTGATTTTTGGGGTTATCAGCGTTGCCAGCCTGGCAGCGCACGCGGACGAAGCTGGCCAGAGCGGCAAGGGTTGCGGCTGGGGCAACATGGTCTTCGATGGTCAGCGCGGCCTGTTCCCGCACCTGCTGGCCACCACCACCAACGGTACCTCGGGCAACGCCACCTTCGGCCTGACCTCCGGGACCAACGGTTGCGACGCCAGCCAGCGCATCACCTACGGCGGTCGCTCGATCTTCGCCATGAACGGCATGCTCGACAACATCGCCGAGAACATGGCCCAGGGACACGGTGAAGCACTGGACGCCTACGCCGTCCTGCTCGGTATTCCGACCCAGGATCGCGCCCATTTCGCTCAGGTCACCCAGCAGCACTTCGGTGAGATCTTCACCTCCAAGGACGCCACCGGCGAGCAGGTGCTGAACAACACCCTGGCCGTGATGAGCCGTGACCAGACGCTGGCGCAGTACGCCAAGCAGCCTGCCTGACAATCTGCCGCAGCATGAAAGGGCCCGCCTCAGGCGGGCCTTTTCATTTCCTGACTCCAGGGTCGGAACGCGTTGACCTCCGGCAATAAGCGCGTAACCGCTCTAGACTAAGGTCGTATGAATGGGTCGCTGGAAAAGACTAGAATTTTTCTGCGAATTCTCGCCTTCAAACTGTCGGAAGCCTCGCTATGAACAATAACAACAGCCTGCTACGTCACCTCGCCTGGCTGGCGGTGGCGATAGTCGGTGCATTTGCCTTGGGAGTCGTGGCACTACGTCGCGGCGAAGCCATCAACGCACTGTGGATCGTCGTCGCGGCGGTTGCCATCTACTTGGTCGCCTACCGCTACTACAGCCTGTTCATCGCCACCAAGGTGATGCAGCTGGATGCCAACCGAGCGACCCCCGCGGTCCTCAACAACGACGGCCTGGACTACGTCCCGACCAACAAGCACATCCTCTTCGGTCACCACTTCGCTGCCATCGCTGGCGCCGGCCCGCTGGTCGGTCCCGTACTGGCTGCGCAGATGGGCTATCTGCCCGGCACGCTCTGGCTGATTGCCGGCGTGGTGCTGGCCGGTGCCGTGCAGGATTTCATGGTGCTGTTCATCTCCAGCCGCCGCAACGGGCGTTCGCTGGGTGAGCTGGTCCGCGAGGAAATGGGGCAGGTGGCGGGGACCATCGCTCTGTTCGGCGCGTTCCTGATCATGATCATCATCCTCGCGGTGCTCGCGCTGATCGTGGTGAAGGCCCTGGCCGAAAGCCCGTGGGGCATGTTCACCGTGTTGGCGACCATCCCGATCGCGCTGTTCATGGGCGTGTACATGCGCTACATCCGCCCGGGCCGCATCGGCGAGATTTCGGTGGTAGGCATCATCCTGCTGCTGGGCTCCATCTGGCTTGGTGGCCAGATCGCCGCCAGCCCAGAGTGGGCCCCGGTGTTCACCTTCCATGGCGTGCAGATCGTCTGGATGCTGATCGCCTACGGCGCCATCGCCTCAGTCCTGCCGGTGTGGCTGCTGCTGGCGCCGCGTGACTACCTGTCGACCTTCCTCAAGATCGGCACCATCATCGCCCTGGCCATCGGCATCGTGATCGTTTCGCCGGAGCTGAAAATGCCGGCGCTGACCCAGTTCACCGACGGAACCGGCCCGGTATGGAAGGGCGGCCTGTTCCCGTTCCTGTTCATCACCATCGCCTGTGGCGCCGTCTCTGGCTTCCACGCGCTGATCTCCTCGGGCACCACGCCCAAGCTGCTCAACCGCGAGCCGGACGCCCGCTACATCGGCTACGGCGGCATGCTGATGGAGTCCTTCGTGGCCATCATGGCGATGGTCGCCGCCTCGGTCATCGAGCCGGGCATCTACTTCGCCATGAACAGCCCGCCGGCGGTCGTCGGTACCGACGTCACTGCCGTGGCCGCGACCGTCAGCAGCTGGGGCTTCACCATCACCCCGGAAGTGCTGACCCAGACCGCCAAGGACATCGGCGAGACCACCATCCTGGCCCGTGCCGGTGGTGCGCCGACCCTCGCCGTGGGCATCGCGCACATCCTCCACCAGGTGCTGCCGGGTGAGAACACCATGGCCTTCTGGTACCACTTCGCGATCCTCTTCGAAGCGCTGTTCATCCTCACCGCGGTGGACGCCGGCACCCGTGCCGGGCGCTTCATGCTGCAGGACCTGCTGGGCAATTTCGTCCCGGCGCTGAAGAAGACCGAATCCTGGACTGCCAACATCATCGGCACCGGCGGCTGCGTCGCGCTGTGGGGCTGGCTGCTGTACCAGGGCGTGGTCGATCCGCTGGGTGGCATCAACACGCTGTGGCCGCTGTTCGGCATCTCCAACCAGATGCTCGCCGGTATCGCGCTGATGCTCTCCACCGTCGTGCTGATCAAGATGAAGCGCCAGCAGTACGTCTGGGTGACCGCCCTGCCGGCCGCCTGGCTGCTGATCTGCACCACCACCGCCGGCCTGATCAAGCTGTTCGACAGCAACCCGGCTGTGGGCTTCATCGCCCTGGGCAAGAAGTACTCCGCCGGCCTGGACGCTGGTCAGATCATCGCCCCGGCCAAGGACATCGGCCAGATGCAGCACGTGATGATGAACGCCTACATCAACGCCGGCCTCACCGTGCTGTTCCTGCTGGTGGTGTTCAGCGTGCTGGTGTACGCGATCAAGGTAGGCGCCAGCGCCTGGACCAAGAAGGAGCGCACCGACAAGGAAGCTCCGTTCCAGCCGATCCCGGACGCCTGACGGAGGAGCATCATGTTCAACGACCTCAGCCGCATGGGTAAGTATCTCGGGCAGGCCGCACGCATGCTGGTCGGCATGCCCGATTACGACACCTACGTTCAGCACATGCAGAACAAGCACCCGGACAAGACTCCGATGACCTACGAGGAGTTCTTCCGCGAGCGCCAGGAGGCGCGCTACGGTGGCGGCAAGGGAAGGCCGATCCGCTGCTGTTGATCGCGCGGATGGGTGTATAACGGACGGGCCGCGAGCGATCGCGGCCCGTTTTCTTTTCCGATTGCCTGGAAGTTCCCATGACCGATTCCGCAAGCGCACCGCAGATTCCGGTGACTGTCCTCACCGGCTTCCTCGGGGCCGGCAAGACCACTCTGCTCAAGCACATCCTCAAGGCCGAGCATGGCCTGAAGATCGCCGTGATCGAGAACGAATTCAGCGAGACCCCCATCGACGCTCAATTGCTCGGCGACGAGGCCGTGCAGGTGACGACGCTGTCCAATGGCTGCGTCTGCTGCACCATCAATAGCGACCTTGAGCGCGCGCTTTACGTCCTGCTGGAGCGCCGTGACAGCGGCGAGCTGGACTTCGACCGCGTGGTGATCGAGTGCACCGGCCTGGCCGATCCGGCCCCAGTGGCGCAGACCTTCTTCGTCGACGAAACCCTGCGTGAGCGCTACCTGCTCGATGGCATCATCACCCTGGTGGACGCCGCCAACGCCGAGCGTCACTTGCAGGAGGCGATCGCCCAGGCCCAGGTCGGCTTTGGCGACCGCATCCTGGTGAGCAAGAGTGACCTGGTGTCGCCAGCTCAGTACGAGGCTCTGGCTGAACGCTTGCAGCGCATCAACCGCCGTGCCGAGATCCATGTCGTGGAACACGGCGCCATCGAACTGGAGCGCCTGCTCGATGTACGCGGCTTCAACCTCAATGCCGACGTTGGCCTGCGCCCGCTGCTGCGGCCGGTTCGCCCGGCGGCGGACACCACCGACCGCATCACCACCCTGGTGCTGCGCAGCGACCAGCCGCTGGAAATCGAACGCCTCAGCGAATTCATGGACGACCTGCTGCAATGGCACGGCAACTCGCTGCTGCGCTACAAGGGCGTGCTGAACATCGCCGGCGAGGAACGCCGCCTGGTGTTCCAGGGTGTGCTGCGGCTGTATGGGTTCGACTGGGACACCGAATGGAAGGGCAACGAACAGCGCGAGAGCGTGATCGTCTTCATCGGTGACAACCTTCCCGAAGAGGAAATCCGTCGGGGCTTCGATCGCATTACAGGCGGCCCCACCGCCTGAATGCAAAACGCCCGGCAGATGCCGGGCGTTTTGTCTGGCTCTTCGTAGGAGCGAGCTTGCTCGCGAACCAGCGCTCTCGGCTAACTCCCGTTTTCAACGCTCGCGCCGTACAGTCCTTCTCTCTGAAGGGAGAGGGGGGCCCGGTGCGGTGGCGGGCTTCGGCGTCAGCCGGGAGCTTTTGTTCGCGAGCAAGCTCGCTCCTACCAAACCCTGCCAGCGCGGCGTCAGCCACCAATCAGATGCTTGAGCGGATGGTAATCCGCCTTCAGGTTCCCCGCCGCCTTGAGAATGGCCTGTTCGATCGCATTCAGGTGCATGCAGGTCAGTTCGATGGCCGCCGCCTGGTTACCCGACTCGATGTACTCGATCAGCCGTTGGTGCTCGTTGCCGCGGCAGGTTTCGTGCTGGTCGTCGTCCAGGGTGGTGGCGTAGAGCGAGGCGCGCTCGATCAACTTGCGGAAGAAGTCCAGCAGCACCGGGTTGTTCAGCGCCGCCGCCAGCTTCAGGTGGAACTCGCCCAGCAGATGGACGAACCGTGCGTGGTCCTGGTCGTGGGTTGCCTCTTCCAGCGCTACGTGGTCGCGCAGGTCCTGGATGATCGCGCTGTCCGCGCGGCGGCAGAGTTCGCTGACGATGCCGATCTCGATCAGCCGCCGGGTTTCGAACAGCGAGCGGATCTCCTCGTCGCTGGGCAGTGACACCCATGCACCCTTGTTGAGCGCGCTGGAAACCAGCCCGTCCGCTTCCAGATGTTTCAGCGCCGCGCGCACCGAAGTGCGGCTGACCTTGAACAATTCCGCCAACGCCGCCTCGCCCAGCTTCATGCCGGGGCGCAGGGTGCGCTTGCTGATTGCCTCGTAAACCCCTTGGTAGACGCGTTCCACCGTGGACTCGGGGTGTTTCTCCGTCATGGCCGACTCCGCCTCTTGCTTGACCCGTCAAAGGATGCCGCAAAACCGTCCGTGCAAAACCAGTTGCAGAAGAAAAATACATCAGCTATTTCTAGATTGCATTCAAATATTGCATACAAAAACAAGAGGAATGCACCAAAATGAATCACTCGTCGTCAGTCGAGGTGCGTCGGGTCAGCAAGCGCTACACCGATGATCCCAACGTCGCTCCCGCCCTCAACGAGGTCTCGGTCGACATTGCCCATAACGAGTTCTTCACCCTGCTGGGGCCGTCCGGCTGCGGCAAGACCACACTGCTGCGCAGTATCGCCGGGTTCGAGAACGTCACCTCCGGCGACATCCTCGTCGGTGGCGAGCGGGTCAACGACCTGCCGCCCTACCGTCGCCGTATCAACACCGTGTTCCAGAGCTATGCGCTGTTCCCGCACATGTCGGTGAGCGAGAACATCGCCTTCGGCCTGGAGATGCAGGGCCTGGCGCGTGGCGAGATTCCCGGCCGGGTCAAGGAAATGCTCGCACTGGTGCAGATGGAACACCTGGCGCGGCGCAAGCCGGCCGAGCTGTCCGGCGGCCAGCAACAACGCGTGGCCCTGGCCCGTGCGCTGGCGCCCAAGCCTTCGGTGCTGCTGCTGGACGAACCGCTGTCCGCGCTGGACCTGAAGCTGCGCAAGGAGATGCAGGTCGAGCTCAAGCGCGTACAGGAAGAGGCGGGCATCACCTTCATCTTCGTCACCCACGACCAGGAAGAAGCGCTGACCCTGTCCGACCGCATCGCCGTGATGTCCCACGGCAACATCATGCAGATCGGCACGCCCAACGAAATCTACGAGCGCCCGACCCATCGCTTCGTCGCGCAGTTCATCGGTGACATCAACTTCCTCCCCGGGCAGATGCGCCAGGGCGGCTTCCATCCCAATGCCATGGCGGCGGAAATCCCCTGCGAGCTGCCGGCGGGCCTGAGCAGCGCCAGCGTGCAACTGGCCTTCCGCCCGGAGCGCTCGAAGCTGGTCGACCCCTCGCAACCGCATCACCTGCGCGCGGTGATCGAGACGGTGATGTACGTCGGCACCGCCACGCTGTATCGCTGCCGCCTGCCCGATGCCTCGCAGATCACCCTGCGCGAGAGCAACGAGGGCGGCCGCGCCCGTGACGTCGGCGAGGCCGTGGCGGTGCACCTGCCGCCCCAGGCCTGCCTGCTGATGGAGGCCTGAGCATGAAGGAGTCGCCCACTACCCGACGCCTGTTGCTGCTCAGCCCGGTAGCGCTGACGCTGCTCGGGCTGATCGCCATCCCGCTGGCGATCATGGGTTACATCAGTCTGCTGCCGCGCAACCTCTATGGCGGTGTCGACTGGCACGCCGACTGGCAGATCCAGAGCTACGTGCAGCTGTTCTTCCAGGAAGACTTCGACGGCAACCTGGAGCTCAACTGGGTCTACGCCCAGGCGCTGCTGCGCTCGCTGTTCCAGGCCGGCGGCACCACGCTGCTGTGCTTCCTCTTCGGCTTCCCGGTGGCACTGTGGATGACCAGCCTGAGCGAGCGCTCGCGCAACCTCATGGTGCTGCTGATCACCATCCCGTTCTGGACCAACCTGCTGATCCGCAACTACGCCTGGCTGATCATCCTGCGCGAGCACGGCTGGATCGCCCAGACGGTCAATGCGCTGTTCCCCCAGGCCGGCGGCATCACCTTGCTCTACAACGACTTCGCGGTCTGCGTCGGCCTGGTCTACAGCTTCCTGCCGTTCATGATCCTGCCGATCTACTCGACCCTGGAGAAGCTTGACTGGCGCCTGGTCGAGGCCGCCTACGACCTCGGCGCCAACCGCTGGAAGGCGTTGCGTCGGGTGATCCTGCCGCTGTCCATGCCTGGCGTGATCGCCGGCTCCCTGCTGGTGTTCGTGCCGAGCCTGGGCGCCTTCATTACCCCCGCCATCCTCGGCGGCGGCAAGACCCTGATGATCGGCAACCTGATCCAGCAACAGTTCGGCACTGCGCGTAACTGGCCGCTGGGCGGCTCGCTGTCGTTCCTGCTGCTGGCGATCATGCTGCTCGCGCTGATCGCGTTCGCCCTGTATAGCCGCCGCGCCGCCAAGGCCGTCCATCTGGGAGGAGCCAACGCATGATCGCCCAGCACCTGAAGAAACTCCCCGGCACCCGCGAGACCAGCCTGCTGGTGCTGGCGTACCTGTACCTGCCGATCTTCGTGTTGATCGCCTACAGCTTCAACGCCAACCGTTCGGCCACGGTGTGGACCGAATTCTCCTTTGCCTGGTACGGCAAGATCGTCGCCAACCCGTCGATCCAGGCAGCAGCCTTCAACTCGCTGGTGGTCGCCGGCTTCGCCACCGTGCTGTCCACGGCGATCGCCCTGGCGGCGGCACTGGCGACCTCGCGGCCGTTCTACGGACGGCGGCTGGTGGAGGGCGGCATCAACCTGCCGCTGATCCTGCCGGAGATCGTCATCGCTGTGGCCACGCTGCTGCTGTTCATGTCGCTGGGCATCAAGCTCGGCTTGCTGACGGTGATCGTCGCCCACGTCGGCTTCTGCATTCCGTTCGCCTACCTGCCGATCCGTGCGCGACTGAACGATCTGGACAAGAGCCTGCTGGAAGCCGCCGGCGATTTGTACGCCAGCCCTTACCAGGTGTTCCGCCGCGTGACCCTGCCGCTGCTGTGGCCGGCGGTGCTTTCCGGCGCAGTGCTGGCGTTCGTGGTCAGCCTCGACGATTTCATCATGACCTTCTTCGTTGCAGGCCCCGGCTCGACGACGCTGCCGGTCTACATCTTCTCGGCCATCAAGGCCGGGGTAACGCCCGAGATCAACGCCATCTCGACGCTCATGCTGGTGATTTCCATCGTCCTCGTGGTGCTGTCGTACTGGCTCGGCCAGCGCGGCAAACCGGACGCCTGACTGCCCAGTTTTCGCCTTTGGATCTTTCGCTTTTGGACCCTTTGTTTCGGACTTTTTGTCTCTGGAGAAAGCCATGAAGTTGAATGCCCTGCGTCACGGCCTTGCCGGTTTGTCCCTCGCCCTGCTGGCCGCCGGCAGCGCCCAGGCCGAGGAGCCCAAGCAGTTGTTCTTCTACAACTGGACCGATTACTACCCGGTGGAGCTGCTGGCCAAGTTCGAGAAGGAGACCGGCATCAAGGTCACCATGGATGGCTACGACAGCAACGAAACCCTGCTGGCAAAACTGCAGGCCGGCGGCGCCGCGTACGACGTGATCGTGCCGTCGCACTCGATCATGCAGACGCTGATCAAGCAGGACCTGCTGCGGGAAATCGACACGCCCACGCTGTCGAACTTCCAGTACGTCAAACCGGCCTTCCGCGATCCGGCCTTCGATCCGGGGCGCAAGTATTCGGCTCCCTACCTGTGGGGCACCACGGGCTTCTCCTACGACAGCGCACGGGTGCCGGGTGGCAAGCTGGACGATTCCTGGAAGGAGTTCTTCGAGCCGCGTCCCGAGTTGCAGGGGCAGGTCGCCGCGCTGGATACCCCAAGCAGCCTGATCAACGCCGCCGCGCATTACCTGAACGTCGACGAGTGCACCGAGAACCCGCAGGACGCCAAGAAGATTCTCGAACTGCTGCAGAAGCAGAAGCCCTTCCTGAAGATGTACAGCTCGGACAACACCGTGGACCGCATGGCCTCCGGCGAAGTGGTGCTGATGCAGAACTGGAACGGCTCCACCGCTCGCGCCACCCTGCAGAAGAGCACCATCAAGTATGTCTACCCGCGCGAAGGCGTGGCCTCCTTCCAGGACAACTTCGCCGTGCCGAAAAGCGCTCCGCACCCGGAGAACGCCAAGGTCTTCATCAACTGGATGATGAAGCCCGAGAACGCCGCTGCGGTGACCAACGCCATCGCCTATTCCAATGGCATCCAGACCGACCAGTTGCTCGACGCCAAGTGGAAGGTCATGGACGCCATCAACATGCCCGAGGAGTACGCACAGCGGCTGCGCCTGGAAAAGGAATGCAGCAACAAGTCCCGCGAGCTGCAGGACCGCATCTGGTCCAAGCTCAAGGGCTGATTCTTCACCCGAAGCTCATGCTCGTTATTCGCTCTTCGTAGGATGGGTGGATCGCAGCGATACCCATGCGGCCGGCAAACGATGGGTATCGCAGGCTCCACCCATCCTACAAAGCAGCACCGATCCAATTTTCTGTTCCGAGGTCCCCATGACCGACAGCTACTGGCTGCGCAACATCCGCCCGCTCGGCAGCGCGGCGGAAGATTTCCTGATCCACAATGGCCGCATCGCCGAGCGCCGCCCGGCCAGTGGCGCTGCCATCGAAGCGGACGACATTGACGGTGCCGGCCAGCTCCTGCTGCCGCCGCTGGTAGAGAGTCACTGCCACCTGGACAAGACCCTGTGGGGCCAACCCTGGCGCCCCAACAGTGCCGGTCCCACGCTCAAGGATTACATCGCCAACGAGCGCCGTGTGCTGCGCGAGATCGAAGCTCCGATTGCCGAACGTGCCGGCGCGTTGCTGGAGCAGTGCATCGCCCGTGGCTCGTTGACCTTCCGCTGCCACGTGGACATCGACCCCGAGCTGGGCCTGCGCCATGTGGTCGCGATGCAGGCGCTGCGCGAGCGCTACGCCGATCTGATCGACATGCAGTTCGTGGTCTTCCCGCAGACCGGCCTGGTCAGCCGCCCCGGCACCGCCGAGCTGATGCGCGAGGCGATGGCGCTGGGCGTGGAAAACGTCGGCGGCCTCGACCCCTGTGGCATCGACGACGATCCCATCGCCCAGCTGGATATCGTCTTCGGCCTCGCCGTGGAGTTCGGCCGTGGCGTCGATATCCACCTGCACGACAAGGGTGAGCTGGGCCTCTGGCAGATCGCCCGCATCGCCGATTACACCGAGCGCCACGGCCTGCAGGGCAAGGTGATGATCAGCCACGCCTACTGCCTGGGTATGGCGCCCTGGGAGCAGGTCGAGCCGCTGGCCGAACGACTCTCCGAACTGGGCATTTCCCTGATGAGCTCCGCCCCGGCCGATACCCCGGTGCCGCCGTTCCTCGCCCTGCGCGAAGCCGGCGTGAACCTCTGCCTGGGCAGCGACGGCATCCGCGATGCCTGGTCACCCATGGGCAATGGCGACATGCTCGAGCGTGCCATGCTGCTGGCCTTCCGCTTCGACCTGTGCAAGGACGACGACCTTGCCGCCGCCTTCGCCGCTGCCACTGCTAACGGCGCTCGCGCGCTGGGCCGGGAGCCGGCGCGTATCGAGGCCGGTGCGCCAGCGGACTTTCTCCTGCTGCCGGTCGAAACCCTCGGCGAGGCCGTGGTCGCGCGCCCGGCCCAGCGCCAGGTGTTCAAGGCCGGCAAGCTGATCGCCGAGCAGGGCCGTCTTGTGGAGTCGCGTCTGTGAGCAAGCCCCGCATTGGCCTGAAAGCCAGTTTCGTGGTTGGCTTCGACGGCAGGCAGCACGTGCTCTGGCGCCACGGCGAAGTGGTGTTCGAGGGAGGGGAAATTCTCTTCGTCGGACGTGGCTTTCCCGGTAACGTCAGCCAATGGATCGATTACGGTCACGCGCTGATCGGCCCAGGTTTCATCGACCTCGATGCCCTCGGCGATCTTGATTCCACGGTGCTCACCCTGGATAACGGCGCCGAATGGAACATGGGCCGCGTCTGGTCCGAGGACTATCTGCGCGCTGGCCCGGGCGAGTGCTACAGCCCGGACGAGGAGCTGTTCAAGTACCGCTACGCCTTCACCCAGCTGATCCGCAACGGCATCACCACTGCCATGCCGATCACCTCCATGTACTACCGGCGCTGGGCCGAGCACTACGACGAAATTGCCGGGGTAGCCGAGCTGTCCGGCGAGCTGGGCCTGCGTACCTATCTGGGTCCCTGCTACATGAGCGGGATGACCTACGCCCGCGCTGACGGCAGCGCCGCGCAGCACTGGGACGAAGCCGCCGGCCTTGCCGGGCTGACGCAGGCCGAACGCTTCTTCCGCGACTTCGATGGCACGCAAGGCGGCCTGGTGCACGGCGCGCTGCTGCCGGATCGCATCGAGACCTGCACCCCCGCGTTGCTGGAGCGCACCGCCGCCGTGCAGCGTGAACTGAACGCGCCGCTGCGCCTGCACTGCTGTCAGTCGCGCTACGAAGTGGAGCTGGTGCGTCGCCTGCACGACACGTCCTCGCTGCAGTGGCTCGACCGCTACGGCCTGCTCAATCCGCGCAGCGTGCTGCCCCACGGCATCCTGCACAGCGGTGAGCACGAGCTGCAGCGCCTCGCCGACACTGGCACGAGCCTGGTGCATTGCCCCGTGGTGTTCGCCCGCGAAGGGGATGCGCTGGACTCCTTTGGTGGCTACCGTGCGCGGGGCATCAACCTTGCCATGGGCACCGATACCTTCCCGGCGGACATGCTCGACAACCTGCGCCAGGGCCTGAACATCGCGCGGGTGAAGGAAGGCGATGCCGAACACACGCGCATGCTCGATCTGTACAACGCTGCCACCCTCGGCGGCGCCCAGGCGCTGGGCCGCGATGACCTTGGCCGCCTCGCCATCGGCGCCCGCGCGGACATCACGGTGTTCCGCCTCGGAGACTTCCATCAGGGCCCGTTCTTCGACCCGCTGAAGAACCTGTTCACCGCCGGCCGCGGCGA
The DNA here is from genome assembly GCF_005877905.1 of Pseudomonas nicosulfuronedens. GTDB lineage: Bacteria > Pseudomonadota > Gammaproteobacteria > Pseudomonadales > Pseudomonadaceae > Pseudomonas > Pseudomonas nicosulfuronedens. Next base: position 73,149 of record NZ_SWDV01000023.1, on the reverse strand, counting down.
CGACTGTATCGCCAGCTTTATCGACGGCCGCAGCGTGATGCAGGACGGCCAGGTGATCGGCGTCGATTACGCCGACCTGCAGCGCCGTGCCGACGCACTGTTCCAGAAACAGATGCAGCACCACGCCGAGCGTGCATTCGGCAACCCACCGTGGCGCACACTGTTCCGTTCCGCGATTCCCTTTGCCGATTCGTACAGCGCCGGCGCACCACTGCTCGACGCGCGCACACCAAAGGCCCCGTGAAGGATCACCCCATGCTCAGCTTCGACTTCCAGCAGCTCTCCGCCCGCGAAAAATACAAGATCCTCATCGGCAGCGTGGTGCCCCGGCCCATCGCCCTGGTCACTACCATCGACGCCGAGGGGCGCGCCAACGCGGCGCCCTTCAGCTTCTTCAACGCCCTCTCGGCCGACCCGCCGATCCTCGCCCTGGGCGTGGAGAACTACAGCGACCTGAGCCCGAAGGACACCACGCTGAACATCCGGCAGAACCAGGAGTTCACCGTGAACATCGTCTCCGATGCGCTGGTGGAAGCCATGAACGTCTGCGCCGTACCCTTCGAGCCGGGCTTCGACGAACTGGTCGCCGCCGGCCTCACCGCCATCCCCGGCACCCGCGTCGGCTGCCCGCGCATCGGCGAGGCGCCGGTGGCGCTGGAGTGCCGACGGATGATGGCGCTGTCCATCGGCCAGTCGCGGGAGATCATCCTCGGTGAAGTGCTGATGGCCCATGTGCGCGACGACCTGATCGATCCTGCGACGCTCTACATCGACCAGCTCGGCCTCGATGCCATCGGCCGCATGGGCGGGCATGGCTATGCGCGTACACGGGAGTATTTCGACCTGCCGACACGTTCGCTCAAGCAATGGATGGAGGCTCCCGGCGCAGGTCAGCGTCTCTGGCCTGAAACCGAAGAGCTCGCCTGAACCCTTCTAGGAGCGAGCTTGCTCGCGAACCCGCCCAACGCCGAATTTCCCGGTGAATCCATTCGCGAGCAAGCTCGCTCCTACACAAAACGTTCTGCAGAAATGCAAACGCCCGGCATCCTTGCCGGGCGTTTGCATTTCACTCCAACACTTACTGCTGATGCAGCTTCCACGCGTCCCCGTGGGGCGCGGTGCCCTTGTCGTAGGGGCGGAACAGGGTCATGTAGGCCAGGCCCAGCAGGATCACGATGCCACCCACCAGGATGATCCCGTAGTTCAGGTACCAGGGAGCATCCGGCGTGCGCGGCCAGGACATGTTGATGATCGCCAGAACTCCGTAGGTCAGCGCCAGGATGTTCACGAGCCAGCCCCAGTTGCCCAGCGTGAAGGCGCCGCTCGGCTTCCAGCCGCGCAGGCGGGCGAAGAGTGCACCGCCGACGATCATCTGGAACGACAGGTAGATGCCGATGGCGGCGAAGCTCACCACCATGGCGATGGCGTTCTGCAGGTAGAAGCCGGCGCAGACGATCACGCTGGGGATCACGCCGCAAGCGATCAGCGCGGCGACCGGTACGTGGGTGTTGGGCGACAGGCGCTTGAGCAGGCCGCTGCCCATCACCATCTCGTCGCGCGCGTAGGAGTACAGCAGGCGGCTGGCGGCGGCCTGCAGGCTGAGCACGCAGGAAACGAACGAGACAATGATCACCGCCATCACCAGGCGCGCGCCGGTCACGCCGAAGGCGTTGTCGAGGATGGTGGTCATCGGGTCCTTGTCGGCGCCGGAGATCACTGCGGCCATGTCCGGTACCGCGAGGATCAGCGCCAGGGCGGCGAAGATGGCTGCGCCGCCGCCGATCCAGATGGTCATGCGCATGGCCTTCGGAATACGGCGGCTGGGGTTCGGGGTTTCCTCGGCGACGTCACCGCAGGCCTCGAAGCCGTAGTAGAGGAACATCCCCGCCAGCGAGGCGGTGAGGAAGGCCGGCCAGTAGCTACCGTCGATGCGGATGTCGAAGGTGTTGAACAGCACCGAGAACGGCTGATGACGTTCGAAGATCAGCAGGTAGGTGCCGATCACCAGCGCGCCGAGTAGTTCGCAGATGAAGCCGAACATTGCCACGCGGGCCAGCAGCTTGGTGCCGGACAGGTTGAGTAGGGTAGCGATCACCGTCAGCGCCAGGGCCACCAGGGTATTGGTCACCGGCGTCGATTCGAAGCCGAGCAGCGTGGCGATGTACGGCCCTGCGCCAAGAGCCACGGCGGCGATGGTCACGCACAGCGACACCGAGTAGATCCAGCCGACCATCCAGGCCCAGCGCTTGCCCACCAGGCGTCGCGCCCAGGGATACACACCGCCGGAGATGGGGAACTGCGAGACGACCTCGCAGAAGATCAGGCACACCAGCATCTGCCCGATGCCCACCAGCAGGTAGGACCAGAACATCGGCGGGCCGCCGGCGGCCAGGCACAGGCCGAACAGGGTGTATACGCCGACCACCGGCGAGAGGTAGGTAAAGCCCAGGGCGAAGTTCTGCCATAGGGTCATGCTGCGTTCGAAATTGGAGGTGTAGCCCAGCGCGCGGAGTTGCTCCGCGTCGCGGTCCAGGGCGGCGCCTGGCTGGATCGAGCTGTTCATCGTGGATGTCCTGTTTGAGGTTTTCGCGTCGGCAGCCAATCGGGTGCAACGGAAAGCGTTGTTGTTATTGTTCGGCGCGCGGTTCGACCCGCGCGCCGTCTTGCTCCAAACCTCTCGTGTTCCGGATCGCGTTACAGCTTGATCCAGGTCGCCTTCAGCTCGGTGTACTTGTCGAAGGCGTGCAGCGACTTGTCACGACCGTTGCCCGACTGCTTGAAGCCGCCGAAGGGCGCGGTCATGTCGCCGCCGTCGTACATGTTCACCCACACACTGCCGGCGCGCAGGGCGCGGGCGGTGAGGTGGGCCTTGGAGATGTCGCGGGTCCAGACCGCCGCGGCCAGTCCGTACGGGGTGTCGTTGGCGATGCGGATGGCTTCTTCGGCGTCCTCGAACTCGATGACCGAGAGCACCGGGCCGAAGATTTCCTCACGGGCGATCTTCATCGCGTTGCTCACGCCATCGAACAGGGTCGGCTCGACGTAGGTGCCGCCGGTTTCCTCCAGCACCCGCTTGCCGCCGGTGAGGATCTTCGCGCCTTCGTCCTGGCCGGCCTGGATGTAGCCCAGTACCTGCTCCAGCTGGCGGCCGTCGACCAGGGCGCCGACGTTGGTGTCCGGGTCCAGCGGGTGGCCGGCTTTCCAGCCTTTCAGGGCTTCGACCACCAGCGGCAGGAACTTCGCCTTGATCGACTTCTGCACCAGCAGGCGTGAACCGGCGGTGCACACTTCGCCCTGGTTGAAGGCGATGGCTGCAGCAGCAGCTTCGGCGGCGGCCTGCAGGTCCGGGGCGTCCTCGAAGACGATGTTCGGGCTCTTGCCACCGGCTTCCAGCCAGACGCGCTTCATGTTCGATTCACCGGCGTAGACCATCAGCTGCTTGGCGATCTTGGTGGAGCCGGTGAACACCGCGGTATCGACGTCCATGTGCAGCGCCAGAGCCTTTCCGACGGTGTGGCCGTAGCCGGGCAGCACGTTCAGCACGCCAGCGGGCAGGCCGGCCTCGATGGCCAGCTGGGCGATACGGATAGCGGTCAGCGGCGAGCGCTCGGACGGCTTGAGGATCACCGAGTTGCCGGTGGCCAGGGCCGGGCCGAGTTTCCACGCGGCCATCATCAGCGGGAAGTTCCACGGTACGATGGCGGCGACCACGCCCACCGGTTCGCGGGTGACCAGGCCGAGCTGGTCATGGGAAGTAGCAGCGACTTCGTCGTAGACCTTGTCGATGGCCTCGCCACTCCAGCGCAGCGAATCGGCGGCGCCCGGCAGGTCGACGTTCAGTGAGTCGCCGATGGGCTTGCCCATGTCCAGGGTTTCCAGCAGCGCCAACTCCTCGGCGTGCTCCTCCAGCAGGGCGGCGAAGCGGATCATCACGGCCTTGCGGGTGGCCGGCGCTTCACGCGACCAGATGCCGGAGTCGAAGGTGGCGCGGGCGCTCTGTACGGCGCGCTCGGCATCGGCGGCATCGCAGCTGGCGACCTTGGCCAACAGGCGGCCGTCCACCGGGCTGATGCAGTCGAATGTTTCGCCGGAGGCGGAGGCAAGGTACTCACCCTGGATGAAGGCGCGGCCCTCGATCTGCAGGGTCTTGGCGCGGGCTTCCCATTCGGCGCGGGTTGGCTGGCTCATGCGTATCGCTCCTCGTTCTTGCTGTTGTGGGCGGAGACGGCCTGCGGACCGTCGCTGGCAAATACATTTGAAACCATATCTTATGTTTTTGCGGTTGCCAATACAGGTCGAAAAATGAGCGTTGGAAAGGAGTTTTCGTGCGAAATACCCTTGCTGAAAGTCCGGAAAGCGATTTAAAAATATGGAGACATAGTTTTGCGCGGAGCTGCAGCCGGGCTTGCCGGTAGACTTCGCCATGCACTCCAGAACAGGAACATTTCGCGCAGGAAGCGTCCGCGCCCCTCGCCTTGCCGCCTATGAACGAATTCAGGAAAGTCCGCCCCGCCAGCTTCATGCGCCTGCGCCAGGAAGGGCGCACCGAAGAAGTCGCGCGCCGGCTGGTGGAAATGGTCGACCTCGGCCTCTACGCCGAAGGCGAGCAACTGCCCAGTGAGAGTGAGCTGGCGATGCAGTTCGGCGTCGCCACCGTGACCCTGCGCGACGCGTTGGCGGAGCTGCGCGAACGTGGGGTGATCGAGACACGCCGCGGTCGCAACGGCGGCAGTTTTGTTTGCTCGCCGCAGCACACGTCCGAGGACGCCCTGCTGGGGCAACTGCGCCAGATGAGTGCGCTGGAACTGCGCGACCTGGGCGATGAGCATGTCGCCATCGCCGGTGCTGCCGCGCGCTTGGCGGCGCAGCGTTCCACCTCCGATGAGCAGGCGCGCATCGCGCAGTACCTCGATGCCCTGGCGAGCGCCACTACCCGGCAGGAGCAGCGCCGCGCCGATGCGCGTTTCCACATCGAGATTGCCGTGGCCGCGCAGTCCGTGCGCCTGACCCATGCGGAAACCCGGCTGCAGGCGGAAATCGGCGAATGGCTATGGCTGCCCGTGGACGGATTCCCTGGGGCGGCTGCCATCGAGATGGAGCATCGGGCCATTCTCGAAGCGATCAGCGCCGGCGACTCGAACCTGGCCGGCGCGCTGGCCGAAGCCCACGTCACGCGCGGCATCAAGCGGCTGATCAACCTGCGCCTGAGCCTGCTCGCCGACGACGGCTGACTGGCACAGCGCTTGCTGCTTTCACGGCGCGGCCGAGCGGGCGCACAGACTGACTCATCGATCCGACTTTGCGAGCCTCTCTGGCGCGCCCTTGAGCAAGAACAACGACAAGAACAGCGAGGCCCCGGTCATGTCCAGCGAACAACCCACGGATGAACTCCAGCGTTGTGCACAGCGCATCGACGCTTCCATCCGTAACGTTTTCCAGCGTCTCGACGAGTTGGCGGGCGAAGTCGTAGCGATCTGGCGCACGCTGGCGGAGGAGGGCAAGCGCCCGTCCTCTAAGGACCTCGGCGCACTACGCCCGCGCATCCAGCACGACCTCACCGATGACGGCACGCGCCTGCACGGCACCGGCGTGGTGATCGAGCCGGGCGAACTGGCCGACCAGGACATGTATCTGGAGTGGTGGTACCACGGCCGCGGTGACAAGGTCGTGCCCATGAGCCTGAACTTCAACCGGCGCAGCGAAAGCTTCTACAACTACCTCAACATGCCCTGGTTCTCCCGCCCGCGCGCCAGTGGGCAGCCCTCGGTGGTTGGGCCCTTCGTCGACCTCTACGGTACCGACCTGTACATCCTCGCCTTCTCCGTGCCGATCCAGGTGGACGGCCGCTTCATCGGCGTTGCCGCCGCGGACATTGCTCTGCACGAGTTCGAAAGCGTGCTGTTGGGCAGCCTGATGCAGATGGGGCACGAGGCCCTGGTGGTCAATGGAGAAGGGCGTGTTGTCGCAGCCAATACTGCCAACTGGTTCACCGGTGACCTCGCCCGACGCACGCTGGGGCGGGATGCGCAGGGGCGTGAACAGGAGCTGGCGGCGTCGTTCTCGCACTGGTCAGTCATCGAACGACCGCTGAACCGACGCCTGGCCGGCGCTGCCTGAGGCTGCCAAACGCCGCGTAAACGGCTAGGCTAGGGCGGTTCCCTCATCGACGGATACCGCCATGAGCCAGTCGCTCGACACCCTCACCGACTTTGAACCCCTGAGTGCAACGGATGCCCGCGTTCTCGGGTGCCTGATCGAAAAGCAGCTCACCACGCCTGAAGCCTACCCGCTGACCCTCAACGCCCTGGTCACCGCCTGCAACCAGAAGACCAGCCGCGACCCGGTGATGAACCTCACGCCCGGGCAGGTCGGTCAGTCCCTGCGCCACCTCGAAGGCCGCGAGATGACCCGCCTGGTCATGGGCAGCCGTGCCGACCGCTGGGAACAGCGGTTGGACAAGGCACTGGAGCTGGTGAAACCGCAGGTCATTTTGCTCGGCCTGCTGTTCCTGCGCGGCCCACAGACCCTCAACGAACTGCTCACCCGCAGCCAGCGCATGCACGACTTCGACGATACCGAGGAAGTCCGCCACCAGCTCGAGCGCCTCGCCGGCCGCGGCATGGCCTTGCAGCTGGAGCGTCTCAGCGGCCAGCGTGAAGACCGCTACATGCACCTGCTGGGCACCGATGAAGACCGCGAGGCTGCCATTGCCGCCAGCGGTAGCCGTGCTTCCGGCGAGCGCAGCGACAGCGGCGGTCATGACGAAGGCCGTCTGGTCGAACTGGAAGGCCGTATTGCGGCTCTCGAGGAGCGCCTCGCGTTGTTGGAGATGGGCATTCCCCGAGACTGATTCGGAAGATTCCCCCGACAGGCCGACCAAGGTCGGTCTGTCAGCGCGCTAATCCAGCGTTAACATTTGATCCCGATAGTCAGGCTTGACCCCGCTTTACCCCGGAGTACCCCATGAGTCGCAAACCCTCCCAGGCCCAGCTGACCGCCGTGCTCAGCCAGCTCACGGAAACCGACTTCAAATCCATCAGCGATCTTGCCGGCCCCCGCGAAGCCAACCTGTTCGCCATCCGCGAACTGTTCCGCCAGGGGGTAATCAAGGGTGTGCTGATCGACGATCCCTTCGGCGCCGCGGACGAGGACGGTCCATTGCTGTGCAACGCCGAACGCCTGCGCCTGCGCAAACCTTGCGTGGAAGTGGTGGCGGAAGAGCAGGCCGAACCGCTGATGCCGCGGCTGGGCTTCCTGACGCTCTAGGCAAATCGCGGGCAAGAAAAAAGGCGCTGGGCTTGAGGCTCAGCGCCTTTTTCTTTGGATTTGGTGGAGCCGGGGGGATTTGAACCCCCGTCCGCCAGTTCTCCGCTGTCGGTTCTACATGCTTAGCCATCTCTATTAGGTTAACTCCTTGCGGCCCGAGTGGCAGGGCGCTTGGAGCGAGCTGTATGAGTTTTAGCCGTTACGTCTACAGCGAACTTGGCGGCGATCCTGTTCTATATGACAGACCTAATCTTCGGGTTTACAGGCATCCCCTAGGGTCTGCTAGCGGCACTTAGGCTGCTAGGGCGTAGTTGTCGTCGTTGGCAACTATAAAGTTGTGGCAGCTGATTTACGAGAACTGTCACCTACTCGGCATGCCCCTCGAGTTTTGTTACCGGCGTCGAATCCTAATCGGCCCCAAAACCTTTCAAGGTCGGGATTCATTCTACGGGAAAGCCGCCCCGATAGCCACCCGGGGCGGCGCAAGGTGTTGTCAGCTCAGGAATTTCAGCACGGCTTCGGCCACGGCCTCGGAGGACGCGGGGTTCTGTCCGGTGATCAGGCCGCGATCCACCTCGACGTGGCTCTGCCAGTCCGGACCCTTGCTGTAACGGGCTCCGTTGGCCTTGAGCATGTCCTGGACGAGGAAGGGCACCACGTCGGTGAGGCCCACGGCGTCCTCCTCGCTGTTGGAGAAGCCGGTGACGTGTCGGCCCTGCACCAGCGGGCGGCCGTCGAGCCCGTGGGGATGGCGGAACACGGCTGGAGCATGGCAGACGGCGGAGACGGGTTTGCCGCTGGAATGGAAGGCCTCGATCAGCGCCACCGAGGTGCGGTCCTCGGCCAGGTCCCAGAGCGGGCCGTGGCCGCCGGGGTAGAACACGGCGTCGAAGTCGTCTGCCTTCACCTCGCTGAGCTTCACGGTGTTGGCCAACTCGGCCTGGGCTGCGCTGTCCTGGCGGAAGCGCAGGGTAGCCGGGGTCTGTGCGCCTTCCTCGTCGCTCTTGGGGTCGAGCGGTGGCTGGCCGCCCTTGGGCGAGGCCAGGGTCAGGCTGGCGCCGGCATCCTTGAACACGTAGTAGGGCGCGGCGAACTCCTCGAGCCAGAAGCCGGTTTTCTTGCCGGTGCTGCCGAGCTGGTCGTGGGAGGTCAGGACTACCAGGATTTTCATGCTCACTCCTTCGGCGTATCGCTAGTCATGCGGCTGCCGCCGAAACGGCAGCCCGGACTGTCAGTGTAGGCAATGAGCCGTCCGCGTCAGCGCGACAGGGTGATACCCAGATAGGCGGCGTACAGCACGCCGTTGAGCATCAGTACCCAGATTGGCAGGCCGCCGCCGCGCTGGGCGTTGATGCGCAGCCAGAGCGCAGCCCCGAGGGTGACCAGCACGCCGGTGAGCACTTCGATGCGCGGCTGCCAGGGGGTAAGCAGGATACCGATGGCGGGCAGCAGGGTGCCCTGGAACACCATCGCGCCGCTGATGTTGCCGAAGGCCAGGGTGTCCTTGCCACGGCGCACCCAGAGGATGCTGTTGATCTTCTCCGGCAGTTCGGTGGCGATGGGGATGATCAGCAGCGACAGAAGCAGTGCTGAAATCCCCAGGATGTGCGACAGGCCTTCCACACCATGGATGAAGCCCTTGGCGCCCAGCACCAGCAGCACCAGGCCCAGCAGCAGTTGCAGCAGGATGGTGGCGAGGTTGGTCGGCAGGCCCATGCGTGACAGGTACATGCGATGGTCGGCCTCGGTGCCGTGGCCGTCTTCCACCAGGCTCTGCGAAGCGCGGAGGGTCAGCGTGATGTAGCCCACGTAGGTCAGTACCAGCAGCACGCTGAGGGCGACGCGCACGGAGTGCAGTTCAGCAGGCACGAACATGGCGATGGTGGCGAAGCTGAAGGCGACCAGGAAGAAGTTCAGGTCGCGCTGCATGCCCGTGCGCTCGGGGCGGATGCGTCCGAACAGGCCACGAGCGCGCCAGGCGGCGAGCGCCATCAGGCAGGTGGACAGGGTGGAGAGCATCAGCGGTGCGCCGAGGATGGCGCCGACGCCGACTTCTTCGTTGAGATTGACATTGCTGGTGCCGGCGAACAGCGCCAGCAGTGGGATCAGGGTCTCCGGCAGGGCAGTGCCGATGGCGGCGAACAGCGAACCGGTGACGCCTTCGGAGATGCCGAGGCGCTCGCCGAAGTGTTCCAGCGCGTTGGTGAAGAGTTCGGCGGCGATCAGGATCACCAGCAGCATGCCGAGCAGTTCGAGAATGAAGGTCAGCATGCGCGCAGCTCCAGACGGGTGGAGCGAAGAGTGGGGTGGTGCATCACGGTGAAGCTCCCGGCCGGTGTAAGTACCCATGACCACGCATCTCCCCGGCCGTTGCGGAGATCGCGTGGTCAAAGGTCTTGCCAGGCAAAGCTGCTGACGACGCCATGGCCTGCGGGCCAAGTGTGTTGACGTCGCCCCCGTTCGTCGAACGGTCGGCTACTCCCCAATGACGCCGCGCATTCTAGCGGATCGGGCGAGCAGCTCAACCCATGCGTCACCAGGTATCGATCAGCGGACGTTTTTTCCCCTGGCGTGCTGCGGGCTTCGGCGTCGATGCCAGGCCGCGCAGCAACCAGCGGCGGGTGTCGGCCGGGTCGATGACGTCGTCGATCTCCAGATAGCTCGCCATGTTCAGTCCCTTGCCGTTGCGGTAGGCCGCAGCGACCAGCTTGTCGAACAGCTTCTGTCGCTCTAGCGGGTCTTCGATTGCGGCCAGCTCCTTGGCATAGCCGAGGCGGATTGCCCCTTCCAGTCCCATGGCGCCGAACTCGCCGCTGGGCCAGGCGATGGTGAACAGCGCCGAGTGGAAGCTACCAGCGGCCATGGCTTGGGCGCCGAGGCCGTAGCCCTTGCGCAGGACCACGGTGAAGAATGGAACGGTGAGACTGGCGGCGGTGACGAACATGCGCGAGACGTGGCGCACGGTGCCGGTCTTCTCCGCTTCCGGGCCGACCATGAAGCCGGGGGTGTCGCACAGGGAAATGATCGGCAGGTCGAAGGCGTCGCACAGTTGCATGAAGCGAGCGGCCTTGTCGCCGGCCTCGGCATCGATGGCACCACCCAGGTGCATGGGGTTGTTGGCGATCAGCCCGAAGGGCTTGCCTTCGATGCGCACCAGCGCGGTGATCATCCCGGCGGCGAAGTGTCGGCGCAGTTCCAGCACCGATCCGCTGTCGGCCAACTGTTCGATGACCTGACGGATGTCGTAGACGCGCAGGCGGTTCTCCGGCACCGCGTGGCGCAGCAAGCGCTGGTCAGCGCATTCCCAATCAGCGGTGTCGCCCTGGAAATAGGCGAGGTATTGGCGCGCCGTCCGAGTGGCCTCGGCCTCGTCTTCCACCAGTACGTCGATTACGCCGTTGGAGCTCTGTACGTCGCTGGGGCCGACTTCCTCGGGGGCGAACTTGCCCAGGCCGCCGCCCTCGATCATCGCCGGGCCAGCCATCCCTAGGCTGGTATCGCGGGTGGCGATGATCACGTCGCAGCAGCCCAGCAGCGCGGCGTTGCCGGCAAAGCAGCGACCGGAGACCACGCCCACCAGCGGCACCAGTCCGGAGAGTCGCGCCAGGCCGACGAAGCTCATGTTGTCCAGCCCCGCCACGCCGACGAAATCGGTGTCGCCCGGACGCCCGCCGCCACCTTCCGCGTAGAGCACCAGTGGGATGCGCCATTGCTCGGCGAGGTGCAGCATGCGGTCGGTCTTCTTGTGGTTCATCACGCCCTGGGTGCCGGCGAACACCGTGTAGTCGTAGGCCAGCACCAGGCAGCGGGCCTTCTCGTCGCCGAACTGCGCGGCGTTGATGCTGCCCAGGCCGCTGACCATACCGTCGGCAGGGCTGCTGGCGATCAGTTCCTCGACGCTGCGGCGACGACGCTGGGCGGCGATGGCCAGGGCGCCGTATTCGATGAAGCTGCCGTCATCGAGCAGGTCGGTGAGGTTTTCGCGAGTGGTGCGCTTGCCGATCCTGTGGCGCTTGGCGACAGCCTCCGGGCGGCGCTCGTCGAGACCGATGGCGTGACGCTCGAGGACTTCGGCCAGGTCGGCGCGGATCGCGCCCAGGTCGATGGCGTCGTTGCTTTCAGGGCCCTGCGCTTCTATGTCCATCGGTTCGACGAACAGCAGCGCATCGGCTTCGCCGAGGCTATCACCGGGTGTGGCGGCGAGGCTGTGGACGATGCCGCCGGCACTGGCCTTGACCTCGAATTCCATCTTCATCGCCTCGACGACGGCGATGGTCTGGCCCTGGGCGACGGCGTCGCCAGTGGAGACGTTCAGGCTGACCAGCACGCCCGCGCTGGGCGTAGCGAGTGGGACGCAACCAGCCGGCGCTTCGCTGGCACGCTGGGCTTGCGCGGATACGCCAGCGTGGCTGAAGAAGCGATGCGGGTGCGCGTGCTCCTGTGCGCCCAGCAGTGTGGCCAGGTGTTCTTCGATATAGCGGGTGGTGACCTGGTTGTCGGCCACTGCGCTCTGGCGCAGTAGATTGAGCAGCAGCGGTATGTTGCTCGCCACGCCTTCCAGACGGAATTCGCAGAGCGCCCGGTAGGCGCGCTGCACCAGCTGTGGATAACCGCCGTTGCCGTGGACGATCAGCTTGGCCAGCAGCGAGTCGTAGCCGGCGCTGTTGCGGTAACCGGCGTAGCCGTAGCCATCCACGCGCAGGCCGGGGCCGCTGGGCGGCTCGTAGGCGCTCAGGGTGCCGCAGGCGAGGTGGGGCGTGCCGTCGCTGGCGAGGCTTTCCAGGTTGATCCGCAGTTGCAGGGCGTGGCCGCGCGGCGCGGGAATCTCGGCCTGGGTCAGGTTCAGCTCGGCGAGGCTGGCGCCGGCGGCGATGCGCAGTTGTGCCTGGACCAGGTCGATGCCGGTCACCGCTTCGGTGATGGTGTGTTCCACCTGCAGGCGCGGGTTGGCTTCCATGAACACGAAGTCGCCGCTGTCCTCGTCCAGCAGGAACTCGAAGGTGCCCAGGCCACGGTAGTCCACGGCTTCGGCCAACCGCACCGCGGCAGCGAGGATGGCGCCCCGCAGGCGCGGGTGCAGGTTGGGGCTGGGGGCGATCTCCAGCAGTTTCTGGTTGCGCCGCTGCAGGGTGCAGTCGCGTTCCCACAGGTGGCTGACGACACGACCGTCGCCGATCACCTGCACCTCGATGTGACGGGCGCACTGGATCAGGCGCTCGACATAGAGCCGATCATCGCCGAACGCCGCGCGGGCTTCGGCCTGGCAGCGGGCATAGGCGTCAGCGATTTCATCGGCGCGGTGTACCGCACGCATGCCACGTCCGCCGCCGCCGGCGAGGGCCTTGATCATCATGCCGGCGCCGGCGGGCAGTTCGCGGAAGAAGCGTTCGGCATCTTCCAATGATGTGGCGCTGTTGCTTCCGGCTGCGAGGGCTACACCGTGATCACGGGCGAGGTCGCGTGCACGGGCTTTGTTACCGAAGAGATCGAGCACTTCCGCCGAGGGGCCGACGAAGGTAAGCCCGGCGGCTTCGCAGCGGCGAGCGAAATCGGCGCTCTCGGAAAGGAAGCCATAGCCTGGATGCACCGAGTCGCAGCCGTGGGCCAGGGCGATGTCGATGATCTGCTGTTGGTCCAGGTAGGCGCTGGCGCCGCGCCCTTTCAGGGCTGCGGCCTGGTCGGTCCGGCGCGTGTGCAGCGAGGCGGCATCGTCCTCGGCGAAGATCGCCAGCGTCTGGATACCCAGCTCGGCAGCGGCGCGGGCAATGCGGATGGCGATCTCGCCACGGTTGGCGATGAGCAGGCGGGTGACGGGCATGGCGATTCCGGTTGTGATTCTTGTGGTCGGGAATCGCACCATCTTAGGCGGGTGGGGAGAGCGGGGAATCAACTACGGCGTTGCGAATGGCACAGGCTTAGTGGGCCTTATGAGCGGCGACCGGTGAGAGGCCGGCCGCCGCGTGCGGGATCACCCGTTGGCTCCGCCGTCGCCGGCGTTTTTCTTCAGCAGCTGCAGGGCTTTTTCGGTCTGCGCGATGCAGGCCTTGGTGTCACCCGCGGCCTGGGCCTGGGCGGCCTTTTCCTGCAGGCGCATGGCCTGCTCCTGGGCCTGGGTGTTGTTGGTGACGGTTTTTACCGCGTCATCGACTTTCTGGAGATTGTCGCTGCACAGGTCGGCGGCGAAAGCCGGTGACGTCAGCAGGGCGGCTGTAATGAGCAGGGCGGCACGTTTCATGGCAGTACTCCTGTCAACTTGACCGTTGTCGCGGACCGCACGAGCGGACCGTACAGGGTGGACTGCCGTGATTCGCGCGGGGTTCAGAGAATCGGCCCGGTGGTGACCGGGAGTTCGACGCAGACGCCCAGACCGGCACCGTCCAGCCCTTCGTGCAGGGAAATGCGCCCGTGGTGGATTTCCACGATGCGCTTGACGATGGGCAGGCCCAGTCCGCTGCCGTGGCTGCTGGCGACGCTGGGGCTGCGGTAGAAGCGGGTGAAGATCGCTGCCTGTTCGGCCGGGGCTACGCCGGGGCCGTTGTCGCGGACCCAGAGGGTCAGACGGTCGCTCGTGCTCTCAAGGCTGACGGCCACGCGGCCGCCTTCGGGGGTGTAGCGCAAGGCGTTGCCGACCAGGTTGGTGAGCATCAGCCCGAGCCACGCCGCTACGCCGCGCAGCGTGACCTCCTGGCTGTCGAGGGTCAGTTCGATCTGTTTGTCGATGGCTTGCGGCGCGAGATCGGCGATGGTGTCTTCGGCCAGCAGGCGCAGGTCCACCGGGGCGAAGATTTCGTGCAGCTCTTCGGCATCGAGCCGCGCCAGCAGGAGGATCTGCTCCATCAGCGCACTGATCCGTTCGACACTGCGGCTGACCTGTTGTAGCCCATGGGCGTGGGCGGCCGGGTCGGACGAGCGCAGTGCTACCTGGGCGTGGGTGCGCAGGCTGGCCAGTGGCGTGCGGATTTCGTGGGCGGCGTCGCTGGTCAGCCGGCGCTCGGCTTCCATCGCCGAATGCAGGCGCTCCAGCAGCAGGTTCAGTTCGTTGACCAGGCTGTGCACCTCCACCGGTGCGCGACTCAGGGCCAGCGGGTGGAGGCTGTGGGCGCCGCGCTGGTGCACCTGTTCGATCAGGCTGCGCAGCGGCGCCAGTCCCTGGCGCACGCCGAACCAGACCAGTACGCCGAACAGCGGCAGTGCCAGCAGCAACGGGAACAGGGCGCTGAACAGCAGCAGATGCAGGGTCTTGTGGCGGTAGTGCAGGTCCTCGAAGACCCAGATGCGCACTTCATCCGCTCCCGTCGTGGCCATCTGCAGGACGCGCCAGTTGACCCCGCCGCTGAGCAGGTCGGAGAAGCCCGGCGGTTGCGCCTCGATTCCCCCGGGCGGCTTGTGGGTGGCCAGCAGCGGTTGGCCGCGATACCAGATGGCGTAGCCCAGCGTGGCTTCGCGACGGATCAGTGGCAGCCCTTCGATGGCCTTGCGGCTGCGCGCGAGGATTTCCATGGCGTCGCTGGATTGTGGGTCGATGGCGTCGGCGACGTCGACCAGGCTCAGGGCGGCCTGGCCGAAGTCGATCATGTCCTGGTCGTAGAGCCGGTTCACCTGCTCGCGGGTCAGGTGATAGGTGAAGAGGCCGGCTACCAGCCACAGCACGGACACACCGCCGATCAGCGTCAGCAACAGGCGCCGGCTGATGGAACCGGCGCGGGGCGGCGAGCTGCTCAAGCTCGTGCGGCGCCTTCGGGGCGGTCGATGCCGTAGCCGATACCGCGCACGGTACGGATCAGGCCGTTGCCCAGCTTGCGCCGCAGGTGGTGGATATGGACTTCGATGGCGTTGCTTTCCAGGTCGCCGTCCCAGCCGTAGAGGGCCTCCACCAGGCGAGCACGGGACAGTACCTTGCCGCGTTGTTCCAGCAGCAGGCGCAGCAGCGCATATTCGCGTGGTGCCAGGTCAACCGGTGAACCGGCCAGGCTGACCTGGTGAGTGGCCGGGTCCAGTGCCAGTTCGCCGTGTTGCAGCAGCGGTGCAGCGCGGCCGGTGTGGCGGCGGGTCAGGGCGCGGACACGGGCGAGCAGTTCATCGAGGTCGAAAGGTTTGGTCAGGTAGTCGTCGGCGCCGGCGTCGAGGCCGGCCACGCGGTCGGCCACCTTGTCGCGGGCGGTGAGGATCAGCACCGGTGTCATGTCACCCCGGCGGCGCAGGCCGCGCAGCACTTCCAGGCCGTCCTTGCGCGGCAGCCCGAGGTCGAGGACCAACAGGTCGAACTCATCGGTGGCCAGCGCCTGATCGGCGGCCACGCCATCGCTCACCCAGTCCACGGTGTCGCCTTCCAGACCGAGCCCTGCGCGAATGCCATCGCCCAGCAGCTGGTCGTCTTCTGCCAACAGGATTCTCATCGATGCCCCCTCAGCCGGCTCTGTGCAGCAGGATAGCCGGCGTCACCCATTTCGGGCAGAGGGTGGCGGCAGCGGATTAAGGTGCAGTTAACGAGTGAGACGCGTTGTAGGGCGAATAACCTGGAACAGGCTGCCCGCCGTCGGAGGTGGCGGCGGAAAACGCTGGAAGCGTTACCCGCCCTACGGTTGGGTATCGGTTGGGCGGGCGCGGGTCACGCGATCCACCAGGTAGACCACGCCGCGATAGTCGATGCCGCCATGGGCGGACAGGCCGATCTCGCAGGTGCGGCTGGTGGAGATGCCTTCCTCGCAGTACTGCACAGCCTCCTTGAGCGTGCGCAGCGAGTGCGCGTTCAGCTCGGGCGTGGTGAAACCCTTGTCGCCGGCAAAACCGCAGCAGTGGATACCTTCGGGGATCACTACTTCGCGGGTGCAGCGTCTGACCAGGTCGATCAGCGCCTGGCTTTCGCCCAGGTGCTGGGTGCTGCAGGTGACGTGGACGGCCACCGGCTTGTCCTGCGGCTGGAAGTCCAGACGCTCGACCAGGTGCGTGCGGATGAACTTCACCGGGTCGTAGATCTTCAGCCGGTCGTCCGCCAGCTCCTGCACCAGGCGCAGCGTGCAGGGGCTGGTGTCGCAGTAGATCGGGTCGAGGCCGCCACGGCTGGCGCGCAGCAGTTCGGCGAGCAGCTCGTCGCGCTTGGCGTCGGCCTGCTCCTTGTAGCCCTTGGAGGCGAACGGCTGGCCGCAGCAGAGGTTATCGGCGTTGTCCGGGAAGACCACCTGGTAGCCGGATTTCTCCAGCAATTGGCGGGTCTTTTCGATCAGCGGCATCTGCTCCTCGTCCGCCGCCGCCGGGCCCATGGCGCGGGAGACGCAGGCGGTCAGGTAGACGACGCGCGGCTTGCCGTTATCCACAGGTTGCGACGTAGCTGCGAGACGCACCGGCTGCGGCATGGCAGGTGTCCACTGCGGCACGCGGCCCTTGCTGGCGTGGCTGATGGAGGCGCTGATGCGAGCGAGGCGTGGCGCTCCCAGAACGATGCGCGCGCCATTGGCGGCATGCAGCATGAACTTCGCGCCTTTCAGCGCCGTGGCGAAATTGCGTGCCAGCCAGGTGGCGGTGCCGGCGTGGTGCGCTTCCACGCCGCGCAGCTTGCGGATCAGCTCGCCGGTGTTGATGTTCACCGGGCAGCGCTGGGCGCACAGGCCGGTGGCGGCGCAGGTGTCGATGCCCTGGTACTGGTAGTCGCGCTCCAGCTCCGTGGTGTCGACGCCGGCGCGGCGCTTGGCCTGGATGTCGCGCCACAGGACGATGCGCTGGCGCGGGCTGAGGGTCAGTCCCTTGGACGGGCAGACCGGTTCGCAGAAGCCGCACTCGATGCACTTGTCGACGATCTCGTCGGCGGCCGGCAGCGGCTTGAGGTTCTTCAGGTGCAGCTGCGGATCGTCGGTCAGTACCACGCCCGGGTTGAGGATGCCGGTGGGGTCGAGCAGACGTTTCAATTGCCACATCAGCTGGTAGGCGTCATGGCCCCATTCCAGCTCGACGAAGGGCGCCATGTTGCGCCCGGTGCCGTGCTCGGCCTTGAGCGAGCCGCCGTATTCCACGGCGACCAGGTGCGCGACGTCGTCCATGAAAGCCGAGTAGCGTGCTACCTGCTCGGGCGATTCGAAGCCCTGGGTGAAGACGAAGTGCAGGTTCCCTTCCAGCGCGTGGCCGAACAGGATGGCCTCGTCGTAGCCGTGCTTGTCGAACAGCTCGATCAGGCGGTTCACGCCTTCGGCCAGCTGTTCGACAGGGAAGGTGACGTCCTCGATGATCACCGTGGTACCGGTCTCGCGCACCGCGCCGACGGCCGGGAAGGTGTCCTTGCGGATGCGCCAGAGCTGGTTGTAGACCACCGGGTCTTCGCTGAAGTCGACCTGTTTTTCCACCGGGTAATCGGCGATGGAGGTGCTGATCTGCGCGAGCTGTTCATGCAGCAGCGACTGGGTCGCGGCACGGGACTCGATGAGCAGCGCACAGGCGCCTTCGGAGAGACTCTTCACCCACACCGGCATGCCCTGCATGTTTTCCACCGAGCGCAGGCTGCGGCGGTCCAGCAGCTCCACGGCAGACACTGGCTGCTGCTTGAGCACGGTCACTGCCTTGCAGCAGGTCTCCACGTCAGGGAAGACGATCAGCGCGCTGGCCTTGTTCGGGTGGTCCGGCACGGTGTCGTAAGTCACCGCACTGATGAAGCCCAGGGTGCCCTCGGAGCCGACCATCAGGTGGGTGAGGATATCCAGCGGCTCGTCGTAGTCGACCAGTGCGTTCAGTGACAGGCCAGTGGTGTTCTTCAGGCGGTACTTGTGGCGGATTTTCGCGGCGAGCTCGGTGTTGGCGCGGGTTTGCCGGCCCAGTTCGGCGAGGTGGTTGAGCAGCGCGCCGTGGCTTTCGCGGAAGGCCGCGACGCTACCGGGTAGCTCGCTGTCCAGCAACGTACCGTCGGCCAGCAGCAGGCGCATGCCGGCCAGGGTGTGGTAGCTGTTCTGCGCGGTGCCGCAGCACATGCCGCTGGCATTGTTGGCGACGATCCCGCCGATCTTGCAAGCGTTGATCGATGCCGGGTCCGGGCCGATCTTGCGGCCGAACGGAGCGAGCCAGGCGTTGGCCTGGGCGCCGATGACGCCGGGCTGCAGGCGAATCTGCGTGCCGCCCTCGCGGATGTCGCGGCCGTTCCAGTTGTCACCCAGCACCAGCAGCACCGAGTCGCTCACGGCCTGGCCGGAGAGGCTGGTGCCCGCAGCGCGGAAGGTCACCGCCACCTGATTGGCATGAGCGGACTTGAGCAGGGAAGCGACTTCGTCTTCGTTCTCGACGCGGATCACCAGCTTGGGAATCAGCCGATAGAAGCTGGCGTCGGTGCCGAAGGCCAGGGTCGAGAGCGGATCGTCGAAGCGGCGCTCACGGGGGATCAGGTGTTCTACCGTGTCGAGGAAGGCGGCAGGGAGGCTCATGGCGGCTCCATTCATCATCGGTGAGCGTGGGCCGCTGGACGGCCCATCGGTGTTCTTTTATCGAACGCGCCGGAGCGCGCTCTTCCTGTAGGAGCGAGCTTGCTTGCGAACCTGCGCAGCTTCGTGCCGGCCCGGTTCGCGAGCAAGCTCGCTTCTACAAAAGCAGAGCGTTTACTGCCCCAACTCGCGTACCAGCGAGTCGCGGGTGATCTCGCTGATGGATTTGGCGCCAGTGAGCACCATCGCCACGCGCATTTCCTTCTCGAACAGGTCCAGCAGATTCTTCACGCCGGCTTCGCCATGGGTCGCCAGGGCGTAGAGGAAAGCACGGCCGATGAGCACGGTGTCGGCGCCGAGGGCAATCATGCGGACCACGTCCAGGCCGTTGCGGATGCCGGAGTCGGCGAGGATCTTCAGGTCGCCCTTCACTGCGTCGGCGATCGCCGGCAGGGCGCGGGCGCTGGAGAGCACGCCGTCGAGCTGGCGGCCGCCGTGGTTGGACACGACGATACCGTCGGCGCCGAATTTCACCGCATCCTTGGCGTCTTCCGGATCAAGGATGCCCTTGATGATCATCGGGCCGTCCCAGAATTCGCGAATCCACTCCAGGTCCTTCCAGGAGATCGACGGGTCGAAGTTGGCACCCAGCCAGCCGATGTAGTCGGCCAGGCCGGTGGGGTTGCCGCGGTACTTGGAGATGTTGCCCAGATCGTGGGGCTTGCCCAGCAGGCCGACATCGAGCGCCCAGGACGGGTGGGTCATGGCCTGCCAGACGCGACGCAGCGGCGCGTTCGGGCCGCTCATGCCGGCATGGGCGTCGCGGTAGCGGGCACCGGGCACCGGCATGTCGACGGTGAACACCAGGGTCTTCACGCCAGCGGCCTTGGCGCGCTCCAGGGCATTGCGCATGAAGCCGCGGTCCTTGAGCACATACAACTGGAACCACATGGGCCGGTCGATGGCCGGAGCGACTTCCTCGATCGGGCAGACGGACACCGTGGACATCGTGAAGGGGATGCCCTTGGCGGCGGCCGCGCGGGCAGCCTGCACTTCGCCGCGGCGGGCATACATGCCGGTCAGGCCGACCGGGGCCAGGGCGATGGGCATGTTCAGCTTCTCGCCGAACAGCATCGTCTCCAGGCTCAGCTCGGACATGTTCTTCAGCACGCGCTGGCGCAGGGCGATGTTGGCCAGGTCGTCGACGTTGTTGCGCAGGGTGCGCTCGGCGTAGGCGCCGCCGTCGGCATAGTGGAAGAGGAATGGCGGCAGCTTGCGCTGGGCGGCGGCGCGGTAGTCGGTAGAGGCAGAAATGATCATGGGCGTCCCATCGGTGAGGGTCTGTCGATTAAGGCGTCACGGTGACGGCAGGAACCCAGAACAAACTAGACGTTTACCGGGTTCGCTGCAGTCGCGCGTGCCGCTTGGGCCGGCCGCTGCGCCGTTCAACCTGTGAACGGCGCAGCGGCGATGACTCCCTTAGTGAACCAGCATGCCGGTGAAGATGTAGGCCTGGGCCAGGGTGATCAGACCCACCATGGCGGCGAACATCAGGCTGTGCTTGAGGGTGAAGCGGAACAGGTCGGATTCCTTGCCCACCATGCCGGTCGCGGCGCAGGCGACGGCGATGGATTGCGGCGAGATCATCTTGCCGGTCACGCCGCCGCTGGTATTGGCGGCCACCAGCAAGGTGTCATTGACGCCGATCTGGTGCGCGGTGGTGGCTTGCAGCGAGCTGAACAGCGCGTTGGAGGACGTATCCGAACCGGTCAGGAACACGCCCAGCCAGCCCAGGAACGGCGAGAAGAACGGGAACGCCGCGCCAGTGCCCGCCAGGACCAGCGCCAGGGTGGTGGACATGCCCGAGTAGTTGGTGACGAAGGCGAAGGCCAGCACCATGCCGATGGAGAGGATCGGCCATTTCAGCTCGAGCAGGGTTTCCTTGAATGTGGTCAGACCAGTTTTCGCACCGATGCGCAGGATGAACATCGAGATCACGGCGGAGAAGAAGATCGCGGTGCCGGTGGCCGATACCGGGTCCAGTTTGAACACGGCGGCGATCGGTGTCGGGTTGGCGACGATGGGGGCGGTCTTCACCACCAGTTGGTCCAGGTGCGGGATGGAGAAGTTGAACACCAGGTTGTACAGCGCGCCGCCCGGCGCAAAGAGCGCCTTGAACGGTTTCAGGGTCCAGATGGTGACGAGTACCGTCAGCACCAGGAAGGGCGACCAGGCCTTGAGGATCTCGCCGAAGCTGTAGGGCGTCGGCTCGGCGCTGCGCGGGCCGTTGCCGCCCATGACGGCAGTGCCGCCAGCGGCGGCGACCACTTCTCGCTCGCCGGCAGGTTGCCAGACCTTGAGGAAGAGGGTCAGGGAAATCAGGCTGACCAGGGCGGAGGTGATATCCGGCAGTTCCGGGCCGATGAAGTTGGAGGTGAAGTACTGGGTGATGGCGAAGCTGCCGCCGGCAACCAGGGCGGCCGGCCAGGTTTCTTTCACGCCCTTGAAGCCGTCCATCATGAACACCAGCCAGAACGGCACGAGGATCGACAGGAAGGGCAGCTGGCGGCCGGTCATGGCGCCGATCTTGAAGGCGTCGATGCCGGTGACCTGGCCTGCGACGATGATCGGGATGCCCAGGGCGCCGAAGGCTACCGGCGCGGTATTGGCGATCAGGCACAGGCCCGCGGCGTACAGCGGGTTGAAGCCCAGGCCGACCAGCAGGGCGGCGGTGATCGCCACCGGGGCGCCGAAGCCGGCCGCACCTTCGAGGAAGGCGCCGAAGGAGAAGCCGATCAGCAGCACCTGCAGGCGCTGGTCGCCGGTGATCGACAGCACTGAGCTGCGGATCACCTCGAACTGGCCACTCTTGACCGTGAGTTTGTAGAGGAACACCGCCGCGACGATGATCCAGGCGATCGGCCACAGGCCATAGGCGAAGCCATAACCGGCGGCGGCGATGGCCATGTCGGCAGGCATGCCGAAGGCGGCGATGGCGATGATGATCGAGAGGGCGAGGGTGATGCTGCCGGCGACGTGGCCCTTGAGGCGGAACACGGCGAGGGCGAGGAAGAAGAACACGATCGGAATGACGGCGACCAGCGCGGACAGGCCGAGGCTGCCGAGCGGGGTGTAGATCTGCTGCCAGGTTTGCATCTGGTTTGGCTCCCTAATTGTTTTTGGGTGGAGGGCCTGGTTGCCGGTCGGGCGATTCCGATGCGCTTGTGGCGCCTGGGCAGACGGTCGACTGATCGCGGCTTGTGTTTTTGTGAACCTGTTGTCGTGCAATTCGACTTCCGGTAAATTGGTAAGACCAATTTACAAGGCCGAGCGCTCAGGGTAAAAGCCCTGCTGGCGACCTGTCAATTTGCTGCCCTGCGACTTTTGTCGAGCGTGATCGGGAAGGCGAATTGGTCTTGTTGCTGGCGGCGGTACTGGTTAGGCTGCCGCGCGCTGTTCAGGTCGCGGCCTGGAGCGCAGCTCCAGAGTGAGAGGCGAGAGGGTTCACGAGCATGAGTTTTGGTCAGGTCAAGCAGCGCCGTCTGTCGGACGACATCGTCGAGCGGCTGGAGGCGATGATCCTCGAGGGCACCCTCAAGGCGGGCGAACGGCTGCCCGCCGAGCGCGTGCTGGCCGAACAGTTCGGCGTGTCACGGCCTTCGCTGCGTGAAGCAATCCAGAAGCTCGGCGCCAAGGGGCTGCTGGTCAGCCGGCAGGGCGGTGGCAACTACGTCAGCGAAGGCTTGGGCTCGATGTTCAGCGATCCGCTACTGCACTTGCTGGAGAGCAACCCGGAGGCGCAGCGCGACCTGCTGGAGTTTCGCCACACCCTGGAAGGCTCCTGCGCCTACTACGCGGCGCAGCGTGCGACCGAGGTGGACCACCAGCGACTGAGGCAGGCGTTCGATGCGTTGCAGGACTGTTACCTGCGTGTGGGCAAGGTCAGTCGTGCGGAAGAGGGCGCGGCGGACGCAGCCTTCCACCTGGCCATCGCCGAGGCCAGCCACAATGCCGTGCTGCTGCACACCATTCGTGGCCTGTTCGACCTGCTCAAGCGCAATGTGGTGACCAATATCGGCGGAATGTACGCGCAGCGCGACGAGACCCGCGAGCAGCTGATGCGTCAGCACCGCGAGTTGTACGAGGCGATTATCGGCGGGCACGCGGAAGCGGCGCGGGAGATTTCCCAGCGGCATATCGACTACGTGCAGGAAGTGCTGGCCGAGGTCCAGGCGAAGGAGTTGCGCCTGCAACGGGCGCAGCGACGCCAGGGTACGGCAGACGCCTGATAGGCAACGCGCCCTCGTGGGAGGGCGCGAAAGGACTTCAGTCGTCCTTGCCGTGGCGAATGGCGCGCTGGATTTCCCGGTCGGAGTCACGCTCCTTCTCGGTGCCGCGCTTGTCGTACTCTTTCTTGCCCTTGGCCAGTGCGATCTCGCACTTGATCAGGTGCTTCTTCCAGTACATCGACAGCGCGACGCAGGCGTAGCCCTTCTGCTGCACGGCACCGAACAGCTTGCCCAGCTCGCGCTTGTGCAGCAGCAACTTGCGCGTGCGCACCGGGTCGGCGATGACGTGCGTGCTGGCAGTGGTCAGCGGCGTGATGTGGCTGCCCAGCAGCCAGGCTTCGCCATCCTTGAGCAGCACGTAGCTGTCCACCAGCTGCGCCTTGCCGGCGCGCAGGCTTTTCACTTCCCAGCCGGCCAGGGCGACACCTGCCTCGAAGCGCTGCTCGATGAAGTAGTCGTGCAGAGCCTTCTTGTTCTGCGCGATGGTCCCCGAAGGGTGTTTCTTCTGTTTAGCCATAGGCCGCGCATTATAGGGAGTCGCTCGCCGCGCCGCTATCGGGACAGCGTGTGACGGCATGCAAGCTTGAGGGTGTGTGGCTAATCTCGGACAATGCGCGCTGTTTTTTTGAGCAGCGGGCGTATGAAACGCCCCACAACCAAGCGAGACGTCTATGAGCACGCATATCCAGCGTTCGGCGCTGCTGCCCTATCCGGCGAAGGCGCTGTACGACCTGGTCAACGATGTGGCGCGCTACCCGGAGTTCCTGCCCTGGTGTTCCGCCTCCACCGTGCTGGAGGCAAGCGATACGGCCATGCGCGCCGAGCTGACCGTGGCCAAGGGCAGCATTACCCAACGCTTCACCACCCGCAACGTGCTGGTGCCCGGGCAGAGCATCGAGATGAACCTCGAGGAGGGCCCTTTCACCCAGCTGCACGGCGTGTGGACTTTCAAGGCGCTGGGTGACAAGGCCTGCAAGATTTCCCTCGACCTGACCTTCGACTACGCCGGTGCGCTGGTGAAGGCCACCCTGGGCCCGCTGTTCACCCAGGCGGCGAACACCATGGTCGACGCCTTCTGTCAGCGTGCCAAGCAGCTGCATGGCTGAGTCCGCGAACATCGCCATCGAAGTCGTCTATGCCTTGCCGGAGAAGCAGGTGCTGCTGCGCCTGAGTGTCCCTCGAGGGACGCGGATGCGCGAGGCTGTGCTTCTGTCCGGTATTGCCGCGCAATTTCCCGGTCTGGATGTGCAGAGCTGCCCGCTGGGTATTTTCGGCAAGGCGGTAGCCAGGCCCGAGGAGCGTGTGCTGGAGGAGGGCGAGCGGGTGGAGATCTATCGGCCTTTGATCGCCGATCCCAAGGAAGTGCGGAAACAGCGGGCCGCGCGAGCCAAGGCGGCGCGCGGCTGATTGCTGTGCGATGCATGATTCTCATGGGATGAAAGCGCAGGCAACAAAAAGCCCGGCATTGGCCGGGCTTTTTCGTTGGAGCGGATCCCTTACTGCGGATCCTTGTCCAGCGGTTCCGGGGTCGGGACCGGCACGGTTTCCACCTGGTCGACTTCCTTCTGGATCTGTTCTTCCACGGAGCCGGGCTTGGCCGGTTCTTCCTTGGGCTGTTCGGGCTGCTGTTGCGGCGCCTCCGGGGCCAGCGGCGGGGTGACGCCGTCCTTGCCGAGGATAGACTCGTCGCGGCTCACGCCGGGCATGAAGTCGCCGTTGAGGCCGATCAACTGGTCGTTTTCACCGAAGAACAGGCTCATGCGCTCCTGCTGGCGCTGACCGCCGCCCGGCTGGATGCTGTAGAGATAGTCCCAGCGGTTGGGGTGGAAGGTGTCCACGATCAGGGGGTTGCCCATGATAAACCGTACTTGGCGCCGGGTCATTCCGGGCTTCAACTGGTCTATCATATCCTGCGTTACAACGTTGCCCTGCTGGATGTCGATCTTGTAGACCCCCGGGAACGAGCAACCGGCGAGTGCGGCGAGTCCCAGCCCGAAAGCGAGACTGGTCAGCATGAGCTTGGCGTTTTGCATCAAGGGGTGACTTCCACTATCTTGGCTGAGCGACGAAATCCCGATCATACCTGTATTGAGAGATGCTGCGAAGCATTCCGCGCCGAGAAAGCACACATGGTTGAAAATAGCGAACTGCGCAAAGCCGGACTGAAGGTCACACTGCCGCGCGTCAAGATCCTCCAGATGCTCGATTCCGCCGAGCAGCGCCACATGAGCGCAGAGGATGTTTACAAAGCGCTGATGGAGGCGGGTGAGGACGTTGGTCTGGCCACTGTCTACCGCGTCCTGACCCAGTTCGAAGCCGCCGGCCTGGTGGTGCGCCACAACTTCGACGGCGGCCATGCCGTCTTCGAACTGGCCGACAGCGGTCACCATGACCACATGGTCTGCGTCGATACCGGCGAAGTCATCGAGTTCATGGACTCGGAAATCGAGAAACGCCAGAAGGAGATCGTCAAGGAGCGCGGTTTCGAGCTCGTCGATCACAACCTGGTGCTGTACGTGCGCAAGAAGAAGTAAGCGCACGCATCAGCAGAAACGGCGACCTTCGGGTCGCCGTTTTCATTTGCGCGGGTTTCAAATGCTGGCAGGTCAGCCTTGTACGGCCGAGTCCACCATCTTGCGCGCGTGGGCCAGGGATTCCTTGGTCAGATCGACGCCGCCGAGCATGCGGGCGATTTCTTCGATGCGTTCGGCCTTCTTCAGGTTGGCCACGGCGGTACGGGTTTCGCTGGTGTCGCGGTCCTTGTGCACGAACAGGTGCTGGTGGCCCTGGGCAGCGACCTGCGGCAGGTGGGTGACGGTCAGTACCTGGCCGCGATCACCGAGGCGGCGCAGCAGCTGGCCGACCACTTCGGCGGTGGGGCCGCCAATGCCGACATCCACTTCGTCGAAGACCAGTGTGGGAGTGCGTGAGGTCTGCGCGGTGATCACCTGGATCGCCAGACTGATGCGCGACAATTCGCCGCCCGAGGCGACCTTGGCCAGGCCCTTCATCGGTTGGCCGGGGTTGGCGCTGACGAGGAATTCCAGCTGCTCCAGGCCGCTGACCTGAGGTTCGTCCGAGCTGGACTGGCGCAGTTCGATGGCGAAACGCCCGCCGGGCATGCCGAGCCGCTGCATCTCCACTTCCACGGCTTTGGCCAGCTTCGGCGCGGCATCCTGGCGAATGCGGCTGAGCTCGTCGGCCTTCTCCTGATAGTGGCGAGCGTAGGCGGACAGTTCGTCGCCCAGGCGCTCCACGGCTTCGTCGTCGGCGTTCAGCGCTTCCAGTTCGTCCAGTAGGCGTTGCTGCAAATCCTGCAGTTCGTGCGGCTGCACGCGGTGTTTGCGGGCGAGGCTGTAGATGGCGTCCATGCGCTCTTCCAGTTGCTGAAGGCGCATGGGGTCGGCGTCGAAGTGGTCGACGAAGCGGTTCAGCTCGCCGATGGCTTCTTCCACCTGGATCTGCGCACTGGACAGCAGGTTCACCGCCTCGCCCAGCGCAGTTGGTTGGGTCTGGAAGGCTGTGAGGCGGTTGAGGCTGGAGGTCAGTGCCGACAGCACGTTGCCGGCATCGCTTTCACTGCAGAGATCGACGACCTGGCGGCAAGCGGCGATCAGGCTGCCGGCGTTGCTCTGGGTCTTGTGTTCGGCTTCCAGCGACTCCAGTTCGTTGTCGCCCAGGCCGAGGTTTTCCAGCTCCTCGAGCTGGTAGCTGAGCAACTGATGGCGGGCGCGTTGCTCGTCGCCATTGCGCGACAGGCGGTCCAGCTCCTGGCGGGTCTGCCTCCAGCGCTGCGCGGCCAGGTGCACCTGGCGCGCCAGGTCCTGGCTGCCGGCGAATTCGTCGAGCAGGCGGCGGTGGGTGTCGGACTTGAGCAGCGACTGGTGTTCGTGCTGGCTGTGGATATCGATCAGCAGCTCGCCCAGGTGCTTGAGATCGCCCAGCGGGCAGGGCGTGCCGTTGATGTAGGCGCGGGAGCGGCCTTCGGCGGTGATCACCCGGCGCAGGATACACGGACCGTCCTGCTCCAGGTCGCGCTCGGCGAGCCAGTCGCAGGCTTCAGCAATCGCACTGACATCGAAGCTGGCGAGAATGTCTGCCTTGTCGGACCCGGGGCGTACGACGCCGCTGTCGGCTCGGTCGCCGAGGGCGAGACCGAGGGCGTCGAGCATGATCGACTTGCCGGCGCCGGTTTCGCCGGTGATCACGGTCATGCCGGCGGCGAGCTCGAGATCGAGGTGCTCGACGATGGCGTAGTTGTGCACGGACAGATGAACCAGCATGGGCGGCGGCTCCGCAGATAAGTCTGGTTATTTATACAGTATTTTTTGCCGCTGGCAATTCTCCCTCGTCGCCTGTGAGGGGTGTGTCCTTGAAGTCATGCCCTTGAAGTCGGAGAAAGGCGCCCCATATACACGGCAGAGCCGCGGACCATTGGGTTCGCCTTGTTTTCAAAGGCTTATTTTCTTTTTAGGAGAGTGGCATGTCTGACGAACAACAGACTCAGGATTCCCAGTTCAACGAGCAGCCGGACACCGGCGCTACCGGGGATCTGAACGCCCGCGTGCTGGAACTGGAAGAGCAGGTAGCCGCGGCGAAGGACCAGAGCCTGCGCGCCGTTGCCGAGTTGCAGAACGTCCGCCGCCGTGCCGAGCAGGACGTGGAGAAGGCGCACAAGTTCGCCCTGGAGAAATTCGCCGGCGACTTGCTGCCGATCGTCGATACCCTCGAGCGCGCGCTGGAGATGTCGAACCCGGAAGATGAAGTGATCAAGCCGATGCGCGAAGGCATCGAGCTGACGCTGAAGATGTTCCACGACACCTTGAAGCGCTACAACCTCGAGCCGGTCGACCCGCACGGCGAGCCATTCAACCCCGAACACCACCAGGCCATGGCCATGGAAGAGAGCATCCGCCTCGAGCCGGGCAGCGTGGTCAAGGTGTTCCAGAAGGGTTATCTGCTCAACGGTCGTCTGCTGCGTCCGGCCATGGTCGTGGTCAGCAAGGCACCGGAACAAACCCCGCCTTCGATCGACGAGAAGGCTTGAAATCCACCACCCGGTCCCCATCTGGGTAATCAACCGAGCCAAAGACCCGCAACAGGGTCAGCGCGGAATCTAATTTCTGGAGAGTGAACTATGGGCAAAATCATTGGTATCGACCTGGGGACCACCAACTCCTGTGTGTCCATCCTGGAGAACGGTAACGTCAAGGTCATCGAGAACGCCGAAGGCGCTCGTACCACCCCGTCGATCATCGGCTACGCCAACGACGGTGAAATCCTGGTAGGTCAGCCGGCGAAGCGCCAGGCTGTGACCAACCCGACCAACACCCTGTACGCAGTGAAGCGCCTGATCGGCCGTCGCTTCGAAGAAGACGTCGTGCAGAAAGACATCAAGATGGTGCCGTACAAGATCGTCAAGGCTGACAACGGTGACGCCTGGGTCGAAGCCAAGGGCCAGAAGATGGCTCCGCCGCAGGTCTCTGCCGAAGTCCTGAAGAAGATGAAGAAGACTGCCGAGGACTACCTGGGCGAGCCGGTCACTGAAGCGGTCATCACCGTTCCGGCCTACTTCAACGACAGCCAGCGTCAGGCCACCAAGGACGCCGGCCGCATCGCCGGTCTGGACGTCAAGCGCATCATCAACGAACCGACCGCGGCCGCGCTGGCCTATGGCCTGGACAAGGCGAAAGGTGATCACACCATCATCGTCTACGACCTGGGTGGCGGTACCTTCGACGTGTCCGTGATCGAAATCGCCGAAGTCGATGGCGAGCACCAGTTCGAAGTGCTGGCCACCAACGGCGACACCTTCCTCGGTGGTGAAGACTTCGACCTGCGCCTGATCGACTACCTCGTCGAGGAGTTCAAGAAAGAGTCCGGCATGGACCTGAAGGGCGACCCTCTGGCCATGCAGCGTCTGAAGGAAGCGGCCGAGAAGGCCAAGATCGAGCTGTCCTCGACCCAGCAGACCGACGTCAACCTGCCGTACGTCACTGCTGACGCCAGCGGCCCGAAACACCTGAACGTCAAGGTTTCCCGCGCCAAGCTGGAATCCCTGGTGGAAGACCTGGTCACCCGCACCATCGAGCCGTGCCGCGTTGCGCTGAAAGACGCAGGCCTGGACGTGTCGAAGATCGACGAAGTGATCCTGGTCGGCGGCCAGACCCGCATGCCGCTGGTACAGAAGACCGTTGCCGAGTTCTTTGGCAAGGAAGCGCGCAAGGACGTCAATCCGGACGAAGCTGTTGCCATGGGTGCTGCCATCCAGGGCGCCGTACTGGCCGGCGATGTGAAGGACGTGCTGCTTCTCGACGTCACCCCGCTGACCCTGGGTATCGAAACCCTTGGTGGCGTGATGACCGCGCTGATCGACAAGAACACCACCATTCCGACCAAGAAATCGCAGGTGTTCTCCACTGCCGATGACAACCAGGGCGCCGTGACCATCCATGTTCTGCAGGGCGAGCGCAAGCAGGCCGGCCAGAACAAGTCGCTGGGCAAGTTCGACCTGGCCGACATCCCGCCGGCTCCGCGTGGTGTGCCGCAGATCGAAGTGACCTTCGACATCGACGCCAACGGCATCCTGCACGTCGGCGCGAAAGACAAGGCCACCGGCAAGCAGCAGTCCATCGTGATCAAGGCTTCCTCGGGTCTGTCCGAAGACGAGATCCAGCAGATGGTCCGCGACGCCGAGGCGAATGCCGAGGAAGACCGCAAGTTCGAGGAACTGGCCGCTGCCCGCAACCAGGGTGATGCGCTGGTCCACGCGACTCGCAAGATGGTCACCGAGGCTGGCGACAAGGCTACTGCCGAAGAGAAAGCCGCCATCGAGAAAGCTCTCGGCGAGCTGGAAGTTGCCGTGAAGGGCGACGACAAGGCCGAGATCGAAGCGAAGATGAATGCGCTGTCCCAGGCATCCACTCCGCTGGCGCAGAAGATGTATGCCGAACAGCCGCAGCCGGGTGCTGCCGCTCAGGGCGAGGCCGCTGACGACAAGGCTGGCGACGATGTCGTCGACGCCGAGTTCGAAGAGGTCAAGGAGAACAAGTAAGCCGCGTGCTTGCTTCCGCTCCGGCGCACCGACCAGCGTGTCGGTGCGCATGAAACGTCACGCGGGGGCTTGCTCCCGCGTTGGCGTGTCTGGGGGAACGGTTTTTAGAGTGCAGGAAAGTTATGGCCAAACGTGATTTTTACGAGGTACTGGGTGTCGAGCGCGGCGCCAGCGAAGCGGACCTGAAGAAGGCCTATCGCCGGCTCGCCATGAAGTTCCACCCGGACCGCAATCCCGGCGACAAGGAGGCCGAGGATAAATTCAAGGAGGCCAACGAGGCGTACGAGGTCCTGTCCGACGCCAGCAAGCGCGCGGCTTACGACCAGTACGGCCATGCCGGCGTCGACCCGCAGATGGGTGGCGGCGGTGCTGGCTTCGGCGGCGCGAGCTTCTCGGACATCTTCGGTGATGTCTTCAGTGATTTCTTCGGGGGTGGCGGCGGTCGCGGCGGTTCCCGTGGCGGCCCGGCCCGCGGCGCGGACCTGCGCTATACCCTCGATCTCGACCTGGAAGATGCGGTTCGCGGCACCACCGTGACCATTCGCGTTCCCACCCTGGTCGGCTGCAAGACCTGCAGCGGCAGCGGCGCCAAGCCCGGCACCACGCCGGTCACCTGTACCACTTGTGGTGGTATCGGCCAGGTACGCATGCAGCAGGGCTTCTTCTCGGTGCAGCAGACCTGCCCGCGTTGCCATGGCAGCGGCAAGATGATCACCGACCCCTGTGGTTCCTGCCATGGCCAGGGCCGGGTGGAAGAGCACAAGACCCTGTCGGTGAAAGTGCCGGCCGGCGTCGATACCGGTGATCGCATCCGCCTGACCGGCGAAGGCGAAGCTGGCGCTCATGGTGGCCCGGCGGGCGACCTGTACGTGGTGGTGAATGTGCGCGAGCACGACATCTTCCAGCGCGACGGCAAGCATCTGTACTGCGAAGTACCGATCAGCTTCGCCGATGCCGCTCTGGGCGGCGAGTTGGAAGTGCCGACCCTGGATGGTCGCGTGAAGCTGAAGATTCCCGAGGGTACTCAGACCGGCAAGCTGTTCCGTCTGCGCGGCAAGGGCGTTGCCCCGGTGCGTGGTGGTGGTGCCGGCGACCTGATGTGCCGCGTGGTCGTGGAGACGCCTGTGCAGTTGGACAAGCGTCAGCGCGAACTCCTGGAAGAGTTTCGCGGTACCCTGCAGGGCAACTCTTCCAACTCGCCCAAGGCCAGTGGCTGGTTCGAGGGCATGAAGCGCTTCTTCGACGATCTATGATGCAGGGCCCCGGCGATGCGAGTCGTCCGGGGCTTTTTTAGCTGGGAGCTGTTTTATATGCGACGTATAGCCGTAATGGGCGCCGCCGGGCGCATGGGCAAGACCCTGATTGAAGCTGTCCAGCAGACCAATGGCAGCGCAGGCCTGACTGCGGCGGTCGACCGCCCGGACAGTACGCTGGTCGGCGCTGACGCTGGCGAGCTGGCCGGCCTGGGCCGTATCGGCGTGCCGCTGTCGGGCGACCTGGTCAAGGTGGTCGACGAGTTCGACGTGCTGATCGACTTTACTCATCCGACTGTAACCCTGAAGAGCCTGGAAGTCTGCCGCAAGGCTGGCAAGGCCATGGTTATCGGTACCACTGGCTTCTCCGCGGCGGAGAAGGAACTGCTGAGCGAGGCGGCGAAGGATATCCCCATTGTCTTCGCGGCCAACTACAGCGTCGGCGTGAACCTCTGCCTGAAGCTGCTCGACACTGCCGCTCGTGTGCTGGGTGATGACGTGGATATCGAGATCCTCGAGGCGCACCACCGCCACAAGGTCGATGCTCCGTCCGGCACCGCGCTGCGCATGGGCGAAGTGGTTGCCAATGCGCTGGGTCGTGATCTGGAAAAAGTGGCCGTGTACGGTCGCGAAGGTCAGACCGGCGCACGCCCGCGCGAGACCATCGGCTTCGCCACTGTGCGTGCTGGTGATGTGGTGGGTGATCACACGGTACTGTTCGCCGCCGATGGCGAGCGCGTGGAAATCACTCACAAGGCCTCGAGCCGCATGACCTTCGCTCGTGGCGCCGTACGTGCTGCGCAGTGGCTGGAAGGGCAGGCCAACGGCCTGTATGACATGCAGGATGTTCTCGGCCTGCGCTGAGCGGCATGGCCGTACGTCGTGCAAAAGGTGGACCATGATGTCGCATTTCTGTAAACTACAGCTTTAGTGTGTCCACTAAAAGCAGCGCAGCATGAATCACATAAAAAGCGGGATGACTTCTTCTGATGTCATCCCGCTTTTTTACAATCTGCGCACGCCCAGCCAGGCTTGAACTACGGGAGGTCTTCTTGACTAAGCCAGCCATACTTGCACTTGCCGACGGCAGCGTTTTTCGCGGTGAAGCCATCGGCGCCGACGGCCAGACCGTCGGAGAGGTGGTGTTCAACACCGCCATGACCGGCTACCAGGAAATCCTTACCGATCCTTCCTACGCCCAACAGATCGTCACCCTGACCTACCCGCACATCGGCAACACCGGCACCACGCCGGAAGACGCCGAGTCGAACAAGGTCTGGGCCGCCGGCCTGATCATCCGTGACCTGCCGCTGCTGTCCAGCAGCTGGCGCGACAAGCAGTCCCTGCCGGATTACCTGAAAGAGAACGGCACCGTTGCCATCGCTGGCATCGACACCCGTCGCCTGACTCGCATCCTGCGCGAAAAGGGTTCGCAGAACGGCTGCATCCTGGCTGGCGACGACGCCACCGAGGAAAAAGCCCTCGAACTGGCGCGCGGCTTCCCGGGCCTGAAAGGCATGGACCTGGCCAAGGTCGTGTCTTCCACCGAGAAGTACGAGTGGCGCTCCAGCGTCTGGAGCCTGGAAACCGATAGCCACCCGGAAATCGCCGCCGCCGACCTGCCGTACCACGTGGTCGCCTACGACTTCGGCGTGAAGCTGAACATCCTGCGCATGCTGGTCGCCCGTGGTTGCCGCCTGACCGTCGTTCCGGCGCAGACCCCGGCGAGTGAAGTGTTGGCCCTGAACCCGGACGGCATCTTCCTTTCCAACGGCCCTGGCGACCCCGAGCCGTGCGACTACGCCATCCAGGCCATCCGCGAGTTCCTCGACACCGAGACGCCGATCTTCGGTATCTGCCTGGGTCACCAGCTGCTGGCCCTGGCTTCCGGCGCCAAGACTGTGAAAATGGGCCACGGCCACCATGGCGCCAACCACCCGGTGCAGGACCTGGATTCGGGCGTGGTGATGATCACCAGCCAGAACCATGGTTTCGCTGTGGACGAGGCGAGCATGCCAAGCAACCTGCGCGCTACCCACAAGTCGCTGTTCGACGGCACCCTGCAGGGCGTCGAGCGCACCGACAAGGTGGCCTTCAGTTTCCAGGGCCACCCGGAAGCCAGCCCTGGTCCGCACGACGTGGCTCCGTTGTTCGACCGCTTCATTGCGGCGATGGCCGAGCGCCGCTGAGTCCGAGCTCGAAGAGGGAAAGAAGATGATGCCGACCCTGGGAATCACCGACCTCTGGACCTACGTCCTGGGTACGTTGTTCATCGTCCTGCTGCCGGGGCCGAACTCGCTGTTCGTCCTCGCCACCGCCGCCCAGCGCGGCGTGGCCTCGGGCTACCGGGCGGCGAGCGCGGTGTTCCTCGGCGATGCGATCCTGATGTTCCTGTCGGCACTGGGCATCGCCTCGGTCCTCAAGGCTGAGCCCATGCTGTTCCTGGGGTTGAAGTACGTCGGCGCCGCCTACCTGTTCTATCTGGGCATCGGCATGCTCCGTGGTGGCTGGCAGAAGCTGCGCCACCCGCTGGAAGCGGCCGCCGCGCCGTCCAAGGAAGTGGACGTCAACCAGCCGTTCCGCAAGGCGTTGCTGCTGAGCCTGTCCAATCCCAAGGCGATCCTCTTCTTCATTTCCTTCTTCATCCAGTTCGTCGACCCGGGTTACGCCTATCCCGGCCTGTCGTTCCTGGTACTGGGCACGATCCTCGAGATCATCAGCGCCCTTTACCTGAGCTTCCTGATTTTCTCCGGTGTGCGTCTGGCGGCCTGGTTCCGTCGGCGGCAACGGCTGGCTGCCGGCGCTTCTAGCGGCGTCGGCGCCCTGTTTGTCGGCTTTGGCGTGAAGCTGGCCAGCGCAACCCTTTCCTGAATATTGCAACGAGAGTCCCATGCCCAAGCGTACAGACATCAAGAGCATCCTGATCCTCGGCGCCGGCCCGATCGTCATCGGCCAGGCCTGCGAGTTCGACTACTCCGGCGCACAGGCCTGCAAGGCCCTGAAGGAAGAAGGCTTCCGTGTCATCCTGGTGAACTCCAACCCGGCCACCATCATGACCGACCCGGCCATGGCCGACGCCACCTACATCGAGCCGATCAAGTGGCAGACCGTCGCCAAGATCATCGAGAAGGAGCGCCCTGACGCGCTGCTGCCGACCATGGGCGGCCAGACTGCCCTGAACTGCGCCCTGGACCTGGAGCGCCACGGCGTGCTCGAGCAGTTCGGCGTGGAAATGATCGGCGCCAACGCCGACACCATCGACAAGGCCGAAGACCGTTCGCGCTTCGACAAGGCCATGCGTGACATCGGCCTGGCCTGCCCGCGCTCGGGCATCGCACACACCATGGAAGAAGCCTACGGTGTGCTGGAGAAGGTCAACTTCCCGTGCATCATCCGTCCGTCCTTCACCATGGGCGGCACCGGCGGCGGCATCGCCTACAACCGTGAAGAATTCGAAGAGATCTGCACCCGCGGCCTGGACCTGTCGCCGACCAACGAGCTGCTGATCGACGAATCGCTGATCGGCTGGAAGGAATACGAGATGGAGGTTGTCCGCGACAAGAAGGACAACTGCATCATCGTCTGCGCCATCGAGAACTTCGACCCGATGGGCGTGCACACCGGTGACTCGATCACCGTAGCGCCGGCGCAGACCCTGACTGACAAGGAATACCAGATCATGCGCAACGCCTCGCTGGCGGTGCTGCGTGAGATCGGCGTGGAAACCGGCGGTTCCAACGTGCAGTTCGGCATCTGCCCGAACACTGGCCGCATGGTCGTGATCGAGATGAACCCGCGTGTATCGCGTTCCTCGGCGCTGGCTTCCAAGGCCACCGGCTTCCCGATCGCCAAGATCGCCGCCAAGCTGGCTGTCGGCTATACCCTCGACGAACTGCAGAACGACATCACCGGCGGTCGCACCCCGGCGTCCTTCGAGCCGGCGATCGACTACGTCGTCACCAAGATCCCGCGTTTCGCCTTCGAGAAATTCCCGAAAGCCGACGCCCGCCTGACCACCCAGATGAAATCCGTGGGTGAAGTCATGGCTATCGGCCGCACCTTCCAGGAGTCCGTGCAGAAAGCTCTGCGCGGCCTGGAAGTCGGCGCCACCGGTTTTGATCCGAAGCTCGACCTGAGCAACCCGGAAGCCGAGAGCATCCTCAAGCGCGAGCTGACCGTGCCCAATGCCGACCGCATCTGGTACGTCGCCGACGCCTTCCGCGCCGGCAAGAGCATTGCCGAAGTCTTCGACCTGACCCGCATCGACGAGTGGTTCCTGGTGCAGATCGAAGACCTGGTCAAGGACGAAGAGCGCGTCAAGACCCTGGGCCTGTCCGCGATCGACCGCGACCTGATGCTCAAGCTCAAGCGCAAGGGCTTCTCCGATGCGCGCCTGGCCACCCTGCTCGGCGTGACCGAGAAGAACCTGCGCAACCACCGCCACAAGCTCAAGGTGCTGCCGGTCTACAAGCGCGTCGATACCTGCGCCGCCGAGTTCGCCACCGACACCGCCTACATGTACTCGACCTACGAGGAAGAGTGCGAAGCCAATCCGTCGACTCGCGACAAGATCATGATCCTGGGCGGCGGTCCGAACCGTATCGGCCAGGGCATCGAGTTCGACTACTGCTGCGTACACGCCGCGCTGGCCATGCGTGAAGACGGTTACGAGACCATCATGGTCAACTGCAACCCGGAGACCGTCTCCACCGACTACGACACTTCCGACCGCCTGTACTTCGAGCCGGTGACCCTGGAAGACGTGCTGGAAATCGTCCGCGTCGAGCAGCCCAAGGGCGTCATCGTGCAGTACGGCGGCCAGACCCCGCTGAAGCTCTGCCGTGCCCTGGAAGAAGCCGGTGTACCGATCATCGGCACCAGCCCCGACGCCATCGACCGCGCGGAAGATCGCGAGCGCTTCCAGCAGATGGTTCAGCGCCTGAACCTGCGTCAGCCGGCCAACGCCACCGCGCGCAGCGAAGACCAGGCCCTGGAGCTGTCGAAGAACATCGGTTACCCGATGGTGGTTCGCCCGTCCTATGTACTGGGCGGCCGTGCGATGGAAATCGTCTACCAGGAAGAAGAGCTCAAGCGCTACATGCGCGAAGCCGTGAAGGTTTCCAACGACAGCCCGGTGCTGCTGGATCGCTTCCTGAACTGCGCCATCGAAGTCGATATCGACGCAGTGTGCGACGGTGAGACTGTGGTGATCGGCGCGATCATGCAGCACATCGAACAGGCTGGCGTGCACTCCGGTGACTCCGCCTGCTCGCTGCCGCCTTACTCGCTGCCGCAGCACATCCAGGACGAGATTCGTGAGCAGGTCAAGAAGATGGCCCTGGAGCTCGGCGTGGTCGGCCTGATGAACGTGCAGATGGCCGTTCAGGGCGAAGATATCTACGTGATCGAGGTGAACCCGCGCGCGTCCCGTACCGTGCCGTTCGTCTCCAAGTGCATCGGCGAATCGCTGGCGAAAGTTGCGGCCCGCGTCATGGCTGGCAAGTCCCTGGCCGAAGTCGGCTTCACCCAGGAGGTGATCCCGCCGTACTATAGCGTCAAGGAAGCGGTGTTCCCGTTCGCCAAGTTCCCCGGTGTCGACCCGATCCTCGGCCCAGAGATGAAGTCCACTGGCGAGGTGATGGGTGTCGGCGACAGCTTCGGTGAGGCCTTCGCAAAAGCCCAGCTGGGTGCCAGCGAAATCCTGCCGAACGCCGGTTGCGCCTTCATCAGCGTCCGCGAGGACGACAAGCCGCAAGCCGTTCAGGTCGCCCGCGACCTGGTCGCGCTGGGCTTCGAGGTCGTTGCCACCGCCGGCACGGCCAAGGTGATCGAGGCTGCCGGTCTGCCGGTACGCCGTGTGAACAAGGTGACCGAGGGCCGTCCTCACGTGGTCGACATGATCAAGAATGACGAAGTCACCTTGATCATCAACACCACCGAGGGCCGCCAGTCCATCGCTGACTCGTACTCCATCCGTCGTAACGCCCTGCAGCACAAGATCTACTGCACCACCACCATTGCGGCTGGGCAGGCGATCTGTGAGGCGCTCAAGTTCGGTCCCGAGAAGACCGTTCGCCGTCTGCAGGATCTCCATGCAGGGATCAACGCATGAGCAAATTTCCAATGACCGTCCAGGGCGCTCGCGCCCTGGAAGAAGAGCTGAAACACCTGAAGACCGTTCTGCGCCCGCAGATCACCCAGGCCATCGCCGAAGCGCGTGAGCTGGGCGACCTCAAGGAAAACGCCGAGTATCACGCGGCTCGTGAACAGCAGGGCATGTCCGAGGCTCGCATCCGCGACATCGAGGCCAAGCTGTCCAACGCGCAGATCATCGACGTGACCACCATTCCGCACAGCGGCAAGGTGATCTTCGGCACCACCGTCGATATCGCCAACGTCGAGACCGACGAGACGGTGACCTACCAGATCGTCGGCGACGACGAGGCGGACATCAAGAACAGCAAGATCTCGGTCAACTCGCCGATCGCCCGTGCGCTGATCGGCAAGACCGAAGGCGACGCCGTTCTGGTCAAGACTCCGGGTGGTGACGTCGAGTACGAGATCGTTGAAGTCCGCCACGCCTGATCGGCAATCCCTGAACGCAGGCACCATCAGTTGGCTGCTGGCCCAGACATTCTGGGTCGGCGGCCTCTGGCTGCTTCAGTTCGTGGTGTTGCCGGCGCTGGGCAAGATCGGCCTGGCACCTCTGCTGGTGGAGGCCGTCGCCGACGCGCTGAAGCCATTGCTTGTGGGTTTCGCCGGTTTCTGCGTGCTGCTCCAGGCTCTGGTGCTCTGGCAGGCGCGCGGGTTCGCTGCCTTTACCCGAGAAACGCGGGGGCAGTTGTTGCTGACGGTGCTGGTGATGGCGGCAGCCTATCTTGTGGTGCGCCAGGTAGCGCCGGATGCTCAGCGCTGGCTACTGTTCAATTACCTGGTGGTGGCGCTGTGCGGGTTGCTGCTGGTGCTGCAGCCGGCGCCTGGGCGGGACGAACGGAACTGACGCGGCGGAGCCTTGCCGGCTCCGCGTTGCCGGTCTTGACTGTCAGAGACCGCTGAAGCGGCTGATGTTCGACAGGTTCTTGTTCGGCTTGGGGTTGCGACGATAGATCAGCGCCATCTTGCCGATGGACTGAACCAGTTCGCAGCTGCCGTTCTGGCAAAGTTCGTCGATCAGCGCGCGACGGTCGTCGCGTTCGGTGATGCGGAACTGCACCTTGATCAGTTCATGATCGTTGAGCGCACGCTCAAGCTCGGCCATTACACCTTCCGAGAGACCGTTTTCTGCAACGGTCAATACGGGTTTCAGGTGATGCCCGATAGATTTGAACTGCTTTTTCTGCTCCTGAGAGAGCGCCATAATCTGACCCCTGGGAAAAAAGGCGGATATTCTACCCGAGTTTCGGTACGACCGGGATGCCGCTCAGACGAGGTAATACGTGGCCCGTTCCAAGACTAGCCATCGCTGGCTGAAAGAACATTTCGACGATCCTTACGTGAAGATGGCACAGCGCGACGGCTACCGCTCGCGCGCCAGCTACAAACTGCTGGAAATCCAGGAGAAGGATCGCATCCTGCGCCCGGGCATGACCGTGGTAGACCTCGGTGCGGCCCCTGGCGGTTGGTCGCAGGTCACCAGCCGGGTGATCGGCGACAAGGGCACCCTGATCGCGTCGGACATCCTGCCGATGGACAGCATCCCGGATGTCACCTTCATCCAGGGTGACTTCACCGAGGACGAGGTCTTCGCCCAGTTGCTCGAGGCCATCGGAGAAAATCCGGTAGACCTTGTGATTTCCGATATGGCCCCCAATATGAGTGGACTGCCCGCCGTGGACATGCCCCGTGCGATGTTCCTCTGCGAGTTGGCCCTGGACCTGTGCACCCGTGTGCTGCGTCCGGGTGGCGATTTCCTGATCAAGATTTTCCAGGGTGAGGGTTTCGACGCTTACCACAAGATGGTTCGCGAGAACTTCGAGAAGGTGCAGATGCGCAAACCGCTGTCGTCCCGCGACCGTTCGCGGGAGCAGTATCTGCTCGCACGAGGCTTTCGCGGCGCCTAGACTGGAATGATTGGGCAGGCTACTGGTCTATGCCTTGCAGGTTTTGCTTGTACCGGTGAAAGCCGGGGTTCATAAAGGGTTACAGACGGCGTCTGCCTGGCGGCGGGCGTTGTGTAGTAATTTTGGCCGGAAGGAGTCTGGCCGTCGTGAGAAGCGGTTTCCAGGGCGGAGCCGGCTTCAGAGGGTAGTCAATTGAACGACATGGCAAAGAACCTGATTCTGTGGCTGATCATCGCGGCGGTACTCGTCACCGTGATGAACAACTTCTCCAGCCCGAGCGAGCCGCAGACGCTCAACTATTCCGACTTCATCCAGCAGGTGAAGGACGGCAAGGTCGAGCGCGTGACCGTCGACGGCTATGTCATCACCGGCAAGCGCCAGGATGGTGACACTTTCAAGACCATCCGCCCGGCGATCCAGGACAACGGCCTGATCGGTGACCTGGTCAACAACAACGTCGTTGTTGAAGGCAAGCAGCCCGAGCAGCAGAGCATCTGGACCCAGTTGCTGGTAGCGAGCTTCCCGATCCTGGTGATCATCGCGGTCTTCATGTTCTTCATGCGCCAGATGCAGGGTGGCGGCGGTGGGCGCGGTGGACCGATGAGCTTCGGCAAGAGCAAGGCGCGCCTGCTGTCGGAAGATCAAGTGAAGACCACCTTCGCCGACGTTGCCGGTTGCGACGAGGCCAAGGAAGAAGTCAGCGAACTGGTGGAATTCCTCCGCGATCCGGGCAAGTTCCAGCGCCTGGGTGGTCGTATCCCGCGCGGCGTGCTGATGGTTGGCCCGCCCGGTACCGGTAAGACCCTGCTCGCCAAGGCGATTGCCGGCGAAGCCAAGGTGCCGTTCTTCACCATTTCCGGTTCGGACTTCGTGGAAATGTTCGTCGGCGTGGGCGCCTCGCGCGTTCGCGACATGTTCGACCAGGCCAAGAAGCACGCACCCTGCATCATCTTCATCGACGAGATCGACGCCGTCGGCCGCCATCGTGGCGCCGGCCTGGGTGGCGGTCACGACGAGCGCGAGCAGACCCTCAACCAGTTGCTGGTGGAGATGGACGGCTTCGAGATGAATGACGGCATCATCGTCATCGCCGCGACCAACCGTCCGGACGTGCTCGACCCTGCGCTGCTGCGTCCGGGTCGCTTCGACCGCCAGGTGGTGGTCGGCCTGCCGGATATTCGTGGCCGCGAACAGATCCTGAAAGTGCACATGCGCAAAGTCCCGCTGGGCGACAACGTCGATCCGGCCGTGATTGCGCGCGGCACCCCGGGCTTCTCCGGTGCCGACCTGGCCAACCTGGTGAACGAGGCCTCGCTGTTCGCCGCCCGTTCCAACAAGCGCATCGTCGACATGCGTGAGTTCGAACTGGCCAAGGACAAGATCATGATGGGCGCCGAGCGCAAGACCATGGTCATGTCC
Organism: Pseudomonas nicosulfuronedens; assembly: GCF_005877905.1. Lineage (GTDB taxonomy): Bacteria > Pseudomonadota > Gammaproteobacteria > Pseudomonadales > Pseudomonadaceae > Pseudomonas > Pseudomonas nicosulfuronedens. The sequence goes on along the minus strand of NZ_SWDV01000023.1, from coordinate 32,412 downwards.
GAGAAGGAGAAGAAGAACACCGCGTTCCACGAAGCCGGCCACGCTATCGTCGGTCGTCTGGTTCCGGAGCACGACCCGGTCTACAAGGTTTCCATCATTCCGCGCGGTCGTGCCTTGGGTGTGACCATGTTCCTGCCGGAAGAAGACCGTTACAGCCTGTCCAAGCGCGCCCTGGAGAGCCAGATCTGCTCGCTGTTCGGTGGCCGTATCGCCGAAGAGATGACCCTGGGCTTCGAAGGAGTGACCACCGGCGCCTCCAACGACATCATGCGTGCCACCCAGTTGGCGCGGAATATGGTGACCAAGTGGGGTCTGTCCGAGAAGCTCGGTCCGCTGATGTACGCGGAAGAGGAGGGCGAGGTCTTCCTCGGCCGTAGCGCTGGCGGCCAGCACTCGAATATCTCGGGTGAGACGGCCAAGCTGATCGACCAGGAAGTGCGCCGCATCATTGACGACTGCTATGGCACCGCCAAGCGCCTGCTGGAAGAAAATCGCGACAAGCTCGACATGATGGCCGACGCACTGATGAAGTACGAAACCATCGATGCTGATCAGATCGACGACATCATGGCTGGTCGCACTCCCCGGGAGCCGCGTGACTGGCAGGGTGGCAACTCCGGCTCTTCCGGCAACGCCGCCTCGCCGCGCGACGAAGGTCGCCAGGAAAATCCGATTGGCGGGCCCGCCGGCGAACACTGAGAGTACTGAATGAGTTCGTTGTACCACCCGACCCGGTTGCCTTGCGGCAACCGGGTTCTTGATTTAAGCCGCCCGCACGTCATGGGCATCCTCAACGTCACCCCTGACTCCTTCTCCGATGGCGGGCGCTTCAACCGGCACGATGCTGCGTTGCGTCACGCGGCGGAGATGGTCACGGCCGGCGCTACGCTGATCGATATCGGTGGTGAGTCGACCCGTCCGGGTGCGCGCGTGGTTTCACCCACTGAGGAGTTGGAACGTGTCGCACCGGTGGTCGAAGCCATCGCTCGCGAGCTGGATGTGGTGATCTCCGTCGATACCTCCACCCCGGCGGTGATGCGCGAGACCGCGCGTCTGGGAGCTGGACTGATCAACGATGTGCGTTCCTTGCAGCGTGATGGCGCTCTGGACGCTGCTGCTGACTCTGGGTTGCCAGTCTGCCTCATGCATATGCGCGGCGAGCCCGGAGACATGCAGGACGATCCGCGTTATCCGGACATCCTTGAGGAAGTCCGTGGTTTCCTTGAAAGTCGTGTCTCGGCGTGCGAATCCGTGGGCATTGCCAGGGGACGAATCGTGATCGATCCTGGCTTCGGTTTTGCCAAGACCCAGAACCACAACCTCAACCTGTTCCGTCAGATGGAAGCGTTGCTGGATATGGGGCATCCGCTCCTGGTCGGTGTCTCCCGTAAGAGCATGATTGGTCGGGCGCTGGGGCGCGAAGTAGGGGATCGCCTGTATGGCAGCCTTGCGTTGGCTGCCCTGGCAGTGACCAAGGGAGCCAGCATCATCCGTGTCCACGATGTCGCCGAGACCGTGGATGTGGTTCGAATGATTCACGCAGTAGAAAGTGCAATGGAAGAGGGGATGCCCGCATGAGCAGGAAGTATTTTGGCACCGATGGAATTCGCGGTCGCGTAGGCACTCCGCCGATCACGCCGGACTTCGTGCTCAAGTTGGGTTGGGCCGTGGGTATGGCCTTCCGCCAGCAGGGCAAATGTCGCGTGCTGGTGGGCAAGGACACCCGAATTTCCGGTTACATGTTCGAATCCGCACTGGAAGCTGGTTTGTCTGCCGCCGGGGCCGACGTGATGTTGCTGGGCCCAATGCCCACTCCCGGTATCGCCTATCTGACTCGTACTTTCCATGCCGAAGCTGGCATCGTCATCAGTGCTTCGCACAATCCGCACGACGACAACGGCATCAAGTTCTTCTCCGGGCAGGGCACCAAGCTGCCCGATGAAGTCGAGTTGATCATCGAGGAGCTCCTGGATGCGCCGATGACCGTGGTCGAGTCCGCTCGTCTGGGCAAGGTCTCGCGCATCAACGACGCTGCAGGCCGCTACATCGAGTTCTGCAAGAGCAGCGTGCCCTCTAACACCAGCTTCGCCGGGCTGCGCATCGCGCTGGATTGCGCCCATGGTGCGACCTACAAGATTGCCCCCAATGTCTTCCGTGAGCTGGGTGCCGAGGTGTTCGTCATCGGTGCTGAGCCCAATGGCCTGAACATCAACCACAATTGTGGCTCCACTCACATGGGGGCGCTGCAGGAGGCGGTGCTGGCCGAGCATGCCGACATCGGTATCGCCTTCGACGGCGACGGCGACCGGGTGATGATGGTTGATCACACCGGCACCATCGTCGATGGCGACGAGATTCTCTACCTCATTGCCCGAGACATGCTGGATCGCGGCAAGCTGCATGGTGGTGTGGTCGGGACGCTGATGAGCAACCTCGGGCTCGAGCTGGCCCTGCAAGATCTCCATATTCCCTTCGCTCGTGCCAAGGTAGGGGATCGCTATGTGATGTCCGAGTTGCAGTCGCGCAACTGGCAGTTGGGCGGTGAAAATTCCGGTCATGTGGTCTGCTACCAGCACACCACGACAGGGGATGCGATCATTGCGGCATTGCAGGTGCTGATGGCGCTCAAAACCCGCGGCCAGAACCTGGCCGAAGCGCGCATGGGTATTCGCAAGTGCCCACAGGTGCTGATCAACGTGCGCTTCGCTGGCGGTGGCGTCGACCCGCTGGAGCATCCGGCAGTGAAGGAAGCCTGCGCCAAGGTGACCGAGGAAATGGCTGGGCGTGGCCGCGTTCTGCTGCGCAAGTCCGGAACCGAGCCGCTGGTTCGGGTGATGGTCGAGGGTGACGAGGAAGCTCGTGTTCGTGCCTACGCCGAACAGCTGGCAAAAGTCGTTACAGAGGTATGTGCTTGATTTCTCTTGTCAGTTCCCAAAGCGTCGAGTAATATCTGCGCCCACTTTGCTCAGCGAGGTACAGCATGCGTCGACCCTTGGTGGCCGGTAATTGGAAAATGCACGGTACCCGCTCCAGCGTCACGGAGCTGATCAAAGGCCTGCGTCAACTGGCTCTTCCCACGGGTGTCGATGTGGCGGTTTTTCCGCCCTGTCTGTACATCAACCAGGTTGTACAAGGCCTGGATGGAAAGGCGGTTGCCGTCGGTGCGCAAAATTGCGCGGTTGAGCCGATGCAGGGTGCCTTGACGGGCGAGATCGCAGCCAGCCAGCTGGCGGATGCGAACTGCTCCCTGGTGCTGGTTGGTCACTCCGAGCGCCGCTTGATCCTGGGTGAGAGCGATGGAGTGATCAGTCGCAAGTTTGCGGCGGTTCAATCGTGTGGCCTGACTCCGATCCTGTGCGTGGGTGAAACCCGCGAGCAGCGTGAGGCGGGCAAGACTCTTGAGGTTGTCGGGCGCCAGTTGGGCTCGGTGATCGAAGATCTCGGTGTCGGGGCGTTTACCCGCGCCGTTGTGGCTTACGAGCCGGTGTGGGCGATTGGGACGGGGCTGACTGCCTCGCCCGAGCAAGCCCAGGAAGTGCATGCGGCGATTCGCGCGCAGATCTCGGCGGAAAACGCAGAGGTGGCCCGCGGCCTTCGTCTCCTGTACGGCGGCAGTGTCAAGGCTGCCAACGCTGTCGAGCTTTTCGGCATGCCGGATATCGATGGGGGGCTCATTGGTGGAGCTTCCCTGAATGCAGATGAGTTCGGTGCGATCTGTCGCGCCGCAGGAAACTGAAGATGCTGGAAACAGTTGTAATCGTGATTCACCTGCTGATGGCGCTGGGTCTGGTTGTGCTGGTCCTGCTTCAGCAAGGCAAGGGTGCCGACGCTGGTGCGTCGTTTGGTGCAGGCGCTTCGGGTACGGTTTTTGGTAGCCAGGGTTCTGCTACCTTCCTGAGTCGCTTCACCGCTGTACTGGCTGCAGTTTTTTTTATTACCAGCTTGGGTTTAGCGTATTTTGCTAAAGAAAAAGCTGATATGATTCGTCACGCTGGGCTACCTGATCCGGCAGTGATGGAGCAGAAGCAGGAACAAGCTCCGGCAGCAAGTGATGTGCCGGGCGCGCAAGGGCAGCCTCAAGCCCCTGCAGGCGGTAACGGCGACGTTCCGGCAGCTCCTGAGCAGAAGTAAGCAGGCAAGAGTTTTTGCCGAGGTGGTGGAATTGGTAGACACGCTACCTTGAGGTGGTAGTGGCCATAGGCTGTAGGGGTTCGAGTCCCCTCCTCGGTACCATATACGAAAAGGCCCGCAGTGCGGGCCTTGTCGTTTCGGAGTTTCGGTTGACCTTCAAGGGGCTCAACCGTATAATTTCGCACCAGCTTTGACGCGGGATGGAGCAGTCTGGTAGCTCGTCGGGCTCATAACCCGAAGGTCGTAGGTTCAAATCCTGCTCCCGCAACCAGTTTGGCAGAGCCCCTTTTCAGGGGCTTTTTGCTAGCTGGACAGTCCGTGCCGCCAGGTCAGGGCGGTCCTTAAGGGATGGGCGTTTCGCCCATTTTTTGTTTCTACAGCATACGCGAGGCGATCAGGTGTCGAGCAAGCTAGAACAGTTGCAGGCCTTGTTGGCCCCTGTAGTAGAGGCGCTCGGCTATGAGTGCTGGGGCCTGGAGTTCATTTCCCAAGGTCGTCATTCCCTGCTCCGGGTTTATATCGATCGTCAGGAAGGCATCCTGGTCGATGATTGTGAAATTGTCAGTCGTCAGATCAGTGGCATTCTCGACGTAGAGGATCCGATCAGCGGTGAGTACACCCTCGAGGTGTCGTCGCCGGGTATGGATCGGCCGCTCTTCACCCTTGAACAGTTCGCGCTCTATGTCGGCGAGCAGGTGAAGATCAAGCTGCGCACGCCCTTTGAGCGGCGCCGCAATTTCCAGGGCATTCTCCGTGGTGTGGAGGAGCAGGATGTGGTGGTCCTGGTGGATGACCATGAATACCTGCTGCCGGTCGACTCGATCGACAAGGCCAACATCATTCCCCGATTTGAGTGAGCCGCGAGAGCGCGGATTCCAATGGATTGAAAGGCGAGGCGTACGATGAGCAAAGAAGTACTGCTGGTTGTTGAGTCGGTATCCAACGAGAAGGGTGTACCGCCTGGCGTGATTTTCGAAGCGCTGGAGCTGGCCCTGGCAACCGCGACCAAAAAGCGTTTCGAGGACGAGGTTGACCTGCGTGTGGAAATCAACCGCGCCAACGGCAACTACGAAACCTTCCGTCGCTGGACCATCGTCGAGGATGAGGATTATTCCAATCCTGCCTCGGAACTGACCGTCGAAGACGTGCAGGAAGAGCACCCCGGCATGAAAGCCGGCGAGGTCATCGAAGAAAAGATCGAATCCATCGAGTTCGGCCGCATCGCCGCACAGACCGCCAAGCAGGTCATCGTGCAGAAAGTTCGCGAAGCCGAGCGCGCCCAGGTGGTCGATGCCTACCGCGAGAAGGTCAACGAGATCATCTCCGGCACCGTCAAGAAGGTTACCCGCGACAACGTGATCGTCGATCTGGGCAACAACGCTGAAGCGCTGCTGGCCCGCGACCAGATCATCCCGCGTGAAACCTTCCGCGTCGGCACCCGTGTGCGTGCCCTGCTGAAGGAAATCCGCAGCGAGAACCGTGGTCCTCAGCTGATCCTGTCGCGTACCGCGCCGGAAATGCTGATCGAGCTGTTCCGCATCGAAGTACCGGAAATCGCCGAGCAACTGATCGACGTGATGGCCGCTGCCCGTGATCCGGGTTCGCGCGCCAAGATCGCCGTTCGCTCCAAGGACAAACGTATCGATCCGCAGGGTGCCTGCATCGGTATGCGTGGTTCCCGCGTCCAGGCCGTCTCCGGCGAGCTGGGCGGCGAGCGTGTGGACATCGTCCTCTGGGACGACAACCCCGCGCAGTTCGTGATCAACGCCATGGCCCCGGCCGAAGTGGCGGCGATCATCGTCGACGAAGATACCCACACCATGGATATCGCCGTCGCCGAGGACAACCTGGCACAGGCCATCGGCCGCAGTGGCCAGAACGTCCGTCTGGCCAGCCAGCTCACCGGCTGGACCCTGAACGTGATGACCGAGGCCGATATCCAGGCCAAACAGCAGGCTGAAACTGGCGACATCCTGCAGCGCTTCGTCGACGAGCTGGATGTCGATGAAGAACTCGCCCAGGTCCTGGTTGAAGAAGGTTTCACCACCCTGGAAGAGATCGCCTACGTACCGATGGAAGAGATGCTCAGCATCGACGGCTTCGACGAAGACATCGTCAACGAGCTGCGCTCGCGTGCCAAGGACCGCCTGCTGACCAAAGCCATCGCCACTGAAGAGAAACTCGCCGACGCACAACCTGCCGAAGACCTGCTCAGCCTCGATGGTATGACCAAAGAGCTGGCCGTGGACCTGGCGCTGCGTGGCGTAACCACCCGTGAAGATCTTGCCGAGCAATCTATTGACGATCTGCTCGACATCGACGGCATGGACGAAGAGCGTGCCGGCAAGTTGATCATGGCCGCCCGGGCCCATTGGTTCGAGTAAGCATTCGCGGCCTGAGGAGAGAAGTGCATGACGCAAGTCACGGTGAAAGAACTGGCCAAGACGGTCGATACGCCGGTAGAGCGCCTGCTGCAGCAGATGCGCGAAGCGGGTCTGCCGCACAACAACGCCGAGCAGGTAGTGACCGATAGCGAGAAACAAGCGCTGCTGGCCCACTTGAAAGGCAGCCACGGCGATCGCGCGGATGAACCGCGCAAGATCACCCTGCAACGCAAGACCACCTCGACCATCAGGGTCGCTGGCAGCAAGACCGTCAGCGTCGAGGTTCGCAAGAAGAAGACCTACGTCAAGCGTGATCCTGAAGAGCTTGAGGCCGAGCGCCAGCGCGAGCTGGAAGAACAGCGTGCCGCTGAAGAAGCCGTACGTGTGAAGGCCGAGGAAGAGGCCCGTCAGCGCGCCGCCGCGGAAGAGGCCCGTCGTCAGGCGGACGCCGCTCGCCAAGCCACTGATGTTGCACCGGCTGCTGCCGCTCCGGCTGCTGCCGATGCGCCGCGCGCCGCAGCTCCGGCTGCCGCTCCTGCTGCTCCGGCCGCTGCCACTCCTGCTGCGGACGACCGCAAGAAGGACGAAGTGCGCCGCGCGCCGAAGCGCGACGACGAGGACGAGCGCCGTGATCGCAAGCATGCCCAGCATCGCCCGTCGATCAAGGAAAAGGAAAAGACCACTGCGCCGCGCGTTGTGCGCAGCGGTGGCGACGACGACGACAGCTTTGGCCGTCGCGGCGGTGGCCGTGGCAAGGGCAAGCTGAAGAAGCGTAACCAGCACGGGTTCCAGAGCCCGACAGGACCGATTGTGCGTGAAGTGAATATCGGCGAAACCATCACCGTGGGCGATCTCGCTGCCCAGATGTCGGTGAAGGGCGCTGAGGTCGTCAAGTTCATGTTCAAGATGGGCACCCCGGTGACCATCAACCAGGTACTCGACCAGGAGACCGCCCAACTGATCGCCGAAGAGCTCGGCCACAAGGTCAAGCTGGTCAGCGAGAACGCCCTGGAAGAGCAACTGGCCGAATCGCTGAAGTTCGAAGGCGAGGCGGTATCCCGCGCGCCGGTCGTAACCGTGATGGGCCACGTCGACCACGGCAAGACCTCGCTGCTCGACTACATCCGTCGTGCGAAGGTGGCAGCTGGCGAAGCTGGCGGCATCACCCAGCACATCGGCGCCTACCACGTGGAAACCGACCGCGGCATGGTCACCTTCCTCGACACCCCTGGCCACGCCGCGTTCACCGCGATGCGTGCCCGTGGTGCCCAGGCGACTGACATCGTCATCCTCGTGGTGGCAGCGGACGACGGCGTGATGCCGCAGACCCAGGAAGCCGTACAGCACGCGAAAGCGGCTGGTGTGCCGATCGTGGTTGCGGTGAACAAGATCGACAAGCCCGACGCCAACCCGGACAACATCAAGAACGGCCTGGCCGCTCTGGACGTGATTCCGGAAGAGTGGGGCGGCGATGCTCCGTACGTTCACGTCTCCGCCAAGCTGGGTACCGGCGTCGACGAGCTGCTCGAAGCCGTACTGCTGCAGGCTGAAGTGCTCGAACTCAAAGCCACTCCGTCGGCCCCTGGCCGTGGCGTGGTGGTCGAGTCCCGTCTGGACAAGGGCCGCGGCCCGGTAGCCACCGTGCTGGTCCAGGACGGCACCCTGCGTCAGGGCGACATGGTTCTGGTCGGCGTCAACTACGGCCGCGTCCGTGCGATGCTCGACGAGAACGGCAAGCCGATCAAGGAAGCCGGTCCGTCCATTCCGGTCGAGATCCTCGGCCTGGATGGCACTCCGGATGCCGGTGACGAGATGACCGTGGTTGCCGACGAGAAGAAGGCCCGCGAAGTCGCTCTGTTCCGTCAAGGCAAGTTCCGCGAAGTGAAACTGGCTCGTGCCCACGCCGGCAAGCTGGAAAACATCTTCGAGAACATGGGCCAGGAAGAGAAGAAGACCCTCAACATCGTGCTCAAGTCCGATGTCCGTGGTTCGCTGGAGGCCCTGCAGGGCTCGCTCAGCGGCCTGGGCAACGACGAAGTGCAGGTTCGCGTGGTCGGTGGCGGCGTCGGTGGTATCACCGAGTCCGATGCCAACCTGGCGCTGGCCTCCAACGCGGTGCTGTTCGGCTTCAACGTCCGTGCTGACGCCGGTGCGCGCAAGATCGTCGAGTCCGAAGGCCTCGACATGCGTTACTACAACGTGATCTACGACATCATCGAAGACGTCAAGAAAGCCCTGACCGGCATGCTCGGCAGCGATGTTCGCGAGAACATCCTGGGCATCGCCGAAGTGCGCGACGTGTTCCGTTCGCCGAAGTTCGGCGCGGTCGCCGGCTGCATGGTCACCGAGGGTCTGGTGCACCGCAATCGTCCGATCCGTGTACTGCGCGACGACGTGGTTATCTTCGAAGGCGAGCTGGAATCCCTGCGTCGCTTCAAGGATGACGTCTCGGAAGTACGTGCCGGCATGGAGTGCGGTATCGGCGTGAAGAGCTACAACGACGTCCGCGTCGGCGACAAGATCGAAGTGTTCGAGAAGGTCGAAGTCGCTCGTACTCTGTAAGGGTATTCGAGCGTGAACGCAGCGCCCGGGCCGGCTTTCCAGCTGTCCCGGGCGTTTGCCGCTTTCAGACCCGGAGCCTCTCGGCTCGGGTAAGCAGGTTAGAAAAATGGCCAAAGAGTACAGCCGTACCCAGCGTATCGGCGACCAGATGCAGCGCGAACTGGCGCTGCTGATCCAGCGTGAAATCAAGGACCCGCGTCTCGGTCTGGTGACCATCACCGGCGTCGACGTGGCCCGCGACCTGTCCCATGCCAAGGTGTACGTCACCGTGATGGGCCAGGACGACAACGCCGAAGTGGTGAAGCAGAACACCAGCATCCTCAACGATGCCGCCGGTTTCCTGCGCATGCAGTTGGGCAAGGCGATGAAACTGCGCACCGTGCCGCAACTGCACTTCAGCTACGACGCCAGCATCCGCCGTGGTGCCGAGCTGTCGGCGCTGATCGAGCGCGCAGTGGCTGCCGATCGTCGCGGCGGCGATTCCGAGGAGTAACGCGTGGCCCAGGTGAAACGCATTCGCCGTGCGGTCAACGGCGTGCTGATTCTCGACAAGCCGCGCGGCATGAGCTCCAACCAGGCCCTGCAGAAGGTGCGCTGGCTGCTCAACGCCGAGAAGGCTGGCCACACCGGCAGCCTCGACCCGTTGGCCACCGGCGTGCTGCCGCTGTGCTTCGGCGAGGCGACCAAGTTCTCCCAGTACCTGCTCGATGCCGACAAGGCCTACGAGACGGTGGCCCAGCTGGGCGTCACCACCACCACCGGCGATGCCGAGGGCGAGGTGGTTGAGCAACGCGAGGTGACCGTTGGTCGGGAGGCCATCGAGGCCCTGCTGCCGCGCTTCCGCGGCGATATAGAGCAGGTGCCGCCGATGTACTCGGCGCTGAAGAAGGATGGCCAGCCGTTGTACAAGCTGGCTCGTGCGGGAGAGGTAGTGGAGCGCGAGGCGCGTTCTGTTACTATTGCGCGCCTGGAAATGCTCGCGTTCGAGTCGCCCTGTGCGACCCTGGCGGTTTCCTGCAGCAAGGGCACCTACATTCGCACCCTGGTCGAAGACCTCGGCCGCGAACTCGGGTGTGGCGCACATGTCGCCGCCTTGCGCCGGACACAGGCCGGACCGTTCCAGCTGAACCAGTCGGTGACGCTGGAGGAGCTCGAGAAAGTCCATGCCGAGGGTGGCAACGAAGCCCTCGACCGCTTCCTGCTGCCGGTGGATGCCGGCCTGGAACACTGGCCGCTGCTGCAGTTGTCCGAGCACAGCGCCTACTACTGGCTGCATGGTCAGCCGGTACGCGCCCCGGATATGCCGAAGTTCGGCATGCTGCGGGTGCAGGATCATGAAGGCCGCTTCATCGGCATCGGTGAAGTAGTCGAAGACGGGCGCCTGGCGCCGCGTCGACTGATTCGGTCTTAAGGCCGAAACCGAGGGTGGCTGTCAGCAGGCACGGTCACTCCTCTTACTATGAACACAGGGAGAAGTCCCTGGCCTGTTACCTCAGAGGAAGCCCCATCATGGCACTGAGCGTCCAAGAAAAAGCCCAGATCGTTAACGAGTACAAGCAAGCTGAGGGCGACACCGGTTCCCCGGAAGTGCAGGTTGCACTGCTGTCCGCCAACATCAACAAGCTGCAGGACCACTTCAAGGCCAACGGCAAAGACCACCACTCCCGTCGTGGCCTGATCCGTATGGTTAACCAGCGTCGTAAGCTGCTGGACTACCTGAAGAGCAAGGACACCTCTCGTTACAGCGCCCTGATCGGTCGCCTGGGCCTGCGTCGCTAAGACGGCAAGCCTGAAGTGGGAAGCTGGGAGTCCGGGGTCGATGGGCGGTGTAAACCGCTCATCGGCTCTGGCTCCCGGCTTTCTCGCTTTTACAGGGAATGAAATCGGGTCCGACTCCCGGCATTTCCACAATTTCCCCCAAGGCAACTAAAGAGAAGGTAGAAGAACCGTGAACCCGGTAACCAAGAAATTCCAGTTCGGTCAGTCGACCGTAACCCTCGAGACTGGCCGCATTGCCCGCCAGGCCACCGGTGCCGTCCTGGTCACCATGGACGACGTCACCGTGCTCTGCACCGTCGTCGGCGCCAAGCAGGCCGACCCGAGCAAGAGCTTCTTCCCGCTCTCCGTGCACTACCAGGAGAAGACTTACGCAGCTGGCCGTATCCCCGGTGGTTTCTTCAAGCGTGAAGGCCGTCCTTCCGAGAAGGAAACCCTGACCTCGCGCCTGATCGACCGTCCGATTCGCCCGCTGTTCCCGGAAGGCTTCATGAACGAAGTGCAGGTTGTCTGCACCGTCGTTTCCACCAACAAGAAGTCCGATCCGGACATCGCTGCCATGATCGGCACCTCCGCCGCCCTGGCGATCTCCGGCATCCCGTTCGCCGGCCCGATCGGCGCTGCCCGCGTTGGTTTCCACCCGGAAATCGGCTACATCCTCAACCCGACCTATGAGCAGCAGCAGAGCTCCAGCCTCGACATGGTCGTGGCCGGTACCTCCGACGCCGTGCTGATGGTTGAATCCGAAGCCGACGAGCTGACCGAAGACCAGATGCTGGGTGCCGTTCTGTTCGCCCACGAAGAATTCCAGGCTGTCATCCGTGCCGTTGCCGAACTGGCAACCGAAGCCGGCAAGCCGACCTGGAACTGGTCCGCTCCGGTCGAAAACACCGCCCTGGTCAACACCATCAAGGCCGAATTCGGTGCTGCCATCTCTGAGGCTTACACCGTTACCGTCAAGCAGGACCGTTACGCGGCCCTGGACGCCCTGCGCGAGCAGATCGTCGCCAAGTTCGCCGGTGAAGGCGAAGGCCAGTTCTCCGCAGGTGAAGTCAAAGAAGTCTTCGGCCTGCTGGAATACCGCACCGTTCGCGAAAACATCGTCAACGGCAAACCGCGTATCGATGGCCGCGACACCCGCACCGTTCGCCCGCTGCGTATCGAAGTCGGCGTACTGGGCAAGACCCACGGTTCGGCGCTGTTCACCCGCGGCGAAACCCAGGCTCTGGTCGTTGCCACCCTTGGCACCGCCCGTGACGCCCAGCTGCTCGATACCCTCGAAGGCGAGCGCAAAGACCCCTTCATGCTGCACTACAACTTCCCGCCGTTCTCGGTAGGCGAGTGTGGCCGCATGGGCAGCGCTGGTCGTCGTGAAATCGGCCACGGCCGTCTGGCACGCCGCAGCGTTGCTGCCATGCTGCCGACCCAGGACGAGTTCCCCTACACCATTCGCGTTGTTTCCGAGATCACCGAGTCCAACGGTTCCAGCTCCATGGCTTCCGTTTGCGGTGCTTCCCTGGCGCTGATGGACGCCGGTGTTCCGGTCAAGGCGCCGGTTGCCGGTATCGCCATGGGCCTGGTGAAGGAAGGTGACAAGTTCGCCATCCTGACCGACATCCTGGGTGACGAAGACCACCTGGGTGATATGGACTTCAAGGTCGCCGGTACCGACAAGGGCGTTACCGCCCTGCAGATGGACATCAAGATCAACGGTATCACCGAAGAGATCATGGAGATCGCCCTGGGCCAGGCCCTGGAAGCTCGCCTGAATATCCTCGGCCAGATGAACCAGATCATCGCCGCTCCGCGCGCCGAGCTGTCGGAAAACGCTCCGACCATGATCCAGATGAAGATCGACACCGACAAGATCCGTGACGTCATCGGCAAGGGCGGCGCCACCATTCGCAGCATCTGCGAAGAGACCAAGGCCTCGATCGACATCGAGGACGATGGCAGCGTGAAGATCTACGGCGAAACCAAGGAAGCTGCCGAGGCCGCCAAGCAGCGCGTCCTGGGTATCACCGCGGAAGCCGAAATCGGCAAGATCTACGTCGGCAAGGTCGAGCGCATCGTGGACTTCGGTGCCTTCGTCAACATCCTGCCGGGCAAGGATGGTCTGGTGCACATCTCGCAGATCAGCGACAAGCGCATCGACAAGGTCACCGACGTTCTGCAGGAAGGCCAGGAAGTCAAAGTCCTGGTTCTCGACGTGGACAACCGTGGTCGCATCAAGCTGTCCATCAAGGACGTCGCCGCTGCTGAAGCCTCTGGCGTGTAAGCGATCGGTGAAATGAAAGAGGGCCCCTTGCGGGCCCTCTTTTTTTGCCTTGAAAATGCGCTATTCGCCGATCTCGCTCCAAGGATGCCCCGAGATGGACAAGCGTTACTGTCACTACCACAGTGCCCAGCCCGCGACCTGGCATTGCCAGCCCTGCGAGCGTCATTACGGCGACTGCTGCATTCCCCTCAATGCCGATGCTCCGGAGTATGCGCCGGCGTGCCCCCTGTGCCGCGGACACCTGCGTTTCCTTGGCGCGGCCAATACAGCGCAACCCTTCTGGGAGCGCCTGCCGAAATTCTTCGCTTACGGCTTCCAGGCCGGACCGCTGGCCTTCTGCGCCCTGCTGGCACTGGCCTGCGTGTTCATGCCGGCCATGATCGTGCTCTGGGTTGCGTTGCTCAGTGTGGCGACCAAGTACCTGCACAGCGTGATCGAAGCCGCGAGCTTTGGCGGCCAGGACGCTCCGGGCCTGCTCGAAGCCTTCAGTGCCGATAGCCTGCGGACCTTCTTCCAGCAGCTGGCGGTGTTCCTGATCGCCCTGGTGCTGCTATGGCTGGCGGCCGACTTCCACAGCGAGGCCGTCTATTGGGTCGCCAACATCACCATCATGCTGGTGCTGCCGGCAAGCATCATCCGGCTATCCCTGGACAAGAGCCTGGGCGCCGCGCTCAGTCCCAGTGAAGTGGGGCAGGTGATCGCAGCCATGGGTTGGCGCTACCTGATTCTCTGCGTGTTTCTGTTCATTCTCTGGCAGTCGCCCACCTATGTCGGCTGGCTGCTCTCCAACGGGCTGCCGCGAGTGGTGATGGTCCCGGTGGTGGCGGGGCTGACGGGGTATTTCGCCGTGGTGATGTGCGCCATGATGGGCTATGCCGTGTTCCAGTATCAGGGCGAACTGGGCTACGTTTCCGCCGGGGAGGACACTCCCGCCGGCTTTGCTGCGCCGGAATGGCACCGTCGCAAGGCGCTGGCCGAGGCTGAGGTGCGGGTCAAGGAGGGGCAGACCGGTGCCGCCCTGGAGATTCTGGTCGCCGCTCTGCGCGAAGGTCGCCAGGACCTCAAGCTGAACGAGCGTTATCACCAGTTGCTCTTCGCCTTGAACGAGCGCGCCGAGTGCCTGAACCATCTGCCCCACTATCTGAGCCTGGCCGGCCGGCTCAATCCGCAGCTAGCCGCCAGTGCCTTCCTCAATGCCCGGCAGCTGCAGGCAGATTACCTGCCGGAGGACCCAAGCATTTGCGAGCGCATTGCTGAAGTCCTGATCGAACGGCACAAGGCCCGCGAGGGGCTGAGCTTGCTGCGTAACCTGCACAAGCGCTTCCCTGACTACCCGGGTATTCCTCGCGCCTATCTGATGGCGGCACGGGCATTCTCCGAGGAGCTGGGCCAGGTGGAACCTGCGCAGCAGTTGCTGGCCTTCATTCGCCAACGCTATCCGGCGTTCGAGCAGATGGGCGAGGTGGTGCAGCTGGAGGCCGTGCTGGCGAAGCTGGGCAAGAGTGCCAGCGGCTGATCGTGCATCCTGCATGGAGCGCAACGGCAGGCTTTGCAAACTGCAAGCGAATGGTTGCTTTGTGTTTTTTGTAATCTATTGATTTATAAGGTTTTTACTGAATTTAAAAAGCTGGCACAGGCCTTGCGATAGTCCTTGTGCAACTGCTGCCAGGAACGGGCCGCAGTTTTCCAATAATTCAGGAGAAACCGCCATGAAACGTTTCAACAAACTGGCCCTTGCCGCTGCCACTGCTACCGCCCTGAGCTTCTCGTTCGCCAACGCGGTGTTCGCCCAGCCGACGACTCTGGCCGCCAATGACACCGTCCAGAAAACTGAAGAGGCGGTTTCCGATACCTGGATCACCAGCAAGGTCAAATCCAGCCTGATCGCCAACAAGGACATCAGCGGTACCAACATCAAGGTCGAAACCAACAAAGGTGTGGTTTCCCTGTCCGGTAACGTGAAAACCGATGCCGAGAAGGAACTGGCCATCCAGACCACCAAAGGCATCAAAGGCGTGACTGCCGTGTCCGCTGACGGACTGAAGTCGGTCGAGTAAGGGCGCGCGCTCACCCTCGCTTACCCCAACTGACCCTTCGAGGAGAATCGCGATGAACAACGACATCATCAAAGGCAAGTGGAAGCAGCTTTCTGGCTCGCTCAAGGAAAAGTGGGGCAAGCTCACCGACGATGACCTGCAGGCGGCGGATGGACACGCCGAATACCTGGTCGGCAAACTGCAGGAACGCTACGGCTGGACCCGCGAAAAAGCGGAAGACGAAGTCCGCGACTTCAGCCGCCGTCTGTAGCGCCCAGACACAGGGATGACCCAAGCCCCGCCGGTTCGCCGACGGGGCTTTTTCATGGGCGGATCAGGGCGCGAGATGCTGCTGGTAGATCGTCAGTTGTCGGGTTGTATCGGCATCCGGGTAATGCTGGCGGAGGAAGCGTGACAGCTCGCGCACAGCCTGCAAGTCGCCTTTCTGGCCCATCTGCTTGGCCAGTTGCAGGGTCAGGCCGGGCAGCGGTTCAGGCAGTTGGCCGGAGCGCGACAGGCGACGCCAGCTGTTCAGTGCCTGGGCGGACTCATTGCGCTGGAGCAGTTTCCGCAACAGGTGCAGTTGAATCGCCGGGTGGGCCAGCAGACCCGCGTCGCTGGCCGCACTTTCCTCGGCGAGGCGGCGCAGTAGCGCATCGGCTGCGGCGGAAGGCGGCAGGGCGAACAACTGCTTGAGGGTTTCACTCATCAGGGCGCGGTCCTGCCTCCCCTTGGCTACGCCGTACAGGCGTTCGACCAGTACCGGCTGGCCGGGAAACTGCCGTAGCAGCTCCGGGCCGCGTGCGGCCGCCTGGTCGAGGGCGAAGCGGCCGATCTGATCGTCCAGCGACGCCAGGGCGCGTTTGAAGGGAGCTTCCGGGTCCTCTTTGCTCAGGTACGCCTCGTCAACCGGCATTCGCCCCAGCTTGCGCGGCAGCCAGACGGCGAGAAAGCCGGAGATCAATCCGCCGATGTGCGCGTAGTAGTTCACGTGGTCGGCGGCACGGACCAGCCCGAACAGTTCCTTGCCCAGCCACAGCGGCAGGATCCACAGCGCCGGGGCCTTGAGATAGCCCATCAGGGGCCCGAGCCAGTAGAAGAACTGGATGCGCTGCAGGCCATAGACGCCGATGTACATGCCCATCAGGCCGGAAATCGCGCCCGAGGCACCAATGCCTGGCACCCATGAAGGATCGAGCGCCCACCACAGCAGGCCGGAACACAGGCCGCTGAACAGGTAGAGGCCCAGATAAAGGGCCCGGCCCAGTGCCGCCTCGAGGGCGAAGCCGAAGATGAACAGGAACACCATGTTGCCGGCCAGGTGCCAGAAGCTGCCGTGGAGGAACATCGAGCCGAACAGGCCCTGGACGGTGAAGCGCTCGGGGATGAAGCCGAAGCGCAGGCTGCTGGTCTGGTCGCGCGCCGTTTCCGCCTTGAGGCGCGAGGCCTGCCAGGCGGCGTCCTGCTGGAAGGAGGGCAGGGCGCGCAGCTCATGGCCGAACTCCAGGTCCGAGAGTACCAACCAGGCCAACGTCTGACGGGGAAGGGCTTCGAGGGCGCGCTGCTGATCGGCTTCCAGCTGGTCGCGGCGCTCCAGCGAGGCGCTGAACAACGGCCGCTCATGGCTGAGCAGATCCTGTTCGAGGTAGATGCGCACGGCTTCTTCACGCCGGGTGCTATCGCCACCCTGGTAGCCGAAGTAGATCAGGACGTTGAGGATGATCAGCAGCAGCGTGATGACGGGAGGTTTCTTCCAGTCCAGCGGGTGCTCGGCGGGGACGATAACCATGGCGACCGGTCCTTGGCCCGAATGGCGTGAGTGCGTGAGTGGCGGCGAGACTAGCATCTCGCCAGTACGCCTGTCAGTTGCCGCTGCGCTTGCTCTGGATGTCGCTCAGGCGGTTGCCCTCGAAGCGGACGAAATACAGCATGCCGCTCCAGGGCCCGTAGATCCATTCCTCCACGGCCACCTCCATGGACTCGCCATAGCGCGGGCCAGGTACTTGCTTGTAGCCCAGGAAGGAACGGCTGACGGGTTCGCCACAGCGGCTGAGCACATCGCTGGTGACATCGCCGGTGCTGATCAGCTTGCTGCTGCAGCGCAGGCTGGCGGCCTGTGCATCAATGGCGGTGAGGGCGAGGGGCAGCAGCAGGACCGCCAGGCGCAGTACGAGAGGCGTCTTCAATTGCGTTTGAACTCGATGCTTTTGAGCTTGTTGGCTTCGAAGGTGAGGATGTAGCTGGTGCCATTGCGCGGGCCGTAGACCCACTCTTCGACCCGATACTCGCGCCGGTCGTAGCCGCCGAGGGTATAGCCGACTTCATCGCGGTGATCCGGCGCGCCGCACTTCTGCTCGACTTCCCAGGCGCGGTCGCCGGCGTTGATCAGGGAACTGCCGCAGCGCATGCTTTCCGCCTGGGCGCCCGCCGCGCAAAGCAGCAGGGCGCAGGACATCCAGGTCAGGGCTTTCATCGAACGACTCCTTATTCGCTATCCAGGTGCAGCTGGGTGGCCACACTTCCACCATTCTCCGCTTCGCCGAAGCTGACGTCGATGAGGTAGATGCGGTCGTCACCCAGGCCACCCTTGGCGACCAGGTAGTCCTTGATCTGCGTTGCGCGCTCCTGACCGAGCTTGCGCAGCAGCAACTGGCTGTCGCTCCAGGAGTCCAACACGGCCTGGCGCATCTTCGCCGAGCGCTCGTCCTTGCTCAGTTGTTGCCATTCCGCTGGGGGTTGTTTCTTCAGGCGTGCGCGGTAGACACCTTCGAGCAGGATCGGCTGCAGGTCCTCGGGGACCTCGAGTTGGCTGGCATCGCTGGGCACCTTGTCGCCGCGGCGCTGTAACATGCTGTAGTAGTTCTTCTGGTATTCCTGCTGCAGACGCTTGTCGGCCAATAGCGGACCATCGCTGGCAGCAGCGGCGACACCTTCGACCTCCAGTTTCAGGGCCGGGCGCTGCTTGAGGGCCGCGGCCAACTTGTCGAGATTGCCCTGGGCGCTGGCGTCCAGTTCGCTGGAGCCGGCGGCAAACGCCACGTTGCTCAGGTCCGGCCCGCCACCGCCGCTGGCCAGGCCGGCGATGAAGTTGAACGGCGCCTGCACCGCGCGCACCACCAGGTTGCGCAGGGTCTGCCAGACGATAGGCATGACGCTGAACTGCGGGTTGTTCAGATCGCCTTCCACCGGCAGCTGGATGTCGATGTTGCCGTTGGCGTCCTTGAGCAGGGCGATCGCCAGCTTCACCGGCAGGTCAACGGCGTCGGGACTGTCCACCTTCTCGCCCAGCTGCAGGTGTTCGACCAGCACCTTGTTGTCAGCTTTGAGCTTGCCCTGGGTGATCTGGTAATGCAGGTCCAGATTCAGCCTACCCTTGCGGATGCGGTAGCCGGCGAACTTGCCGGAGTACGGCGTCAGGGTGGTCAGCTCGACGCGTTTGAAGCTGGTGGCGATATCCAGCTTTTCCAGCGGCGAGAACGGGTTGAGGCTGCCCTTGATGGTGACCGGCGCGTACTTGTCGACCTTGCCCTTCACGTCCACCGAGGCCGGGGCAGGATTGCGGTTGTCGATGGTGCCGATCTCGCCGCCCAGCTGCTGGATGGCGGTGGCGAAGTCCGGGCGCAGGGTCAGGTCGGCGAAGTTGGCCGAACCGTTGTTGATCTTCACGCCACCGATACGGATGCCTAGCGGCTTGCTATTGCTGCCTGAACCATTGCCTTTGTTCGCCGAAGACGATGCGGATTCGGGTTGTGGAATGATGAGCTCGCTGACGTTGGTGCTGCGGTCCTCGTTGATGATGAAGCGCGCATAGGGCTCTTCCAGCGAGACAGTCTGGATCACCAGGCTGTCGCCATGCTTGTACGCCAGGCCATCGAGGGTCAGTTTGGTCCATTTGACGAAGTCGCGGCTCTTGAGGGTATCGAGCGTGTGCAGCTGGGTGACCTGGGCGCTGCCGTTGACGCTGAAGGCCAGCGGGTCGGTGCCCTTGAGGTCGACGTCCAGGTCGCTGGACAGCAGGCCGCTGCGCAGTTCCAGGCGAATGAACGGATCGATGTAGGCCTGCGCGACGCGCAGGTCGATATCGCGGGTCGAAACCTTCAGTCTGGCGCTGACCGGGTTGGGGATGACCTGGCCGCTGGCTTCGACCTGCCCGCGCGGGCCGAGGCCGGTCTTGAGCTTGAGCTGCAGTGGCGAGGTCAGGCCGCTGTCGAGATTCTGCAGGTCCAGGTCCAGCGGGCCGACTTCAAGGTTTACCGGCTTGCCTGGGACGCGATCAGCCAGGTGTGCTTTGTAGCCGCGCAGTTGGGTGTCGCGCAAAACGACATGCCATGGCTTCGGCGGCTCGGCCGGTTTGCTCTCCTCGGCCGTCTGCGCAGGCTTGTCGGCCTCGGCGACCTTGGCTTCCGGATTGGCCTCCGGTGTGGATGGAACTGCCGGTTTGGATGGCTCGGTTTGGGCCGCCTTGGCAGGAGCGCTGGGCTTGGCTTCCGGTTGCTCGTTCGAGGCCTGCTGTTCCTTCTCGGGCTGCGCAGTCGCCACTGTTGCGGGGGCGGCTTCGGGAGCGGCCTGCGCCTGCGGCGTGGGCTCCTCGGGGCGCTTGTAGGGTTTGAAGGTGGCGAAGAGTTTCTGCCAGTCCAGCTGGCCGTCCTTCTCGCGAGCTGCCCAGGCCTCCAGGCCCTGGCTGCGAATCTGTCCGACCACCACTTCCTGCTTGACGAGGTCCAGGGTCGTTTCGGCCACATCCAGGGTGGCGAGCTTGGCCAGTGGTTTGCCTTCGGGGGAACTGAGGTCAAGATCGCGCAGTTTGATGGCAGCCTTGTCCAGCAGGAGTTGCGTTCCTTTCGAGAGGTCAAGGTGGTAGTCGGAGGCCACGCTGAGGATGCCGTTGTTCAAGTTCAGCGGTGCGTTGTCCCGCACGTAGGGCCACCAGGCCTTCAGCGGCACGCCGTCGAGGGTGAAGCTGCCCTTGGAGGTGAAGGGCACGATGCTCAGGTCGCCTTTCCAGTCGAGCTTGCCACCGTGGGGGCCGGTGGCGACCAGCGTCATTTCCGCGCCGTCCTCCGGCAGGGTGCTGAGGTTGTGCAGCTCGAATCCCATCGGGTCGAAGACGAACTCCACCGGCTCGCTGGGGCGCCGGTCGAGGAAGTGCAGGCTGCCTTCGGCCAGGCGGATGCGGTCGATGCGCAGCGGGAAGGGATCGCTGGGCTCTTCCTGGGCAGGGGCTGGCTCACTGGGCGGCAGCTTGAAGAGCTTGCTCAGGTTCAGCGTGCCGTTCTCGGCGAACAACAGTTCGGTGTGAGGTGCGTCCAGTTCGACGTCGGCGAGGTGCAGCCTGCGTTTCCACAGGCTGTCGAGTTCGAGGTTGGCGTAGAGGCGACGGAAGCGCACCGGTTCCTGCCCATCGTCACCCAGATGCAGGCCCCAGAGGGTGAGCTCGAGGCTGAACGGGTTGAATTCGATACGCTCCAGGCGCGCTGGAACAGTCGAGTAGTGAGCAAGTTGCTGGTTGGCTATCCGCAGGCCAACGCCGGGCAGGATGAGAAAACCCAGCAGGCAATAGAAGAGGACCAACAGCACTACCGCGCCGATGGCGCGTTTCAATCCTTTGGGCATGGCGAGAGTCGTTTCCGTCGTGACGTGCCACAGGAGTATGGCACGGCTGTGATTCTTCGATTCGATAGTCGCCTTCGGACGCGGTTTTCAGTGATGTCAGTCAGTCATTCAGGCGATGGGTGCGGGCGAATTCGACCAGGTCTACGAGGCTTTCCAGGTTCAGCTTCTCAAGAATCCGCGTCTTGTAGGTGCTGACGGTCTTCTGGCTGAGGAACAACTCCTCGGCGATGTCCTTGTTACTCATGCCTCTCACCAGGCTGCGCAACACGACCAGCTCCCGTGGCGTGAGGCTGGCCACCGGATCGGTGTTCTTGTCGATGCTCAGGGCCTTTTCCGGGAAGCAGCGATAGCCCGAAACCAGCATGCGCGCTGCGTTGAGAATGGCACTGGTGTCCTTGTTCTTGCTGACGAATCCATGCGCACCCGCTGCTTCGACCTTGCTCGAGTACAGGCGTTCATCCTGCGAACTCAGCACCAGCAGGCGAATGTTCTCGTCGAAGATATGGATACGCGCGAGCAGGTCGAGACCGTCCATCCCGGGCAGGTTGAGGTCGAGTATTACCAGATCGGGGCGTTCCTTGCGTACGGCATCCAGTCCGCCATGGCCATCGGCTGCTTCACGGGCGACTTCGAACTGCGGATCCTGCTCCAGCAACGAGCGGATCGCCAAACGCATTGCGGGGTGGTCCTCGATCAGCACCACACGCTTCTTCATAACTGACTCCCTGAGTCCGAATAATTGCGCGCATTGATCTTGAAGATAGACCAGTTGTTCAAGCACCTACGGAATATTCCTATGCGTAGGACTGAAAGCATGCGGGGAATCAAGTTGGGAGGGAGTTGCCCTGCCAGCGTGCGCGGAGACTTGCTGCGCAGAGTGAATTCTGCGCAGCAAGCCAGCGGTTGTTACCGCTCCAGAGCCAGCGCCACGCCTTGCCCGCCGCCGATGCAGAGCGTCGCGAGGCCTTTTTTTGCGTCGCGGCGGAGCATCTCGTGCAGCAGGGTGACAAGCACGCGGCAGCCCGATGCGCCGATGGGATGGCCGAGGGCAATGGCGCCGCCGTTCACATTCACCTTTGCGGCATCCCAGCCCAGTTCCTTGCCCACGGACAGTGCCTGAGCGGCGAACGCCTCGTTGGCTTCGATCAGGTCCAGGTCGGCGAGCTGCCAGCCGGCCTTTTCAAGGCAGCGGCGGGTGGCTGAGACCGGACCGATGCCCATGATGGCCGGATCGACACCTGCGTTCGCGTAAGCGGCGATACGGGCCAGTACCGGCAGGCCCAGTTCGGCGGCCTTGGTGGCGCTCATCAACAGCACGGCGGCGGCGCCGTCATTGAGGGTCGACGCGTTGCCGGCGGTAACGCTGCCGTCCTTCTTGAATGCCGGTTTGAGCTTGGCCAGGGACTCGGCGGTGGTGCCGGCGCGCGGCTGCTCGTCGGTGTCGAAGCGCAGTGGTTCGCCCTTGCGCTGGGGAATCTCGATGACGGTGATTTCAGCCTTGAAGCGGCCTGCTTCGATGGCCGCGCTCGCCTTGCGCTGCGATTCGGCGGCGAAGGCGTCCTGCTCCTCGCGGCTTATGCCGTATTTCTCTACCAGGTTCTCGGCGGTGATGCCCATGTGGTAGTCGTTGAAGGCGTCCCACAGGCCGTCCTGGATCATGCTGTCGATCAGTTTGGCGTGGCCCATGCGCAGGCCGGTGCGGGCACCGGGCATGACGTAGGGGGCGAGGCTCATGCTTTCCTGGCCACCGGCGATGACGACGTCGGCATCGCCGCATCGAATCGCTTGGGTTGCCAGGTGCAGTGCCTTGAGACCGGAGCCGCAGACCTTGTTGACCGTCATCGCCGGCACGCTGTTGGGCAGGCCGGCGGCGATCGAGGCCTGGCGCGCCGGGTTCTGGCCGGCACCGGCGGTCAGGGTCTGGCCGAGGATCACCTCGTCGACCCGGGCCGGGTCCAGTCCGGTCTGTTGCAGCAGGGTGCGAATTACCGCGGCGCCCAGCTCATGGGCCGGCAGTGCGGAAAGCGAACCCTGAAAGCTGCCGATGGCGGTACGGGTGGCAGCGACGATGACGACTTCTTGCATGACTCGAATCCTCTGTCGGGAGCGGCGGGGCCGCAGCGAACGGTCATGGTTGCACGCTCGCTGCTGGCTCACCACCCTCCGAACCGGGTAGTCACGTTTCAGCGCAGGGGTGGCAGCCCCATGCGGCGGCGCGCTCGATGGAGCGATCCATTACGCACGGCCCAGCGCAGAAGGGGCACGCTGCGCTTCACGCTGGAGCGGATCAGCTGCCGTTGCAGGCTGCCCAGGCTCAGGCCGAGCTGATCCGTCGCCCAGTCCGGCAGCAGGTCGATACCGGCGCGCATCATCAGCAGGCCGAAGGGTTTGGCGAGGAAGCTGGGTGCGGGGGCGTTGAACAGTACGTTGACTACCTCGCGGGTGCGCTCGTCATAGCGCAGTCGTGGGCGCATGCGTTGCAGATAGGCCGCTACCTCGGCGCGCGAGCGGGGTACTTCCCTCGCGCCGAGTCTCTCGGCGATGAGGGCTATCTCGTTGTAGTAACGGTCCTGCTCTTCGCCGGAAAGGTCCGGGTTCAGGTAGCGCAGGTGCGAGGCGAGGAAGCAGCTGACTTCGGCGACGTGCACCCAGGTCAGTAGGTCCGGGTCGCTGGCCGCGTAGGTCGTGCCGTCGGGCAGGGTGCCGTGGACGTTGTCATGAATGCGGCGCACTCGCTCGATCAACTTCTCGGCGTCGCCGCGCGAGCCATAGGTGGTGGCGGATATGAACTGCCCGGTGCGGCGCAGACGGCCGAGCATGTCGGCGCGGAAGTTGGAGTGGTCCCAGACGCCACCCAGCGCGGCCGGGTGCAGCATTTGCAGGAGCAGGGCGCTGATGCCGCCGATGAGCATCGAGCTGAAGTCGCCATGGACTTTCCAACTGATGGAGTCCGGCCCGAACAGGCCGGGGTCACCCTTGGGCGATTCGAAGTCGACCCCGCCCAGGGCGAGGCCGGTCAGGCTGAGTACCTGGCTTTCGATGTGACGGCGGACGGTTTCCATTGCGGCGGACAGGCCTCGGGGCAAGGACGACAGGTCTGTTCTGTAAACCTAGCATCTTTGCGCCCTTGGCCTGTAGCGCACATCAACGATTGAGGCGGTTGTCGATCAGCCCCTGAACCACGCTGGGGTCGGCCAGAGTCGAGGTGTCGCCGAGGTTTTCCAGCTCGTTGCAGGCGATCTTGCGCAGGATGCGTCGCATGATCTTGCCCGAGCGGGTCTTGGGCAGGCCCGGCGCCCACTGCAGCATTTCCGGCTTGGCGAAGCTGCCGATCTCCTTGCTCACCAGCGCCAGCAGCTCCTGCTTGAGCGCGTCGCTGGGCTCGATGCCGTTCATGGGGGTGACGAAGGCGTAGATGCCCTGGCCCTTGAGGTCGTGCGGATAGCCGACCACGGCGGCCTCGGCGACCGAGTCGTGCAGGACCAGCGCACTCTCCACCTCAGCGGTGCCGATACGGTGGCCGGAGACGTTGATCACGTCGTCCACGCGGCCGGTGATCCAGTAGTAGCCATCCTCGTCGCGGCGCGCGCCATCGCCGGTGAAGTAGTAGCCGGGATAGGGTTTGAAGTAGGTGTCGATCATCCGTTGGTGATCGCCATAGACGCTGCGGATCTGGCTCGGCCAGCTGGCTTTCACGGCCAGCACGCCGGAGCCGGGACCGTCGATTTCCTTTCCCTGCTCGTCCAGCAGCACCGGTTGCACGCCGAAGAAGGGGCGGGTGGCGGAGCCGGGCTTGAGGTCGGTGGCGCCGGGCAGCGGGGTGATCAGGATGCTGCCGGTCTCGGTCTGCCACCAGGTGTCGACGATGGGGCAGCGCTTCTCGCCCACCACGTTGTAATACCACTCCCAGGCTTCCGGGTTGATCGGCTCGCCTACCGAGCCAAGCAGGCGCAGGCTGCTGCGATCGGTCTTCTGCACCGGGGCTTCGCCTTCGCGCATCAGGGCTCGGATCGCAGTCGGCGCGGTGTAGAAGATGTTCACCTGGTGCTTGTCGATCACCTGCCAGAAACGCGAGGCGTCGGGGTAGTTCGGCACGCCCTCGAACATCAGGGTAGTGGCGCCATTGGCCAGCGGACCGTAGACGATATAGCTGTGCCCCGTGACCCAGCCGACGTCCGCAGTGCACCAGTAGATGTCGCCGTCGTGATAGTCGAACACGTACTTGTGGGTCATTGCCGCGCCCAGCAGGTAGCCGCCGGTGGTATGCAGTACGCCCTTGGGTTTGCCGGTGGAGCCGGAGGTGTACAGGATGAACAGCGGGTCCTCGGACTCCATCGGCTCGGGTGCGCAGTCCTCGCTGACTTCGCGTAGCGCCTCGTGGTACCAGATGTCACGGCCCTCGACCCACGGGATCTCGCCCTGGGTGCGCTCGACCACCACCACGGTGGAGACGTTCGGGCAGTCGGCCAGGGCCTTTTCCACGTTCTTTTTCAGTGGGATGTACTTGCCGCCGCGCACGCCTTCGTCAGCAGTGATCACGGTACGGCAGTCGGCATCGTTGATGCGGTCGCGCAGTGCGTCCGGCGAGAAGCCGCCAAACACCACCGAGTGGATTGCGCCGATCCGCGCACAGGCCAGCATGGCGTAGGCGGCCTCGGGGATCATCGGCATGTAGATGCAGACCCGGTCGCCTTTCTCCACTCCGCGGCTCTTGAGCACGTTGGCCAGGCGGCAGACATGGCTGTGCAGCTTGCGGTAGGTGATGTTGGCGGATTCGGCCGGGTTGTCGCCTTCCCAGATGATCGCGACCTGCTCGCCGCGTTGTTCCAGGTGGCGGTCGATGCAGTTGTAGGTGACGTTGAGCTGACCGCCCTTGAACCAGGTTGCCTGGCCCTTTGCCAGATCGCCGTGGTGCACCGAATGCCAGGGCTTGAACCAGTCGAGGAAGGCCGTGGCCTGCTCGCCCCAGAAGGCTTCCGGGTCGGCTACCGACTGCTGGTAGAGGCGCTGGTAGGCGTCGTTGTCGAGGTAGGCACGCTTGCGTACGGCCTCCGGCACGGGGTGAAGGCTGATCTCGTACATGGGGAATCCTTGTTGTTGTTGAGCCGAGATGCCCTCAAGGGTGCATCCAAGGCCTGGCGGGTTCAAGGGTTGTCCATGCAGTTTCGACGCATCGGTAGGGGCGAACGTTCCGGTGGATGAGGTCCCACCCGTTGCTGAGCGTCGGTTCGAGGTGCGGTGCGGGAGACGGGAAGGGGGGGGCTGCGAGGGGAGCGAGCATGGCCGGATGCGCTGGCGCGCACCCGGCCACTGCCTATCAGCCGCGGTGACGGCCGCGGAAGAAATCGATCAGGCCCTGGGTGGAGCCATCTTCGGCGGCGCTTTCCTCGCTGCCGACCAGGCGGCCGTAGACGGCCTTGCCCAGCTCCTTGCCCAGTTCCACACCCCACTGGTCGAAGGCGTTGATGCCCCAGAGGATGCTCTGCACGTAGACCTTGTGCTCGTACATGGCGATCAGCGCGCCCAGGCGGCGGGCGCTGATGCGTTCCAGCACCAGGGTATTGCTCGGGCGGTTGCCCGGGATCACCTTGTGCGGCGCCAGGCGTTGTACTTCGGCTTCGTCCACACCCTTGGCGCGCAGTTCGGCCTCAGCCTCGGCGCGGCTCTTGCCGACCATCAGGGCCTGGCTCTGCGACAGGCAGTTGGCGTACAGCCACTGATGGTGGTCGGCCACCGGGTTATAGCTGGACACGGGGACGATGAAGTCCGCCGGGATCAGGTGGGTGCCCTGGTGCAGCAGCTGGTGGTACGCATGCTGGCCGTTGCAGCCTACGCCGCCCCAGATTACCGGGCCGGTGCCGGCGGACACCGGGCTGCCGTCCTGGCGTACGCTCTTGCCGTTGGACTCCATGTCCAGCTGCTGCAGGTGGTCGGTGATATTCCGCAGGTAGTAGTCGTAGGGCAGGATCGCGTGGCTGCGCGCGCCCCAGAAGTCGCCGTACCACACGCCCAGCAGGCCCAGCAGCACCGGGATGTTCTTCTCGAACGGCGCGGTCAGGAAATGCTGGTCCATGCTGTAGGCGCCGGACAGCAGCTCCTTGAAGTTGTTGATACCCACCGACATGGCGATCGGCAGGCCGATGGCCGACCACAGCGAGTAGCGACCGCCGACCCAGTCCCACATCGGGAAGACGTTTTCCGGGCGGATGCCGAAGGCCGCCGCAGCCTCCTTGTTGCTGGAGACGGCGATGAAGTGACGGTACAGCTCCGCCTCGCTGCCACCCTGGGCCAGGTACCAGGCGCGGGCGGCCTGGGCGTTCTTCAGGGTTTCCAGGGTACCGAAGGATTTCGACGAGACGATGAACAGCGTGGTCTCGGCGTTGAGCTTGGCGGTCATCTCGCGGAATTCGCTGCCGTCGATGTTCGCCAGATAGTGGCAACGTACGCCTTTCTGGGCGAAGGGCAGCAGCGCCTCGGAGACCAGCTGCGGGCCGAGGAAGGAGCCACCGATGCCGATGTTCACCACATCGGTGATCGGCTTTTCGGTGTAACCACGCCACAGGCCGTTGTGCACGGCAGCGACCAGTTCGGTCATCTGGTGCAGCACGCGGTGCACGTCGGGCATTACGTCGACACCATCGACCATCACCTTGTCGCCGATGGGGCGACGCAGCGCGGTGTGCAGAACCGGGCGGCGCTCGGAAGCGTTGATCACCTCACCGCGGAACATTGCCTGAATGGCTTCGCCCAGCTTCGCCTCTTCCGCAAGCTTCACCAGCAGGTCCAGGGTGTCTTGGCGCAGCAGGTTCTTCGAGAAATCCAGGAATAGACCGCAGGCGCTCATGGAGAAGCGCTTGAAGCGCTCCGGGTCCTCGGCGAATGCCTCGCGCATGGTGAAGTTCTGGAGATCCTGGCGGTGGGTGGCCAGCGCCTGCCAGCTCGCCAGTTTGGTGGCATCCAGCGGAGTAAGGTGGTGTTCCATGACATACCTTCGGGTAAGACGTGCGTGTTTGATCGAGGCTTTGAAACCTGGGAAGACCAAGGGGTTCCAAGTCTTCCCAGTGATTCAGGCGAGCTGCACCGGGATGGCGTTGCTGGTGTGGCTGAGTTCGTTGCCAGGCGCCATGTACAGCATGCGTGGCTGGTAGCCTTCCAGCTCGGCGTCGCTGAACTGAGCGTACGCGCAGATGATCACCCGGTCACCCACCTTGGCCTTGTGGGCAGCGGCGCCGTTGACGGAAATCATCCTCGAACCTTCCTCGCCACGGATCGCGTAGGTGGTGAAGCGCTCGCCATTGTCGACGTTGTAGATCTGGATCTGTTCGTACTCGCGGATGCCGGCGAGATCGAGCCATTCGCCGTCGATGGCGCAGGAGCCTTCGTAGTCGAGCACCGCGTGGGTGACTTCGGCGCGGTGCAGTTTGGCTTTGAGCATGATGCTCTGCATGACGTGGCTCCTGTTTTTCTTCTGGTCGAGGAGAGCGGGGCGAGTATGCCCGAGCACCCGAAGCCGCTCAAGGCCGCGACTGGCGCGGCTTCGAGGCGAATATTCGGGTGTCGGGCGAGGAATCAGTCGATGTGGAAGGCGAGGTTGTCGATCAGCCGGGTGGTGCCCAGGAAGGCGGCGACCAGGATCACCAACTGATGGTCCTGCGCCGTGGCCGGGCGCAGGCCGGCGGACTCACGGGCCTCGAGGTAATCGATGCGCAGGCCGGCCGCTTCGATCTGCTGGCAGCCCTCGGACAGCAGCGCGGGGAAGTCACGCTCGCCCTGGCGGATACGCTCGGCCAGTTGTTTCAGCGTCCGTTGCAGGACTGGCGCGAGCGCGCGCTGCTCCTCGGTGAGGTAGCCGTTGCGCGACGACAGGGCCAGGCCGTCCTCGGCGCGCACGGTAGCTTCGCCGAAGATCTGGATCGGCAGGTTCAGGTCGCGCACCAGCTTGCGAATGACCGCCAGCTGCTGGAAGTCCTTCTCGCCGAACAGCGCCATATCGGGCTGGACCATGTTGAACAGCTTGCAGACCACGGTGGCGACGCCGTCGAAGTGGCCCGGACGGCTGCCGCCGCACAGCCCTTCGGAGACGCCGGTGACATGCAGTCTGGTCTGGCCGTCCATGCCGTCGGGGTACATTTCCTCGACGGTGGGGGCGAACAGCAGGTGACAGCCGGCATTGAGCAGCTTCTCCTGGTCCGCCGCCAGGGTGCGCGGGTACTTGTCCAGGTCTTCGCTGGGGCCGAATTGCAGCGGGTTGACGAAGATGCTCGCCACCACGAAGTCGGCGCGCTGGCTGGCCTTGGTCACCAGCGCGGCGTGGCCGGCGTGCAAGTTGCCCATGGTCGGCACCAGCGCGATGCGCTTGCCTTCGCTACGGGCGCGCGCCACGGCGGCGCGCAGCTCGCGGACTGTCTTGACTGTATTCATCAGGCGAAACCGTGCTCCGGGCCGGGGAAGGTGCCGTCCTTCACGGCCTTCACGTAGGCGGCGAAAGCGGACTGGATGTCGGGCTGGCCTTCGAGGAAGTTCTTCACGAACTTCGGCGAACGTCCGGACAACGACAGGCCGAGCATGTCGTGCATCACCAGGACCTGGCCGTCGGTGCCTGCGCCTGCGCCAATGCCGATGACCGGGATCTTCACGGCTTCGGTGATTTCCTTCGCCAGGGCGGACGGCACGCATTCCAGCAACAGCACGGCGGCACCGGCCTGCTCCAGAGCGATGGCGTCGGCACGCAGCTGGCGCGCCTGGTTTTCCTGGCGGCCCTGGACCTTGAAGCCGCCGAACAGGTTGACGGCCTGCGGGGTCAGGCCCAGGTGCGCGCACACCGGGATACCCATCTGGGCCAGACGGATGATCGGCTCGGCGAGCCAGGCGCCGCCTTCGAGCTTGACCATGTGGGCGCCGGCCTGCATGACCTTCACCGAGTCACGCAGCAGCTGGTCCAGCGAGGTGCCGGATTCGAACGGCAGGTCGGTGACGATCAGCGCGCCCTTGTTACCGCGTTTCACGGCGGCAGTATGGTAGGCCATGTCCTCTACGGTCACTGGCAGCGTGCTGTCGTGACCTTGCAGCACCATACCCAGGGAGTCACCGATCAGCAGCATTTCGGCACCGGCCAGACTGGCGGTGTGGGCGAAAGTGGCATCGTAGGAGGTCAGCATCGCGATCTTTTCGCCGCTTTGCTTGAGACCTTGCAGGGTGGTCAGGGTGACATCAGGCATGAAAGTGTCCTCGGTTCTGCGCCGGGCAGGGGCAAACGGGGCCCTATAGTCCGGATCGAAAAAGGCTAAGTCAATTGCAGGTGTTACCGGACTGTTACGGCGTTACTGCCAGTGCGCCCCACGCCTGGGGCGCAGCATGCATCAGGACAGGCGCTCGAGGCCGCTGAACGGACAGGCGGTGAGCAGCTCGGGCAGGGTGCGTCCGTCGGGGAAACGCAGTTGCGGTGCAAGGTCTGCCAGCGGGTAGAGTACGAAAGCGCGGGCGTGCATGTGGTAGTGCGGCACGGTCAGGCGTGGCTCGTCGATCAGTTGCTCGCCGAACAGCAAGATATCGAGATCGAGGGTGCGCGGCCCCCAGCGCTCGTCTTTGCGTACGCGCCCCTGCTCCAGCTCGATGGTTTGCAGGGCGTCCAGCAGGGCGAGCGGCTCCAGGTCGGTATCCAGTGCCGCCACGGCGTTGACGTAGCGCGGCTGGTCGGGCGGGCCCAGCGGATCGCTGGCGTAGAGCGGCGAGACCACCGCCACCTTGGTGGCGGGAATCTGCGACAGCGCTTTCAGCGCGGCTTCCAGCTGCTGGCGCGGCTCGGCGAGGTTGCTGCCGAGCCCGATGTACACGCGCTCGCTCATTCGCTGCTGGCGCCTTCGGTACGTGGGCCGCGGCGACGACGGTTGCTGCCGCCACGGCGGCGTTTGCGCGGTGCGGCGCTACCGCCTTCTTCCTGCTGGCTGGCCAGGTTGCGGATCATGCCGCGGCGCTCGCCGTCGCTGGCTTCCTGGTAGTCGGTCCACCAGTCGCCGAGGCCACCGGTTTCCTCGCCAGCGCTCTCGCGCAGCAGCAGGAAGTCGTAACCGGCGCGGAAACGCGGGTTTTCCAGCAGCAGATCGGCCTTCTTGCCCTGGCGGCGCGGCAGGCGCTCCTGCATGTCCCAGATCTCGCGGATCGGGATGGTGAAACGCTTGGGCACCGCGGTGCGGCGGCACTGCTCGAGGATCAGCTCGTGGGCAGCTTCCTGCATCGCCGGGATCGGCGGCATGCCGCGGTCCTGCAGTTTCAGCACGCGGGCGGGCAGGGCCGGCCAGAGCAGCGCGGCGAACAGGAAGGCCGGGGTGACCGGTTTGCCCAGGCGGATGCGCTCGTCGGTGTTGGCCAGGGCCTGGCGCATCAGCTTGCCAGCGTATTCGGGGTCGTCCTTCAGCGCCTTCGCGCTTGCCGGGAACAGCGGGGCGAACAGCTCGTATTCGTTGAGCAGTTCGAAGGTACGTTCGGCCTTGCCGCTGAGGAACAGCTTGAGGATCTCGTCGAACAGGCGCGCCGAAGGAATTTCATTGAGCAGCGGCGCCAGGCGGCGAATCGGCGCGGCGCTGTGCTTCTCGATCTCGAAGTCCAGCTTGGCGGCGAAGCGCACGGCCCGCAGCATCCGCACCGGGTCTTCGAGGTAACGCTGCTCCGGGTCGCCGATCAGGCGGATTAGGCGGTTGCGGATGTCGCGCACGCCGTGGGCGTAGTCGAGGATACGCTCGCCGGTGACGTCGAAGTACAGGGCGTTGATGGTGAAGTCGCGACGCTGGGCGTCGTCTTCCAGGGTGCCATAGACGTTGTCACGCAGGATGCGGCCGGCCTCGTTGCGGGAGGCATGGGCATTGTTGGTGTCATCGTCTTCGGTGACCGGATGGTTCGCGCGGAAGGTGGCAACTTCGATGATTTCACGACCGAAATGGACGTGGACCAGCTTGAAGCGGCGACCAATCACCCGCGCGTTGCGGAACTCGGCACGCACCTGCTCGGGGGTGGCGCTGGTGGCCACGTCGAAGTCCTTGGGCGGAATGCCCAGCAGCGGGTCACGTACGCCACCGCCGACGATGTACGCCTGGTAGCCGGCCTTGGTCAGGCGCTCCACGACGTTCACCGCGTTCCTGCTGAACTGTTCCCGCCGCAGCGAGTGCTGATGATTGCCAACGACTTCCGGAGTAGTGCGGACAGCGCGCGGACGGCGCAGTGGGGATCGGATGGACTGGATCAGCTTTTTCAGCATGTGTGCACTATCGGGAATAGGTGTATGGATGGCATACGCAGGTCTCGGCAAGCCGCCTGATTACGGCGTTTCCTGGAGGATAGCGGGTGTCTGCCGCTGCCTTGAAACAAATGGCAGCAAATCGAATGCCGTCTGCGCCGCGGCGATTCTAGCATCGTGGGGTGGGATGATGAAGAAAACTGAAGAAAGGGGCTTGCGGGAGGAGAGCGGGAGAGTGTAGCGAAAGCTACTGGGGGAGCCGAGGCTCCCCCCCAAATAGGTGCGTGCTTTGTTTTTATTATGATTACCGGGCTTGTTGTTTTTGTGCATCTCCAGCGTCCTCGTTGTCTTGGTTTGAAGCGTAGTTTCAGGCAGTGAATTTCAAGCAGTAGTCATGCAGAT
>NZ_SWDV01000022.1 GCF_005877905.1 Pseudomonas nicosulfuronedens | reverse complement strand
ACAGTATCGGGTTACTGATGAATCCCCTTTCCATCCTCCGCGACACCTGGTTCTTCTTCCTGTCATTTTCCTATCGCTGCCTGACAACTTTCGCCGGCCTTCTTGGCTGCGGAAGCGCGATAGTTTTTTGCTGTTGTTTTTCCAGATTTTCGGAACAGGCCGAAGGGCGGTAGCTTTGCCCAGCGAAAACTAGCGGCCACTCCAGGGACGAACAGTTGATTGTCGTTGTTTGAATCGGGTCATTCGAACTCGGGCGGTAGCCTTGTCTTCGAATTTTACCAAAGGCCCGGTGCAGAGCGTCTCCTGGAGTGGAGTGAGTAACGATGGCCGCTGCATTGATGGAATTCGACGGCACTTTCCATGCCGTGAAAACAAGCAGGAAGAGCAACGCTTCCCGGGCGGAAAGTGTTTCGCTGGTGAAACGGCAGGAGTATTGCGCCCCTCCCCGCGGCGCAATTGAAAAGTTTAGTCCTAGTGCTTTTGTTAGTTCGAAAGTTAGTTATGCCCCTCTTTCCAGGCGTAGTTCAAGGTGTAACAGGCCTGAACTTTCGGTTGAACTTGATCCGCGCCAGGCACTGATTGTTTCAACTCTGAAACAGCAACTTCGATGCCGTGTTGAAGTTGCCCTGCAGGTGTTCGCCACCCCTTCCGGACCAGCCCCCGCGACCTTCTCGAAACAGGTGCGCGCGCCTGCGGCCGCGCCGCGAGTGACGGAATCCCGGCGCGAACGCCGCCACCCTGCCGGCCGACAGCGCCGGCCTCACGAGAGCCGCGCGCCCCGCCGCGCTGGGAGTCAAGGCTGATGGCCGAGCAATCGCTTCGTTCCAACTATGCCTGTGTGGTCGGCGGCGCCGGTCCGGCAGGCATGGGCTTCCTGTTCAACGCCTACAAGACCGGTGCATTGGCGAGCCTCGCCCGTGATGGTCTGCTGGTGGTGGACGCTGCGCTGGCGGTCGGCCGTGGCCGGTTGGGGGACTACCACATCACCGCCAACTCGGTGGGGGATGTGTTCCTCGACTGCCTGCGCGATCCGGCGTTGCTGCCCATCTTTGCGCCCCTGGCGCATTCCCAGGCTTTCCGCGCCCTGCAGAACGATCCCCACGGCGCGCCGATGCTCACCCAGGTGGGCGAGTTGCTGGCGCACGCCTCGACGCTGTTCATGCGCTACGTCACCGAGCACCTGGGCGTCGAAGTGGCGCTGGGTACACGTATCGAAAAGATCACCGCACTGGACGACGGCAGCTTCCAGCTGGCACTGCGCAGCGGCTCCCACACCGCTCAGATTGGCGCAGGTTCGCTGGTGATGAACCTGGGCGGCCGGCAGAACCGCGAGTACCTGAACTGGAGCCTGGCCGAGCAGGACCTGCACCTGTCCCACGACGGCCCCACGGTCTACTCCTCCGACGCGCTGCTGAGCCTGAACGCCGCGGAGCTGGTGGAGCTGTTCGGCGACCGGGTGACTCCGGGTACCCGCTTCACCGTGGTCGGCGGCTCCCACAGCGCTTTCTCGATTCTCGACAACCTCGCCTGCGCCCTGGATTGCCTGGGCCTCGAGCAGATTACCCTGCTGCACCGCGCGCCGATCCGCCTGTTCTTCGAGAGCGTCGAAGAAGCGCGCGCGGCCGGCTACGTGGTGGACGAAGGCATGGACGTCTGCCCGGTGTCCGGTCGAGTCAACCGCTCCGGGGGCCTGCGCTACCGCGCCCACCAGGTTGGTACCGACGTACTGTCCAACGGCTTGGTCAGCGGCACCCGGGTGAAGGTCGAGCTGCTGAGCCTGGAGGATCGCTCACCCGCCGTCCGCGAGCGCCTGGAGCAGTGCTGCAGCGACGATGGCGTATTCGTCCAGGCCATCGGCTACCAGCCGTGCCTGCCGGCTTTACGCCGTGCCAATGGTGAGCCGCTGCAGGTGCGCGAGAGCAAAGGCGGGCTGGACTCCGACGCTGCCGGCTGCCTGCGCGACCACACCGGCCGGCCGATTCCCGGCCTCTACAGCTTCGGCCTTGGCTCCGGTCTTGCGGCCAACCCGATGCTGGGCAGCGAGCGTTCCTTCGACAGCCGCATCTACGGCGTCTGGCAGTTCCACAACGACGCCAGCGGCCGGGTCATCGAGGCCCTGCAGGAACACCTGGCCAACCGCGCGCCGCAAGCGGCGCAATCCATGGAATCCCGCATCGACGACGCACCCTTCGCGCTGTCGGCGCTGGGTTGAGCGGCGTGTTCGCCGGCTCGACTGCCAACGGACTTTCCATCCAACAGAGGGATGCGACCGTGATCAATGTGACCAAGACCTACCTGGGCAACCTGGACAAGTTCAAGGCCTACGTGGAACAGATCTATGCCTCCGGCTGGATCACCAACCACGGCCCCTTCGTCACGGAGTTGGAAGAGCGCCTGCAGGACTACTTCGGCGTTCGCCATGTGATTCTCACCAACAACGGCACCATCGCCCTGCAAGTGGCCTACCGGGCCCTGGGCGTGACCGGCAGTGCCGTGACTACCCCCTTCAGCTTCGTTGCCACCAGCAGCACGCTGCAGTGGGAGAGCATCCGTCCGCGCTTCGCCGACATCGATCCGCGGACCTGGAACCTCGACCCTGCGCGCATCGAAGCCAGCCTTGCGCCGGATACCACCGCCATCGTCGCCACCCACGTGTTCGGTAATCCCTGTGCGGTGGAGGAGATTCAGGCGGTGGCCCAGCGCAACCAGTTGAAAGTGATCTACGACGGCGCACACGCCTTCGGCTCGCGATACCGCGACCGCTCGGTGCTGGCCTGGGGGGATGCCACCACCCTGAGCTTCCACGCCACCAAGCTGTTCCACACCATCGAGGGCGGCGCCATCGTCACCTCCGATGACGACCTGGCGAAGCAGATCCGCCTGATGTGCAACTTCGGCATCGCCGGCGTCGACCAGATCGTCGGGTTGGGGATCAACGCCAAGCTCAACGAGTTCTCCGCCGCCATGGGCCTGTGCGTGCTCGACGAAATCGACAGCATCCTCGCCCAGCGCGAGGAGATCGCCGCCCGCTACACCGCCGCGCTCAGCGGCTACTACGACCTGCAAGCCACCGAGAGCTACGCCCGGCTGAATAACAGCTACTACCCCATCGGCCTGCGCGACGAGGCCCAGGTGCTGCGCGTGCGCACCGCGCTGAACGAGATCGGGGTCAATCCGCGGCGGTACTTCTACCCGTCGCTGGACACCCTCGATTACCTCGCTCCGCAGGTGCCTCAAGTGCTGTCCCGCGAGCTGAGCCAGCGCATTCTCTGCCTGCCGCTGTACCCGGGGCTGCCGCAGGAAATCCAGCGCGCGGTGATCGAAGTGCTGCTGCTGGAAAGCGGCCGCGTCGCCGTCGCGGTGTAAGGGGACGATCATGCGCGCCGCCCGCTCGCTGTCGATGGTCCGCAACACCCTGCTGAACTACGCAGGGCAGGCGTACGCCATCGTCATCGGCATCCTGATCCAGCCGTTCTACCTCGGCCACCTCGGGGCCGAGGCCTACGGTCTGATCGGCTTCTTCGCGGTGTTGCAGAGCTGGTTGCTGCTGCTCGATGCCGGCCTGTCGCCCGCGCTGGTGCGCCAGGTCGCCCATGGCCGCGGCGTCAACGGTGAAGGTCAGGGCCAGGCGCGCCTGCTGCGCTCCTTCGAACTGATCATGCTGCCGCTGACCCTCCTCAGCAGCCTGGCGGTGTGGGGCGCAAGCACCTGGATCGCCGGGCGGTGGCTCAACGTGCAGCAACTCTCGCCCGACCTGGTGGCGCAGTGCATCAGCCTGATGGGCCTGCTGGTGGCCCTGCGGCTATACGCCACCCTGTACCGCAGTGCGCTGCAGGGGCAGGAGCTGCACGGCTTCATCAACGCAGTGAACGTGTTCATCACCACCCTGCGCTACTTCGGCGGCCTGCTGCTGGTGGCTCAGGTCAGCCAGGACCCGCTGGTGTTCTTCCAGTTCCAGGTCGTGGTGTCGCTGATCGAGGCGCTGCTACTGGGCGGCAAGGCCTACCTGTGGATGGACGTGCGCCTGCTGACCCGCTTCTGCTGGGACACGGTGCGCCCGGTGCTGCCCTTCGCCCTGGGCATGTCCTTCTCCTCCTGCCTGTGGATCGTGCTTACCCAGCTGGACAAGGTCCTGCTGTCGAACCTGCTGCCGCTGCAGCAGTACGGCTACTTCTCCCTGGTGGCGCTGATTTCGGGCGGCATCCTCACGCTGGTCAATCCGCTGGCGCAGTCGCTGCTGCCGCGCATGACCATGCTGGTCGCCGAAGAACGCCACGAAGACATGCAGCAGCTCTATCTCAAGGCGAACCGCTTCGTCTGTGTGCTGCTGTTCCCGATGGTCGCGGTGATCGCCGCTCATGGTCATGACCTGGTCCTGGCCTGGAGCGGCGATGCCGTGGCCGCCAGTTGGTGCCGGCCGATCCTGGCCTGGTACGTACTCGGCTCAGGCCTGCTGGCGGTGGCCAGCTTCCAGTTCTACCTGCAGTACGCCCACGGTCAGCTGCGCATGCACGTCTGGTACAGCGTCATCTCCACCCTGGTGACGGTGCCGCTGGTGATCGCCAGCGCCTATCTCTACGGCGTAGTGGGCGTGGCGATGTGCTGGTTCGGACTGCGCCTGGCGTCGTTCCTGATCTGGCCGGCGATCGTGCACCGCACCTTCGCCCCCGGCCTGCACGGCACCTGGCTGCGCGACACGCTGCAGATCGCCGCGCTCAGCGCCGCCGGTCTGTTGCTCAGCGAGCCCTTCTACGCGCTGCTGGCCCGTTCCGGCGAGCGCCTGTGGCTGCTGGCGGCGCTGGCCGTGTGCGGCCTGATCACCTTGTTCCTCGTGGGCGCGGGCTCTGCCCCGGCTTTGCTGCGCCTGTTCAAACCGTCCCAAAAGCCGAGTGTCTAGACATGGATATCCGCTCCGAGCTGCAGATCCTCTCCAACTGGCCGGAAGACCCGAAGCCCCTCCTGAGCATCGTCTGCCTGGCCTACAACCAGGTGAACTACATCGGCCGCACGCTGGACAGCTTCCTCGAGCAGGTCACCGACTTCCGCTTCGAAGTGCTGGTCAACGACGACGCCTCCAACGACGGCACCAGTGAGCTGATCGCCGACTACGCCGCGCGCTACCCGCACATCATCAAGCCGATCTTCCACAAGGAAAACCAGTACTCCAAGGGCGTCTCCCACGGCCTGCCGGTGTTCCGCAAGGCGCGCGGGCGCTACATCGCCTACTGCGAGGGCGACGATTACTGGACCGACCCGCGCAAGCTGCAGATCCAGGTCGACTTCCTGGAGCAGAACCCGGACTACGTGATCACCTACCACGACGCCTACACCTACAACGAAGACGGCGTGATCAAGCCCCGGCAACTCACCGGCAAGTACCGCCGCGACGCCAGCCGTCTGGAGCTGCAGCAGGCGCGGCCGATCTCGACGTTGACCACCTGTTTCCGCAACGTCCTGACCGAGATGCCCGAGGAGCTTCGCACCACGCGCATGGTCGACCTGTGCTGGTGGTCGCTGCTGGGGGCCTTCGGCAAGGGCAAGTTCATCGAGGAAATCCGCCCGGCTGCCTACCGCGTGCACCAGGGTGGGATCTTCTCCATGCAGGCCGATCGCGTGCAGCAGCAGATGACCCTGCACACCTACTACTGCCTGTCGCGCTACTACCAGCGTGTGGGAAGCCAGGAGCTCAACGAGTACTTCCTGATGCAGGTCTGCCGGATGTCCATGGCCGCCGTCTCGCCCATGCGCAAGGTGCAGGCCTTCCTGCTGCTGATCGGCAACCACGGCGCCAACCTGCTCAAGCGGCTGAACCCGATTCAGGCGCGCTGATCCGCGCCACCTCAATGGAGGATGGAAGTCCATGAGTGTCATGCCCCGCTCGTCCCTGGAAACGCTCCAGGACACCCGCATCGACGTTGCCGGCCTGCTGCGCCTGCTGTTCGATCACAAGAAGATGATCCTCGCCGTCACCGGCCTGTTCGCGGTGCTCGGGCTCTTCTATGCAGTGGTCGCCACGCCGATCTACGTTTCCGGCGCGATGATCCAGATCGAGCAGAAGAAGAACGGCCTGAACGGCACGCCGGAGGTGATCAATCGCCCCGACTCGGTGTCGATCGCCTCCACCGAAATCGAACTGCTGAAATCGCGCGCGGTACTCGGCAAGGCGGTCGAGCTGCTGAAGCTGGACATCATCGCCAAGCCCAAGCGCCTGCCGCTGATCGGTGACTACCTGGCACGCCGCTACCATCCCGAGGCCGGGCAGACGCTGGCTGCGCCCTGGCTGGGCATGGGTGCCTACGGCTGGGGCGGCGAGCAGATCAAGGTGTTCTCGCTCGACGTACCGGAGGAGTACCTGGGCGAACCGCTGACCCTGGTGGCCGACGGTGGCGACGCCTATCACCTGCTCAACGCCGACGACCAGCTGATCCTGCGCGGCGAGCTGAAGAAAACCGTGATGGAGAAGGGCTTCAGCATCGAGGTGGATGAGCTGGTGGCGCGCCCCGGCACCGAGTTCATCGTGGCGAAGAACCGCCTGCTCACCACGACCCTGAACTACCAGAAGCTGCTCAAGGTGGCCGAGGCCGGCAAGGACTCGGGGATCATCTACATGACCCTGGAAGATCCGAACCCGCTGCAGGCCGACCGCATCCTCGACAAGATCAGCCACCTCTACGTGCTGCAGAACGTCGAGCGCAGTTCCGCCGAAGCGTCCCAGCGCCTGCAGTTCCTGCGCTCGCAACTGCCGGTGGTACGCCTGGACCTGGAGAAGGCCGAGGCCGCTTACAACGCCTACCAGACCACTGCCAAATCCGCCGACATCAGCGTCGAGACCCGTGGTGTGCTGGACCAGGTGGTGGGCATCGACAACCAGCTTTCCGAGCTCAAGCTCAAGCGCGCCGAGTACGACCGCCTGTACACCCCGACGCATCCGACCTACCAGGCGCTGCTCAAGCAGATGGGCAGTCTGGAAGACCGCAAGGCACAACTGCAGAAACGCATCCAGACCCTGCCGGCTACCCAGCAGGAACTGCTGCGCCTGTCCCGTGACATGCAGGTCACCCGTCAGACCTACACCAACCTGCTGAACAAGGCCCAGGAGCAGGACATCATCCGCGCCGGCACCATCGGCAACGTGCGGGTGATCGACACCGCCCAGGCCAACGTCGAGCAGCCGGCCAAGCCGATGCGCAAGGTCATCGTGCTGCTCGCCACCCTGCTCGGCTTCTGCGTCGCCCTCGCGATCCTGTTCCTGCGCCAGGCCTTCTACCGTGGCGTGGAGAACCCCGAGGCGATCGAACAGCTCGGCCTCTCGGTCCTCGCCGCGATCCCCTACTCGCGGCAGCAGGAGCGTCTGGAGAAGGAGCGCAAGGGTGACATCCTCGGCCATACACCCAAGCTGCTGGCCGCGTCGGCCCCCGGTGACCTGGCCAACGAGGCGATCCGCAGCCTGCGCACCAACCTGCATTTCGCCCTGCTCGAAGCGCGCAACAACGTGGTGATGCTCACCAGCCCGGCGCCGGGCGCCGGCAAGTCGTTCGTCTCCAGCAACCTCGCGGCCATCGTCGCGCAATCTGGCCTGCGCACCCTGCTGATCGACGCCGACATGCGCAAGGGCTACCTGCACCGGGTGTTCGGCCTGACCCCGCGCCACGGCCTGTCCGACGCGCTGAGTTCGCACCGTCCGCTGAGCGAAGTGATCCTGCCCACCGAGGTGCCGGAGCTGGACTTCATCTCCTGCGGCTTCGCCGCGCCCAACCCCTCCGAGCTGCTGATGCACGAGAACTTTGCCCAGCTGCTGCGCGATGCCTCGTCGATGTACGACCTGGTGATAGTCGACACCCCGCCGGTGCTGGCGGTGACCGACGCCGCCCTGGTCGGCCGGCTGTGCGGCATCTGCCTGCTGGTGACGCGCTTCGGCCAGAGCCCGGCGAGCGAGATCGACACCGCACGGCGGCGCCTGGGGCAGAGCGGCATCCACCTGCAGGGCGCGATCCTCAACGGTGTGAAACGCAAGGCCTCGACCGCGGCATACGACTACGGCGCCTACGCCTACCGCTACGACGCCAAGGACTGAAACAGGAATAGGGAAGGGATGCAGCCATGGTCCATATCGTCAGCCTCATGCAGCCGTACCTGTTCCCCTACCTGGGGTACTTCCAGCTGATCGCCGCGAGCAGCCTGTTCATTCTCGGCGACAGCCTGCAGTACACCCGGCGCGGCTGGATCAATCGCAATCGCCTGCTGGTCGGCGGGAAGATCTGGCAGTTCAGCTTCCCGCTGGAACAGGGCTCGCAGACCCAGGCGATCAATGAGAGAAGGCTGAGCGAGCAGATGCGCCTGAGCAACCAGCGCCTGCTGCACACCATCCGCCATGCCTA
This sequence comes from Pseudomonas nicosulfuronedens, assembly GCF_005877905.1. Taxonomy (GTDB): domain Bacteria; phylum Pseudomonadota; class Gammaproteobacteria; order Pseudomonadales; family Pseudomonadaceae; genus Pseudomonas; species Pseudomonas nicosulfuronedens. Next base: position 122,467 of record NZ_SWDV01000022.1, on the reverse strand, counting down.
CCACCGTGCACCGTGCTACCCGCAGGTGATGCCGCTGCTGGAGGAAATCCTCGAACACCCCGAGCGCAACCTGTCGCACTTCGCCGAACACTCGATCCGCCGCATCTGCCATTACATGGGCATCGACACACCCATGGCACGGGTTTCCGAGCTGGACCTGGCCGACGATATCGGCCGCGACCAGCGCCTGATCGAAGCGGTGAAACAGAGCGGTGGCGACGTCTACCTCAACCCGGAGGGCGGACGTCACCTGTACTCGCCCGAGGTGTTCCAGGCCCACGGCCTGGAGCTGCAATTCCTGCGCATGGACGAGTTGAGCTACCCGCAGTTCAGCCCTGATTTCGTCCCCAGCCTGTCGATCATCGACGTGCTGATGTTCAACCCGCCGGACGAGATGCAGCGGTTGCTGGGCCGCTACACCCTGGAGCGGCCCGCTCCCTCGTCCGACATCCTTGGGGAGTACGAGTCATGAATTCCATCGTCAGCGTGGATCTGGATGTCGCGCAGTACCGCTGGTACCTGATCCAGACCAAACCACACCAGGAACTGCGCGCCGAGGAGAACCTTGGTCGCCAGGGTTTTTCCTGCTATCGCCCGGTGGTGAAGCAGGGCAGCCGGACCCAGCCGCTGTTCCCCGGCTACCTGTTCATCCGCCTCGATCAGCAGCACGACAACTGGTTCCCGATCCGCTCCACCCGTGGTGTGGCGCGCATCGTCAGCTTCGGCGCGCAGCCGCTGGCAGTGGCCGACGACCTGGTGGAAGGCATCCGCCAGCGCCTGGCGAGCATGCCCGAGCGGCCTGCCAGCAGCTTCCACGAAGGCCAGGTGGTGCGCCTGAAGTGCGCAGGCGAATGCGAGGTCGAGGCCATCTTCCTCTGCGACGACGGCACCGAGCGCGCCCTGATCCTGCTCAACCTGCTGCAACGCGAACAACGCATCCGGGTCCCGCTCAGCCAGCTCTCGGCGGTGGGCGGCAACGACGGCTGGCGCGCCTGAGGCGCATAACCCAGACAAGGCCAGGTACAAGGAGGAGTGGCGAGATGAATGGATCGACCGTGTTGGTGACGCTGACCTATGGCGATCGCCTGGAATATCTGGAAGAGCTTCTGGCTCGTGCCTTCCGCGAGAAGGACATCACCCGCGCCATTGTCGTCAGCAATGCCTCGGTGGCGGAGCTGGACCAGCTGTTCATGCTCTGGCCCAACCGCGTGCAGGTGATCGAGCTGGACAGCAATACCGGTTCGGCCAATGGCTACGCCGTGGGCATCGAGGCTGCACTGAAGACCGGCTGCGACTTCATCTGGCTGATGGATGACGACAACGCGCCGACGCCGGGCTCCTTCCCTCTGCTCAAGCAACGTCTGATCGACTGCGCACTGCGCCATGGTGCCGACAATACCGCCGTACTTGGCTTTCGCCCGACCCACCAGGCCGATGTCGCCTCCGGCGTGCCGACCCGCTTCATCACGCCGCCACGCTCCAGCTACTTCGGCTTCCATGTCCGCCAACTGCCCTACAAGCTCTGGCGCCGCACGCCCTGGGGCAAGCCTAAGCCGCGCCGCGCGCAGCCATTGCTGGAGCTGCCATTCGCCTACTACGGCGGCCTGCTCGGGCATGCCGACCTGTTCCGGCGCATCGGCCTGCCGCGCCGCGATCTGGTGCTCTACGCCGACGACACCGAGTACACCTTCCGTATCGGCGCCCTCGGCGGGCATCTCTACCTGGTGCCCGAGGCTGGCCTGGACGACCTGGAGCACTCCTGGAACATCAAGGAGCGCACCTCCAACATCTACGAGACCTACCTGCTCGGCAGCTCCGACCTGCGCGCCTACTACGCCGCGCGCAACCAGGCCTGGTTCGACAAGAACCTGTGGGTCACCTCGCCGCTGATGTACCGCTTCAACCGCTGGGTGTTCATCCGCCTGCTGCACTTCTTCGCCCGCCGCCACCAGCGCGAGAGCCGCCTGGCCCTGCTGCTGCAGGCGATCCGCGATGGCGAAGCCGGCGCACTCGGCATGAACCGGGCCTACCCGCTATGAGAGTGCTGCTGCTCAACACCCTCTACGCCCCGCACATCGGTGGCGGGGCGGAGGTCATGCTGCAGCTCATGGCCGAGGGCCTGCGCGGGCGTGGGCATGACGTGCAGGTGCTCTGCACCGGGCCGGATGCGGGTCTGCAGCGCGAGACGTTCAACGGTGTAGCGGTGCTGCGCGCCGGCCTGCGCAATCTCTACTGGCCGTTCGACGAGAAGCGCCACGGCCCGCTGCAGCGCCTCGCCTGGCACGGGCTGGACCGCTACAACCGCAGCATGCGCAGCGTGCTGGCGAAGGTGCTGGAAGAGGTCGAGCCGGACGTGGTGGTCTGCCATAACCTGTCGGGCTGGTCGATCTCCGCCTGGGACGCAATCCGCGACGCCGGTCTGCCGCTCGTACAGATACTTCATGACCAGTACCTGACCTGCCCGCGCGGCGTGCGCTTCCACAAGGGTCGCCACTGTGAGCAGCAGTGCGCATCCTGTGCGCTGCTGCGGCGCTCCCACGCATCGGCTTCGAGCGAAATCGATGCGGTGGTCGGCGTCAGTCGCTACCAGCTCAATGCGCTGCTCGATGCCGGGTACTTCGCCGGCAGCCAGACCCATGTGGTCTACAACGGCTCGCCGATGGCGGAGGTGCCCGTCGCGCCGCCGGCAAGCGGGCGACGTCCGCTGCGTTTCGGCTTCATCGGCGCGCTGACCCCGAACAAGGGCGTGGAGTGGCTGATCGAGCAGTTCCAGGCACGCGGCGACGATGCCTCGCTGCTGATCGCCGGACGGGGCGACAGCACCTACGTGAACCAGCTGAAGTCCCTTGCCGATCCCCAGCGCGTGCACTTCGTCGGCTACCGCAAGGCGGCCGAATTCTTCGGTGAAATCGACGTCGCCGTGGTGCCCAGCCTGTCACCGGAATCCTTCGGGCTGGTGGCGCTGGAAGCCTGCGCCCATCACCTGCCGGTGATCGCCTCACGCATGGGCGGCCTGACGGAAATCGTCCTGGACGAAATCAACGGCCTGCTCTGCTCGCCCGAGCGCAGCGACTCGCTGGGCGACGCGATCGAACGCCTGGTGCGTGAGCCGGCGCTGCGCCAGCGCCTGGCCGCGCGCGCCCGTGAGGTCGTGGCACCAATGCTCAGCGTGGAACGGATGCTTGACGAATACGAAGCCATCCTGCGCCACACCCTGCTTACCCGCGGAGTCCAGCATGGAACTGCAATCCCCGTATCCACGCTTTGAGGTCGACCGCCGCGTGACCTTCGACCGCTCGTTGCTGGCGCTCGGGGTGCTGGTGGCCTTGCTGCTGGTGGAGACCTTCAACGGTGCGCTGCGCTTCTACACCGACCAGGCGGGTCTGTCGGCCATCGTTTACCTGCCCAAGGTGGCCTGCATCGTCGCGGTGGGCTGGGAGCTTTTCACCCGCCCGCAGCAGCGTGGCCTCTGGTTGCTGCTGATCCTCGCAGCAGCTTCGCTACTGCTCGGCCGGCTGCATGGGGCCGAGTTCAAGAGCGGCCTCTTCTCGGTGTTCATCTACGCGCCGCTGCTGTTCGGCCTGCTCTGCGGCCCCTACCTGGAAATGCATCGCAAGGCGATGGGCTGGATCATCTTCTTCTGCCTGCTCGCTTCGCTGCTCGGCATTGCCCTGGATCTCACCATCAACGTGCCGTGGAAGGGTTACACCTACTCCATGGGCGGCGTCGAGATCAGCGGCAACCGCTCCTGGAGCGCCTATGGTCTGGACCGCATCGCCGGCTTTTCGCGGATGTCCTCGAGCCTGGCGATGATGCTGGCGGTGTTCAGCCTGTACCTGGGCTCTTTCCGCCTGGCGCTGCCGGTACGTGGGTTGATCTACCTGGTGGCGCTGGTGGGCATCGTCCTGACCACCAACAAGTCCTCCGCCGGCGCCTTCTTCGTCGCCCTGCTGGTGATGGGTTTCGCCCGTCAGCGCCTGCTGTTCCTGTGTGCCGCGCTGGTAGTGGTGCTGGGTGCGCTGCTGCTGCCGCTGTATGGGCTGTACGCGCAGGTCGACCCGTACCTGGCCAGCGCCACCGGCGACAACCTGATGGGGTCGATGGTGGATCGCCTGGTCAACACCTGGCCGAACCTGATCAAGGTGATGGACTACAACGGCTGGATCTATACCGGAGCCGGCCTGGGCATGACCGGCAGCGCCTACGCGGCCTTCCCGATCTTCGGCGTCGAGCAGCTGGCGGTGGCGGACAATTCGCTGCTCTACCTCTGGTGCCTGTTCGGCGTGGCCGGTGTCGCCCTCTACCTGCTGGCGGTGCCGATGCTGATGCGCCTGCAGCGCCAGCCTGGCCGCGAAGCCCGCGCGCTGCTCGGCATCGCCTACTGCATCCTGCTCATCGCCTGGACCAGCGACGTGCTCGAGTCGCCGATCCCCAGCCTGTTCCTCGGCCTGGCCATCGGCCGCGCCCTGAGCTTGCCAGGCGAAGCCGCGCCGCAACCGGCGCCGCGCACCCTGCGCCTGCAGGGCGGCATGCTCAGCCTGCTGGCCTGCACGTTGTTGATTGGCGGGCTGCTGCAATCACCGCGCACCCTGGCCAACGAGGCGCCGGTGGAAAACCTCGGCGCGCCTGAATTCATCGTCGGCGCCAGTACCCACCAGAACATCCGCGCGGGCAATCGCGACGGCATCAATCGCCTGGCGCGCGAGGCCGGCATCCTGTCGTTCCGCGACGACGCCTACTGGTCCAGCGTCGAACGCGAGCGCGGCGTGCTGTCCATCGATGCGGCCTGGCGTGCGCAGCTGCGCAGCACTCGCAGCCTGGGTATCAGCACACTGCTGATCCTGGGCAACGAGAACCAGTTCTACGGAAACGCCAAGCCGCGCGACGACGTGGCCCGCGAGGGCTATCTGCGCTATGTGCGTTATGTGGTGCGCAGCTTCAAGGGGCAGGTCGCCTACTACGAAGTGTGGAACGAATGGGACTCGGAAAATGCCACCGACAAGGACTTCAGCGACGACTACCTGACCCTGGTGCGCGCGGCCGCCAAGGTGATCCGCGAGGAAGACCCGCAGGCCAAGGTGCTCGCTGGAGCCGTCACCCTCAAGGGCATTCGCCAGGGCTTCGCCGAGCGCGTCGTCGCCGGTGGCGCGCTGGATGTCGTCGACGGTATTTCGCTGCACCCCTCGGTGTACTGCGAGGGCGAGATGTCCACTCCCGAAGCCTGGCTGAACTGGTTCCAGGGCGTGAACCAGAAGCTGGAAAACGCCGCCGGCAAACCGGTCCCGCTGTACTTCACCGAGTTCAGCTGGCCGGCCCACGAAGGCGATTGCGGTATCAGCCGCGAACGCCAGGCCGCCTACCTGGCTCGCGCCTATGTGCTGGTGCGCAGCCTGCCGAACGTGAAGGGTGCCTGGTGGTATGACCTGGTGGACGACGGCATCGACCGCACGGACATGGAGCACAACTTCGGCCTGCTCACCGCCGGTGGCCAGCCGAAACCGGCCTACCACGCGATGGCCAGCATTGCCGACATCATCGGCCGCTACCGCTTCGTCGGCCGCGTACCGAATGAGGACCCGAACGTCTACCTGCTGCGCTTCGCCAAGGCCAGCGAGGAAATCCTGGTGGCCTGGACCCTGGGACACGAACAGACCCTGAACATCACCAGCAAGCCCGGCAGCAGCGACACCCTCTGGCGTCTGGACGCCGTCGAAGGGATTGCCCGCCGCGAGGGCCGGCCGGTGCCCTGGCAGTGCCCCAAGGCGGGTGGCGACTGCCAGGCCAGCATCCGCATCGACGCCTCGCCCACCCTGGTGCGCAGCGCGTCGGCCCCGCAACTGTCGTTGCGCTGACTCCATCGCGGAGAACCCTCATGATCGTGATCAACGCGCGTTTCCTGACCCAGCAAGTGAGCGGCGTGCAGCGCTTCGCCGAGCAGATTTCGCTGTCGCTGGCGCGGCTGCGCAGCGACCTGCACTTCGTTGCACCGCCCGGCGAAATCCTCCGCCCGGAAATCGCCAGCCAGCTCCGCGTCGAACAGATCGGCCACCGCAGCGGGCACCTCTGGGAACAGGTTGACCTGCCGCTGTGGCTGGCCCGTCACGGCCGGCCGCTGCTGGTCTCGCTGTGCAGCACGGCACCGCTGGCCTATTCAAAGCAGGTCGTCACGCACCACGACATCACCTACGTGCGCCACCCGGAAAGCTTCTCCTGGAAGTTTCGCACGCTGTACCGCCTGATGATCCCGCTGATGCTGCGCCGTTCGCTGGCGCAGGTCACGGTCAGCGAGTTCTCCCGCGAGGAGATCGCCTCGCACTATGGCGTCGACCCCAAAGGCATCCACGTGATCGCCAATGCGGTGTCCGCCGAGTTCTGTACCGGCCTCGAACCGACGCAGCTCGAACGCCCCTATGTACTGGCGGTGTCCTCGCCGGCGGCGCACAAGAACTTCTCCCGGCTGATCGAAGCGTTCCGTCTGCTCGGCGAGCTGGACGTGGAGCTGCGCATCGTCGGCGCCGCCAACCGCAGCTTCGTCGATGCGCAACTGCAGCAGAGCGGGCAGGGTGATCGGGTGCGCTGGCTGGGGCGGCTGGACGACGACCAACTGATCGAGCAGTACCGCAACGCCGCCGTCTTCGCCTTCCCGTCGCTGTACGAAGGCTTCGGCATCCCGCCGCTGGAGGCCCAGGCCTGCGGTTGCCCGGTGGTGGCCGCCAGCAGTGCATCGATCCCCGAAGTGCTGGGCAACTCGGTGCTGTACTTCGACCCCCTCGATCCGCCCGGCATTGCGGCCGCCCTGCGTCGGGTGCTGCTCGACCACAAGCTGCGCGCCGACTTGCGCCGCCTGGGGCAGGAGAACGTCCTGCGCTACTCCTGGGACATTTCAGCGCTGCGACTTTCCAGCCTGATCGACACCTTTCTGACCGAGCGCTCGGACTATCCGGCGCGCTTCGACGCCAAACAGATCGCCAAGCAAGGAGGCAGATCATGAAGGGCATCATCCTCGCCGGTGGCTCCGGCACGCGCCTGCATCCCATTACCCTGGGCGTATCCAAGCAACTGCTGCCGATCTACGACAAGCCGATGGTGTATTACCCGCTGTCGGTGCTGATGCTCGCCGGCATCGACGACATCCTGCTGATCTGCACCCCTGCCGACCTGCCGAATTTCCGCGCCCTGCTGGGGGATGGCGAGCAGTTCGGGGTGCGCCTGCAGTATGCCGTGCAGCCCTCGCCCGATGGCCTGGCGCAGGCTTTCCTGATCGGCGCGCCATTCATCGGCGACGACTCGGTGTGCCTGGTGCTGGGCGACAACATCTTCTACGGCCAGGGCTTCACCGAAACCCTGCGCGAAGCCGCCGCGCGCACCCAGGGCGCCACCGTCTTCGGCTACCAGGTAGCGGACCCGGCGCGCTTCGGCGTGGTCGAGTTCGACGACGCAGGGCGGGTGCTTTCCATCGAGGAAAAACCCCGCGTACCGCGCTCGAACTACGCCGTCACCGGCCTGTACTTCTACGACAACCGCGTCGTCGAGATGGCTCGTCAGATCCGCCCTTCGGCCCGTGGCGAGCTGGAAATCACCGATATCAACAACCTTTACCTGGAACTGGGCGAACTGCGCGTCAGCCTGCTCGGTCGTGGGTTCGCCTGGCTGGACACCGGCACCCACGAGTCGCTGATGGAAGCCGGCCACTTCGTGCAGACCATCGAGGAGCGCCAGGGGCTGAAGGTCGCCTGCCTGGAGGAAATCGCCTACCAGCAGGGCTGGCTCAGCGAGAGCCTGCTGGCCCTCCAGGCCGAGCGCCTGAGCAAGACCGGCTATGGCCGCTACCTGCAGCAACTGCTGCTGGACAAGCGACAGTGAACCCGCACCCGGCGAACCCGCAGGCATTGCGCAGCGGACTTGCCGGCCATGCGTTCAACCACGGACTGCGATAGCGATGCAGCGGCGTCAGGAGCGACGCCGGCAATCGTGAGGTCATCATGCCCAACAAGACGAAAGGAATCTTGCGCGCGCACCAGTCGCTGATCTCACTGGCGCACCGCCTGAGCGACATCCTGGTGATCGTGCTCACCGGGGTCGTGCTGCTCAGCGCTGGCAACGGCGTGCTGGATGCACAGATCTGGGTCTCGGTGCTGCTCTGCGTGATGCTGTTCCACTGGCTCGGCGAGCTGAACCAGCTCTACGGCTCCTGGCGTGGCGAGTCGCTGCTGCGTGAGTCGTTGAGCGTCACCCTGTACTGGTCGCTGGCGTTCTTCGCCGTGCTGCTGCTGGACATCTCCCTGCGCCACGTAGAACTGGAAGAGCCCCGACGCCTGGGCTGGTTTGCCGCGGCGCTGCTGATCATGTGCGGCTACCGCCTGGCTATCCGCATGCTGCTGCGCGTCGCCCGCCGCCACGGCTTCAACAGCCGCAATGTGGCCATCTACGGTACCGGCGAAGTGGGTGCGCGACTGGCCGAGACCATCCTCGCGGCGCCCTGGATGGGCCTGCGCCTGATCGGCTTCTATGACGATCGCCCGCAGCAGATGGAACTGGGTGAGCGCGTGCCGGTAAAGGGCGACCGCCTGGCGCTGATCGAGGCGGCGCGCTCGGGGCAGATCGACAAGGTCTACCTGACCCTGCCGCTGTCCCGCGAGCCGCTGCTCAACGAACTGATCCGCGAGCTGTCCGACACCACGGTGTCGGTCTACCTGATCCCCGACCTGTTCATGTTCGACCTGCTGCACGCGCGCAGCGAGAGCATCAACGGGCTGGCCACCATCAGCATCTTCGACACGCCCATGGACGGCCCCAACGCCGTGCTCAAGCGTATCGAGGACGTGGTGCTGGCCTCGCTGATCCTGCTGCTGATCGCCGTGCCCATGCTGTTCATCGCCGTGGCCGTGAAGCTCACTTCGCGCGGCCCGGTGCTGTTCCGCCAGACCCGCTACGGCATGGATGGCCGGCCCATCCGCGTCTGGAAATTCCGCAGCATGACGGTCATGGAGGACGGTGCCGCTGTCACCCAGGCCTCGCGCAACGATTGCCGCATCACCCCGCTGGGCGCCTTCCTGCGGCGCACCTCGCTGGATGAGTTGCCACAGTTCTTCAATGTCTTGCTCGGCGACATGTCCGTGGTCGGTCCACGCCCCCACGCCGTGGCGCACAACGAGCAATACCGGCGTCAGGTCAGCCGTTACATGCTGCGTCACAAGGTCAAGCCAGGCATTACCGGCTGGGCCCAGGTGAACGGCTGGCGTGGCGAAACAGACACCCTGGAGAAGATGCAGAAACGCATCGAGTTCGATCTGGACTACATCGAGAACTGGTCCGTCTGGTGGGACCTGAAGATCGTCTTGCTGACCCTGTTCAAGGGTTTCGTACACCGCAATGCCTATTGAGTTTCCACACAAGCTTCAAGGAAGGATTGCCATGAAAAACCTGCTCGCTTTCAGCTTTGTAGTCGGCAGTCTGGCGCTACAAGGCTGCGTGTTCTCTCCCGGTCAGCACATGACGGATTCCGATATCCAGCGCGAGGCCCAGAAGGAGGGGATGAACATCACCCTCGTGCCCATCACGCCCCAGGTGCTGCAACGCCAGGAGGCCGACTTCGCCGCCAAACCCGGCGTGCCCGCAGAGCTGCTGAACTATCGCCCGCCGCAGGAGGACTACCTGATCGGTGGCGGCGACGTGCTGCTGGTCACCGTCTGGGACCACCCTGAACTGACCAGTCCCGGCTCGACCCAGCAGATGGAAGCCAACGGTCGCGTGGTCGGTGCCGATGGCAATATCTTCTTCCCCTATGCCGGTGTCGTACGCGCCGAAGGGCAGACTCCAGCGCAGTTGCGCAAGCGCCTGTCCAGCCAGTTGGCGAAGAAGGGTATTGTCGACCCGCAGGTGGATGTCACCGTGCTGCGGTATGCCAGCCAGCACGTGGTGCTCTCCGGGGCTTTCCAGAACGGTGGGCAGGTCGAGCTGAACAATACGCCGACCACCCTGGTGCAGGCGGTCAGCAAGGCTGGTGTGATCACCGGTGAAGCCGATCTTTCCGGGCTGACGCTCAAGCGTGATGGCCGCGAGTATGTGCTCGACGTTGACGCACTGAACCGCTCCGGTTCGACTCTGACCGGCATCTACCTGAAGAACGGCGACCAGATCCACCTGCCCTACAACGACCGCAAGAAAGTCTACGTGGTGGGTGAGGTCGAGCGTCCGCAGGTGGTTACCTACCGCACCACCGGCCTGTCGCTGCTGGAAGTACTCGGCAACGCCGGGGGCCTGAGCCCGGAAACCTCCGATGGCGACTCGGTCTACGTGATCCGCGGTAACCCGGAGTCGGTCGCCGGTACTGCACCGGGCGCCTTCCAGGCCCAGGTCTTCCACCTGGAAGCGAAGCGTCCGACCGCCTATGCCCTGGCCAAGGAGTTTGCCATGCAGCCGCAGGATGTCGTGTTCATCGGCCCGGCCAACATCACCCGCTGGAACCGCTTCATCAGTCAGCTGCTGCCGTCGGCTGCCTTCATCGGCACCAGCGCCGCGGTTGGCAACAACTGACCCGGCGGTGCCCGGCGCAAGGCGTCAGGGTACGGGTAATTCCTACAGCGTCGAGCGTACCGCTGGAATCGACTCCGCACCCGATGCTGGCCATCATCGCCGCCATCGGGTGCAGGGACGCACCACTCCTAGGCGGGCTCCATTCCGCCGCTCTCCTTTGGGACCTTCCCCTAGCACAGGGTCCCGAACCCGCCCGCGTTGCAGCGCTGGCGGGTTTTTTTTGTCCATCGTCCGGGCTTGCCGGAGGGCCTTCTTGGACTCTGTGGGCTAAATCCTTCGTCTTCTTCCTAGTAGTCATCCAAATCATACGAACTGGGTACCCCGTCCGGGAGGCGTCGCCAGTCGAGCAGCGTGCTATCATATATTCCTAAAAGAAATTACATAGTAATAATTAATTCTTTTTTGATTTATAGAGCTTCTTTTATCTTGCTCCCCAGCGTTGCCGTGACAGCGAAAAGGGGATGGCGGTTATCCGCCAAGGCGAAGGGGGCTCGTGGCGGTTTTCCGCTGATTTTTCTGAAGGAATTTGCTTGCAGATCGTTCCGAGTGTCGGAAATGACGGGGTGTCAGGCGGGAAAGGCCGGTTGGCCTGGGGATTGCCTAGCCACTGACGCATGCCCAGCGCATTGCCACAACAACAAGACACGAGATCCGATCCATGCCATTCCATTCTTCTGCCGCCCTCCCGCCTGCTTGCCTGCGCTTGAGCCCCGTCTAGGGGAGCGCCGTACACCGCCGAATTACCGCATGCCGAGCGTGCCTGGCACGCCATGGCCGCTGCTTGCCGTTCGGTCGGGCTCCGCTGGAGCCAGTCGTCGTCTTGAATGGCCTGCTTTCCAAGATCAATAAAATGGGGAAATTCCAATGAAACGCCGCACTCTCACGCAATCGAGCCTCGCGCTCGCCATCGCTGCCGCAGGCCTCGCTCAATCCGCCGTCGCCGGTGGGTTCATCGAAGACAGCAAGGCCAACCTGACCCTGCGCAATTTCTACATCAACTCCGACAACCGCAACGGCCCCGCCGAGCCGAGCAAGCAGGAAGAGTGGGGGCAGGGCTTCCTGCTCAACTACACCTCCGGCTTCACCGAAGGCACCGTCGGTTTCGGCGTCGATGCCCTGGGCCTGCTGGGCGTGCGCCTGGACAGTGGCAAGGGCACTCACTACAACCCGACAAGTTCTGCCTATGCCGGCACCGTGTTCCCCACCGATGGCGATGGCCGCGCGGTGGATGACTTCGCCCACCTGGGCGCCACCGGCAAGGTGAAGGTTTCCAATACCGTGCTGCAATACGGCACCCTGCTGCCCAAGCTGCCGGTGGTGACCTACAACGACGGTCGCCTGCTGCCGCAGACCTTCGAGGGCGGCCAGGTCACCTCCAACGAGTTCAAGGACCTGACCCTGCTCGGCGGCCAGCTGGAGCACGCCAAGGGCCGTAACTCGAGCAACAACGAAGGCCTGTCGATCGCCGGCGCCAACAACGCCCAGACCGGCAAGTTCGTCAACAAGTTCTACTACGGCGGCGCCGACTACAAGCTGACCAAGGACCTGACGCTGCAGTACTACTACGGCAACCTGCAGGACTTCTACAAACAGCACTTCCTCGGCCTGCAACACAACTGGGCCATCGGCCCGGGCGTGCTGAAGAGCGACCTGCGCTACTTCCACAGCAGCGACGATGGCAAGAACGGCCACGATTCGAGCTACTACACCAGCGGTTACTACGGCGGCAACACCCTCAAGGGTGAAGTCGACAACCGCGCCTGGAGCGGCCTGTTCACCTACACCGTCAGCGGCCACAGCTTCGGCGCCGGCTACCAGCAGCTCAGCGGCAACAGCGACTTCCCGTTCATCAACAACGGCGACGGCGCCACGGCCTACCTGATCACCGACGTGCAGATCGGCAAGTTCCTGCGCGCTGGCGAGCGCACCTGGCAGGTTCGCTACGCTTACGACTTCGCCCAGGCCGGTCTGCCGGGCCTGACCTTCCAGACCCTCTACCTGCGCGGCGACAACATCGACACCGCCCAGGGCGACAAGAGCGAGTGGGAGCGCGACATTTCCCTGGCCTACGTGATCCCGGACGGCACCTTCAAGGGCCTGGGCTTCACCTGGAAGAACGCGGCGCTGCGTAGTGGCCTGCCGGCCGCTTCCGCTGGCAACCCGGGTACTCCGACCCAGCGCGACCAGGACGAGAACCGCCTGATCGTCAGCTACACCATCCCGCTGCTGTAATTTCTGCGGGCTGAAAAGAAGCCGCCGTCCTCGTCAGAGGCGGCGGCTTTTTTCGTGGTGCGCGGGAGAGTAGTGCGCTCGCTAATGGGGCCGAATTTTCCTGTCCGCATTCGGTGTTCTTCCGGTAGTGTTCGGAGGCTTCTCCTTCATTTCCGAGGTGGTCCGTGCCTGCCTGGAAATCCAAGCGTGAGCCTGGTCAAAGATTGTGCAACAGGCCTCCTGTAACGGGGCTATCCGCCGCGCGGCAGCCGGCCTTGCTCTTATCGTGGCGCCGGTCGCGCGGACCGGCGGGAGAGGCATCGAGCAGGCCTTCCGGTAGGGGTTTATGGAGCGTGCGTCGCTCGGGAGTACCTCGCTGAACGAGCGCCCGGCCGGCGCTGCAGTGACAAGGCGGCGCAGATCGCCCCGTCTGGCTCGTCTCTCTCACTCCTCCCCATGGCCGTCGTGATCGACACTGTCGTCATCCCTGCCGGGCGCATCGTGCCCGAAGCCCGATGACGCGCTCACGATCCTGTCATGGGGAAAGCTATGCATTACCGCAATCTCAAGCATTCGAGCCTGGCCGTGGCCATTGCCGCAGCCGGAATGGCCCAGGTCGCACTCGCCGATGGCTTCATCGAAGACAGCAAGGCCAGCCTCGGCCTGCGCAACTTCTACATCAACCAGGACAACCGCAACGGCTCGGCGGCGCCGAGCAAACAAGAGGAGTGGGGGCAGGGCTTCCTGCTCAACTACGCGTCCGGCTTCACCCAGGGTACGGTCGGTTTCGGTATCGATGCGCTGGGTCTGCTGGGCGTCAAGCTCGACAGCGGCAAGGGCAAGCACTACAACCCGGACAGCAGCAGCCTGGGTGGCATCGTCTTCCCCACGGACAGCCATGGCCGCGCGGTGGACGACTTCGCCAGCCTTGGGCTGACCGGCAAGGCCAAGGTCTCGCAGACCGAGCTGCGCTATGGCACGTTGCAGCCCAAGCTGCCGGTGGTGACGTACAACGACGGCCGCCTGCTGCCGCAGACCTTCAGTGGTGGCCAGGTCACCTCCAATGAGTTCAAGGACCTGACCTTCGTCGCCGGCCAACTGGAGCACATGAAGGGGCGCAACTCGAGCAACTCCGACCAGGGCCTGTCGATCGCCGGGGCGAACGCCGGCGGCAAGTCGCAGTACGCCCAGTACACCAACAAGTTCTACTACGGTGGTGCCGACTACAAGCTGGGCAAGGACACCACGCTGCAGTACTACTACGGCAACCTGAAGGACTTCTACAAACAGCACTTCCTCGGCCTCCAGCACAACTGGGAGATTGGCGAGGGCGTGCTCAAGAGCGACCTGCGCTACTTCCACAGCAGCAGTGACGGCAAGAACGGCAGCCATGACCCGTCCTACTACACCACCGGCTACTACGGTAACGGCCTGACCCGCGGCAAGGTCGACAACCAGGCGTTCAGCGGCCTGTTTACCTACACCATCAAGGGCCACAGCATCAGTGCCGGGCACCAGGTGCTCAAGGGCGACAGTGACTTCCCGTTCATCAACGACGGCGACGGGGCTTCTTCCTACCTGAGTACCGATGTGCAGATCGGCAAGTTCCAGCATGCCGGCGAGCGCACCTGGCAGGTTCGATATGGCTATGACTTCGCGGCGCTGGGCCTGCCGGGCCTGAACTTCCAGACCCTCTACCTGCGCGGCGACAACATCGACACGGCCTACGGTGACAAGACCGAGTGGGAGCGCGATATCAGCCTGGGTTACACCATCCAGGACGGTCCGCTGAAGAACCTGGGCGTCGCCTGGAAGAACGCTTCCTTGCGCAGTGGCCTGCCGGCGTCGACCACGCCGGGCTCCGCCACCCAGCGCGACCAGGACGAGAACCGCCTGATCGTCAGCTACAGCATTCCGCTGCTGTAATCCTGCAGAATTTCCCTCTGCAAAATGAAAAGGCCGTCGCTCCTTCCGGGGCGACGGCCTTTTTTCTTGCTTCAGCGAATCAGCGCTTTTGCGGCGCCGGCTGCTGCTGGGTGATGCAGTGGATGTTGCCGCCGCCCAGGAGTATCTCGCGGCCCGGCACCATGACGATCTCGTGCTCGGGGAAGATACGCTTGAGGGTGGCTTCGGCCTCGGCGTCCGCCGGGTCGTCGAAGCGCGGAGCGATGATGCCGCCGTTGACGATCAGGAAGTTGACGTAGGAGCCGGCCAGGCGGATCGACGGATCACGCGGCTGGGTGCCGATCACCAGGTCGATGCCTTCGCATTCGGCTTCGGTCGCGTGGATCGGGCCGGGGATGACGATCTTGTGTACGGTCAGCTGGCGGCCCTTGGCGTCACGGGCGCTTTCCAACACGCGCATGGCGGCCTGGCAGCGCTCGTAGTTCGGGTCGTTCACGTCGTCGGTCCAGGCCAGCAGCACTTCGCCCGGGCGTACGTAGCAGCAGAAGTTGTCGACGTGGCCGTCGGTCTCGTCGTTGAACAGGCCGTCCGGCAGCCAGATCACGGTGTCGATGGCCAAGTGCTCGCGCAGCACGGCTTCGATTTCTTCGCGGCTCATGTGCGGGTTGCGGTTGTGGTTGAGCAGGCATTCCTCGGTCGTGATCAGGGTGCCTTCGCCGTCCACGTGGATGGAGCCGCCTTCCAGCACGAAGCCTTCGGTGCGATAGCCGTCGCAGCGCTCGATGCCGAGGATCTTGCTCGCCACCTGGTCGTCACGGTGCCAGGGGAAGTACAGGCCGCCTTCCAGGCCGCCCCAGGCGTTGAAGGTCCAGTCCACGCCGCGCACGTCGCCCTGGTCGTTGGTGACGAAGGTCGGGCCGGTGTCGCGCACCCAGGCGTCGTCGTTGCTGATTTCCACCACGCGGATGTTGGCCGCGTCAGCCAGCTGCGCGCGGGCGTTCTCGTACTGGCCAGCGGAAACGCCGATGGTCACCGGCTCGAAGCGGGCGATGGCGCGGGCCACGGCGCTGAAGGCGGCCTGCGCGGGCTTGCCGCCCAGGCGCCAGTTGTCCGGGCGTTCGGGCCAG
Source organism: Pseudomonas nicosulfuronedens (assembly GCF_005877905.1). Lineage (GTDB taxonomy): Bacteria > Pseudomonadota > Gammaproteobacteria > Pseudomonadales > Pseudomonadaceae > Pseudomonas > Pseudomonas nicosulfuronedens. The sequence continues at coordinate 106,688 of NZ_SWDV01000022.1, read as the reverse complement.
ACCATCCAGGTCTGGGTCTGGGGTTCCCATTCCGCCGGCATGCGGAAGCCATCGGCGCGGGGAGTGCTGGTCAGCGTGGTCATGGGGCGGTCCTTGAGGGTTGCTTCGCAGGATGGGCGCACGCGGATACTTATCGATGGGTATCGCTGCGCTCCACCCATCCTACGCAATGGGCTGTGTCATTCGAGGAGGCGTCGCCGTCGAGTGCCGCGAGGGGCCAGTATAGGTCGCTCGGCAAAGCTCCGCGGCGACACGTCTCCAGGTGGGAGAATTTATAGCCGATAAAAATCGATTTATGAAGCGTGATTTTGAAATATATCGCCCGAATATCCGGATTTTTATCGGATAAAAATCGATTATTTAAGGGGCGACGGCCGTTTTGGCAGGCAGGGCGGCAGGTACAGCGACAGGTAAGCGTCAATCACCCGCATGCCTTCTTCGGCCAGGCGTTCGGTGATCTGCCCGTGGCGCTGCACGGAGAGGGCGTATACGCGGTCGCCCAGCTCGATGGCCAGGCTGAAGACCTCGATGTCCTGCGGCAGTGGCGGCAGCTCGAAGTGGCGTTCAAAGAGTTCGCGCATGGCGTGACCGAGTTGCACGTCGTGCTGGCTGTCAGCCTGGGTGACTTCGGCGAGACCGTGGCTGGCGAGGATCAGCTGGCGCGCAGCGGCGTCCTCGGCGTACACGGCCAGCGTGCGTTGTTCGACCAGCCGTGCGAGGTCGCGCCAGTCGCGCAGGGCGGCGTGCTCTACGGGCTCGTCCAGGCAGGCGCGGAAGGCGGCGTGGACGTCGCTGGTCAGCCCCTGCAGCAGGGCCGGCACGCTGGGGAAGAAGTGGTAGACGGAGGAGGGCGGGATGTCCGCGCGCTCGGCTACGGCGTAGATCGACAGGCTCGCTGCGCCGCTCTCGGCCAGCAGGGCGCGGGCAGCCTCGAGGATCACGGCGATGCGTGCCTGGCTGCTGGCGCGGGGCTTGCGAGTGGGCGAGGGTGCGGGCATGACGACCTCCGGAGCTGGGCGGCTATTGGACGCCAGCTCCGGGGTACTCGGCAAGTCAGCTGCCGCCGGCGCGCAGCTTGTCCCAGACTTCGTTGATCACCGGGGCGGTCTTCTCCGGCGCGGTTTCCAGGGCGAACAGACGGCGCTTGGTCTCCTGGTCCGGGTACAGGCCCGGCTGGTCGCGCAGGGCAGCGTCGAGGAACTGCGCGGAATCCTTGTTGCCGTTGGGGTAGAGGGTGGCGGCGGTGATCTGCGCGGCGACCTTGGGCTGCATCAGGTAGTCGATGAATTTGAGCGCCAGGTCCGGGTGTTCGGCGGCGGTGGGGACCACCAGGTTGTCGATGAACAGCACCGAGCCTTCCTGCGGCACCACGAAGCGCACCGGCTGGCCGGCGTTGGCGGCGCCCAGGGCGTCGCCGACCCAGGCCATGGCGACGCACAGCTTGCCGGCATTGAGGTCCTGGATGTAGCGCTCGCTGTCGATGTAGCGCAGGTTCGGGCGCAGCTCGGCGAGGACTTCGCCGGCACGGCGGATCTGCGACGGGGCGCTGCGGGCGAAGTTGCGGCCCTGGTAGTTCATCAGCACCGAGAAGGCTTCGTCCGGGGCGTCCAGCAGGCTCATGCCGCAGGCCTTCAGGCGCTGGCTCTGCTGCGGGTCGAACATGACGCTCCAGCTGTCGGGCAGCTTGCCGCCGTAGGCCTTCTCCGCTTCGGGTTCGTTGATTGCCAGGCCCACGGCACCCCACAGGTAGGGCACGGCGTGCTGGTTGTTGGGGTCCACGGCGGCCAGCTTGCTCAGCAACTGGGTGTCGAGGTGGCTGCGGTTGGGCAGCTTGCTGAAGTCCAGCGCCTGGATGCGCTTGTCGCGGATCAGCGCCGGCAGGTCGTTGTGCGAAGGTACCGCGACATCGATCTTCTCACCGCTCTCCAGGGCCTTCTTGACCTCTTCGGCGGTGCTGTAGGTCGTGTACTCGACCCGGATGCCGGTGTCCTTCTCGAAGTCCTTGAGCACTTCGGGAGCGATGTAGTCATTCCAGTTGTAGACGCGGATGACCTGGTCGGCCCAGGCGGACAGCGGGCACAACAGCATCAGAATCAAAGCGTACAGGCGTGGCATTGGCGATCTCCCTGAATGAACCACGTAATCAGCGGATGCGGCAATCAATCGCCGCTCGATAGCGCGACAGCAAAGACACGACAGACGCGATGGACGCCCGGGCAGGCGGATGGAGACATCGCGGACAGGAAGGAGATACGGATGTGGCTCGCCGCAGCGCCCCTCCTCGCCGTTGCGATATCGCAGTCTCCTTGGTGTGCCAGAGGCACAAGGAAACGCCGGCACGAGGGCCGGCGTTTCGTTTACCACTTATACGGTGTGCAAGTACCAGTTGTACTCGAGGTCGGAGATCGAATATTCGAACTCCTGCATCTCATGCTCCTTGCACGCGACGAAGATGTCGATGTACTCGGGGCTGATGTACTTGTTCATCACGTCGCTGTCGTCCAGCTCGCGCAGGGCATCGCGCAGGTTGTTCGGCAGGCTCTGTTCCAGCTGCTCGTAGGCGTTGCCTTCGATCGGCGCGCCCGGCTCGACCTTGTTGGTCAGGCCGTGGTGGACGCCGGCCAGTACCGCCGAGAGCAGCAGGTACGGGTTGGCATCGGCGCCGGCGACGCGGTGTTCCAGGCGCACCGCTTCCGGCGCTCCAGTGGGTACGCGCAGGGCGACGGTGCGGTTGTCCAGGCCCCAGCTCGGTGCGTTCGGCACGAAGAAGGCCGAACCGAAACGGCGGTACGAGTTGACGTTCGGGCAAAGGAACGCCATCGACGCCGGCAGGGTCTCGAGCACACCGCCGATCGCGTGGCGCAACGCGGCGTTCTGCTCGGGATCCTCGCTGGTGAAGATGTTCTTGCCGTCCTTGTCGAGCAGCGAGACGTGGACGTGCAGACCGTTGCCTGCCTGGCCCGGGTAGGGCTTGGCCATGAAGGTCGAGTCCATCTCGTGGTCGTAGGCGACGTTCTTGATCAGGCGCTTGAGCAGGACTGCGTAGTCGCAGGCCTTCAGGGCGTCGTCAACGTGGTGCATGTTGACTTCGAACTGGGCCGGGGCGCTTTCCTTGACGATGGCGTCGGCCGGGATGCCCTGGGCGCGGGCGCCGTCGATGATGTCCTGCAGGCAGTCGGCGTACTCGTCGAGGTCGTCGATGGAGTAGACCTGGACCGATTGCGGACGCTTGCCGGAGATCGGCGAGCGCGGCGGCTGCGGACGGCCGTTCACGTTCTCCTGGTCGATCAGGTAGAACTCGAGCTCGAAGGCCGCGACGATGGTCAGGCCGATGTCGGTGAACTTCTGCACCACTTGACGCAGTACTTCACGCGGGTCGGCGAAGAACGGTGTGCGTTCTTCCATCTCGTGCATGGTCATCAGCAGCTGCGCGGTCGGGCGCTTCTGCCAGGGCTCCATGGAGAGGGTGTTGGGGATGGGGAAACAGACGCGATCCGCGTCGCCAATGTCCAGGCCGAGGCCGGTGCTTTCTACGGTGGAGCCGGTAATGTCGAGAGCGAAGAGAGAGGCGGGGAGGTTGATGCCCTTCTCATAGACTTTGGGCAGGTTGGTGCGTTCGATGCGCTTGCCGCGGACCACACCATTCATGTCTGCAATAAGGAGGTCGACGAATTGGACCTCGGGGTGTTCCTTCAGGAACTCACTCGCTTCTTCGAGCGACACGGCACTCTGGGGTACCGACATGATGTAACACCTTTATTGTTAAAAATTTCAATCATTCGAAAGCTGAGGTGTGAGTCAATCCGAATTGGCAAGGGTTGTCAATGTCGCACCAAAGTGGGGCGCATCGGTCGTGATGGGCCGTTTTTGGGGCGTTTCGAGCCGCTTTTGATGAGCGGAGAGCCTTTGCTGGCGGGCTGTTCAGTGGGGCGTGTTTGATTTTTTACATGGCTATTGTGTAAAAAAATGAACAAGGCTAAGCTCGGCCTCAAGCCCATAACACTTACAAACACGGGTGTCCCATGTCTCGCCTGCCGTTAATCGGCGTGTCCGCCTGCATCAAGCAGATCGGTTCCAAACCCTACCATGTTGCTGGCGACAAATACCTCAGAGCGCTGATCTCCGGGGCCTCGGGCATTCCTTTGATCATTCCCTCCCTGGGCGATGCCATCGACCAGGAAGACATGTTGGCCGCGTTCGACGGCCTGCTCTTCACGGGCTCGGCGTCGAACGTCGAACCCCATCATTATAGTGGCTCCGCCAGCATTGCAGGCACTCCTCATGATCCCGAGCGCGACAGCACGACGCTGCCGCTGATTCGCCGCGCCGTCGCGGCCGGGATTCCGGTGCTGGGCATCTGCCGTGGCTTCCAGGAAATGAACGTCGCCTTCGGCGGTTCGTTGCACCAGAAGGTGCACGAAGTCGAAGGTTTCATGGACCACCGCGAACCCGCGGGTGAGCCGATCGAAATCCAATATGGTCTGCGGCACGTCGTCGATGTGCAGCCGGGCGGCGTTTTCGCCGGTATCGGGCTACCCTCGCAGTTCCAGGTCAACTCTATTCACGGCCAGGGCGTTGATCGTCTGGCGCCCGGCCTTCGTGTAGAAGCTCTGGCGCCTGACGGGTTGGTTGAAGCCTTCTCCGTCGAAGGTGTGGCCTTCGCCGTCGGGGTGCAGTGGCACCCGGAATGGCAGGTCGAAACGAACCCCAACTATCTCGCTATCTTCCAGGCATTCGGCAAAGCCTGCAGCAAGAGGGCGGGGAACCGCTGAGTCCGGCGTTGGGGCCGGGCTCTCAAACCCTGAGGTCTTTATGACTAGCAAGTTAGACCAGCTCAGTGGCTGGTTGAAGGAACGCAAGATCACCGAAGTGGAATGCATGATCGCCGACCTGACCGGGATTGCCCGGGGCAAGATCGCGCCGACCGCGAAATTCCTCAACGAGAAGGGCATGCGCCTGCCGGAGAGCGTTCTCCTGCAGACCGTGACCGGTGATTACGTCGAAGACGACATCTATTACGACCTGCTGGACCCGGCCGACATCGATATGGTCTGCCGCCCGGACGAGAATGCCGTGTTCCTCGTCCCCTGGGCCATCGAGCCGACCGCGATGGTCATCCACGACACCTACGACAAGCTGGGCAACCCCATCGAGCTGTCGCCGCGCAACGTGCTCAAGCGCGTGCTCCAGCTTTACGCCGACAAGGGCTGGAAGCCGATCGTGGCGCCGGAGATGGAGTTCTACCTGACCAAGCGCAGCGATGACCCCGACTACCCGCTGCAGGCTCCGATCGGCCGTTCCGGCCGCCAGGAGACTGGTCGCCAGTCCTTCTCCATCGACGCGGCGAACGAGTTCGACCCGTTGTTCGAGGACATGTACGACTGGTGCGAGCTGCAGGGCCTGGACCTGGACACCCTGATCCATGAAGAAGGCACCGCGCAGATGGAGATCAACTTCCGTCACGGCGATGCCCTGGACCTGGCCGACCAGATCGTGGTGTTCAAGCGCACCATGCGCGAGGCCGCCCTCAAGCACAACGTGGCCGCGACCTTCATGGCCAAGCCAATGACCGGCGAGCCGGGCAGTGCCATGCACCTGCACCAGAGCATCGTCGACCTCAAGACCGGCAAGAACATCTTCTCCAACGCCGACGGCAGCATGAGCGAGCTGTTCCTGCACCACATCGGCGGCCTGCAGAAGCTGATCCCCGAGGCGCTGCCGTTGTTCGCCCCGAACGTCAACTCGTTCCGCCGCTTCCTGCCCGATACTTCGGCGCCGGTGAACGTGGAGTGGGGCGAGGAGAACCGTACCGTGGGCCTGCGCGTACCGGATTCCACCCCGGACAACCGCCGCGTGGAGAACCGCCTGGCCGGCGCCGACGCCAACCCCTATCTGGCCCTCGCCGCCAGCCTGCTGTGTGGCTACATCGGCATGGTCGAAGGCTTCAAACCCAGTGCCCAGGTCAAGGGCCGCGGCTATGAACGGCGTAACCTGCGCCTGCCGCTGACCATCGAGGCCGCACTGGAGTGCATGGAAGGCAGCAAGACCCTGGAGAAATACCTGGGTGACAAGTTCATTCGAGGCTACGTCGCGGTGAAGCGCGCCGAGCACGAGAACTTCAAGCGAGTAATCAGTTCCTGGGAGCGCGAGTTCCTCCTGCTTTCTGTCTGATCGGCGTGGGGTCCGGCGCGTGGCCGGGCCCCGTGTTTCTTAGAAAAGAGGTTTTATCAAGATGACTAACCAGACCAGCGCCAACACCCAACACTGGCAGGCGCTCAGCCGTGATCACCACCTGGCTCCGTTCACCGACTACAAGCAGCTGAACGAGAAGGGTGCGCGCATCATCACCAAGGCCGAAGGCGTGTACCTGTGGGACAGCGAGGGCAACAAGATCCTCGACGGCATGGCTGGCCTGTGGTGCGTGAACGTCGGCTACGGTCGCAAGGAGCTGGCTGAAGTCGCCTACAAGCAGATGCAGGAACTGCCCTACTACAACCTGTTCTTCCAGACTGCCCACCCGCCGGTACTGGAGCTGTCCAAGGCCATCGCCGACATCGCCCCCGAAGGCATGAACCACGTGTTCTTCACCGGCTCGGGGTCGGAGTCCAACGACACCGTGCTGCGCATGGTCCGCCACTACTGGAGCATCAAGGGCCAGCCGCAGAAGAAAGTGGTCATCGGCCGCTGGAACGGCTACCACGGTTCCACCGTCGCCGGCGTCAGCCTGGGCGGCATGAAGGCTCTGCACGAGCAGGGTGACCTGCCGATCCCCGGCATCGAGCACATCGCCCAACCGTACTGGTTCGGCGAAGGCGGCGACATGGACCCGGAAGAGTTCGGCGTCTGGGCGGCCGAGCAACTGGAGAAGAAGATCCTCGAAGTCGGCGAAGACAAGGTTGCCGCCTTCATCGCCGAGCCCCTGCAGGGCGCGGGCGGCGTGATCATTCCGCCGAAATCCTACTGGCCGAAGATCCGCGAGATCCTCGCCAAGTACGACATCCTGTTCATCGCCGACGAAGTCATCTGCGGCTTCGGCCGTACCGGCGAATGGTTCGGCAGCCAGTACTTCGGCAACGCCCCGGACCTGATGCCGATCGCCAAGGGCCTGACTTCCGGCTACATCCCCATGGGTGGCGTGATCGTTCGCGACGAGATCGTCCATACCCTGAATGAGGGTGGGGAGTTCTATCACGGCTTCACTTACTCTGGTCACCCGGTAGCCGCTGCGGTGGCGCTGGAGAACATCCGTATCCTGCGCGAAGAGAAAATCGTCGAGCGCGTGAAGAACGAAACGGCACCGTATTTGCAGCAGCGCTGGCAAGAGCTGGCCGACCATCCCCTGGTAGGCGAAGCCCGCGGGGTAGGCCTGGTGGCAGCACTGGAGCTGGTGAAGAACAAGAAGACCCGCGAGCGCTTCGAAGGCAAGGGTGTCGGGATGCTGTGCCGCGAGCACTGCTTCCGCAACGGTCTGATCATGCGCGCGGTGGGAGACACTATGATTATCTCGCCGCCGCTGGTGATCGAGAAATCGCAGATCGATGACCTGATCACCCTGGCGCGCAAGTGCCTCGATCAAACCGCCGCAGCCGTTCTGTCTTGAGTCTTTCACCGGACCTTTGACAGACTGCGCCTGTGCGTTGGCCAGGCTCACCGGGTGGTGACGGAAGGAGATGTCCACGCCACCCGGAACATCAAGAAAAACAACTGGAGCTACCCGCATGTTCAAGACCTTCGGCAAATCCCTGCTCGCTGTAACGCTGGCGGGCGCTGTGGCTGGTATGGCGCAGGCAGATGACAAGGTGCTGCACGTCTACAACTGGTCGGACTACATCGCGCCGGACACGGTCGACAAGTTCACCAAGGAAACCGGAATCAAGGTCGTCTACGACGTCTACGACAGCAACGAAGTGCTGGAGGCCAAGCTGCTGGCCGGCAAGTCGGGCTACGACATCGTGGTGCCGTCCAACTCCTTCCTGGCCAAGCAGATCAAGGCTGGCGTCTATCAGCCGCTGGACAAGTCCAAGCTGCCGAACTGGAAGAACCTGAACCCGGACATCATGAAGACGCTGGAGATCAGCGACCCGGGCAACCAGTACGCGATCCCCTACATGTGGGGCACCATCGGCATCGGCTACAACCCGGACAAGGTCAAGGCCGCGCTGGGCGACAACGCCCCGGTGGATTCCTGGGACCTGGTGTTCAAGCCGGAAAACATCCAGAAGCTGAAGGCCTGCGGTGTGAGCTTCCTCGACTCGCCGACCGAAATGCTTCCGGCCGCCCTGCACTACCTGGGCTACAAGCCTGATAGCCAGGACCCGAAAGAGCTGAAGGAAGCCGAAGCGCTGTTCCTGAAGATTCGTCCGTACGTCTCCTACTTCCACTCCTCCAAGTACATCTCCGACATCGCCAACGGCAACATCTGCGTGGCTATCGGTTACTCGGGTGACGTGTACCAGGCCAAGTCCCGCGCTGAAGAAGCCAAGAACAAGGTCACTGTGAAGTACAACATTCCGAAGGAAGGTGCCGGCGCGTTCTTCGACACCGTTGCCATTCCGAAGGATGCCGAGAACCAGGAAGCCGCGCTGAAGTGGATCAACTTCCTGCTCGAGCCGGCGGTCATGTCCGAGATCACCAACGTCGTGCAGTTCCCGAACGGCAACGCCGCCGCCACCCCGCTGGTGAACGACGCGATCCGCAACGACCCGGGCATCTACCCGACTCCGGAAACCATGAAGAAGCTGTACGCCTTCCCGGACCTGCCGGCGAAGACCCAGCGTCTGATGACCCGCAGCTGGACCACCATCAAGTCCGGCAAGTAATTGGGTAGTCGCTGTCGCCTGTGTGGCAGCGGATGTACCGGGACAGCGGCGGGGGAGTGCGCTCCCTCGCTCGCTACCGGTAGCAACAAACAGCTTCCATCGGTGGAATGGCTGCGCAAGCCCCGGCGCTCTCGTGCTGATGATGGGTTCGGCGCTATCCACGGACCGGCCGTCGAAACCCCGGCAGCAACCGACTGAAGTAGTTAAAAACAACGAGAGGACTCACGTGTGCGCATTCCCTTCCGCAGAACCCTGATCGCTGCAGTCTCCGTCTTCGGCCTGACTTCGCTGGCCCAGGCGGAACAGACCGTCCACATCTACAACTGGTCGGACTACATCGGTGAAACCACCCTCGCCGATTTCGAGAAGGAAACCGGTATCAAGCCGGTGTACGACGTCTTCGACTCCAACGAAACCCTGGAAGGCAAGCTGCTGGCCGGTCGCACCGGCTATGACGTGGTCGTGCCGTCCAACCACTTCCTCGGTCGCCAGATCAAGGCCGGCGCGTTCCAGAAGCTGGACAAGAGCCAGCTGCCGAACTGGTCGAACCTCGACCCGCACCTGATGAAGCAGCTCGAGGCCAACGACCCGGGCAACCTGTACGGCGTGCCGTACCTGTGGGGCACCAACGGCATCGGCTACAACGTCGAGAAGGTCAAGGCCGTGCTGGGTGTCGACAAGATCGATTCGTGGGCTGTGCTCTTCGAGCCCGAGAACATGAAGAAGCTCAGCCAGTGTGGCGTCGCCTTCCTCGATTCGGGCGACGAGATGATGCCGGCTGTGCTCAAGTACATGGGGCTGGACCCCAACAGCACCAACCCGGATGACTACAAGAAGGTGGAAGAGAAGCTGATGGCGGTGCGTCCGTACGTCACCTACTTCCACTCCTCCAAGTACATCTCGGACCTCGCCAACGGCAACATCTGTGTGGCCGCCGGTTTCTCCGGTGACGTATTCCAGGCCGCCAACCGCGCCAAGGAAGCCGGCAAGGGCGTGAACATCGCCTACGCCATTCCCAAGGAAGGCGCCAACCTCTGGTTCGACATCCTCGCTGTGCCGAAGGATGCCTCCAACCCGAAGGCGGCCCACGCGTTCATCAATTACCTGCTCAAACCCGAAGTGATCGCCAAGGTCAGCGATTACGTCGGTTACGCCAACCCGAACCCCAAGGCTGGCGAATTCATGGATGAGTCCGTGCGCAACAATCCTGAGGTGTACCCATCCCAGGAGGTTCTCGACAAACTCTTCGTGCAGCATGAGCTGCCGCCGAAGATCCTGCGCCTCATGACCCGTTCCTGGACCAAGATCAAGTCGGGCAAGTAAGACGGTTTTCCCCAAATCCGTCCGCGCGGGCACGGAGCGTCGGAGAGCCTCTCGAAAGGTTTTCCGGCGCACGTAAACTGCGCCAGCCCTGTAATACCAAGCATGCCCGGCCGCGGGGGCCGGGCCTCTATGATTTGGGAGTTGTGGTAATGGCAATAGCCTCCGGTGCCTACAAGAAAGCCTTGAGTGGCGACCAGAAGCCTAAAGAGGTTCTGGTAAAAATCGACCGGGTCAGCAAGCAGTTCGACGAAACGCTGGCTGTGGACAGCGTGTCCCTGGACATCAAGAAGGGCGAGATCTTCGCCCTGCTGGGTGGTTCGGGTTCGGGCAAGTCGACCCTGCTTCGCATGCTGGCTGGTTTCGAGCGTCCCACTGAAGGTCGCATCTTCCTCGATGGCCAGGACATTACCGACCTGCCGCCCTATGAGCGGCCGATCAACATGATGTTCCAGTCGTACGCCCTGTTCCCCCACATGAGCGTGGCGCAGAACATCGCCTTCGGCCTGAAGCAGGACGGCCTGCCCAAGGCGGAGATCGACAAGATCGTCGACGAGATGCTCAAGCTCGTGCAGATGACCCAGTACGCCAAGCGCAAGCCGCACCAGCTCTCCGGTGGCCAGCGTCAGCGTGTCGCCCTGGCCCGCTCCCTGGCCAAGCGCCCGAAGCTGCTGCTGCTCGACGAGCCCATGGGCGCCCTGGACAAGAAACTGCGTTCGCAGATGCAGCTGGAACTGGTAGAGATCATCGAGCGCGTAGGTGTGACCTGCGTGATGGTGACCCACGACCAGGAAGAGGCCATGACCATGGCCCAGCGCATTGCCATCATGCACCTGGGTTGCATCGAGCAGATCGGCAGCCCGATGGACATCTACGAGACGCCGGCCAGCCGCCTGATCTGCGAGTTCATCGGCAACGTCAACCTGTTCGATGGCGAGATCGTCGAGGACCTGCAGGATCACGCGGTCATTGCCTGCCCGCAGCTGGAAAACCCGATCTACATCGGCCACGGCATCAGCACCCGTGCCGAGAACAAGCGCATGACCTACGCGCTGCGTCCTGAAAAGGTCATGGTCAGCGCGCAGAAGCCGGAAAACCTCGAGCACGAAGGCTTCAACGTCGCCCAGGGCACCGTCCACGACATCGCCTACCTGGGTGGCCACTCGGTGTACTACATCAAGCTGGCCTCCGGCTTCATCGTCCAGGCCTTCATGGCCAACGCCGAGCGCCACGTGGCGCGTCCGACCTGGGACCAGCCGGTTTACATCAGCTGGTACGACGACAGCGGTGTGGTACTGCAATCATGAACATCAGCAAATCGCTCATGAAGCGCCTGCCTACGGGCCGGCATGCCGTGATCGGTGTGCCGTTCTTCTGGCTGTTCCTGTTCTTCCTGCTGCCCTTCGCCATCGTGCTGAAGATCAGTCTGGCAGCCGCAGACGTGGCCATTCCGCCGTACACCGAAGTGTTCCAGTACGCCGACCAGACGCTCCAGGTCGTGATGAACCTGGGCAACTACCTGATGCTGACGGACGACCCGCTCTACATCGATGCCTACCTGGGCTCGCTGAAGATGGCGGCGATCAGCACTTTCCTCTGCCTTGTTATCGGTTACCCGATGGCCTACGCCATCGCCCGCGCCAGCAAGGAAATGCAGACCGTCCTGCTGCTGCTGATCATGATGCCGACCTGGACGGCGATCCTGATCCGCGTGTACGCCTGGATGGGCATTCTGTCCAACAACGGCCTGCTCAACAGCTTCCTGATGTGGCTGGGCATCATCAACGAGCCGCTGACGATCCTGAACACCAACTTCGCGGTGTACATCGGCATCGTCTACTCGTACCTGCCCTTCATGGTCATGCCGCTCTACGCCAACCTGGTGAAGCACGACATGAGCCTGCTGGAAGCCGCGTCCGACCTCGGTGCGCGCAGCTTCACCAGCTTCTGGAAGATCACCGTCCCGCTGTCCAAGAACGGCATCATCGCCGGCTGCATGCTGGTGTTCATCCCGGCGGTGGGCGAGTTCGTGATCCCGGAACTGCTGGGTGGCCCCGAGACGCTGATGATCGGCAAGGTGCTGTGGCAGGAGTTCTTCAACAACCGTGACTGGCCGGTGGCATCTGCCCTTGCTGTCGTGATGCTGGCGATCCTGATCATCCCCATCATCCTGTTCAACAAGAACCAGGCTAAAGAGCTGGAGGGCAAGGTATGAACAAGCGTTGGTCGTTCTCCAACATCATGCTGGTGTTGGGCCTGCTCTTCATCTACGTGCCGATGATCATCCTGGTCATCTACTCCTTCAACGGCTCCAAACTGGTGACCGTGTGGGGCGGCTGGTCGGTGAAATGGTACGTCGGCCTGCTGGACAACCAGCAGCTGGTCGGTTCGGTGTTCCGCTCGCTGGAGATCGCCTGCTACACCGCGATCTCCTCGGTGGCCCTGGGTACCCTGGCTGCCTTCGTGCTGACCCGCATCCCGCGCTTCCGTGGCCGTACGCTGTTCGGCGGCATGGTGACCGCGCCGCTGGTCATGCCCGAGGTGATCACCGGCCTGTCGCTGCTGCTGCTGTTCGTTGCCATGGCCCAGCTGATTGGCTGGCCGCAGGAACGCGGCATCGTGACCATCTGGATCGCCCACACCAGCTTCTGCTCGTCCTACGTGGCAGTGGTGGTGTCGGCGCGTCTGCGTGAGCTGGACCTGTCCATCGAGGAAGCGGCCATGGATCTGGGCGCCAAGCCCTGGAAAGTGTTCATGCTGATCACCATCCCGATGATCGCCCCGTCGCTGGCGGCGGGCGGCATGATGTCCTTCGCGCTGTCGCTGGATGACCTGGTGCTGGCCAGCTTCGTGTCCGGCCCTGGCTCCACCACCCTGCCGATGGAAGTGTTCTCCGCCGTGCGTCTGGGCGTGAAGCCGGAGATCAACGCCGTCGCCAGCCTGATCCTGCTGACTGTCTCGCTGTTCACCTTCTTCGCCTGGTACTTCACCCGTCAGGCCGAGGAACGTCGCAAGCGTGCGATCCAGGAAGCCATGGAGTCCAACGCGACCGATTGGCAGAAGGGTTCGACAGCCACCGCCTGACGCCGTCTTGTCGGCCGGTTGTATCCGGCGATTGTCGAACCACGGGCCACCTTCGGGTGGCCCGTGTTTTTTGCTCACACGTTATTCCGAAGTGCTTGGAAAATCGGGACTTATCGGAAAAATCCGTGGGTCGCAAAGTCTCGCTCCCGGCCGATTGCCAACTACGCTTGAAGTGTTCGGATGCGTTGTCCGGTCACCCCCCGAACCAGGGCCGGGCCGCGCAGCCGGCAAACTTCCAGTGACGCCTTTTGGCACTCCGTGCGGGAGACGGCGCCCAATACAACACCCCGATCGTTATCCCAGGGGAAATACCGCGCCAGGGAGCCTCTGGCATCTCCCGCAGCACTCTCTACATCCACCCATGAAAAACCCCGCCGAAGCGGGGTTTTTCATTTCTAACAGAACGAATCAGCGACGGACGGGGATCAGTCGCAGGATGCCGTGGGTATTGGCCTTCACTTCGTTGTCGTCATAGTGCTGTGGCAGATACTGGCCTTCGATATAGGCCTCGGCCTGGTCGTCGTAGTGCTTGTCGAACGGCACGCCGCTCTGGCCGACCGGATTGATGCCCAGGCTATGGGCCGGGTCGGCGAAGTCGATCAGGCGACGAGTGGACGGGCCGTAGACCACTTGCCAGGGCGCCGGGCCGACACGGGCGGAGAGGTTGTTCGGCACCTCGTGGCCGCCCGGCGCGGCGAACGGGCCGACATTGAAGAGTCGGTCCAGCGGCTTCTGCTGGCCCAGCGGGTGGCCGTGAGTGAGGGTGTGCGCCTTGCCCCACTGCCACTGCTCCGAGTCCTGGCCGAGTTTTGCGCGCAGGTGCGCCAGGCTGTCCTTCCAGGCGGCCTTGACGATATCGGCGCGGGTTTCCCGCTGCGGCGTCTTGCGGTTGTCCCACCAGGGCGACTGCTCGTCGGCGGCCAGACGCGGCAGGGCCACGTCGAGCACGCGGGTGGACAGCAGGTTGTCGAAGAAGGCGTCGCCCATTTCGTCGCGCATGGCGCCATCGGCCACCTGGTAGAGCAGCTGGTTGAAAACTGTCGCGGTGACGGAATCCAGCGGATGGTCGCCCTGCCAGTTGGCCAGGTTCTCCACCAGCGCCTTTTCTTCGTCGGTCGCAGCGGCCTCACGCAGGATTGGCAGCAGCGGCTTGAGGAAGCGCGGGCCATAGCCGGTGGCGGTGTCCAGTTGCAGCGCCTGGCTGTTCTGCAGGTCCCACTTCACCGAGTTGTCGGACAGGCGCTTGTTCAGCTGCTGGCCTCGATCGGGCAGGTTGTAGTAACCGGGCACCGGTCGGCCGTTGGCCGGCACCGGCTGGAAGTTGGCGGAGACGATGTAGCCGCGCGCCGGGTTCTCTTCCTGCGGGTTCTCGCTGAAGGGGTAGAAACCGGTCTTGTCGGCCTGGCTGCTGGCGCCGTCGAGCAGGAAGTTCGGGTTGACCCCGTCCGGACGTACCGGCAACTGCGCCGAGGCCCACCAGCCGATGTCGCCGTGGGCATTGGCATAGACCACGTTGAGTCCCGGCGACTGAATTTTCGACGCCGCCGTGCGCGCCTTGGTGAGGGTGTCGGCGCGGTTCAGTTCGTAGAAGGCGTCGAGGATCGGGTTCTGGGTTTCCAGGAAGGCCCACCACATCGCCACTGGGGTCTTGCCCGAGGCGGTACCCAGCGCGTCGTTGACCAGCGGGCCGTGGGGCGAGCTGCGCAGGGTAATCTTCACCGGCGCCTCGCCCTTCACTGCGATGCTCTGCTCCTCGCTCTTCAGGTCCACCCACTGGCCGTGGTACCAGACCTGGTTGGGGTTGTCGGGGTTGACCTTCTCGGCGACCAGATCGACGTCGTCGTTCTGGAACATGGTCAGGCTCCAGCCGAACTGCAGGTTGTGGCCGAGCGAGGCGAAGGGGTTGAGCGCCTGGTAGTGGCCATACAGTTCGAAGCCCGGTGCGCTGGCCTGCATCTCGTACCACACCGCCGGCACGGCGAAGCGGATGTGCGGGTCGCCCGCCAGCAGCGGCTTGCCGCTCTTGGTGCGGCTACCGGAAACGGCCCAGGCGTTGCTACCCTCGAACTGCGGCAGGCCGGCCTTCTCCAGCGCCGCGTGGCTCAGCCGGGCGATGGCGCTGAGGTCCTGCCAGTCGGCGGCGGCCAGCGCCTTGGGAGTCATCACGCCTTCGGGGTGCCAGTCCAAGTCGAAGACCTTCAGGTAGTCCGCGCCCAGCTCGTCGCGCACGTAGGTCAGCACCGGCTCGGTACGGAAGGCGGCGGCGAAGCTGTAGGCCATGTAGCCGGCAACGCTGACGGTGTCTTCGGGCGTGAAGGCGCGCTTGGGAATGCCGAGGATGTCGAACTCCACCGGGCGCGGGTGACTGTCCTGGAACTGGTTGACGCCATCGAGGTAGGCGACCAGCGCCTTCCACGCGGGGGAATTCTTGTCCTGGGTCTTCACGTACTCCGCCGCGTGGTCGCGAATGCGCAGGCTGCGGAACATGCGGTCGGTGTCCACCAGCTTGGGCCCGAGCACCTCGGCCAGCTCGCCACGGGACAGACGCCGCAGGATTTCCATCTGGAACAGGCGGTCCTGGGCGTGGACATAACCAATCGCCCGGTACATGTCCTCCTCACTGCCGGCCTTGATGTGCGGCACGCCACGCTCGTCGTAGCGGACCGTGACTTCGCTGGCGAGGCCGGCCAGGGGCAGTTGTCCATCGCGTACCGGCTGCTTGCCGTGCAGGTACCAGCCGGCACCGGCCGTTGCAGCGGCGATGACGACAGCGAGGACAGTCAAAGTGCGTTTCATGCGGCAACTCCTTGTTGTTATGCGGCGATTTTGCAGTGGATGCCGCTCGTCGCTCATTGACCAAATGTCTCGTGGCTGGAATTCTCCGGTCAATTCCAGGAGTGACCATGGCCGCCCCCAAGTTGAACTTTCCCGCCACCCCGGCGCTGACCCAGTCCGCTACCCTGCGCCGCCAGCTGTATGAGGCGCTTTCGGTGCTGGGCTTCGACCCCACCGACATCTACCGCCAGGCCCTGCAGAAGGTGCGCTTGCCGCCGCCGGCGCAGAGCGGTCGTCTGGTGCACGACGACGCCCCCTTGTTCTGGACGACGCTGGACGAGATTACCGGCGACGCCGATATCGGCCTGCACCTGGGCGAGGCGATGAAGCCGCGGTTACTCGACGTGGTCGGCTACCTGCTGATGGCCAGCAGCGACCTGCGCGAGGCGCTGCACAGCTTCCTGCGCTTCCAGCACATCCTCTCCGGTGGCTTTGCCGCGCAGATGCGCGAGGAGGGTGAGCAGATTCGGCTGATCCTCGACCTCAACTACCTGGGCACCAGCAACCTGCGGCAGCAGATGGAGTGCCTGATGCTGCTGTTCCTCAAGCTGCTGGCGCTGATCACCGACGATGAATTCCGCGTCCAGGCCATTGAGTTCCGCCATCCGCAGCCGCGTCGGCTGAGTGAGCACCGGCGGCTGTTCGGCCTGACGCCGAGCTTCGGCAAGCCTAATGACGCACTGCTGTTCGACCGTGCCCAAATGGCCCGGCCTTCGCGCACCGGCAACCCGGTGCTGCACCGTTTGCTCACCGAGCATGCGCGGGAACAGTTGGGGACGCTGGACGAGAACGACCTGCTCAACCGCCTGCGCTACCTGCTCGGCATTCGCCTGGGGGAGGAGGAATGCACGCTGCAAAGCTGCGCCCGCGAGCTGGGCGTGCGCCCTGGATTGCTGCAGCGCAACCTGGCGAGCCGCGCGCAGACCTTCAGGGAAGTGCGGGAGGAGGTGCGCCGGCAGCGTGCGGCGCAATTGCTGGAGCAGGGCGAGGCGATCCGCGAAGTGGCGCGGGCCTGTGGGTTCGCCGAGTTGTCGCCGTTCTATCGCGCGTTCAAACGCTGGTATGCGATGCCGCCCGAACGCTATCGCCAGCGCCTGCAGGGCGGCACCGAAGGTTGAGGATTACTCGGCCAGCGGGATTTCGCGGCTGACTTCCAGCAGCGCCATGGCGTCGAGCTGGTCCTCGATCTGCAGGAAGCGCAGCGCGCGTTGCGGCGAGACTTCCTTGGCGATGCGCTTGAGGTACTTCTCCTTGAGGTCCTGCTTGTCGTCTTGCAGCTCCAGCACCTGCTTTTGCAGTTTTGCCGCGTCGTCGTTGCTCACCGAGCCGGTGTTATAGCTGTTGGCGTAATCGATGATGATTGCCAGGGTCTGCTTGCTCAGCTTGTCCGCCTCGGTACGGTAGCTGTTGTAGATCGGCCAGAACTTCTCGGTTTCCTGGGGGGTGAGCTTCATGTTGGCTTCGACGATGCGCTTGCGCTTGTAGTCGATGTCGGCGATGCGGTTGTTGATGGCCTGCTTGTGCTGCTCCATCACCTGTTTGCTGTTGGGGGCATCTTCGGCGTGGGCGGCCAGGGGCAGGACAAACCCGGTGGAGAGAATGGCGCAGAAGGCGAGGGCGGAAGGAAGACGCATGCGGAAAGCTCCTTGGTAGCGATCGGCCCTTCATGGGCCGGCGATCCAAGTGTAGTCACGGATTGGCCATCGTCTTCGTTGATGCGGCTCAGTGCTTCGCGCCATCCCAGGGGCAATAGCAGCCCACCGCCAGGGTGTGGGTCGCGTTGACCTGGCGCCCCTGCACCAGCGCGTCAAGGATCGGTTCGATGAAGCTGTTGCCTGAGGTACACACCGCGCCTTCGCTGTAGGGGCCGAAGTAGGCCAGCTTGCCCTGCGCGTCCCAGATGGCCACGGCGGGGCTCGCCGGCAACTGTTCGGCCCCGGGCAGGGAGTCCAGCGCACGCATCGATTTCAGTGTGTCGGGGAGATGTCCTCGGCTGCCGGGCTTCTGCACGGCGAAGAACTCCACGCCCTGCGGACCGAAGCGCTGGATCAGCTCGGCGAGGTGCTGCTGGTTGCCGACGTTGCACGGGCAGGCCGGGTCCCAGAAGTGCACCAGGCGAATCTTGCCGGGGCCGGCCAGTTGTGCGGGCAGCATCAGGTGGTCGCCGGAAAACAGCTGCGGCTGGTGGCTGAACGGGCGGATGAAACGGTTCTCGTACCACCAGTAAGTGGCGAGCAGTGCGCCCAGGCAGAGCGCGGCGATCAGCCAGGTGAGCAGCGATTTTCGGCGTGAGGACATGGCGGCGACCAGTGACAGAGTCGGTAAGATAGCCGACAAGCTTGCCACGGGGGCGAGCGCGGCAGAATATCCCGCTGCTGCCCGCGCTCCTTTCGTCACCCGCCTGCCAGAAGCGAAAAGCCCATGCCTGAAGCCTTCCAGCCCGATCTGCTGCGCTCCCTGCTGCGACCTCTGACCGCAGAGGCGAACGAGGTGGGCATCGCGCTGTACCAGCATTTCTACGGCCTTGACCTGCACGCCCGTCACCCGGGCCTGCAGAGCCGGCTGGGCATCTTCGAGGCCGGCGGTTACCAGATTGCCGCGCAGTACTGGCGACCGGTGCTGGCGCGGGGAACCGTCGTACTGCTGCACGGCTACTACGACCATATGGGGCTTTACCGCCACGTGATCGACTGGGCGCTGGACATGGGCTTTGCCGTGCTGGCCTGCGACCTGCCGGGGCATGGGCTTTCCGGCGGTGCTGTCGCCAGCATTGGCGATTTCGCCGAGTACCAGGTGGTGCTGGGCGCCCTGCTCGACCAAGCCCAGACGCTGGAGCTGCCGCAACCCTGGCACCTCTGCGGGCAGAGCACCGGTGGGGCGATCCTGCTGGACTACCTGCTTACCGGTGCACCGCGCCCCGAGCTGGGCCGTACCATCCTGTTGGCGCCGTTGGTTCGACCGCGGGCCTGGGGCTGGTCGAAGTTCAGCTATCAGTTGCTGCGGCCCTTCGTGGACTCGATCCCGCGGCGCTTCAGCGATAATTCCAACGACGCCGAATTCCTCGCCTTCCTGCGCGACCGCGACCCGCTGCAACCCAAGACCCTGCCCACGGCCTGGGTCGGCGCGCTGGCGCGCTGGATTCCCCGCATCGAGGCGGCCGGCCATGGCGCGCAGAGCCTGCTGGTGGTGCAGGGCGACGCCGACGAGACGGTGGACTGGCGTTATAACCTGAAGGTGCTGGAAGAGAAGTTCGAGAAGATCGAATGCCTGCTGCTTACTGGTGCACGGCACCACCTTGCAAACGAAAGCGAGACGTTACGCAGGCGCTACTTCGATTTTCTCAGTGAGCGGATGGCATAGCGAGGCAGATGCGGGGGAGGGATTCGCTGTAGTCGAGGGTGTGTCCTTCACTCCTTGCGCCATGATCCTCAGGCGCCACCCTCTGTACAGCGGGTGCCATTCTAGGAGGAGCGTTCCTCGGAGTGGTCCTCTAGCGGTGTCGGTCTTTTCCGATCACTGTCCGTCGGAGGAAACCGATAATCCAGCCTTGAGGGCGGCCAGGGCGGCGCGGTAGTAGTCGCGGCCGGCCGGCGACTCGCTGAAGTCGGCGAACTGCCCCAGCTCGGCATCGCTCAGGCCGCGATAGACGTACAGCAGGGTGTTGTCGAGATCGGCGCCGATCTGGCTCATCAGCTTCTGCCGCTGGCCTTCGAGCATGCCCTGGGTGGTGCCGCCGCCAAGCAGACCGGGAAGCATCTGGCTGAGGCTGTCGGCGGCCACGCTGGCCAACGCCAGGCTGACTTCGGCGCCGGCTTCGCGGGCAGGGAGCACCTGGCTCAGGCGATGGACGACCTGCTTGCGCGCATCGCTGGCCTGCTGGCGTGGCAGGCCGTTGGCGTACTTCTGCAACTGGTCGCTGCGGGTGGCCAGGGTCTCGGCGCCGGCAACCTTGCGGCCCAGCGGGGATTCGAAGAAATTCACCGCCGCCGTGCTGTCCGGCAGGCTCTGGCGCAGGCCGTTGAGGGCGCGCTGGTCGATGTCGGCGGGGGCGAAGCGCTGGTTGCTGTTGTCCACCAGCGTCTGGTACAGCGCCGGCGGCAGGTTGCCCTGGTAGCGCTTCTGCGCGGCATGCAGGGCGTCATTGAAGTGCGCTCGCTGTTCCGGCCAGCCGGCGGCCTGGTACAGGCGCTGGTAGTTGTCGGCCAGGGCAGGCATGCCCAGTACAAGAAGGGTGAGGGCCAGCAGTACGCGCATTGCAACTCCTTTTGGGCGGCAGGGTTCGCTCGCCGGAGGCTATTGTCGGCAAGGCTTGCCCCGCTTGTCGAGACACTGGCGCCGGACGTTACAATACGCCATGCATTTCGACGCCCCTTCTCCATTCGTGCAAGGCCCCCTCCTGCAAAGCATCGTTGACGACCTCGCCGAGAAGGGCTGGTCGCAGCAGGACGCCTTCCTTCCCGATGCCCTGATCGCGCAGCTGGCGACGGAATGCCGTGCCCGCGACGCGGCCGGCAAGCTGGCCTCCGCGGCCATCGGAAGGGGTGAGGGGCAGGCCGTGCGCGAAGGCATTCGCGGCGACCGTATCCAGTGGCTGGAGCCCGGCCAGTCCGAGGCCTGTGACCTCTACCTGGGCGCGCTGGACGCGCTGCGCCAGCAAATCAATCGCTCGCTGTACCTAGGCCTGGAAGACTTCGAAGGGCACTTCGCGCTCTATCCGCCGGGGGCGTTCTACCAGAAGCACCTGGACCGTTTCCGCGACGATGACCGCCGCGCCCTCTCCGCCGTGTTCTACCTCAATCGCGACTGGCCGGTGGCGCAGGGCGGCGAACTGCGGATGTACCTCTCCGACGAACGGACACTGGACCTGTCGCCGCTGGCCGGCCGGCTGGTGGTGTTCCTCTCTGGCGAGTTCCCCCACGAGGTGTTGCCGGCCAGCCACGAGCGTCTGTCGCTCACCGGCTGGTTCCGCCGCCGCGGCTAAGCCTCGCTCCGAACCCCGAGGCGTCAGTGGCCCCAGATCTTCAGGGTGCCGCTGATGTCCTGGATGTCGCGTACTTCGATGCTTCCCAGCTTTCCGCCGCCCACGTAGAGATCGCCGGCTACGCGCAGGCGGATAGTCTGTGACGGTAGCCCGCTGGCATTGAGTTGCTGGTTGATGGTGGTCAGGTCGGGCAGGGTCAGCGCCAGTTGCTGCTGGCCGCCGGCACCCTGCACCACGTCCACCTGCAGGGTCGGTTGCTCGATGCCGAAGATCGGCAGGCTCAGGCCCAGTTGCGCGGGCCCATAAGGCAGGCTGCCGCCACGGCCGTCGGGGCAGTCCCCGGCGCTCACGCAGCCGTTGTCGATGAACACGTTGCGCAGTGAGACACTGCCGCCGTCATCCTTCCACGCCACGCTGTCCATGCGCGCCAGCACGTCGGCGCGGATGCTGATGCCGTCCTGGCCACTGATGGCGCCCAGGCGCTCGTTATCCAGGGCCTGGAGCTCGGCGAAGGCAAAGGGCAGGTAGGACAGCGCGGCGAAGGTGGCGGTGCAGAGCAAGAGGCGAGGCATGACGGAGGCTCCATGGCGATTGGCCGATGCGCGAGTCTGGGTGGCGGCCTGCCTGGCGGCCAGTGCCGGACGGCTGTTCCCGTCGAAGGTTGTGTTTCAGCGCTGTGCCGACGGCCGGCGAGCCGCTCAAGGACCCGACTTTCGGCGGGGCGGAAACCTGTTGCGACAGACGCACCGATGAAAGTTGAGTTACCCGGCGTGACCGGCAAACGGCGAGCGGCTAGTCTGTCCCCTTCCAAAAGGGAGTGATTCGCCCATGCAGAAGGTTCTCGTCAGCCGCTGCCTGCTTGGCCATCGCGTCCGCTACGACGGCGGCGCGCACGGGCCATTCGACCTGCTATCGCGCTGGCTGGACCAGGGGCGGGTGGTGGCACTGTGTCCGGAGGTGGCCGGTGGTCTGCCGACGCCCCGCGCCCCGGCGGAGATCCCTGGCGGCCAGGGCATGGCGGTGCTGGAGCGGGCGCGCCCGGTGATGACGGTGGAGGGCGAGGACGTCAGCGACGCTTTCCTGCTCGGCGCCGAGGAGGCGATGGCGCTGGTGCGTCGCCACGACATTCGCCTGGCGGTGCTCAAGGCGCGCAGCCCGTCCTGCGGCAACCGCGAGAACTACGACGGCAGCTTCAGCGGCCAGAAGGTTGCCGGTGAAGGCGTCACTGCCGCCGCGCTCAAGCGCATGGGCGTGCTGGTGTTCAGTGAGGAAGAGCTGGATGCCGCCGCCGTCTGTCTGGCCGGGCTGGAAGCCGGAGGCTAGAGCGCTCGCCGTCACTCGAAGATGCACTATTTTGCTTGAGCCTCGCGCCGTGGCGCCTATGCTTGTGCGTTCCATGCGTGAGGCGAGGCCGGCCTGAGCGGGTCCTTCGCCTTTCGATTTCCATGTAGAAGGAGAAGAACATGAGAACCCTGCTGCCTTGCCTGGGCCTTGCCGCGCTGCTCGCCGGCACCTCTGCCGTTGCCGCCGATATCCCGCGTACCCCGGCTCCGGAAGGCGCGAAGGTGTACTTCATCGAGCCGGCCGACGGTGCCACGGTGGACAAGACCTTCACCGTCAAATTCGGCCTCAAGGGCATGGGCGTCGCGCCGGCGGGCGTGGACTCGCCAGCCACCGGCCACCACCACCTGCTGATCGACCTCAAGGAGCAGCCGGCGATGAACCTGCCGCTGCCGATGACCGACCAGATCAAGCACTTCGGCAAGGGCCAGACCGAGACCCAGGTGACCCTGCCGCCAGGCAAGCACACCCTGCAGCTGCTGGTGGGCGACAAGAACCACGTGCCCTTCGACCCGCCGGTGGAGTCGCAGCAGATCACCGTCAACGTGAAGTGATCGTTTTCCAGGCATGAAAAAAGGAGGCCCAAGGGCCTCCTTTTTCTTTGCTGCTAACCGCGCTTAGAACAGCACGCGGCTGCGGATGGTGCCGTTCACGTGCTGCAGCTTCTCCAGCGCCAGGTCCGAGTACTCGGCGTCGACGTCGATCACCACGTAGCCGACCTTGTCGTTGGTCTGCAGGTACTGGCCGGAGATGTTGATGCCATTGTCGGCGAACACCTTGTTGATTTCGCTCATCACACCCGGGATGTTCTCGTGGATGTGCAGCAGGCGGTGTTTGCCCGGGTGTGACGGCAGGGCCACTTCGGGGAAGTTGACCGAGGACACCGAGGTGCCGTTGTCGCTGTACTTGACCAGCTTTTCGGCCACTTCCAGGCCGATGTTGGCCTGGGCTTCGGCGGTGGAGCCGCCGATGTGCGGGGTCAGGATCACGCGATCCAGGCCGCGCAGCGGGCTTTCGAACTCGTCGTCGTTGGACTTGGGCTCGACCGGGAACACGTCGATGGCGGCGCCGATCAGGTGCTCGTCCTTGATTGCGGCGGCCAGGTGGTCCAGCTCGACCACGGTGCCACGGGCGGCGTTGATCAGGATGCCGCCTTTCTTGATGGCGCGGATTTCCTTCTCGCCGATCATCCACTGGGTGGACGGCAGCTCCGGCACGTGCAGCGAGACGATGTCGGACATGCCGAGCAGCTCGTGCAGGTTGCCGACCTGCTGGGCGTTACCCAGCGGCAGCTTGGTCACGGTGTCGTAGAAGAACACCTGCATACCCAGGGCCTCGGCCAGGACCGAGAGCTGGGTGCCGATCGAGCCATAGCCGACGATGCCCAGCTTCTTGCCGCGGATCTCGAAGGAGTTGGCGGCGGACTTGATCCAGCCACCACGGTGGCAGGAAGCGTTCTTCTCCGGAATGCCGCGCAGCAGCAGGATGGCCTCGGCCAGCACCAGTTCGGCCACCGAACGGGTGTTGGAGTAGGGCGCGTTGAACACGGCGATGCCGCGCTCGCGGGCCGCGTTCAGGTCGACCTGGTTGGTGCCGATGCAGAAGCAGCCAACGGCGATCAGCTTCTTGGCAGCGTCGAAGACTTCTTCGGTCAGCTGGGTGCGGGAGCGGATACCGATGAAGTGGGCATCGGCAATCTTTTCCTTCAGCTCGTCACCGGACAGAGCGGTCTTGAGGTACTCGATGTTGGAGTAGCCGGCTGCCTTGAGGGTGTCGACGGCGTTCTGGTGCACGCCTTCAAGGAGAAGGAATTTGATCTTGCTCTTGTCGAGAGAAGTCTTGCTCATCTGCTTTGAACCTGTAGTCCCGGGATGTGGCGAGAAATTGAACAGCTCAGGCCGGACCGGCCGGTGCCAAGCTTGGCGCCAGGTGGCGATCTGCGTGGGGTGCGTATGCTAGCATGTTCTCCCTTTTCCTTGCCCGGTTGCGACCTGAGCTGTTCTCAGGACGACCATGAACCATTTGAGAGTTCCTCCAATGACCCGCGACGCCCTGATCGAATCGCTCAAGCCCCTGCTGGATGCCGGGAAGCTGCTGACAGACGCCGATTCCCTCGACACCTACGGCAAGGATTGGACCAAGCATTTCGCCCCGGCGCCCCTGGCGATCGCCTTCCCCAAGAGCACCGAGCAGGTCCAGGCCATCGTCCGCTGGGCCAATGAGCACAAGGTCGCGCTGGTTCCCTCCGGTGGTCGTACCGGCCTGTCCGCCGCTGCTGTCGCGGCCAACGGCGAAGTGGTCGTGGCTTTCGACTACATGAACAAGGTGCTGGAATTCAACGAGTTCGATCGCACCGTGGTCTGCCAGCCGGGCGTGATCACCAAGCAGCTGCAGACCTTCGCCGAAGAGCACGGCCTGTACTACCCGGTGGACTTCGCTTCGTCGGGTTCCAGCCAGATCGGCGGCAACATCGGCACCAATGCTGGCGGGATCAAGGTCATTCGCTACGGTATGACCCGCAACTGGGTCGCTGGCATGAAGGTCGTCACCGGCAAGGGCGACCTGCTGGAGCTGAACAAGGACCTGATCAAGAACGCCACCGGCTACGACCTGCGCCAGTTGTTCATCGGCGCCGAAGGCACCCTGGGCTTCGTGGTCGAGGCCACCATGCGCCTGGAACGCCAGCCGAAGAACCTCACCGCGATGGTCCTGGGCACCCCGGACTTCGATTCGATCATGCCGGTGCTGCACGCTTTCCAGAACAAGCTGGACCTGACCGCGTTCGAGTTCTTCTCCGACAAGGCCCTGGCCAAGATCATGGCCCGTGGTGACGTGCCGCCGGCCTTCGAGACCGACTGCCCGTTCTATGCCCTGCTGGAGTTCGAGGCGAGCACCGAGGAAGTGGCCAACGAGGCACTGGCCACTTTCGAACATTGTGTAGAGCAGGGCTGGGTCCTCGATGGCGTGATGAGCCAGAGCGAGCAGCAGCTGCAGAACCTGTGGAAGCTGCGCGAGTACATCTCCGAGACCATCTCCCACTGGACGCCGTACAAGAACGACATCTCCGTCACCGTCGGCAAGGTCCCGGCCTTCCTCAAGGACATCGACGATATCGTCGCGGCCAACTACCCCGACTTCGAAGTGGTCTGGTTCGGCCACATCGGCGACGGCAACCTGCACCTGAACATCCTCAAGCCCGAGAACCTGACCAAGGACGAGTTCTTCGCCAAGTGCGCGACCGTCAACAAGTGGGTGTTCGAGACGGTACAAAAGTACAACGGCTCCATCTCGGCCGAGCACGGTGTGGGCATGACCAAGCGCGACTACCTGGGTTACTCTCGCTCCGAGGCTGAAATCGGCTACATGAAGGCAGTCAAGGCGGTGTTCGATCCCAACGGGATCATGAACCCGGGCAAGATCTTCGCCGAATAAGCTGCGGTATCCAGAAGGGCCGGCTCTTTGGAATAGAGGGGCCGGCCCTTCGTACGTCAGCGTCACGGGAAGTGGCGCGTGCGCCGGCAGGATGCGGGCAACCGCCTGGGATCACGAGGCCCGCGCGGATCATCTCTTCCATGCGTTCAGGAGTCGGTCATGAGTTACCAGCACCAGTATGTCGATGGCACCCCGATCCATTTCACCCTGGGCAAGGTGGTCTGCGTCGGCCGCAACTACGCGGAGCACGCCAAGGAGCTGAACAACCCGGTACCGACCGAGCCGCTGCTGTTCATCAAGCCGGGTTCCTGCACCGTCTCCCAGGCGGGTGGCTTCGCCATTCCGGAAGATCGTGGCTCGGTGCACTATGAGGCGGAAATCGCCGTGCTGATCGGCAAGCCGCTGTCGCGCAAGCCGAGCGCCGAGGAAGTGCTGGATGCCATTTCCGGTTATGCCCCGGCGCTGGATCTGACCCTGCGCGACGTACAGGCCAAGCTGAAGGAAAAGGGCCTGCCCTGGGAGCTGGCCAAGTCCTTCGACGGCGCCTTCGTGCTGGCGCCCTTCGTCAGTGCTGATCATTTCCCTGACCCGACCGACATCGGCATCCGCCTGGTGATCGACGGCGAAGTCCGCCAGGACGGCAACAGCCGCGACATGCTCAACCCCATCGTGCCGCTGATCCAGCACATCTGCGGGCACTTCTCGCTGCAGCCCGGCGACGTGGTCTCCACCGGCACCCCGGTCGGCGTCGGCCCGCTCAAGAGCGGCAGTGACGTGGTGCTGGAACTTCCCGGTGCCAGCCGATTCGAAAGCCGCGTGCTTTAACTCCGTTGTCCCGCCGAAGGCCGCCGTTTGTGCGGCCTTCGCTTGTTGCGGGGCACCTCGCCGTGCTGACCAACAAGAGTCTTCATGACCATGTCCATCCTTCGTCCTCGCTGGCTGCTGCTGGCCCTGCTGTTCATCCTGGTGGTGCTCGGCTACCTGACGTCCCGCTTCCACTGGGATGACCGCGCGCGTCTCTGGTTGCGCGAACAGGACACCAGTACCCAGGCGCGCTCGGAAAGCATCTGGCTGCCCGGTTACCGGGCGGTGATCCAGGCCAAACCGCTCCGGGGTGGCATCGAAGGGCAGGAGACCTCCGACCTGGCCTACAATCCGGTGACCCGCACCCTGTTCACCGTGACCGGCAAGAAACCGCTGCTGGCCGAGCTGTCGCTCACCGGTGACGTTCTGCGGGTGATCCCCCTGCTGGGCATGTCCAACCCCGAAGGCGTGGCGGTGCTGGAGAACGGCAATATCGCCGTGACCGACGAGCGCCAGAATTCCCTGACCATCTTCCACGTCGACCCGCAGACACGCGAACTGAGCACCGCAAAGCTGTCCAGTTTCGACCTCGGTCCGCGCGGCAAGAAGAACAAGGGCATCGAGGGCATCGCCTGGGACCCCCGCCAGCATCGCCTGGTGCTGGGCCAGGAGCGTGACCCACTGGCGCTGTTCAGCCTCGCCAGTGACGGCGGGGCCAGCCTGAGCGGTGCGCTCCAGCCCATGCCCAGCGATCTGCTGATGACCAACGTCTCGGCGCTGAGCATCGACCCGCGGACCGGCCATACCCTGGTGTTGTCGGCGGAGTCACACCTGCTGCTGGAGCTGGACGAGAAGGGCGAACCGATCAGCTTCATCAGCCTGCTCGGCGGGCTCAACGGCCTGGACGACCGCATCCCGCGTGCCGAGGGCGTGGCCATCGACGAGCAGGGCACCATCTACATGGTCAGCGAGCCGGACCTGTTCTACGTGTTCAAGCGCGAGGCGCAGTCCGGCGAGGGGAACTGATCCAGATCGGAGCAATGCGGGCGTTTGCGGTCTTAAGCTTGGATTAAGTCCCGATTCAGGATGGTTTCAGCCGTCGGCACTAAGCTGAACCCATCAAAAACGCCCCAGGAGGCACTTCCATGAAACTGACTCACCTCCCGCTGATCGCCGCCGTTGGCCTGTTCTCCACCGTCACCTTCGCCGCTGGCGGCTACACCGGCCCGGGCAGCGATGCCCAGCCCGCGGCCGCTGCCGCCGGCCAGATCACCACGGTGAAACAGGCCCAGGCCGCCGCCGATGACACCAAGGTCGTACTCGAAGGCACCATCACCAAGCGCATCAGCAGCGAGCACTACGAGTTCAAGGACGCCACCGGCAGCATCCAGGTCGAGATCGACCACGACGATTGGCCGGCCGGTACCTCGGTTTCCGAGAACACCAAGGTGCGTCTGACCGGTGAAGTCGATCACCACAAGCAGAAGCCCACGGACATCGATGTGGACCGCGTGGAAATCCTCCAGTAACCCACTCTCGATAAAAAGCCGCGCCGGGAACCCCATCCCCGGCGCGGCTTTTTTTGCATTCCTTGCCCTTGGTGGTCGCGCTGGAAGACTCTTTGGCTCCCTCTCCCCGGCCCTCTCCCTGAAGGGCGAGGGAGTCGTTCGGCGTTGCCGGAAAGTGTGGAGTTTCGCTTGATGCCGCTCAGTCCCCTCTCCCTTCGGAGCGGGGCGCGTAGCCAGGGTTAGGGAGAGGGGCTCTCCGGCCCGCGCCGAAGGCTCAGGCGTTCAATCCCACAGCACTTCAACCGATGCTTTCAAACCCCTGCAGCACGTTGATCGCGTTGATGCCGATCTCTTCCACCGCGTAACCGCCTTCCATCACGAACAGGGTCGGCAGGCCCAGCTTGCCAATGGCTTCGCCCATGCGCAGGTAGTCCGGGCTGTCCAGCTTGAACTGGGAGATCGGGTCTTCCTTGTAGGTGTCCACGCCCAGCGACACGATCAGCACGTCGGGCTTGTACGCCGAGATCTGCCGGATCGCCGCCTGCAGCGCCAGGCTCCACACCGACCAGTCGCTGCCCGAGGCCAGCGGATAGTTGAAGTTGAAGCCTTCGCCCACGCCCTGTCCCTTTTCGTCGGCGTAGCCGAGGAAGTAGGGATACTCGAAGCGCGGGTCACCGTGGATCGAGGTGAACAGCACGTCGGCGCGGTCATAGAAGATGTCC
The DNA here is from genome assembly GCF_005877905.1 of Pseudomonas nicosulfuronedens. Lineage (GTDB taxonomy): Bacteria > Pseudomonadota > Gammaproteobacteria > Pseudomonadales > Pseudomonadaceae > Pseudomonas > Pseudomonas nicosulfuronedens. Next base: position 77,842 of record NZ_SWDV01000022.1, on the reverse strand, counting down.
TGGGTGCCGTTGCCGTGGTGGTAGTCGACGTCGAGGATGGCCACGCGGTTGGCGCCCTGGTCGAGGATCGACTGGGCGGCGATGGCCGCGTTGTTGAAGAAGCAGTAGCCGCCCATGAAGTCCGCCGAGGCGTGGTGACCCGGCGGACGGCACAGCGAGAACACCGAGCGCGCGCCCTTGGCCAGTTCGGCCTGGCCGGTCATCGCTACGTTCACCGAGCTGAGCACCGCCTGCCAGGTGCCGGCGGTGATCGGCGCGCCGGCGTCCAGGCTGTAGTAGCCCAGGCGCCCGTCGATGCTGTCCGGTTCCTTCTGCCGCAGGCGGCGGGTCGGCCAGCAGATCGGCAGCATGTCGTGGGTCCGGCCGGTGGCCAGCCAGTCACGCCAGGCGTGTTGCAGAAACCGCACGAAGCCTTCGCTGTGCACCCTCAGGATGGGGTCCAGGCCGAAGTCGCGCGGGGCCTGGATGTCGCCCAGTTTTACCGCCTTGGCCCGGTCCAGCACCATGTCGGCGCGGCTGGGCTTTTCGAAGCAGGGGGTGAACTGGCCGCCGATCAGCTCGTGCTGACCGTGGTGCAAGCGATGGTCGTCGGTATAGATCGTCAACATCACGCGCTCCTGAGGGCGCCTCCGGGCGCCCGTTGGGTTCTGGTTGTCAGGCGTTTTCCTCGAAATTCACACTCGGTGCCTTGCGACGGAAGCCGCCGGTATGCACCGCCAGGTAAGCGAAGCCGACCGCGAACCAGCTCAGGCCGACGACCAGCGTCAGCTGCGAGAGGCTGGTCCACAGCCACAGGGTCAGGCACAGGCCGATGAACGGAATCGCCCCGTACAGCAGGACGTTCTTCGCGCCGCGGCGGCGCTCGACCCCCAGGTAGGTACGGATCACTGCCAGGTTGACCACGGAGAAGGCCACCAGCGCGCCGAAGCTGATCATCGAGGCAAGGGTGGTCAGGTCCAGCACGATGGCCAGCAGGGAAACCGCCGAGACCACCAGGATCGCCACCACCGGGGTCTGGAAACGTGCGTGCAGGACGCCGAACAGGCTACGCGGCAGGATGCCGTCACGGCCCATGGTGAAGATGATGCGCGACACCGAAGCCTGGGACGCCAGCGCCGAGCCGATGCAGCCGGCGATGTAGGCGGAGGTGAAGAAGTTGCCGAGGAACTGGCCACCGGCCTTGAGCATCACCTCGTTGGCCGCCGAGTCGGCGTTCTGGAACACGCTGCCGGGGAACACCAGTTGGCTGATGATCGCCAGCAGGGTGAACATCAGGCCGGCGATGACGGTGGTGATGATGATCGCGCGGGGAATGTCGCGGCGGGCGTCGCGGGTTTCCTCGGCCATGGTCGATACCGCGTCGAAACCCAGGAACGACAGGCACAGCACCGCGGCGCCGGCCATCAGCGGGGCGAAGCCAGGCTGGCTGCCATCACCGACGAAGGGCAGGCTGAAGTCGATCGCCGCGCCGCCGGACAGTGTCTTGATCGACATGACCACGAACACCACGATGAACACCAGTTGCGCGCCGACGATCACGTTGCTCATGCCGGCGACCTGGCTGATGCCGACCACGTTGAGCACGGTCACCAGGGCGATGGAGGCGACCACGAACATCCAGGCCGGGATTTCCGGGAAGGCGATGTTCATGAACAGGCCGATGAGCAGGTAGTTGATCATCGGCAGGAACAGGTAATCGAGCAGCAGCGACCAGCCGGACAGGAAGCCGACCACCGGGCCGAAGCTCAGGCTGGTGTAGGAGTATGCGGAGCCGGAGATCGGGTACTTGCGCACCATGAAGCTGTAGGAGGCTGCAGTGAACAGCATCGCCAGCAGGGTGATCAGGTAGGCGGTGGCGGTACGGCCGCCGGTCATCTCGGTGACCACGCCGTAGGTGGTGAACATGGTCAGTGGGACCATGTAGACCAGGCCGAAGAAGACCAGGGCGGGCAGGCCCAGGACGCGTTTCAGGCGGGCGTCGGCGCTGGCCGGGGTGCCCTGTTGGGTGTTCTGTGGAGCGCTCTTTGGAGCGGTCTTTGGAGTAGGTGCAGTGCTGGCGCTGTGTTGGCTGGCCATGGGGGAATCCTCGCGATTTTTATGATGGCTTGCGGGCGGCGTTCGGTGGCCGTCCTGATGTCGTCGGCTTACGGCTCAGCCGCAGTGCTGACGACGCGCGAGGAATGAGGGTGTGTGCTGCAGGTTGACGCAAAAGCTGGTCATGGGCGTTCTCGGGGCATTTGTTCTTGTGGATAACGCGCTCGCGTTCCCTCGGGAAATCCCTGCGCCATCTGTGATGGTGCAAGGGCTGGCCGCCTTTCCAGCCGCTCCCTGCGCGAGCCGCCCGACTCTAGCAACCGAGGGTGTCGGGCAGAACCCTGCAAAGGGTCAAAAAGGGATCGAAATGGCCAAAATGGCTGTCAGAATCACCCGGCGCGCACCGCCGCGCCGGGTGACCTGTGGGTCATTTCTTCAGCTTGGTCCAGACCTTGGAGCGCAGTTGCAGGGCCTTGGGCGAGCAGAGCTTGAAGGGCTTCAGGCGATCCAGCTTGTCCGCCGGGGTGTTGATCGCCGGGTCGTCGAACAGCTCCTTGTCCATGAACTTGTCCGAGCCTTCGATCGCGTTGTTGTACTTGGCGAAGTTGGAGGCCAGGGCGATGTTCTCAGGCTGCATCATCCAGTTCAGGAAGGCATGGGCCTCCTTGATGTTGGTGGCGTCCTTGGGAATGGTCAGGTTGTCGATGAACAGGCGCACGCCTTCCTTGGGATAGACGTAGACCAGGCTGGCGCGCTGGGCGTGGGCGCGGTGGAAGGCGCCGTTCCATTGCTGGTGCATGGAGACCTCGCCGGCGGCCATGCGCTCGATGGTGCCGTCGCTGTTGTACATGGCCAGCATCGGTTTCTGCTTGAGCAGCAGGTCCTGGATCTTCGCCGCCTCTTTCGGGTCCTCGGTGCACTCGTCGACGCCCAGGTAATAGGATGCCGGGGCGTAGAGCTCTTCGATGGAGTTGAGCGCGACGACCTTGCCTTTCAGCTCGGCCGGCGGCTCGAAGAACGGCTTCCAGCTCTCATCCAGCTTGCCGCCGGGGACCTTGGCGCTGTCGTAGCTGTAGCCGGTGGTGCCCCACAGATAGGGCACGGAGTAGTCGTGGCCCGGGTCGTAGGTCAGGGTCTTGAACTTGTCCTTCAGGTTGGCCAGGTTCGGCAGCTGCGACTTGTCGAGCTTCTGCAGCAGGCCTTCCTTGACGAAGATCTCGATGAAACTGTCCGACGGCACGACCACGTCGTAGGCGCCGCCGCCGGCCTTGAGCTTGGCCAGCAGGGTTTCGTTGCTGTCGTAGGAGTCCAGGGTGGCGTGGATGCCGGTGTCCTTCTCGAACTTCTTCAGCAGCTCCGGCGGGAAATAGTCGGACCAGTTGGCGAAGTGCAGGGTGCCTTCGGCGTGGGCGCTGCCGGCCAGCAGCAGGCTGGCGGCGACGAGCGCGCGGGCGATGGGGGTACGGCGGAATTTCATCGGTGAAGCTCCTTGCAATGTTGTTTTGTTTGGCGGCAGGAGGTCAGCGGCGACGCTGGCCGACGTAGTACGACAACGCAACGAACGCGATGGAAATCAACAGTATTATTGAAGATATGGCGTTGATCTTCGGGGAAATCCCCATTCGAATGGAGCTGAAGATGTACACCGGCAGGGTGGTGGCCCCGGCGCCGGCGACGAAGTAGGTGATGACGAAGTCATCCATCGAGATGATGAACGCCAGCATCGCCCCCGACACGATCCCCGGCGTCAGCAGGGGGAAGGTCACCTTCCAGAAGGTCTTCCACGGCGAGGCATAGAGATCCGCCGCCGCTTCCGCCAGCCGTGGGTCCATGCCTTCGAGGCGGGCGCGGATCGGCAGGTAGGCGAAGGGAATGCAGAAGACGATGTGCGCCAGCAGGATGGTGAACAGCGACAGCTTCAGGCCGATGAAGGCGAAGAACATCAGGGTCGCCACGGCGGTGACGATCTCCGGCACCAGCAATGGCAGGCCCAGTACGCCGCTCATCAGCGTCTGCCCGCGGAACGAGCGACCGCGCATCCCCAGTGCGGCGAGCGTGGCCAGGGTGGTGGCGACGACGGTGGCCAGGGTGGCGACGATCAGCGAGTTCTTCGCCGCGCGAAGGATCTCCGGGTCGTCCGCGACGACCGAGTACCACTTCAGGCTGAAGCTTTCCCACAGCGTGGCTGACTGGCCGCTGTTGAAGCTCAGCACCACCAGCACGAAGATCGGGATGTAGAGGAAGGCGAAGAACAGCCAGGCGGCGGGCCGGACCCCGGTGAAGCGCCAGAGCGGGTTGGCCGACTTCATGGATGACCTCCCGACGCGCCCTGTTTGAACCGCATGCTGTAGATCATCATCGCCAGCAGCACGAAGGCCAGCAGGGCGAAGGACAGCGCTGCGCCGAACGGCCAGTTGTGTGCCGTGCCGAACTGCAGTTGGATCAGGTTGCCGATCATCAGCGACTTACCGCCTCCCAGCAACTCGGGAATGATGTAGCTGCCCAGCGAGGGAATGAACACCAGAATGCAACCGGCGACGATGCCGGGCATGGCCAGCGGGATGATGATTCGCTTCAGCGCCTTCCAGCGGTTGGCCCCCAGGTCGAAGGCCGCCTCCACCAGGCGCCAGTCCATCTTCTCCAGACTGGTGTAGATGGGCAGGACCATGAACGGCAGGTAGGTGTAGAGCAGGCCGATGATCACCGCGTTGTCGGTGTAGAGGATGCCCAGGGAGGCGTCGGAGAAGCCCAGCCCGTGCAGGCCTTCGTCGATCAGCCCGCCATTGCGCAGCAGCAGCATCCAGGCATAGACCCGCACCAGCAGGTTGGTCCAGAACGGCACCGTGACCAGGAACAGCAGCAGGTTGCGCCGGCGTTCGTCCTGCAGCGCCAGGTACAGCGCAGTGGGGAAACCGATCAGCACGCATCCCAGGGTAGTCAGGATCGACAGCCAGAACGAGCGCTGGAAGATGCCCAGGTAGTCGGCGTTGAACGACAGGCTGTCGTCCAGGTCGCGTTCCCAGAGGAAGTTGATGTAGGCCTCGACGGTGTGCTGGCCCCACTTCACGCCGCCGTAGTCCCCCGGTGCCTGGATCGACACGGCGAACATGATGCCCAGCGGCAGGACCAGGAATACGATCAGCATGATCATCGCCGGGCTGGTCAGGGCCAGGCGGTTGAACAGCGATTTGCGTTCCGCTTGTGCGCGTAGTGTTGTACTCATTCGGCCAGCACCCGGATGGCGGTGGCGGGAACGCGGACCCGCACCCGCGCGCCGGGCGCGTGGGTGGAAAGGGCGCCGTCGCGGTTCTGCTGACGGACCCGGAAGCCGCCCTGACCGGCGACATTGAGGTGGTACACGGTGTCGGTGCCAACGTAGACGATGTTCTCGACCACGCCTTCGAGCTGGCCGTCCTGCGCCAGCTCGGTGCGCTCCGGGCGAATCGCCAGGGTCACCTTGCCCGGCAGGGTGGTGGCGGCCGGGAGCAGTTGGCCGTCAGCCAGGCGCACGCTGTCGCCGCTGGATTCGCCTTCGAGGAAGTTGGTCTCGCCGATGAAGTCGGCCACCAGGCGGTTGACCGGCGCCTCGTAGATCTCGGTGGGTGTGCCGATCTGCATGACCTTGCCGCGACTCATCACCGCGATGCGGTCGGACATGGTCAGCGCTTCTTCCTGGTCATGGGTGACGAAGATGAAGGTGATGCCGGTCTCGTGCTGCAGGCGCTTGAGCTCGATCTGCATTTCCTTGCGCAGCTTCAGGTCCAGCGCGGAAAGCGATTCGTCGAGCAGCAGCACCTTGGGCCGGCTGGCCAGGGCACGGGCCAGGGCGATGCGCTGTTGCTGTCCGCCGGAGAGCTGGTCGGCGCGGCGCTTGCCGACGTCGGGCAGGCGCACCAGGTCGAGCATCTTCTGCACGGTGGCGTCGATGTCGCTGCGCTGCTTGCCCTGCATTTCCAGGCCGAAGGCGATGTTCTCCGCCACGGTCATGTGGGGGAACAGGGCGTAGCTCTGGAAGACGGTATTGACCGGGCGCTTGAAGGGCGGAAGGCCTTCCATCGCGTCGCCATACAGGCGAATGCTGCCGGAGGAGGGTTGTTCGAAGCCGGCGATCAGTCGCAGCAAGGTGGTCTTGCCGCAGCCGGATGGGCCGAGGAGGGTGAAGAATTCGTTGGCGCGGATTTCCAGTGACACGTCGTCCAGGGCCTTGAGGCCTTGTCCGGGTGTACCGAACTCCATGCATATCCGCTCGATGGTGATCGCGCTGGTCATGCTCGTACCATGCAGTTAAGCAGTTGTTATTGTTGAGGTTTTACGGTTTCTAGGACCGTTTCACCTAGCTGCGGATTGATAATGACCAAGCGCCGGGATACGCAGAACGATAGATCAGGCCAATAAGGGATAAATCAGGCCAAGTTGAAAATGCACTCTGACATGCTGGATTTCGGGCGTCAGCGGATTGCTGTGCTGGACGGTCTGGGGGCGTGGAGGTGGTGAGAAACAATGGGCGTGGCAGGTTGTAGGATGGGCGTCTGGGCATCAGCCTCGGTACAAGCTCGGACTCGCCCCGCTCCAGCGCTGGAAGGCATGCCGGAAACTGGCCGTCTCGCTGTAGCCCAGCTGCTCGGCAATCAGGTAGATCGGCAGGTCGGTGTCCTTGAGCAGTTGCCGCGCGCGGTCGAAGCGCACCTCGTCGAGGACCTGTTGATAACTGGTGTTCTGCTGCTGCAGGTGGCGCCGCAGGGTGCGGGTGGAGCGGTGCAGGTGGCGCGCCACGTTGTCCAGGCTGGCGGTGTCCTGCAGGTGGCTGGCCAAGTGCTGGCGCAACTGGTCGATCACATCGCCACGGGCGCTGAGTAGCCCGCTCATGCGCAGGCACTGTTGTACGCCGTTGTGGCAACTGACCGGGTCGGCCAGCGGCAGTGGCCGGTCCAGCAGCGCCGGGCTGAAGCACAGCGCGCTGGTGGGGGCGCCGAAATCCACCGGGCAGCCCAGGCGCTCGGTGTAGGTTTCCGCGTGCAGCGGCGGTCGATAGGCCAGCAGTAGCCGCCGGGGGCGGACAGACTCGCCGAGCAGGTCGCGGATCACCGTCAGCAGTGAGGTCAGGCACAGCTCGGTGTTGAACACTGTCAGCTCCGGCGCGTAGCGGTAGCCGTCGGCGGTCAGGTGGACTTCGTCGCCCTGCGGCGTCAGCGCCAGGCGGAAGTAGGTGCCGAGCAGCTCGGGAAACGACAGTGCCAGTTGCAGAGCATCACGCAGGGTGCGGCTGGCGAGCATGCTGTAGCCGAGGATGCCGTACGCCGAGACATGCATGCGCAGGCCGAGGTAGAGGCCCAGCGCTGGATCGTGGTGGCAATTCAGGGCGTTGGCGAAGACCCGCAGTTCCTGTGCATGGGTGATCAGCTTCTCCGGCGTCAGCAGGTCCGCCTCGCCGATGCCGCTGCCCTCCAGCAGCTTCGGGCGCGGCACGCCAGCGTGGTGCAGCACTTCGGTTGCCAGCACCACGGTGTGCAGGGTCGCCTGCTGGCGTTGTTCGGGAAGCAGATGCTGGGCCATCGGTGCGTCTCTTGCGAGGGATCGGACGGGCTTGCGCTAAGCTGACTCTAGCCTGCCCGCAGTGCCTGGTGGCCTTTAAGTTTGGCTTCAGGCGCTGCTGTCACTCTGCCACGCCATCCCCAGCCCGAGTCCTCCATGCGCCGTCTGCTCAAACCCCGCCGCCTGTTTTCGCTGCTGGCGCTGCTGGCCCTGGCTGCATTGCTTGCGCTGGGCCAGAGCTTCCGGGTCTACGAGCGCGTCTGGTTCAAGTTCAACGAGTGGCGCCATGCCGCGCAGTGGCAGGAACAGTCAATCTGGCTGCCCGACTACCGCGTGGTGCTGGAGGCGCAGCCGATCGAGGGGCTGGAGGACAACGTCTCGGCACTGACCTACGATCCGGACCGGCAGACCCTGTTCACCGTCACCAACAAGCAGAACGAATTGGTCGAGCTATCGCTGGAAGGCAAGGTGCTGCGCAGGATCGCGCTGCACGGCTTCGGCGATACCGAGGCCATCGAATACATCAGCCGCAACGTCTATGTGATCACCGACGAGACCCACCAGCGCCTGCTGCGTGTGGAACTGCACGATGACACGAAGGAGTTGCACGCCGAGGACGCTCAGCAGCTCGCCCTGGCCCTGGGGCGCGGCGGCAACAGCGGCTTCGAGGGGCTGGCCTACGACTCGTTGGGCAAGCGTTTGTTCGTCGCCAAGGAACGTAACCCGGTGCATATCTATGAGGTGCGTGGCTTCCCCTACGAGCAGTCGGCGCAGCCGACCGCGGTGCATGTGGTGGAAGACCTCGAGCACAATCGCAACCTGTTCGTCCGCGACCTGTCCAGCCTGCAGTACGACGAGCGCAGCGGGCACCTGCTGGCGCTGTCCGACGAGTCCCGGCTGGTGCTGGAGCTGAGTGCCAATGGCGAGCCGATCAGCTCGCTGTCCCTGCTGCGCGGCATGCAGGGCCTGCGGCGCAGCGTGCCGCAGGCCGAGGGTATCGCCATGGACGATCAGGGCACGCTGTACCTGGTCAGCGAGCCCAATCTCTTCTATGTGTTCAAGAAGCGCGAGGCACCCTGAGGGCGCCTCGCTTTCCTTCGATCAGAATTGCCACTGCACGCCAAGGGAGTAGGACGCCTGGCTGCCTTCGCTGTGAGCGAAGCGCGAATTGGCCTCGGCGAACACGCCCAACTGCTCGGTGACGGCCAGCAGGGCGCCGGCCTGGGCGCGGCCGAAGTCCTTGTCCACGTCGCCCAGGCCGGCGTTGCGGGTGCGACCATCACCCAGGGCGGTCAGCGCGATATCGTCCAGGCGGCCGTCGGCCAGTTCCTTCACCCAGCGCACGCTGGCATAGGGCTGCACGGCCATGCGGTTACCCAGCGGTAGCTCGCCGCGCAGGCCCCAGCCGAGGCTGGCTTCTACCGAATCGTAGTCCTGCTTCTCATAGCCCAGTGCAGTGCGCAGGTCGTCGTCTTCGTTGAAGTCGTCGATTTTGTAGTGCACAAAGTCGAGCCCACCCTGCGGCCCGGTCCTGATGCCGGCGATGTCGAAATCGTAGCCGCCGTCGACCCGTGCGCCCCAGAACCAGGCGTTGGTGTCGCCGTCGATGCGCTGGTCGAGCAGCACCGGACCATTGTTCGCTTTCAGGTAAACCGAGCGCTTGCTGTCGAGGTCGGCATAGCCGGCGCTCAGCTCGCCGCCCAGCCAGGCCGGGCCGCCATCGTTGAACAGGCCGTAGAGACCCAGCTGCCAGGTTTCCGCTTCCAGGCGGGCACTGTGGTCCAGGTTGTCGCGGCTGCGCTGGAAGCTCAGGCTGCCGCCGACCGTCACAGCTTCGCTCGCGCGGTAGTCACCCAGCAGATTCACGCCGGCGCGGTGCGAGCGCGGGTCGCCGGGCATATCGAAGCCGCTCTCGGGGGTGGTTTCGCCTTCGACGCCGACGGCGCCGTCAAAGCTGCCGACGGGGCGCGAGCTGCCCAGCAGGGTCAGCCAGCGGCGGTCGTGCAGGCGGGTCAGGGCCAGGTGCTGGCGTTGCAGCTGGTCTTCCATCTGCCGGGCCATGGCACCGCCCGAAGCCGTAGAGGCGAGCAGGTCGGCATTGGTCAGTTCCAGCACCAGTCGCGTGAGCAGGCGGGAGAAGTCGCGCAGGCGTTGGTCGATGCGCTCCTGACCGAAAGCGTTGGTGAGCACCTGTTCGTTGTCCAGGGTCGGGTTGTGCCAGGTGGCGCCCCCGGGAATGGCGGGATTGTCGGTCTGCTCGTAGCCATCCAGGTCGCCCAGCTCCCAGTTGGTGGCCTCGATGAACAGCACCGGGACGTTCAGGCCTTCGAAGCTTTCTCCGTCGCTGCAGCAACCGGTGCCGGCGGGGTATTCCTCGTTCAGGCCGGGGTTGGTGAACAGCGGGATCTTCAGCTCCTGTGCGATGCGCAGCAGCTGGTCGCGGTAGGCGCCCAGTGCGGGGTTGTCGACGCTGTTGAAGCCGGCGTGGGCGTACATCTTGTCGCCGGTGATCAGGCTGTCGAGGTTGATCATGCCCAGCAGGTTGCTGCGCTGCTCGTCGCTGAGTGAGGCGACATAGGCGCGGGAGCCGCGCAGGCCCTCTTCCTCGGCGCCGAAGCCGACCACTTCCAGGCCGTTCTCCAGTTCGATGCCGCCCAGGTTGCGGGCGATCTCGGTGAGCACGGCGGCACCCGAGCCGTTGTCGTCCAGGCCCTGCAGGGTCGGACGACCGTAGTAGGTGTCGTAGTGTGCGCCGAGGACCACGTACTGACCGCTGCTGCCCGGAGCGCTGGCGATGACGTTCTGCGAGCTGCGGTTACCGGCCCAGGTGAAGTCCTGGAGCTGTGTCTGGTAGCCGAAGGCCAGGCGTGACTGCATCAGTGTTGTGGCGCCGGCGAAGCTGGCGGTGCCACGGTAACGGCCGGGGTAATCGTTGATCAGGGTGTCGAGGGTGTCCCCGGCATACTCCCCGTATTCATAAGCGTTGGCGTCGGTCGCCAGCGCAGCGCAGCCCAGGCTGACCGCAACGGCTAAAGGTTTGAACACGGCACTTTCCTCTGTGTCGATTGGAATCGCATCGGTCTTCGATACGTGCGCCGGAGGAAAGCAGGATGCAGGCCGGTTCGCCGGAGATGGACGGAATTTGACGCGTCAGTGACCGAGGGTGTCGCGTCACTGTAACAGCGGTGATACACGGCCGGCGACAAGGTCGGCCGTGCGCAGCGGGTGCGCCGAAGCGCTCACCGAAACGGTGCGTTATCAGGTGTCGTCGCTGATAGGTGCGTCTGGCGCGTAGCGCTTGACCGCCGCCACGCCGGCTTCGGCAGTGGCCTTGCTGGCGTACATCTGGCTTTGCCCGACAACCTGGCCATTGGTGGCCTTGAGCACGAAGTAGTGCTTGCCGTTGGCTGCGACCTTGACCTCGAAGGCGCCTTCGCGCTGGGAGTTCTTGCGCACCGACTCGATGCCGTCCACGGCCGAGGTCTTGGCCTTGTACAGCTCGCTGGTCAGGACGATCTCGCCGTTGCTGGCGTGCAGGTTGAAGTGGAACTGGCCATCACTGGCCTTCTTCAGATGGTATTTGGCGGCCATGCTGCATCTCCCTTGGGGATTGAGGTCATCCCAGCGTAGACCGCAGCAGTGGCTCTGGAAGGCGCCATCCGGCGGAAGGCGCCTCGCGGGCTCAGACCTTGAGCGTCTTCACGCCTTCAGCGGTGCCCAGCAGCAGCAGGTCGGCGGGGCGCGCGGCGAACAGGCCGTTGGTGACCACGCCGACGATATTGTTGATCGCCTCTTCCAGCTGCACCGGGCTGTCGATGCGCAGGTTGTACACGTCGAGGATGATGTTGCCGTTGTCGGTCAGCACGCCCTCGCGGTACACCGGGTCGCCGCCCAGCTTCACCAACTGGCGCGCCACGTGGCTGCGGGCCATGGGGATGACTTCCACCGGCAGCGGGAAGCCGCCGAGGATCGGCACCAGTTTGCTGGCGTCGGCGATGCAGATGAACTGCTTGGCGACCGCCGCGACGATCTTCTCGCGGGTCAGCGCAGCGCCGCCGCCCTTGATCAGCTCCAGGCGCTCGTTGGTCTCGTCGGCGCCATCGACGTAGAACTCCAGCTCGCTGACGGTGTTCAGGTCGTAGACCGGGATGCCGTGACCCTTCAGGCGCTGGGCAGTGGCTTCGGAGCTGGCCACGGCGCCGTCGAACTCGGCCTTGTGCTTGGCCAGCAGGTCGATGAAGAAGTTGGCGGTGGAGCCGGTGCCCACGCCGACGATGCTCTTGCTGTCGAGGTGCGGAAGGATGTGGTCGACGGCGGCCTGGGCCACTGCCTGCTTGAGCTGATCCTGGTTCATGGCGAAGGGTCTTCTTACCTGGCTGGGCGCAAAAGCGCCGGGGAATAGTCGAGAGGGCGGATTATAGCGGCCCGGGGCGTGCCGGTGTTGCGCCGCCGGGCAACTGTTACGGTCATCTGCGCGCGGATTGTTCGGTGGCCCGCGCCGCGCCCGCTGGAGTAGACTCGCGGTTCCTCGAAAAGCCGCCGATATAGCCCTTCCGATGCTCGAACACTACGTCAAGAAGATCCTCACCTCGCGTGTCTACGACGTTGCCGTGGAAACGCCCCTGCAGCCCGCCCGCCAGCTCTCCGAGCGCCTGGGCAACCAGATTCTGCTGAAACGCGAAGACCTGCAGCCGGTGTTCTCCTTCAAGATTCGCGGCGCCTACAACAAGCTGGCGCAGCTGAGCCCGGAAGAACTCGCCCGTGGCGTCGTCACCGCCTCCGCCGGCAACCATGCCCAGGGCGTGGCGCTGGCCGCCCGCGAGCTGGGCATCAAGGCCACCATCGTGATGCCGCGCACCACGCCGGAGCTGAAAGTCCAGGGCGTACGCGCCCGTGGCGGCAAGGCCGTGCTGCACGGTGATGCCTTCCCCGACGCCCTGGCGCACTCGCTGAAGCTGGTGGAAGAGAAGGGCTACGTCTACATCCACCCCTACGACGATCCGGACGTGATCGCCGGTCAGGGCACCGTGGCCATGGAAATCCTCCGCCAGAATCCCGGCCGCATCGACGCGATCTTCGTGCCCGTCGGCGGCGGCGGCCTGATCGCCGGCATCGCCGCGTACGTCAAATACCTGCGCCCGGAGATCAAGGTCATCGGTGTCGAGCCGGACGACTCCAACTGCCTGCAGGCCGCCAAGGCCGCCGGCGAGCGCGTCGTGCTCAGCCAGGTCGGGCTGTTCGCCGACGGCGTGGCCGTGGCGCAGATCGGCAAGCACAACTTCGAGCTGTGCAAGGACTACGTCGATGAGGTGATCACCGTCAGCACCGACGAGATCTGCGCGGCGATCAAGGACATCTACGACGACACCCGTTCGATCACCGAGCCGGCCGGCGCGCTGGCGGTGGCCGGGATCAAACGGTACGTCGAGCGCGAAGGCGTGAAGGGCGAGACTCTGGTGGCCATCGACTCGGGCGCCAACATCAACTTCGACCGCCTGCGTCACGTGGCCGAGCGCGCGGAGCTGGGTGAGAAGCGCGAGGCGATCATCGCGGTGACCATCCCGGAGCGTCCGGGCAGCTTCAAGGCTTTCTGCGAGGCCATCGGCAAGCGCCAGATCACCGAGTTCAACTACCGCTACAACACCGACAGCGAAGCGCACATCTTTGTCGGCGTGCAGACGCACCCGGAGAACGACCCGCGCGCGGCGCTGGTGCAGCAGCTGCAGGAGCAGGGCTTCCCGGTGCTCGACCTGACCGACAACGAGTTGGCCAAGCTGCACATCCGCCACATGGTTGGCGGCCATTCGCCGCGCGTTTCCGGCGAGCAGGTGTTCCGCTTCGAGTTCCCTGAGCGCCCCGGCGCGCTGTTCAACTTCCTCAACCGCCTGGGCGGCCGCTGGAACATCACCCTGTTCCACTACCGCAACCACGGCGCGGCCGATGGTCGCGTGGTGGCGGGCCTGCAGGTTCCGGAAGACGAGCGTCACCTGGTGGCGGCTGCGCTGGAAGAGATCGGCTATCCCTACTGGGACGAGACGGACAACCCGGCCTATCGCCTGTTCCTCGGCTGAGGATCAGGCCGAGGCGGCGCGACTGCTGCTAGGCTTGTCGGAACGCCGCCTTCTTCACAGGGACTTGAAATGGAAAGCCTGCAGACCTTGCGCATCCTCCACGGCATCGCCGCCGTGCTGCCATTCCTGGCCATCATCGGCCTGGCCTGGTACGGCTGGCGCAGCTGGCGCGGTGGCGACGCCGGGGTGATCGCCAAGGCGCTGCAGCGCATCGGCCTGATCGGCTGGGTGCTGGTCGCCGGCAGCGTCGCCAGCCTGCCGGTCACCGGCTATCGCATGGTGCAGACCATCGGCTGGCCGCTGGGGCAGACCTGGCTGCTGGGGAGCGCCTGTCTGCTGATCGTCGCGACGATCTTCTGGCTTTTGTTCACCACCCGCCTGTGGCGGATCCGCAATCTGGCACTGGCGGCACAGGGCAGTGGCGAGCCAATCGCCGCCGGCGCGGCACGGCAGTGGAAGTTCGGCCTGGCCTTCTTCGCACTGGCGCTGCTGTGCGTGATTGCCATCCTGGTGCTGATGATCAGCAAGCCGGTGTGATGCCCGCCGCGTGAACCTCTACCTGCTGCTCAAGACCCTGCACATCCTGTCTTCCACGCTGCTGTTCGGTACCGGGCTGGGTTCGGCCTACTACAGCTGGCGCGCCTGGCGCAGCGGCAACCTGGAAGCGATCCGCATCACCTTCCGCCACCTGGTTACCGCCGACTGGCTGTTCATCGCTACCACGGCGGTGTTCCAGCCGTTGAGCGGCATCGCCATGGCGCACATGGCCGGCTGGCCGCTGGATTCGGGCTGGTTGCTGTGGAGTCTGGGGCTTTATGTGTTCGCGGGCGCCTGCTGGCTGCCGGTGGTCTGGCTGCAGATCCGCATGCGGGACATGGCTGAGACTGCGCACCGGGAAGGCGCCGCGTTGCCGCCGCGAGCCTTCCTCTATATGCGCTGGTGGTTCGCCCTGGGTTGGCCGGCGTTCCTGGCCTTCCTGGCGATCTTCTACCTGATGGTCAACAAGTCACCATAGGACAGGCTGGCCCGGTCGCCTATCAGCAATTGAATACGGGCGCGTAGCGCGACTGTGTCTTGTGAAAGTGGATGGGGCGGATATCGAGGGCTTCGCCGTTCACCCTGATGACTGGCAAGAACAGGATGAACTCCTCCAGATCACCTTCGTAGAGCTTGGTACCGCGGGAGCGATTGTTGATCCGTGGATCGTTGCTCTGGAAACCGCCTTCCAGCAAAGACGCGCGAACGGTCCGGCGCTCTCCTGAGGGCAGCACCCACTCGACATCGGGAGAGTCGGCACTGATCCTTGCAGGTTTCGCGTCAGATTTGCCGTAGCGCCAGGTGAAGAGTCTCAACTCGGTGCCTTCGGACTGGCCCGCGATGGGCAAGGCCACATAGACGAGCAAGCTTTCCGAGCGATCCGCATTGAAATACTGCAGCGCCTGCTGGGCGCCAGGGCACGTTCTGTCGATACTGCGGAGCTGGCCCGACTCCGATTCGGGGTGCAGGTAGGGGCCGGTACTACAAGCAGGCAGCGCCAGCATGCCAAGTAGAAGAACCAGTATCCGCTTCATCTCTTGGTCCCTTATCTGGCGGCGGCGAGTCAGCGCAGGCTGATCACCGGCCAGCCGCGCTCGATAGCGGTGGCGCGGAGGGTGTCGTCGGGGTCGACGGCCACCGGATTGGCGACCTGTTCCAGCAGCGGCAGGTCGTTGCGCGAGTCGCTGTAGAAGTAGGCGTCGTCCAGCGTCAGACCGGTTTCTTCCAGCCAGCGGTTCAGGCGGGTCACCTTGCCGCCCTGGAAGCAGGGTACGCCGCAGGTCTGGCCGGTATAGAGGCCGTCCTGCATCTCGCACTCGGTGGCGATCAGGGTTTCCACGCCCAGGCGCTCGACGATGGGCGCAGTGATGAAGCGGTTGGTGGCGGTGATGATCACCAACTTGTCGCCCGCGGCGCGGTGCTCGGCCAGCAGGGCTTCGCCCTTGGCCAGGATGATGGGTTCGATGACCTCGTCCATGAACTGGCGGTGCCAGGTGGCCAGCTGGGCCAGGTCGGTGCGGCCGAGAATGGCCTGGGTGAAGGCCTGGTAGGCGAACACGTCTAGCGTGCCGGCGACGTAGTCGGCGTAGAAGGCATCGTTGCGCGCCTGGTACTCGCCGGCATCCACCAGCCCCTTCTGGCAGAGCCATTCGCCCCAGCTGTGGTCGCTGTCGCCGGCCAGGAGGGTGTTGTCGAGATCGAAGAGAGCCAGTCGCACGATGAATTACCGCCAGTTGCCAATACGGAAAAGTCGCCTAGAGTAACGGCTTTTGCCCACCCAGCACAGGACGCCGCAGCCCGCGTTGCCGCTGTCACAAGCTTTATGGAACAATGCGGGCACACGCGATTTCGAGGATGTACCGCCGTGATCGATCCCGATGGTTTTCGCCCCAATGTCGGCATCATCCTTTGCAACGATGTCGGACAGGTACTGTGGGCACGGCGCATCAACCAGGAAGCCTGGCAATTTCCCCAGGGTGGCATCAACGCCCGAGAAACCCCTGAGGAAGCGCTGTACCGCGAACTGAACGAAGAAGTCGGCCTGGAAGAGCAGGACGTCAAGATCCTTGCCTGTACCCGGGGCTGGCTGCGTTACCGCCTGCCGCAACGCCTGGTGCGTACCAACAGCCAGCCGCTGTGCATCGGGCAGAAACAGAAGTGGTTCCTTCTGCGCCTGACCGGCGAGGAAAGCCGGGTGCGCATGGATGTCACCGGCAAACCCGAGTTCGACGGCTGGAAATGGGTGAGCTACTGGTACCCGCTGGGCCAGGTCGTGACCTTCAAGCGCGAGGTCTACCGCCGGGCCCTGAAGGAATTGGCACCGCGCCTATTGGCGCGCGACTAGCACGAAGTTCAAGGAGTTAGACCCCCACGCCATGCTCAACACGCTGCGTAAGATCGTCCAGGAAGTGAACTCCGCCAAGGACCTCAAGGCGGCGCTGGGCATCATCGTGCAGCGCGTGAAGGAGGCGATGGGCACCCAGGTGTGCTCGGTCTACCTGCTCGACCCGGAGAGCAACCGCTTCGTGCTGATGGCCACCGAGGGCCTGAACAAACGCTCCATCGGCAAGGTCAGCATGGCGCCCAACGAGGGCCTGGTCGGCCTGGTCGGCACCCGCGAGGAGCCGCTGAACCTCGAGAACGCCTCCGAACACCCCCGTTACCGCTACTTCGCCGAGACCGGCGAGGAACGCTACGCCTCCTTCCTCGGCGCACCGATCATCCACCACCGTCGGGTGATGGGCGTTCTGGTCGTGCAGCAGAAGGAAAAACGCCAGTTCGACGAAGGCGAGGAAGCCTTCCTCGTCACCATGAGCGCCCAGCTTGCGGGCGTTATCGCCCACGCCGAGGCGACAGGCTCGATCCGCGGCCTGGGCAAGATGGGCAAGGGCATCAGCGAAGCCAAGTTCGTCGGCGTTCCCGGCGCCCCCGGCGTGGCCGTGGGCAAGGCCGTCGTGGTGCTGCCGCCGGCCGACCTGGAAGTAGTCCCGGACAAACCCATCGACGACGTCGAGGCCGAGGTCGAGCGCTTCAAGCAGGCGCTGGAATCGGTCCGCGAAGACATGCGCAACCTCTCCAGCAAGCTGGCTACCCAGCTGCGCAAGGAAGAGCGGGCGCTGTTCGATGTCTACCTGATGATGCTCGATGACGCCTCCATCGGGCTGGAAGTCAAACGCATCATCCGTACCGGCCAGTGGGCACAGGGCGCGCTGCGCCAGGTGGTCATGGAGCACGTGCAGCGCTTCGAGCTGATGGACGACGCCTACCTGCGCGAGCGCGCATCGGACGTGAAGGACATCGGCCGGCGCATTCTTGCCTACCTCCAGGAAGAGCGTAAGCAGTCCCTGACCTACCCCGACCAGACCATCATCGTCAGCGAGGAGCTGTCGCCGGCCATGCTCGGCGAGGTGCCCGAGGGCAAGCTGGTGGGTCTGATCTCGGTACTGGGTTCGGGCAACTCCCACGTTGCCATCCTCGCCCGCGCCATGGGTATTCCCACGGTGATGGGCGCGGTCGACCTGCCGTACTCCAAGGTCGACGGCATCGACCTGATCGTCGATGGCTACCACGGCGAGATCTACACCAACCCGTCGCCGCAGCTGGTCAAGCAGTACGGCGAAGTGGTCGCCGAAGAAAAGGAGCTGAGCAAGGGCCTGGCCGCGCTGCGCGAGCTGCCCTGCGAGACACTGGACGGCCATCGCATGCCGCTGTGGGTCAACACCGGCCTGCTGGCGGACGTGGCTCGCGCCCAGGAGCGCGGTGCCGAGGGTGTCGGGCTGTATCGCACCGAAGTGCCGTTCATGATCAACGACCGCTTCCCCAGCGAGAAGGAACAGCTCGCCATCTACCGCGAGCAGCTCTCCGCCTTCCATCCGTTGCCGGTGACCATGCGTACCCTGGACATCGGCGGCGACAAGGCGCTGTCCTACTTCCCGATCAAGGAAGACAACCCCTTCCTCGGTTGGCGCGGCATCCGCGTCACCCTCGACCACCCGGAAATCTTCCTGGTGCAGACCCGTGCCATGCTCAAGGCCAGTGAAGGCCTGGACAACCTGCGCATCCTGCTGCCGATGATCTCCGGTACTCACGAGCTGGAAGAGGCGCTGCACCTGATTCACCGCGCCTGGGGCGAAGTGCGCGACGAGGGCGTCGACATCCCCATGCCGCCGATCGGCATGATGGTGGAGATCCCCGCGGCCGTGTACCAGACCCGCGAGCTGGCGCGCCAGGTGGACTTCCTCTCGGTCGGCTCCAACGACCTGACCCAGTACCTGCTGGCCGTGGACCGCAACAACCCGCGCGTCGCCGACCTCTACGACTACCTGCACCCGGCGGTTCTGCAGGCGCTGAAGAAGGTGGTTGACGACTCCCATGCCGAAGGCAAACCAGTCAGCATCTGTGGTGAGATGGCTGGCGATCCGGCGGCTGCCGTGCTGCTGATGGCCATGGGCTTCGATTCCCTGTCGATGAACGCCACCAACCTGCCCAAGGTGAAATGGCTGCTGCGCCAGATGACTCTCTCCAGGGCCCGCGAACTGCTCGGCCAGCTGATGACCTTCGACAACCCGCAGGTTATCCATAGCTCGCTGCACCTGGCCCTGCGCAACCTCGGCCTCGGCCGCGTGATCAACCCGGCGGCGACCATCCAGGCCTGACGCTGGCGAACAACGCCCCCGGAGCCGTGCATTTCCGGGAGGCTCGAAGACGACAAGGCCGGCACACCGGCCAGGACGAAGCTTATGGAAGAGCTCGACGTCACGCCTTGCACGGAGGCCGATACCAGCGCCCGCACCCTGCGCTACGCCCTGAGCATCGTCAGTGATGGCATCTGGGACTGGGACATCCGCAGCAACCATGTCACTCGTAGCCCGAGCTGGTACGTCATGCTGGGCTATGACCCCGACAGCCTTCCGGAGAACGTCGCCACCTGGCACGAGATTATCCACCCTGAGGATTTCGGTCGGGTCATGTTCGCCTTCGATGCCTATGTGCAGGGGCGCAGCGGTGTCTACCGCGAGGAATATCGCTGCCGCTGCCTGGATGGCAACTACCTCTGGGTCAGCGATCACGGGCGCTTCTTCGAGTTCGATGATGACGGCAAGCCAACACGGATGATCGGTGCTCACCGTAACGTCCACGAGCGAAAGCTGGCGGAACTGGCGCTGCAGGAGAAGAACCACGAGCTCCACCAGCTCAACCTGAGCCTGGAACTGCTGGTGCAGACCCGCACCGAGGCCCTGCGCGAAGCGAACCAGGCGCTGGCCGAACAGGCCGCTGTTGCCTTGCGCCTGTCCGAAATCGACCCGCTGACGCAGATCGCCAACCGGCGGCGCTTCGAGCATCAGTTGCATGCGGAATGGCAGCGACTGCAGCGGCATGGCCACGGCTGCTCGCTGATGATGTTCGACCTCGACCACTTCAAGCGGATCAACGACAGCCTCGGGCACCAGGCTGGCGACCGCGTACTGGTGGCGGTGGCCGAGGTGGTGCGGCGGCGTTTGCGCGAAGAGGACTGCTTCGCCCGCTGGGGCGGCGAGGAGTTCATCGTGCTGCTGCCGGAGACCGCCTGCGAGGCAGCGCGCGAGCTGGCCGAGCGGCTGCGCCTGAGCCTGCGTCGGGCGGATATCTCACTACCCACCCAGCTCACCGCCAGTTTCTCGGTGACCGCGATGCGGCCCGGCGAGGACCTGATGGTGATGTTGCGCCGTCTGGACGACGGGCTCTACCGCGCCAAGCGTCAGCGCGACTGCATCGTCACCTGCTAGAGAGACAGAACGACTTCGCCCAGGCGCGCACCGCTGGGGCCGAAACTGTGTTCCAGCAGCTCGCGGCGGCCGTCGGCGTGGACGATCAGCGCGGTGCTGGCACGGGTGCCGTAGGTCGGGCTGGCAATGAACACGCTGGAAAGCAGGCGCTCCGTCGCCAGGCCGACGCCGGTGTCCGGCAGTTCGGCTTCGCTGGGTTGGCGATTGTCGGCCAGCAGCGCCACCAGTGAGCCGGTGGCCGGCCTCTCCAATACAGCTTCCAGCCCGTTACGGGCATTCAGCAGCTTGGGCCAGGGCGTGTTCAGCGCGGCGTTGGACAGCCCGTGCACACCCGGAGCCACCGCCACCGGCGGACCGACGCGAGGATTGAAGTAGCAGAGCTGCGCGGCGTCGCCCACCAGCAGGTTGAAGCCGCTGTAGTCTGCCGCGCGGCGGGCGACTTGCTGCAGGTACTCCAGCGGTGTTTGCCGGCCCTGCAGGAAGGCCGCCACCAGCTCGCCACGGGTGCGCGGGCCTACCGGCTGGCCGGGGTCGCGCACGTTGGTCAGGGCGGCGAAGCGGCCATCCGGCGCCACGCCCAGCCAGGTACCGCCGGCCTCGAGGTCTCGGCCGGCGTAGAGGCCGGGGTAGTCCTCCCAGGCTGCCAGCGGCAGCGTCGGGCGGGCATAGAACTCATCGCGGTTGGCCGCGACGATCAGGGGCGTGGCGTGGCCGGGACGCCAGGCGAAGACGATCAGGCACATGGGTCGAACTCCGTGGTGTTCCGGCAGTCTATCAACATCCGCCGATGTCCCGGAGTGGCTGGAGCGCCCGGGAGCCTTCGGCTACCATGCCCGCTTTGTTGCCCGAGGTTGCCCATGGAGTTCGTGCTCTACCTGGTGCTTGGCGCCTGCGCTGGCGTGCTCGCCGGCCTGTTCGGCGTCGGCGGCGGGTTGATCATCGTCCCGGCGCTGGTGTTCAGTTTCACCGCCCATGGCTTCTCGCCCGATGTGCTGACCCAGATGGCGGTGGGCACTTCGCTGGCAACCATCATCTTCACCTCGATCAATTCGATCCGCGAACATCACCGCCGTGGCGCCGTGCTCTGGCCGGTATTCGCCTGGATGACCGTCGGCATTCTGGTCGGCGGCGCGCTGGGTGCGCTCACTGCGTCGAAGATCCAGGGGCCGGTGCTGCAGAAGATCATCGGCAGCTTCGCCATCCTGGTGTCGATCCAGATGGCGCTGGGCCTGCAGCCCAGAAGCGAACGTGGACTGCCCGGGCGGTTCGGCCTGGGCGTAGCTGGCGGTGTGGTGGGCTGGGCTTCGGCGATCTTCGGCATCGGCGGCGGCTCGCTGACCGTGCCTTTCCTGTCCTGGCGGGGCGTCTCCATGCAACAGGCGGTTGCGACTTCCTCGGCTTGCGGCCTGCCGATCGCCATCGCTGGCGCGATATCCTTCATCGTCGTCGGCTGGCATAACGAAAAACTGCCGGAGATGAGCCTGGGTTTCGTCTACCTCCCGGCGCTGGTGGGCATTGCCGTCACCAGCATGTTCTTTGCCCGCATCGGGGCGCGGCTGGCGCATCGCCTGCCGGCGAAAGTCCTGAAGCGTTTGTTCGCCCTGCTGCTGTTCAGCGTGGGCTTGAGTTTTCTGATCTGAGTTCCTGCTAGGAGAAGCGGATGCTGCCTTATCCACAGATCGACCCGGTTGCCGTCGCGCTCGGGCCGCTGAAAATCCACTGGTACGGCCTGATGTACCTGATCGGCATCGGCGGCGCCTGGCTGCTGGCGTCGCGCAAGCTGAAGGATTTCGACCCGACCTGGACCAAGGAGAAACTCTCCGATCTGGTCTTCTGGGTCGCGTGTGGCGTGGTTCTGGGTGGGCGCCTGGGCTACGTGCTGTTCTACAACCTGGATGAGTACATCGCCAACCCGACGCTGATCTTCGAGGTCTGGAAGGGCGGCATGTCGTTCCACGGCGGGCTGATCGGCGTGATGCTGGCCACCTGGTGGTTCGGCAAGCGCAACAACAAGAGCTTCTTCCAGCTGATGGACCTGATCGCGCCGCTGGTGCCGATCGGCCTGGGCGCCGGGCGCATCGGCAACTTCATCAACGGCGAGCTGTGGGGCAAGGTGACCGACGTGCCCTGGGCGATGATCTTCCCCACCGGCGGCCCGGAGCCGCGCCACCCGTCGCAGCTGTACCAGTTCGCGCTGGAAGGCGTAGCGCTGTTCGTCGTGCTCTGGCTGTTCACCCGCAAGCCGCGCCCGACCGCCTCGGTGTCTGGCCTGTTCGTGCTGTGCTACGGCATCTTCCGCTTCATCGTCGAGTTCGTCCGCGTGCCGGATGCCCAGCTGGGCTACCTGGCCTGGGGCTGGCTGACCATGGGCCAGGTGCTGTGCGTACCGATGGTCCTGGGCGGCATCGCGCTGATGGTCTGGGCCTACCGCCGCGCCCCGGCGCAGCCGGCCGCAAGCTGAGCATCGCCTGAATGAAAAAGCCCGCCGATTGGCGGGCTTTTTTATGGCTCTTTGTAGGAGCGAGCTTGCTCGCGAACCGAGCCCCGCAGTGGGGCATGTTCGCGAGCAAGCTCGCTCCTACAGGGCTGGCTCGACGATCAGCAGTACGCCATCCTGCCTGATCACGCGCACCTGCGTGCCGACGGGCAGGTCCGGCCCGCTGACCAGCCAGACGCTGTCGCCAACGCGGATCTTGCCGCGCCCGCCGACGATGGCGTCATGCAGGGCGAACTGCCGGCCGACCAGCTCACTGCCTCGGCGGTTGAGGCTGGAGGGTACAGCCTGGCGCTTGTTGAGGCGCTGATGGTTCCACCAGTAAAGCGCGGTGAGGATCGCCAGCACGCCAAAGGCCAGGCACTGCCAGACCCAGTCCAGCCCCGGCAGCAGAAACGACAGGACGCCGGTCAGCGCCGCGGCGATGCCGATCCACAGCAGGTAGCCGCCGGCACCGAAGATTTCCAGGATCAGCAGGACGATGCCCAGGCCCAGCCAGTCCCAGAAACCGAGGTTCTGGAGAAAGGCGGCCATCAGCTACGGCCCTTGGTTTCGCCGAAGGTGGCCTTGACGATCTCGCCGATACCGCCGACCGCGCCGATCACCTGGCTGGCTTCCAGCGGCATCAGCACGATCTTGCTGTTGTTGGAGCTGGCCAGTTGGCCGAGGGCGTCGACGTACTTCTGGGCGACGAAGTAGTTGATCGCCTGCACGTTACCGCTGGCGATGGCCTCGGAGACCACCTGGGTCGCCTTGGCTTCGGCTTCGGCCTGGCGTTCGCGGGCCTCGGATTCGAGGAAGGCCGATTGGCGCAGGCCCTCTGCTTCAAGAATCTGCGCCTGCTTCTTGCCTTCGGCGGTGAGAATCTCGGCAGCGCGGCGGCCTTCGGCTTCGAGGATCTGCGCACGCTTGAGGCGCTCGGCCTTCATCTGGCTGGCCATGGCTTCCACCAGGTCGGCCGGTGGGCTGATGTCCTTGATCTCGATACGGGTGACCTTCAGGCCCCAGGGCGCGGTGGCTTCGTCGACGGTACGCAGCAGGCGTTCGTTGATCGCGTCGCGCTGGCTGAGCATGTGGTCCAGTTCCATGGAGCCGAGCACGGTGCGGATGTTGGTCATCACCAGGTTGCGTACGGCGTTTTCCAGCCCGCTCACCTCATACGCGGCTTGCGCTGCGTCGACCACCTGGAAGAAGCACACGGCGTCGATCTGCACGATGGCGTTGTCGGCGCTGATGGCCTCCTGCGGCGGCACGTCGAGCACGCGCTCCATCATGTTGATCTTCTGGCCGACGCGGTCGACCACCGGAATGATGATGCTCAGGCCCGGCTTGAGGGTGACGGTGTAGCGGCCGAAGCGTTCGATGGTCCATTCGAAGCCCTGGGGCACGACCTTGAACCCCATGAGGACGATGACGATGGCGAGGATGACGAACAGCAGGGCAACACTGCCGATTTCCATGCGAGAGACTCCTTGTCTGCTTGGGTAATAGGTGCGTAGATCGAGTGTAACCGGCACGCCAGGCACGCATGCAGGAAAGTGCAGCAGGCGCCCGAGGGCTGGTCCTCAGTCGGCTGCCCGGCGGCTTACTTCTGCTCGCTTTGCGGGGTGACCCGCATGACTTCCTCGATGGTCGTCAGGCCGGCAGCGACCTTCTGCGCGCCGGACAGGCGCAGGCTGCGCATGCCTTCCTTGAAGGCCTGGCGGCGTAGCGGAATGAGGTCGGTGTCGGCGGTGATCAGTTCCTTCAGCGATTCGCTCAGCAGCATGATCTCGTACACGCCGGCGCGCCCGCGGTAGCCGGTGTCGCGGCACTCCAGGCAGCCGACGGCCTGGTGCGCGCCGGTAGGCAGCGGGGCGTTCCACGGGCGGGTGACTTCCTGCCAGTCCTCCTCCTGCAGCTCCATCGGCGCCTTGCAGTGCGGACACAGGGTGCGCACCAGGCGCTGGGCCATGACGCCGAGCACGGTGGCGCGGATCAGGTAGTAGGGCACGCCCAGTTCCAGCAGGCGGGTGATGGCGGTGGGCGAGTCGTTGGTGTGCAGGGTGGAGAGCACCAGGTGGCCGGTGAGCGCGGCCTGGATCGCCATTTCGGCGGTTTCCAGGTCGCGGATCTCGCCGACCATGATGATGTCCGGGTCCTGACGCAGCAGGGCGCGCACGCCGCTGGCGAAGGTCAGGTCGATGTTGTGCTGCACCTGCATCTGGTTGAACGAAGGCTCGATCATCTCGATCGGGTCCTCGATGGTGCAGAGGTTCACCTCGTCGGTCGCCAGCTGCTTGAGCGTGGTGTAGAGCGTGGTGGTCTTGCCCGAACCGGTGGGCCCGGTGACCAGGATGATGCCGTTGGGCTGGCTGGTCATGCTCTCCCAGCGGCGCAGGTCGTCGGGGGAAAAGCCGAGCTGGTCGAAGCTCTTGAGCAGCACCTCGGGGTCGAAGATCCGCATCACCATCTTCTCGCCGAAGGCGGTGGGCAGGGTCGACAGGCGCAGCTCCACCTCGGCGCCGTCGGGGGTCTTGGTCTTCACCCGGCCGTCCTGCGGCTTGCGCTTCTCGGCGACGTTCATTCGCCCCAGGGACTTCAGGCGGCTGACCACCGCCATGCTGACCTGTGGCGGGAACTGGTAGACGTTGTGCAGCACGCCATCGATGCGGAAACGCACCGTGCCCTGCTCGCGGCGCGGCTCGATGTGGATATCGCTGGCCCGCTGCTGGAAGGCGTACTGGAACAGCCAGTCGACGATGGTGACGATGTGAGCGTCGTTGGCATCGGGCTCCTGGTCGCTGGCACCCAGGTTGAGCAATTGCTCGAAGTTGCCGATTCCGCTGATCTTCTGATCCTGCGAGCTGGCGCCGGTCACCGACTTGGCGAGGCGGTAGAACTCCACGGTGAAGCGCTGGATGTCCACCGGGTTGGCCACCACGCGCTTGATAGGGCGCTTGAGCACGTGGGTGAGGTTGCTCTCCCAGGCGTGCACGAATGGCTGTGCGCTGGCGATGGTGACTTCATCCGGGGCCACCGCGACCGCGAGGATCAGGTGGCGCTGGGCGAAGGCGTAGGACATCAGCGGGGTGACCGCAGCGACGTCGATCTTCAGCGGGTCGATGCGCAGGTAGGGCTGCCCGGAGTAATCCGCCAGCCACCTTACCAGCGTATCCAGGTCCAGCTTGTGCCCCGGCCGTTGGCGGTCCGCGACCTGCTGCGCGGCGAGGAATTCCAGCGGGTGCTGCTGGTTCTTCACGGCGCTGCGGCGGATCGCCAGGCACTGCTCGGCATCATCCTGGGCGACGCGGCCCTGGGTGACCAGCTCGCGCAGGATGTCGCCCAGGTCGAGCGGACGGTCCTGGGCGGATGGGGCAAAGACGGACATCGGAACTCCTGTTGGTCGTGGCGGGAGCGACGGGCCGGAAAGAGTTTCCTGTAGGAGCGAGCTTGCTCGCGAACCAGGTCGGGTACGGCACCACTTGATTCGCGAGCAAGCTCGCTCCTACGAAGAGCTCCGAAAGCTCGGCTCCTCTGAAGCTTATTTCAAAAGCGCCTTCCACGGCTTGAGGGTCAGCACAGTATGGGCCTGGGCCGCGAGGGCATCCAGGCGCCCCTCGGCGTCGGGAGTGACGAGCAGCTCCTGCAGCTTGGCCAGTTCGCCATAGAGGCGGTCAGTTTCCGGCAGCTCCAGCACGCTACGCGCCAGGCGCAGCCAGACCAGCATGCGTTGCAGGCGCGGCAACTGGTCGGCGAGCACTTCGGGCAGTTGCTGGGCGCGCTGCAGCGGCATGGCCTGGGCCTCTTCGGCCAGGGTGCGCTGTAGCCACTTGCCGACGGCGGATCCGCCCAGGCGGTTGGCGCGGTCGTTGCGCTCAAGGGTCCAGCCCTTGCCCAGCAGCCAGCGCGAGGTGCTCAGGGAGAACTGACCCCAGCGCACGTTGGCCAGTTCCTCGAGGAAGGCGGCTGGCATCTGCTGGCGCACGGCATCGTCGTGGCGACCCTGTTCGATGCGCGGCTGCCAGTCGGCGATCAGCGCGTCGAGGGCAGCGCGCAGCTCGCGGGTGCTGGCGCGCGGTACAGCCTGGCCGAGGCTACCGAGCAGGGCGCGCAGGTCGACCAGTTGCTGGAGCCAGCTTTCCAGCAGGCTCCAGTGGCCGTTGAAGCGGTATTGCTCGGCCAGACGCTGGCTGCTGCCCAGCAGCGACCAGGACAGCGCGGCAAAGGCGCCGTCCAGCGGAGTTTCGTGCAGCAGCTTCTGGGTGTCGGGCTGGATGCTGTAGCTGGACGGGTCGAACAGGCGGTAGCCGCGCTCGGCCTTGCTGATGTCGCAGGGCATCAGCGCCAGGTCCGCGGCCAGCTCGATGGCCAGCTCCAGCAGCGCTTCGGGCTCGCCCTGGCGCAGTTCCAGTTCCAGCTCGCAGATTTCCTCTTCCTGCTTGCCGGCGACGACCTTGCCCAGGTCCAGCGCGGCCTCGATCACCACCTTGGCCTTGCCGCGACCCCAGGCAATCTCGGCGCGCTGGCGGGTGAAGTCGGTGCTGAAGATCGGCTTCAGGCTCTTCTTGTCCAGGTCGGCCAGGGCGGCCGGCCAGCACTGGTCGTCGAGCTTCTTGATGTCGAGCTTGTTCTTCTCCAGGTACCAGTCCCACTCGTTGCGCTCGGAAAGGCCGGCGACGCTCTGGCCGCGGGTCTTCAGGGTCTGGATGAACTGCTCGCCATCCTTGCGCAGGCGCAGCGCCACGCGGGCGCGAGCCAGGTCGCGGCCGGGGGTGTCGTAATACTGGTTGAACAGCTCGCGGGGCTCCCAGCCGGATTTGTTGCGCTTCTTCAGCGCGGGATGCTCGCGCAGGGCTTCGAGGGTCTCGCGGCTGGCGCGCAATTTGATTTCGGTTTCTTTCTGCATGGCGGGGGTCCGGTTCAGAGCGGACGCGCCCGGATTCCCGACCTGCTGTAGGAAGGACGGAACGACGGGCGCGAAAAAGACTTCAAAGTCATGCAGTTTACAGGACTTCGGCATTCCTGCCGGACGCCGCGAGGTTTTACCGCACCGCGGCATGGTCCATAGTGGAGGCCATCTTCTGGAGAAAGCCATGCCGTTGCCGCCGCTGAAACAACGCTTCGCCGAGCTGATTGCGCTGCCCTCGGTCAGCTGTACCCAGCCGGCGCTGGACCAGTCCAACCGCCCGGTAGTCGAGCTGCTGGGCAACTGGCTGGTGGACCTGGGCTTCGCCTGTGAGCTGCAGCCGGTGTCGCCCGGCAAGTTCAACCTTGTCGCTACCCTGGGCAGCGGCCCCGGCGGGCTGGTACTGGCCGGGCACACCGATACGGTGCCCTACGACGAAGCCCTGTGGAAAAGCGACCCGCTGGGCCTGGACGAGCGCGACGGGCGCTGGTTCGGTCTGGGCTCCTGCGACATGAAGGGCTTCTTCGCCCTCGCCATCGAAGCCCTGCTGCCATTGTTGGATCAGCCGTTCAAACAGCCGCTGATCCTGCTCGCCACCTGCGACGAGGAAAGCTCCATGGCTGGCGCCCGCGCACTGGCCGAGGCGGGGCGGCCGCTGGGGCGCGCGGCGGTGATCGGCGAGCCGACCAACCTGAAGCCGATTCGTCTGCACAAGGGGGTGATGATGGAGCGCATCGACATCCTCGGGCAGAGCGGCCATTCCTCCGACCCGAGCCTGGGGCGCAGCGCGCTGGAGGCGATGCAGGCGGTGATGGGCGAACTGCAGGGCCTGCGCAGCCAGTGGCAGCAGGAGTACAACAACCCGCAGTTCAGCGTGCCGCAGCCGACCTTGAACCTGGGCTGCATCCACGGCGGCGACAACCCCAACCGCATCTGCGGCCAGTGCGCGCTGGAGTTCGACCTGCGCCCGCTGCCCGGCATGCAGCCCGAAGTCCTGCGCCAGGCCATCCGCGAACGCCTGAAACCCGTTGCTGAGCGTCACGCCGTGAAGATCGACTACGCACCGCTGTTCCCCGCCGTGCCGCCCTTCGAGGAACCGGCGCAAAGCGAGCTGGTGCGGCTGGCCGAAAGTCTCACCGGGCACACGGCGGAAGCGGTAGCCTTTGGCACCGAAGCACCGTATCTTCAGCAGCTCGGCTGCCAGACCCTGGTGCTGGGCCCCGGCGACATTGCCTGCGCCCACCAGCCGGACGAACACCTCGAGCTCGACCGCATCGAGCCCACCGTGGAACTGCTGCGCGGACTGATCCGTCATTACTGTCTATGAAAGGCAGTCTATGAAAGGCAGTTCATGAAGGGCAGTCCGTACGACGGTCCGCAACAACTGTTGATGAAGAGTTGCCTGTAGAGCGCCCCGACAACGGGCCCAACCTATCCAAGAGGAGAAACCTGTCGATGTTCATGCGACGACGATAACCGCGCCGCCCTGGCCGAGCTCCGGCCGCATCCGACAGATTTCCGCCCACTCGAACGACAGGCTTTTCAAGCAATGCACGACTACGTCAACTGGCTGCGCCACGCTTCGCCCTATATCAACTCGCACCGGGACTGCACCTTCGTGGTGATGCTCCCCGGCGAGGGCGTCGAAGACCCCAATTTCGGCAATATCGTCCACGACCTGGTGCTGCTGCACAGCCTGGGCGTGCGCCTGGTGCTGGTGCACGGCTCGCGCCCGCAGATCGAAGCACGTCTGGCCTCCCACGGGCTGGCGCCGCGCTTCCACCGTGGTTTGCGGGTCACCGACGCGCTGACCCTGGGCTGTGTGATCGACGCGGTTGGCAGCCTGCGCATCACCATCGAGGCACGCCTGTCCATGGACATGGCCGCCTCGCCCATGCAGGGCTCGCGCATGCGCGTGACCTCGGGCAACTTCGTCACCGCACGACCGATCGGCGTGGTCGACGGCATCGATTACCACCACACCGGCGAAGTGCGGCGGATCGACCGCAAGGGCATCAATCGCCAGCTCGACGAGCGCAGCATCGTGCTGCTCTCGCCGCTGGGCTATTCGCCCACCGGTGAAATATTCAACCTCGCCTGCGAGGACGTGGCCATGCGCGCCGCCATCGACCTGGGCGCGGACAAGCTGATCCTCTACGGAGCCGAGCGCGGCTTGATGGACGACGCCGGCAAGCTGGTGCGCGAGCTGCGTCCGCAGCAGGTGCCGGCGCACCTGGAGCGTCTGGGTGCGAGCTACCAGGGCGAGCTGCTGGATGCCGCCGCCCAGGCCTGTCGCGCGGGCGTACGTCGCAGCCATATCGTCAGCTACACCGAAGACGGCTCGCTGCTCAGCGAGCTCTTCACCCGCACCGGCAATGGCACCCTGGTCGCCCAGGAACAGTTCGAACAACTGCGCGAGGCGGGCATCGAGGACGTCGGCGGCTTGCTGGAGCTGATTCGCCCGCTGGAAGAGCAGGGCATCCTGGTGCGCCGTTCCCGCGAGGTGCTGGAGCGCGAGATCGAGCAGTTCAGTATCGTCGAGCGCGAAGGGCTGATCATCGCCTGCGCCGCGCTCTATCCCATTGCCGACTCGGACTCGGGCGAGCTGGCTTGCCTGGCGGTGAACCCGGAATATCGCCACGGCGGACGTGGCGACGACCTGCTGGAGCGCATCGAACAGCGCGCGCGCAACCTTGGCCTGAAGACCCTCTACGTGCTCACCACGCGAACCGCCCACTGGTTCCGCGAGCGCGGCTTCCAACCCAGCAGTGTGGACCGCCTGCCGGCCGCACGGGCGTCGCTGTACAACTACCAGCGCAATTCCCAGGTGTTCGAGAAGAGCCTCTGAGCAACCACTCTGCGGCTTAACTGCGGCGCGGCACCAGTACCAGGCGCTGCATGCGCAGGCCGAAGTTGGGGGCCGAGAGCGGCGGGCGCGCAGTGCTGTTGACGATCTGCACGCTCAGCAGGGAGGTGCTTCGCGGTGCTGGGTCCTTGTCCGGACTCAGCCGGACGGGCTGGGGCATGACCTGCATGCGTAGTCCGAAGTCGGATTTTCCCAGTGGTGGGCGAGCGCTGCTGTTGTGGATTCGAACGCTCAGCAGGGGAGGGAAATAATCCCAGACGAAAGGCGTGTCCGATCGAACCAGGCGACATCGAAGTTGTTCGGCGCCGTCTTCCCAGCCAGCCTCCCAGCTGAGTGCCAGGATGGCATCCAGAGGAGGGATGGCTCGCTGTCCGGCAAGACCGGCCCGGTGGCCATCAAGGTAGGCCGCATCCAGGTCGTCCAGCGTCCAGTCATAGGGAGGGCAAGACATAGGGCATCGTCCAGGCTGTAATCGACTCTGAAGCCCGCACATGAGGTGGTGGGGCTCCAGATGCTGCGATTCTCCGTATGGACGGACATTCTGCGGAGCAGAATTGTATGAATGGCCTGCCGGAAAGTTCTCTTGATTACACGCTGATCAGACCGAGAATGCTCGCCTGGTAGGCGGCAACGAAGGTGTCGAAATCACCCTCGGGCTGCTTCTCCAGATCCGCCTGTTCCGCCAGTGACTGGCTGGCCATGCCTTCGAAGCGCGCCTGCTCTTCAGCCGACAGCGGTTCGCTGTGCAGCGTCTCGGCATGCTGGCGGCTGTAGCGCAGGGCGAAGGCTTCGAAGCTCTCGCCACGCTCGCGCATTTCCGCCAGGACCTTCGCCGAAGGCGTCAGGTCGGCATCGGTCACTTTGGCGCGCTGCTCCGCCAGACTCTGCGCATGCAGGCTGCTGCCGTTGGCGCGGTCGAGCAGGTCGATGATCGGCGCGATGGCGTCTAGCAGGGCACCTGCCCAGTCCTTCATCTCGATCTGCTGGCCGCCGCGCTCCAGTTTCAGGCCCGGGCGACGACCTTCCTTGACCACCTTGAGGAAGTTGCTGGTGGCCGAGCCGCACTCGCAACCGCCCAGCGGCGGGCTGTCGGAGAGTGCGCAGTAGAGCAGGAAGGCATCGAGGAAGCGCGCCTCGGTGACGTCGATGCCCAGCGGCAGGAAGGGATTGATGTCCAGGCAGCGCGCTTCGACGTACTGCACGCCACGGGCCATCAGCGCCTGAATCGGGCGCTCGCCGGTGTAGGTGACGCGTTTCGGGCGAATGCTCGAGTAGTACTCGTTCTCGATCTGCAGGATGTTGGTATTGAGCTGCACCCACTCGCCATCGACCTTGGTGCCGACCTTCTCGTACGGCGCGTAGGGCGTGCTCACCGCGCGGCGCAGGCTGTCGATGTAGCTGTCCAGGTCGTTGTAGCAGGGCGTCAGGCCGGCCTGGGCGTTGTTCTGGTAGCCCAGGTCGCTCATGCGCAGGCTGGTGGCGTAGGGCAGGTAGAGGGTGTGCGCGTCGAAGGATTCCAGGCCGTGCGGGCGGCCGCGCAGGAAACCGGCGTCCAGCGCAGGCGATGCGCCGAACAGGTACATCAGCAGCCAGCTGTAGCGGCGGAAGTTGCGGATCATCGCGATGTAGCGGTGCGACTGGAAGTCCCGCGCGCTCTTCTCGCTGCCTTCATCTTCGCGCAGCAGCTCCCAGATGCCCTCGGGCAGGGAGAAGTTGTAATGGATGCCGGCGATGCACTGCATGGTCTTGCCGTAGCGCAGCGCCAGGCCCTTGCGGTAGACGTACTTCAGGCGACCGATATGCGAGCTGCCGTAGCGGGCGATCGGGATGGTCTCTTCATCCGGCAGCTCGCAGGGCATGGACGGGCTCCACAGGTACTCGCCGTCGAGCTTGCCGCTGGCGAAGCGGTGGATTTCGCCCAGCTCGTCCAGGGTCTTCTCGACGCTGGTGGAGGTCGGAGTGATGAACTCCAGCAGCGATTCGGAGTAGTCGGTGGTGATCTGCGGGTTGGTCAGCGCCGAGCCCAGGGCACGCGGGTGCGGGGTCAGGGCGAGCTTGCCGCGTTCATCGACGCGCAGGCATTCGCGCTCGATACCGTGCAGGCACTGGGTGAGCAGGGACAGGTTGGCGGCATCGCCAAGCAGGGCCAGGCGGCGGGAGAGTTGGTCGCTCAAGTTGGAAGTCCTTCACACGGCAATCGCCCCACTATGGGGGTGGACTGGGCGGTCTACAAGGGGAGAACAACCGGCGTGGTCGCCTGGCTTTATCGAGGCGCTGCGCCGGCGCCCGCAAATCCGGGGCTCCGGCGTACAGCATAGGTCAGTTGTCGCGGTGCGAATTACAGCTGGGCGAAGGTGCCTTGTCCCTTGGCGACCAGCTTGTCGCCCTGGTGGATGTCGGCTTCGACCACCAGCGAGCGACGCCCGGCGTGCAGGACTTTCGCCACACAGCGCACTTCACCTTCGGCGACCGCGCGGATGTAGTTGATCTTGCATTCCAGGGTGACGCTCTGTCGGTCGAAACCATGGGCGCTGGAGCAGGCCAGGCCCATGGTCATGTCCATCAGCGTGAAGAGCGCGCCGCCATGCATGACGTTGCCGCGGTTGCGCAGGTGCTCGGCCATGGGCAGCAGCACCTCGGCTTCACCGTCGGCGACCCGGATCGGCTGCACGCCGAGGGTTTCGCTGAAGCGGCTGATCATCAGCTCGCGGGCGGGCATCTCGCTCATGGGCCTTCCTTACTTCTTTTTCAGTTGCTTGGCGTTGGCGAAGAGCGAGGCCATGGCGTTGTTCGCCGGGGCCTTCTCCTGCTGGCGCGGGGCCGCGCTGCGTTCGCCGCGCGGCGCACCGTTGCCGGGGCGGCCGCCGCCGCGCGGGCCGTCGACCTTCTCGCCGGGGGTGTCGCTCATGCGCATGGACAGGCCGACGCGGTTGCGCGGGATGTCCACTTCCATGACCTTGACCTTGACGATGTCACCGGCCTTGACCACTTCGTACGGGTCCTTGACGAACTTCTCCGACAGCGCGGAGATGTGCACCAGGCCGTCCTGGTGGACGCCGATGTCGACGAAGGCGCCGAAGTTGGTCACGTTGGTCACCACGCCTTCGAGCACCATGCCGGGGGTGAGGTCCTTCAGGCTCTCGACGCCTTCCTGGAACTCGGCGGTCTTGAACTCCGGGCGCGGGTCGCGGCCGGGCTTGTCGAGTTCCTTGAGGATGTCGGTGACGGTGGGCAGGCCGAACTGCTCGTCGGTGAACTTCTTCGGGTCCAGGCGCTTGAGGAAGCCCGAGTCGCCAACCAGCGAGCGCACGTCGCGGCCGGTGTCAGCGGCGATGCGCTGCACCAGCGGGTAGGTTTCCGGGTGCACGGCGGAGGCGTCCAGCGGGTTGTCGCCGTTCATCACGCGGAGGAAGCCGGCGGCCTGTTCGAAGGTCTTCTCGCCCAGGCGGCTGACCTTCTTCAGCTCGTCGCGGGTCTTGAAGGCGCCGTTGGCATCGCGGTGCGAGACGATGTTCTGCGCCAGGGTGCTGTTGAGGCCGGAGATGCGCGCCAGCAGGGCGACGGAAGCGGTGTTCACGTCCACGCCCACGGCGTTCACACAGTCTTCCACCACCGCGTCCAGGCTGCGTGCGAGCTGCAGCTGGGAGACGTCGTGCTGGTACTGGCCGACGCCGATGGATTTGGGCTCGATCTTCACCAGTTCGGCCAGCGGGTCCTGCAGACGACGCGCGATGGACACGGCACCGCGCAGCGAGACGTCCAGCTCCGGGAATTCCTTCGCAGCCAGTTCCGACGCCGAGTACACCGAGGCGCCGGCTTCGCTGACCATGATCTTGGTGCACTTGAGCGCCGGGTATTTCTTGATCAGCTCGGCGGCCAGCTTGTCGGTCTCGCGGCTGGCGGTGCCGTTGCCGATGGCGATCAGTTCCACCTGGTGCTTGGCGCACAGCGCGGCGAGCACGGCGATGGTCTGGTCCCACTGGTTCTTCGGCACGTGCGGGTAGACGGTGGCGGTGTCCAGCAGCTTGCCGGTGGCATCGACCACGGCGACCTTCACGCCGGTGCGCAGGCCCGGGTCAAGGCCCAGGGTAGCGCGCGGGCCAGCCGGAGCGGCCAGCAGCAGGTCGTGCAGGTTGCGGGCGAAGACGTTGATCGCCTCGGCGTCGGCACCGTCGCGCAGCTCGCCCAGCAGGTCGGTTTCCAGGTGGGTGTAGAGCTTGACCTTCCAGGTCCAGCGCACCACTTCGGACAGCCACTTGTCAGCGGCGCGGCCCTGGTTGGAGACGCCGAAACGCTCGCCGATCATGACTTCGCAGGGGTGCGAGGTGCCCGGCAGCTCTTCGCCGACTTTCAAGGAGACGCTCAGGATGCCTTCGTTGCGGCCACGGAAGATCGCCAGGGCGCGGTGCGACGGCGCGTTCTTCAGCGGCTCGTCGTGCTCGAAGTAGTCGCTGAACTTGGCGCCTTCGGTTTCCTTGCCCGGCACCAGGCGCGCGGTGAGGGTAGCGTTGTCCTTGAGGAAGCCGCGCAGGCGGTCCAGCAGGGTGGCGTCCTCGGCGAAGCGCTCCATGAGGATGTACTTGGCGCCTTCGAGCACGGCGCGGGTGTCGGCAAAGCCCTTCTCGGCATCGACGAAGCGTGCGGCTTCGGTTTCCGGCGTCAGGCCGGGGTCATTGAACAGCGCGTCGGCGAGTTCGCCAAGGCCAGCTTCGAGGGCGATCTGGCCCTTGGTGCGGCGCTTCTGCTTATAGGGCAGGTAGAGGTCTTCGAGGCGGGTCTTGGTCTCGGCGAGCTTGATCTCGCGGGCCAGTTCCGGGGTCAGCTTGCCCTGTTCCTCGATGCTGGCGAGGATCGCGCCACGGCGGTCTTCCAGTTCGCGCAGGTAGCGCAGGCGCTCTTCGAGCATGCGCAGCTGGGTGTCGTCCAGGCTGCCGGTGACTTCTTTGCGGTAACGGGCGATGAAGGGGACGGTGGAGCCTTCATCGAGCAGGGCGACGGCAGCGGCGACTTGCTGCGGTTGAACGCGGCCGGAGGGCAGTGCGGAAAGCTCTTCGGCGATACGGGTGTTGATGCTGTCCATGAATCCACCTGGTGAAACCAACGAAATACGGGGCTAGGCTGCCGCGCCGTGGCGCTTGGCAGGCGTCTATGACAACGCCCCGCCGCAAAAGCGCCGCATTATACCCACGACAATTTCACCGGGCGCGCGACTGGTCGGGGAAAAATCTGCTAACAATGGACAGGCCGTGATGCGCGGCTGCTGGGCGATAATGCCCGCCGAATCAGATTCTGGGAGTTTCCATGAGCAACGCTGCCACCCTGCCGGAAGGCGAAAAGATCCTCGTGGTCGATGACGACGCACGCCTGCGTCGTCTGCTGGAACGCTTCCTCGATGAGCAGGGTTACCGTGTCCGCGCCGTCGAAAACACCGAGCAGATGGACCGCCTGCTGGCCCGCGAGCTGTTCCAGCTGGTGGTGCTGGACCTGATGATGCCCGGTGAGGATGGCCTCTCCGCGTGCAAGCGCCTGCGCGAGTCGAACAACCAGATCCCGATCATCATGCTCACCGCGAAAGGCGACGAGTCCAGCCGCATCTCGGGCCTGGAGCAGGGCGCCGACGACTACCTGGCCAAGCCCTTCAACCCGCGCGAGCTGCTGGCGCGGATCAAGGCCGTGCTGCGCCGCCAGGCGCCGCTGGTGCCGGGCGCGCCGGCAGGCGAGGACGAGATCGTCACCTTCGGCGACTACGAGCTGCACCTGGCCACCCGCGAGCTGAAGAAGGGTGAGGAAGTGCACATGCTCACCACTGGTGAGTTCGCCGTGCTCAAGGCCCTGGTCCAGCACGCCCGTGAGCCGCTGACCCGCGACAAGCTGATGAACCTGGCCCGTGGCCGCGAGTGGGACGCCCTGGAGCGTTCCATCGACGTGCAGATTTCCCGCCTGCGCCGGCTGATCGAGCCCGATCCGTCGAAGCCGCGCTACATCCAGACTGTCTGGGGCGTGGGCTACGTGTTCGTGCCGGATGGCGCCGCCCGCAAGTGATGTTTGCCCTGTAGGAGCGAGGGGGACGCCATCGTTCTTGCTCGCGAACAACACCTCGCGTCGATGCAGGTTCGCGAGCAAGCTCGCTCCTACAATTCGTACCTCCTGGTAATCCGTTCTTGAAAACACCCCTCTGGTTCCCGCAAAGCTTCTTCGCCCGCACTCTCTGGCTGGTGCTCATCGTCGTGCTGTTCTCCAAGGCGCTGACCCTGGTCTACCTGCTGATGAACGAAGACATGCTGGTCGACCGCCAGTACAGCCATGGCGCGGCGCTGACCGTGCGCGCCTACTGGGCGGCGGACGAGAAATCGCGCGAGGCCATTGCCCAGTCCGCCGGGCTGAAGTGGGCGCCCCACGAGCAGGGACAACCGGAGGAAGTGCACTGGCCATACACGGAAATCTTCCAGCGGCAGATGCGCATGGAGCTGGGCATCGACACCGAGACCCGCCTGCGCATCCACCATCCGTCGATGCTCTGGGTGCGCGCACCGACCCTGGGCGACGGCTGGATCGGCGTACCGCTCTACCCGCACCCATTGCGCGGCCAGCAGATCTGGAGCGTGCTGGGCTGGTTCCTCGGCATTGGCCTGTTGTCCACTGCGGCGGCCTGGATCTTCGTGCGGCAGCTCAGCCAGCCGCTCAAGCGCCTGGTCTTCGCTTCCCGTGAGTTCGGCAAGGGACGCAGCGTGCGCCTGCCGCTGGGGCAGGAAACCCCCAGCGAGATGGCCGAGGTGTACCGCGCCTTCAACCAGATGGCCGACGACGTGGAACAGGTCGGGCGTGAACGCGAGCTGATGTTGGCCGGTGTCTCCCACGACCTGCGTACGCCGCTGACGCGCCTGCGCCTGTCGCTGGAGCTGATGCCTGAAAGCGACCGCGAAATGGTCGAGGACATGGTCCGCGACATCGAGGACATGGACGCCATCCTCGACCAGTTCCTTGCCTTCATCCGCGATGGCCGCGACGAATCGGTGGAAGAGGGCGACCTCGCCGACCTGATCCGCGAAGTGGCCGACGCCTTCAACCAGACCGGCAACCGCGTGCGCCTATGCCTGGAAACGCTGCCGCTGTTCCGCTTCCGCCGGGTGTCGATCAAGCGCCTGCTGGGCAACCTGATCGAGAACGGTCTCAACCACGGCGGCGGCAAGGTCGAAGTGGCGGCCCACGTGGCCGGCGGTGGCGGTGCGCCCTATGTGGTGCTCAGCGTGCTGGACCGCGGCGCGGGCGTCGATCCGCAGGAGCTGGACAACATCTTCAATCCCTTCTTCCGTGGCGACAAGGCGCGCGGCGGCAAGGGCACCGGTCTTGGGCTGGCCATCGTCAAGCGTATTGCCGAACAGCACGGCGGCAGCATCGAGCTGCGCAACCGTGAAGGCGGTGGCGTGGAAGCGCGCGTCTGCCTGCCGCTTGGCTTGCTGCTGCCGCGCGACGCGCATTAATCCCAACGCAGGGTTTTGCCTTCCAGCACCGCCTGGCGCCCATAGGGCCAGGCGCGGTTGTGGGCGCCATGGCCGCTGGGTAGGCCGTGGTAGAGCGGCACACCCAGCTGCACGGCGTACTCCGCGAAGATTTCTTCCAGACTGTGGGCCACGCTCTTGCGCGGGCAGTCGGTGAAGGTGCCGAGGCAGATCGCGCCCAGGCGGGCTCCGTTCAAGCTGTTCAGCAGTTGCCAGAGGCTGCGTTCGAGGCGGTAGTAGGGCTCGCCAACGTCTTCGAGGATCAGGATCGCGCCGTCCGGCACGTACAGCGCGCCAGCGGTGCCGGCCATGCAGGCCAGGGCGGTGAGGTTGCCGCCGATCAGTTCGCCCACCACAGCTGTCTTCGGCCCTGTCAGGTGCTGCACCGCCAGCTTGCCGGGCTCGCCGGCCAGTACGTGGCTGATCGAGGCCAGCGAAGCCAGGCGCTCGCGCTGCTCGCTGAGCGCGCTCAGGGGTTGCAGGCCCAGCCCGGTGGCGACCATGCCGTGGATCGCCGGCAGGCCCTGGCGGTGGAAGGCGCTGAGCAGGATGGAAATGTCCGAGAAGCCGATCAGCGGGCGCGGGGACGCGGCCTGGAGGCGCGGCCAGTCCAGTTGCGGGATGAGTTGTCCACAGCCATAACCACCGCGCAGGCACCAGACAGCGCTGACCTCTTCCAGCTCGAAGGCGGCGTGGAAGTCTTCCAGGCGTTGCTCCGGCGTGCCGGCCAGGTAGCGGTAGCGTGCGTCGGCGTGGGTGCCCAGGTGGTAGTCGATGCCTTGCACTTCCAGCTGGCGCAGGGTCGCTTCCAGTACCTCCTCGGCAATCGCCGAGGCCGGCGCCACCAGAGCGACGCGACCTTCGATGGGTGACCATTTGAGGTCGGCGTGGGGGCGGGAAGCGGGCATGTTGGTCATCCGGTTACTGCAGGAGAGCTGGTAGGAGCGAGCTTGCTCGCGAAGGGTTCCGCGGGGCAATGAAGCTCGGAGCTGGAACTTCGAGGCTTGGTGCTTCATGTTGGTTTGGCTGCCATGCGGCCCCTCAGCCTAACCCTCTCCCTGAGCGAGAGGGAACTGATCGGCGCAGGATTAAGCTGTGATGTCAGCCGGCACGGACGGCCCCCTCTCCCTCAGGGAGAGGGCTGGGGTGAGGGTAGGACCCCGCGCAGTGCTTGAAGGGAGCTTTATGAAAGTTTGCTCCTGACATCCCTGTCGTGACCATGTGCCTCTCTGAGGCCCCTGCCAGGCCATCCGTGGCCTGGCGTTCGCCGGCGCGACGCATGCGTCGCGAAAGCCCCGGCTCACCCCTTGCCTTTGGTCCGCGCCAGATGCGGCCCACCATTTTTCTCCAGGTACTCGATGATCACCCCGGCGATGTCCTTGCCGGTGGTGGTCTCGATGCCTTCCAGGCCCGGCGAGGAGTTCACTTCCATCACCAGCGGGCCGTGGTTGGAGCGCAGGATGTCGACGCCGGCGACGTGCAGGCCCATCACCTTGGCGGCGCGGATGGCGGTCATGCGTTCTTCCGGGGTGATCTTGATCAGGCTGGCGCTGCCGCCCCGGTGCAGGTTGGAACGGAACTCGCCCGCCGCGGCCTGGCGCTTCATCGAGGCGATCACCTTGTCGCCGACCACGAAGCAACGGATGTCGGCGCCGCCGGCTTCCTTGATGTACTCCTGCACCATGATGTTGTGCTTGAGCCCCATGAAGGCTTCCAGCACGGATTCGGCGGCCTTCTCCGTCTCGCAGAGCACCACGCCGATGCCCTGGGTGCCTTCCAGCAGCTTGATCACCAGCGGTGCGCCGCCGACCATTTCGATCAGGTCCGGCACGTCATCGGGGGAGTGGGCGAAACCGGTCACCGGCAGGCCAATGCCCTTGCGCGAGAGCAGTTGCAGCGAGCGCAGTTTGTCACGGGAGCGGGCGATGGCCACCGACTCGTTGAGCGGGAACACGCCCATCATCTCGAACTGGCGCAGCACGGCGCAGCCATAGAAGGTCACCGAGGCGCCGATGCGAGGGATCACCGCGTCGAAATCTTCCAGCGGCTTGCCGCGGTAGTGGATCTGCGGCTTGTGGCTGGCGATGTTCATGTAGGCGCGGAGGGTGTCGATCACCACCATCTCGTGGCCGCGTTGCTGCCCGGCCTCCACCAGCCGACGGGTGGAATACAGGCGCGGATTGCGCGACAGCACAGCAATTTTCATTGATCACCTGGAAGGGTGGCGGGAACCATGATGAGGGGTTTGTCTTGCACGTAGGTGAGGCCCGGGTTGACCACCAGCTGACCCTGCACCAGGGCCTTGGAGCCCAGCAGCACGCGGTAGCGCATGGTCTTGCGGCAGGCCAGGGTGAATTCCACCGACCAGGCGCGGTCGCCCAGGGCCAGCAGGGTGCGGATCACATAGCGGGTCTGGGCCTGGCCGTTGGAACTCTTGATGGTCTTCATCGTCACCACCGGCGCCTCGCAGCGATGACGGCGCTGGACCTGGGTGCCCAGGTGGGCGACGAAACGTACCCAGTCGTGACCGTCGCGCTGGAACGGCACGATGTCGCTGGCATGCAGGCTGGAGGTACTGGCGCCGGTGTCGATCTTCGCTCGCAGGCCGACCATGCCCAGTTCGGGCAGGGCGATCCATTCACGCAGACCGATGACCGACAGATGGTCGAATGTCTTCAAATCAAGTGCCCCCGGCGTTTGCCGGCATTCTAGTCAGGCCGATTGTGCCCCGCCAGCGGGGCGCGGGGTACACTCTCAGACCCGCATGACGAGGTTGTGAAGTGAGCGAAAAAGACGACGACAAGGTCCGCCTGGACAAGTGGCTGTGGGCGGCGCGCTTCTACAAGACCCGTTCCCTGGCCAAGGAGGCCATCGATGGCGGCAAGGTGCACTGCCGGGGCGAGCGCTGCAAGCCGGGCAAGGAACCGAAGGTCGGCGAGGAATACGTGATCCGCACCGGCTTCGACGAGCGCACGGTGGTGGTGAAGGCACTGTCCATGGTGCGCCGTGGCGCGCCCGAGGCGCAGCTGCTCTATGAAGAGACCGCCGACAGTGTGAAGCGTCGCGAGGATGCTTCGGCCATGCGCAAAGCGGGGGCGCTGGGCGTGCAGACCGACGGGCGGCCGACCAAGAAGCAGCGTCGGCAGCTGTTCAGTTTCCGCGATCAGGAGTGACCGGCCGGCGAGGGCGACAGGCGCCTCGCCGGGTTCGGGTGGCGATCAGGCCGCGACGACGCTCAGGCGATTGAGCAGCGGAATCTTAGCGGCCAGGCGGAACAGCGGCTCGGTCCAACGCACGAGGGCGGCGCTGCCCTTGGCGGCGAAGGGCGTGAAGCAGCTCCAGGCCAGGGCCACCAACGCCATCTGCACACCGCCGATGTAGTCATCCTGACCCCAGTGCGCGCCGGCCACCAGGCGCGGCAGCATGAACAGCAGCGCCAGGCCCCAGATCACCACCCACTGCAGGGCGTTGCGGGCGAACAGGGTGAGGAACAGTGCCCAGATCAGCAGCACCGAGGCGTGGTCACCGGGGAAGCTGCGGGCGGACTCGTCCTTCACCTCGAAGGGGGTGTCCTCCCACTGCGGGAAGAAGTGCTCCAGGCGCACGGCGTCCGGCGCGACGCTGGAAATGCTCGCGTGCTGCCAGCCCAGCTTGTGGGCGATCTTGGCGTAAAGGATGCGCACCACCACCAGCACGACGGCCGCGCATAAAAAGCCGAAGGTCGCCGCGCGGGCCTGGGTGGCCTTGAAGATCCAGTCGCCACGGATCAGCAGGAGCAGCAGGATCACCCCGACCAGCAGGTCGAACGGGCGAGTGCTGGCCACGGCCCAGGACAGGCGCCAGGCTTCATTGGTCGCCAGCGGCTGGTTGAGCAGGCTGAACAGGCTGAAATCGAACAGGTCCATCGCGCTGCGAGTGGGCTCCCAGAGCCACAGCAGGAGCAGGACGAGCGCCATCAGATGGCAGGCGATGAAGGGCTTCCAGGACCAGGTGGCTTGGAACGGCGTGGTTTTGTCCATAAAATCGTTACCCCCTTACGGAACCACTCGAGTATGGGTGGGTGCTGCAAAGCGCGCTTTATAGGCCTTTGCCATCAACTTGTCATTTATTTGTGCCTATCGCAGCGTTGTGCCAAGCATGTCCCAGATCGATCAAAGTCAGCGTTTCCTGTTCGACAACACCGATGTCCGTGGTGAGCTGGTAGAGCTCGACCGCAGCTTCGCCGAAGTGCTGGCCAAGCACCCCTATCCGCAGCCGGTCGCCCAGTTGCTGGGTGAAATGCTGGCCGCCGCCGCGCTGCTGTGCGGCACCCTGAAGTTCGATGGGCTGCTGGTGCTGCAGGCGCGCTCCAGCGGCGCTGTGCCGCTGTTGATGGTGGAGTGCTCCAGCAATCGCGAAGTGCGTGGCCTGGCCCGCTACGACGAGGCGGCTGTCGGCGATGCCGCCGGCTTGCCGGAGCTGATGCCCCATGGCGTGCTGACGCTCACCGTGGATCCGAAGAACGGCAAGCGCTACCAGGGCATTGTGCCGCTGGAGGGCGCAACCCTGGCGGACTGCCTGTCGACCTACTTTGCGACCTCCGAGCAGCTGCCGACCCGCTTCTGGCTGAACGCCGACAGCCGTCGTGCCCGTGGCCTGCTGCTGCAGCAGCTGCCGGCCGACCGTCAGCGCGACGCCGAGTCGCGGGAAGCCAGCTGGCAACACGTCACGACCCTGGCCGATACCCTCACCGCCGAGGAACTGCTGGGCCTGGACAACGCCACCGTGCTGCACCGCCTGTACCACGAGGACGATGTGCGCCTGTTCGATCCGCAGCCGCTGGTGTTCCGCTGCAGCTGCTCGCGGGAACGCTCGGCCAATGCGCTGGTCAGTCTTGGGCAGGAAGACGCCGAGCGTCTGCTGGCCGAGGAGGATGGCGAGATCGTCATCGACTGCCAGTTCTGTAATCAGCGCTATCGCTTCGACGGTTCGGACGTTGCCCAGTTGTTCTCGGGCGGCGGTAGCCAGACGCCGTCAGAAACCCGCCATTGACCGCTTCTATCTGTCCGATAGCCGAACCAATGGCGCTCTCGCCAGATCAGAGGCTGCACGAGAACAGTTCTTTTCTGGCATAATCCCGCGACTTTTTTCCGCGGTAGTGGGAATTAGAAGTCACTACGCAATGTTTGGAGGACTCGGCTTCGGCCGACGGGGACCCACATGACGCAAGCCAATAAAGCCGTTTACACCGACATCAGCGTTGCCCAACTGGTCGAGGAAGCCATTCGCCGCGGCGAAGGCGAACTCGCCGACAACGGCTCGCTGGTCGTTCGTACCGGCCACCGCACCGGCCGCTCGCCTGCCGACCGTTTCATCGTCGAAGAGCCGGGCAGCAAGGATTCCATCGCATGGGGCGCCATCAACCGTCCGTTCCCGGCCGACAAGTTCGATGCCCTGTGGGACCGCGTCCAGGCCTTCAATAACGCCCAGGACCATTTCGTTTCCCACGTCCATGTAGGTTCGGCACACGACCACTACCTGGCCGTGAAAATGACCACCGCTACTGCCTGGCAGAACCTGTTCGGCCGTGCGCTGTTCATCGAGCCCGAGCAATACAACCCGGCCGGCCGCGAAGAGTGGCAGGTCCTCAACGTCGCCAACTTCGAATGCGTGCCCGAGCGTGACGGCACCAACTCCGATGGCTGCGTGATCCTCAACTTCGCCCAGAAGAAGGTGCTGATCGCCGGCATGCGTTACGCCGGTGAAATGAAGAAGGCCATGTTCGGCGTGCAGAACTACCTGCTGCCGGAAAAAGACGTGCTGCCGATGCACTGTGCTGCCAACATCGGCGAAGAGGGCGACGTGACCCTGTTCTTCGGTCTGTCGGGCACCGGCAAGACCACCCTGTCCGCCGACGAAAGCCGCTACCTGATCGGCGACGACGAGCACGGCTGGGGCGAAGGCGTTGTCTTCAACATCGAAGGCGGTTGCTATGCCAAGTGCATCGACCTGTCCGAGAAGAACGAACCGGTCATCTGGAAAGCCATCAAGTTCGGCGCCGTGCTGGAAAACGTCGTCCTCGACGACAACCGCACTCCGGACTATGCCGATGACAGCCTGACCCAGAACTCCCGTGCGGCCTACCCGCTGGAGAACGTCGAGAAGCGTTCCGAGCAGAACCTCGGCGGCGAGCCGAACGCCGTGATCTTCCTGACCTGCGACCTGACTGGCGTTCTGCCGCCGGTGTCGATCCTGAACAATGAGCAGGCGGCGTACCACTTCCTGTCCGGCTAC
This sequence comes from Pseudomonas nicosulfuronedens, assembly GCF_005877905.1. GTDB lineage: Bacteria > Pseudomonadota > Gammaproteobacteria > Pseudomonadales > Pseudomonadaceae > Pseudomonas > Pseudomonas nicosulfuronedens. Next base: position 33,883 of record NZ_SWDV01000022.1, on the reverse strand, counting down.
ACCGCGCTGGTCGGTTCCACCGAAATGGGTTCGGGTGGCGGCATCAAGTCGACCTTCTCCACCTGCTTCGGCGCACCGTTCTTCCCGCGTCCGGCCGGCGTGTACGCCGAGCTGCTGATCAAGCGCATCAAGGCCTTCGGCTCCAAGGTCTACCTGGTCAACACCGGCTGGACCGGTGGTGGCTACGGCGTTGGCAAGCGCTTCAACATCCCGACTACCCGTGGCGTGATCGCCGCCATCCAGAGCGGTGCTCTGATCGGCGCCGAAACCGAGCACCTGGACATCATCAACCTGGACGTGCCCAAGGCCGTTCCGGGCGTCGAGACCGTCCTGCTCAACCCGCGCAACACCTGGGAAGACAAGGCTGCCTACGACGAGGCCGCCAAGGGCCTGGCCAGCAAGTTCATCGACAACTTCAAGAAGTTCGACGTGAGCGACGCCATCAAGAACGCCGGTCCGCAGCTGTAAGCGAGCCCGTTCTGGAAAGAGCCGCCTTCGGGCGGCTTTTTCATTGGTGCCTGGGAACAGTCCTGCTCCGAGGTGCTCTTCGTAGGAGCGAGCTTGCTCGTGAACCGGAGTTGGGCTGTTCGCGAGCAAGCTCGCTCCTACAGGTGCTGTCCTTAGCCTGAGGGTTCAGACTTCAGGACGGTAAAGGAGTACTCCCATGCACGACACCCTTGAAAACGTCTTCGGCTTCCGCCAGTTCCGCCCCGGCCAGGAGGCGGCGGTCAGCGCGGTGCTGGCCGGTCGCTCGGCGGCGGCGATCTTTCCCACGGGCTCGGGCAAGTCGCTGTGCTACCAGCTGCCGGCGCTGCTGTTGCCGCACCTGACCCTGGTGGTCTCACCGCTGCTGGCGCTGATGCAGGACCAGCTCGCCTTCCTCGCCCGCCATGGCATCGCCGCCGCCAGCATCGACTCGGCGCAGAGCCGCGAGCAGACCGCTCAGACCATGGCCCGCGCGCGCAGCGGCGAACTGAAGGTGCTGATGATCTCAGTGGAGCGCCTGAAGAACGAGCGTTTCCGGAACTTCATCAGCGAGGTGCCGATTTCCCTGTTGGTGGTGGACGAGGCGCACTGCATCTCCGAATGGGGCCACAACTTCCGCCCCGACTACCTGAAGCTGCCGGACTACCAGAAACAGTTCCGTATTCCCCAGGTATTGCTGCTCACTGCCACGGCGACGCCGGCGGTGATTGCCGACATGCGCGCCAAGTTCGCCATTGCCGAAAGCGACGTGGTCACCACCGGCTTCTACCGTGCCAACCTCGACCTGCAGGTAGAGCCGGTGGCCAGCGCCGATCGCCGCGCAAGACTGGTGCAGTGGCTGGGCGAGCGCGCCGGGCAGCCGGCCATCGTCTACGTCACCCAGCAGAAGACCGCCGAGGAAATCGCCGCGCACCTGGGCGAGCGCGGTATTCCCGCCTGCGCCTACCACGCCGGCATGGAACATCCTGAGCGCGAGGGCATCCAGCGCCGCTTCATGGAGGGCCGGCTGAACTGCATCGTCGCCACCATTGCCTTCGGCATGGGCATCGACAAGAGCAACATCCGCCAGGTGGTGCATTACGACCTGCCCAAGTCGCTGGAGAACTACAGCCAGGAGATCGGCCGTGCCGGTCGCGATGGCCAGCGCTCGGAATGCCTGGTGCTGGCCAACCGCGACAGCCTCAACGTGCTGGAGAATTTCGTCTATGGCGACACGCCCGAGCTGGAGGGCATCCGGAACGTGCTGGAAGAAATCCGCCAAGCGCCCAATGCCCAGTGGGAAACCATGCTGGTGCCGCTGTCGGACCAGTCCAATATCCGCCAACTGCCGCTGAAGACGCTGCTGGTGCAGTTGGAGCTTCGCGGCATCATCGCGCCGCGTTTCGCCTATTTTGCCGAATATCGCTACAAACTGTTGATCGGCTCCAACGAGCTTCTAGGGCATTTTGAGGGCGAGCGGCGGCAGTTCGTCGATGCCATCCTCACCACCTCGGCCCGCGCCCGGACCTGGGCGACCCTGGATTTCGATACTCTTTACAGCCGCCACGGCGCCGAGCGCGCGCGGGTGGTGAAGGCGCTGGACTACTTCCAGGAGCGCGGCTGGGTGGAGCTGGAGAGCAAGCAGATGACTGAGGTCTACTCGGTGCGCGACGCGTCCTTCGCCGTGGATGAATTGAGCGAGGAACTGCATCGCTACTTCAAGCGACACGAGGGCAGCGAGATCGCCCGCATCGGCGCCATGCTTGAACTGCTCGGCAGTGCGGAGTGCCTGAGCTGGCGCCTGGCCCAGTACTTCGGCGACCAGCAGGCGCCGCGCCACTGCGGGCACTGCTCGGTCTGCGCCGGTCGCGTCGCCCGGCTGCCGGAGCCGCCTGTGCTGCCGCCGCTGGACGGCCAGTCGCTGCACAATCGCTGCGCCGCCTTCCTGGAAAAATACCGCAGCGCCCGTGGCCTGGAGCCCAGCGCCGACTGCGTGACGCGCTTCCTGTGCGGCATCAGCGTGCCAGCCTTCACCCGCATGCGCGCCCGCACGCTGCCGGGCTATGCGACGCTTGAGGACTACCCCTACGCCCAGGTCCGCGACTGGGTGCAGGCGCAACTGTGACCGCCTGAAGACGCCGGCGCCACGCACGACTAAAGGTCGGCGTGGCGCCGGCGGGGCTCCTTGTAGGGTGCGGGGAGGAAATTCCTCCTAGACTCATCAGGCACTGCCTGCCTACCGGCCGAGGAGCCCTCGCATGTCCGTCGAGCACCTGGATGTACTGATCATCGGCGCCGGCCTGTCCGGCATCGGCGCCGCCTGCCACCTGCAGAAGCAGTGCCCCGGCAAATCCTACGCCATCCTCGAAGGCCGCGAGGCCATGGGGGGCACCTGGGACCTGTTCCGCTACCCGGGCATCCGCTCCGACTCGGACATGTACACCCTGGGCTACAACTTCAAGCCCTGGACCGATCCCAAGGCCATCGCCGACGGCCCGTCGATTCTCAACTACATCCGCGAGACCGCCCGCGAGTACCGCGTCGAGGATAGGGTGCGTTACCGCCACCGCGTGCTCAAGGCCGACTGGGACAGCGCGAGTGCGCGCTGGAACCTGGTCGTGCAGCGCGGTGACGAGGCCGAGCCGGTGCGCATGAGTGCGCAGTTCCTCTTCATGTGCACCGGCTACTACCGCTACGACGCCGGTTACACTCCGGACTTCCCCGGCCGCGAAAGCTTTGCCGGGCAGGTCATCCACCCGCAACTGTGGCCGGAGAACTTCGACTACAGCGGCAAGCGCATCGTGGTGATCGGCAGCGGCGCCACCGCCGTCACGCTGATCCCCTCGCTGACCGACAAGGCTGCCCATGTCACTATGCTGCAGCGCTCGCCGTCCTACGTGATCACCCTGCCGGCGAAGGACCCGATCTCCAACTTCCTGCGCAACTTCCTGCCGGAGAAGTGGGTGTACCGCCAGGCGCGTGCCCGCAATGTGACCATGCAGATGATCTTCTTCATGGCCTCCAAGGCGTTCCCCGGCGCGGTGCGCAAGCTCATGCTCAAGCTGGCCAACCTGCAGCTGGGCAAGGATTTCGACATGCGCCACTTCAGCCCGCGCTACAAGCCGTGGGATGAGCGTGTGTGCTGCGTGCCCGACGGTGACCTGTTCAAGGCACTGCGCCAGGGACGCGCCTCAGTGGTCACCGACCATATCGAGCGCTTCACCGAGAAAGGCATCCTGCTCAAGTCCGGACAGTTGCTGGAGGCGGACGTCATCGTCACCGCCACCGGGCTGGACCTGGTGATGTTCGGCGGCGCCGAGCTGGCCATCGACGGCAAGCCCTTCGACGTCACCCAGAGCATGGGCTATCGCGGCATCATGCTGCGCGACCTGCCCAACCTCGCGGCCATCGTCGGCTACACCAACGCCAGCTGGACGCTCAAGGCAGACCTGTCCAGCGAGTACTTCTGCCGTCTGATCAACCACCTCGATGCCGTCGGCATGCGCCAGTGCACGCCGCGCCAGACCGATGGATCGGTGAAGGAAGAGCCCTTCCTCAACCTCAACTCCGGCTATATCCAGCGCGCCGCCGACCGCATGCCCAAGCAGGGCGACCGCACGCCGTGGAAGCTCTACCAGAACTACGCGCTGGACCTTGCGCTGCTGCGCTTCGGCAAGGTCGAGGATGGCTACCTGAGCTTCACCTCGCCCAAGCAGCGCCAGGCCACGTCGGCACCTGTCGAAGCGCTGGAAAGCTGATCGCTTGTGGTGCCCGCCGGTTCACGGCGGGCAGCTCAGGCTGCGATTCATCAGCTAATCGCATAGACATTATCGATACGCTGCTCTGCAATGTGCCTGCCTCTCGGCTTACCATGCGCGCCATTCCCGCCCATGCCAGCCAGAGGATTTTCCATGCTGATCGAAGACGCCATCCGCAGCCGCCGTTCCATTCGGGGTTTCGACACTTCCTACGTGATGAGCCGTGAAGAGAAGGACGACCTGCTGCAACAGGCGCTGCTCGCTCCCACCTCGTTCAACCTGCAGCACGTGCGCCTGGTGGAAGTCAGCGACCCGCAGCTGCGCGCGCAGATCCGCGAAGCCGGCTGGGACCAGGTGCAGATGACCGACGCGTCGATGCTAGTGATCGTCTGCGCGCAGGTCGACAGCTGGGAGCAGAATGCCGAGCGTGTCTGGGACGGCGCGCCGGTCGAAGTGAAGAACTACATGGTCGGTGCCATCGACGGCTACTACAGAGGCAAACCGCAGACCCAGCGTGACGAAGCCATGCGCAGCAGCGGCCTGGTCGCCCAGACCTTGATGCTCGCGGCCCGCGGCCGCGGCCTGGACAGCGTCCCCATGGTCGGCTTCGACTTCGACGCCGTGGGCAAGCTGATCAACCTGCCGGCCAACCATGCCATCGGCCTGATGATCGCCGTGGGCAAGCAGGCGGTGGAAGCCAAGCCGCGCATCGGCCGGCTGCCGCTGGAAGAAACGATCATCCGCGACCGCTTCTGATCCCACGAAACGCGCCTCCGGGCGCGTTTTTTTGCTCTTCGTAGGATGGGTGGAGCGGAGCGATACCCATGCTGTCTGCGTACAGGGCGATGGGTATCGCTTCGCTCCACGCCATCCTACGTCGTGCGTCCTGTTACTCGGGAGCGGAGTCCACTATGCGTTCGATCAACCACTGCAACGCCGCATCCCGCTCGCGCTGGGCGAGATAGACCAGCTCCAGGTGGAACTGCCCCACGTCGAATGGCAGCTCCAGCACCTGCAACGGCAACAACCCCGCGAAATGATTCGCCAGCCGCGTCGGCAGCACCGCCAGCAACTCCGTGGTTGCCACCAGATGCGCCGCCTGCAGGTAGTTCGGCGTGGTGTAGGCGATCTGCCGTTTCAGCCCTTGGCTGGCCAGCCACTGGTCGACCATGCCCTTGGTCTGCCCGCCGGAAACCCACAGGTGCCGCTGGCCGAGGAAGGTCTCCAGGTCGATTGCACCGTGCACCTGCGGATGCCCGCGCCGGGCCAGCAGGCGCAGCGTCTCGCTCGCCCACGGCCGGCGCTGGAAGCGCGTCGGCAGCTCCTCGAAACGGCCCAGCACCAGGTCGAGGTTGCCCTTGTCCAGCGCCTCCGCCGGCAGCGTGGGTGTCAGGTGCTGAATGGAGAGGCTCATGCCGGGCGCCGTGCTGCCCAGACTTTCGAGCAGGTGCGGCATGCACAGCGCTTCCACATAGTCGGTCAGCGCCATCGTGAAGCGCTGGCGGCTGCGCGCCGGGTCGAAGGTATCGCCGCCGGCCAGGCTCTGGCCGATGCGCTGCAGGGCGTCGCGAATCGGCGCTTCCAGCTCCAGCGCCCGTGGCGTCGGCTGCATCGCCCGGCCCACGCGCACCAACAGCGGGTCATCGAGCAGTTCGCGCAGGCGATTGAGCGCGTTGCTCACCGCCGGCTGGCTCAACGACAAGCGCTCCGCCGCGCGCGAGACGTTGCGCTCGCGCAGCAGCGCGTCCAGCACCCGCAGCAGGTTGAGGTCGAAGGTATTCATATTCATCGGCTGAATGCCACTTATCACAACTCAAAATTTCAAAAATAGTACCGCCTTCCCTAAGGTGAGTGGTCTTCAAACGAGCGTTTCAGGCTGACAAGAGGAACAACATGAGCCAGAACATCCGCATCGCCAGCGCCGCCGTCATCGGCGCTGGCACCATGGGCCGGGGTATTGCCATGTGCCTGGCGAACGCCGGCGTGCAGGTCCTGTGGCTGGACAACAACCCGCAGATGCTCACCCAGGCCCTCGGCGCCGTGGCTGACACCTACGCCCACAACGTGCGCCAGGGGCGTATCGACGAGGCCGAAGCCGCCCGTCGCCGTGCGCGCATCTCCCAGGTGTCGAACTACGCGGCGATCCGCGAGGTGGACCTGGTGATCGAGGCGGTGTACGAGAACCTCGAGCTCAAGCAGTCGATCTTTCGCGAGCTGGATGCGGCGCTGAAACCCTCGGCAATCCTGGCCTCCAACACCTCCTACCTGGACGTCGACGCGATTGCCGCAGTGACCTCGCGGCCGTCCCAGGTGCTCGGCCTGCACTTCTTCAGCCCGGCGCACATCATGAAGCTGCTGGAGATCGTGCGTGGTGCGAAGACCGCTCCCGCCGTGCTCGAAGCAGCCCTGGAACTGGGCGAGCGCATGGGCAAGGTCAGTGTGGTGGCCGGCAACTGCCACGGCTTCATCGGCAACCGCATGCTGGAGAAATACGTCCAGGAATCGCGCCGGCTGATCCTCGAAGGTTCGCTGCCGCACCAGGTGGACGCGGCGATCCAGGGCTTCGGCTTCGCCATGGGGCCGTTCCGCATGTTCGACGTGGTCGGTATCGACCTCGAATGGCGTGCCCGCGAGCTGGCCGGCAAGGGCCAGGACGCGCCGACCGTACAGGTGGACAACCGCCTGTGCGAGATGGGCCGCTTCGGCCAGAAGAGTGGCAACGGCTTCTACCACTACGAGCCGGGCAGCCGCCAGGCCGAGCACGACCCGGAAGTCGATGCTCTGGTGCTGCGCGAATCCGAACGCCTGGGTTACTCCCGCCGCGATATCGGCGCCGAAGAAATCCTCGAGCGCTGCCTGCTGGCGCTGGTCAACGAAGGCGCGAAGATTCTCGACGAAGGCATCGCTTCTACCAGTGCCGACATCGACACCGTTTACCTCAATGGTTATGGCTTCCCGAAGGACAAGTCCGGCCCAATGGCCTGGGCCGATGCCCAGGGCCTGCAGAGCGTGTTGGCACGCCTGCGTGACCTGGCAGGTGAACATGGCGCCCATTGGCAGCCGGCTGCGCTGATCGAGCGCCTGGCCGCCGCCAACGGCCGCTTCGCCGACGTGAAACAGGAGCACTGAACATGAGTTACCAGGCACCCCTGCGCGACATGCGCTTCGTCCTCCACGAACTGTTCGATGTCAGCGCTCACTGCGAGCTGCTGGGCAACGGCCTCGACCGCGAGTTGATCGACGGCGTGCTGGAAGAAGGCGCGCGCTACACCGGTGAGGTGGTCGCCCCGCTGAACCGCAACAGCGACGAACAAGGCGCGACCCTGCTCAATGGCGAAGTCACCACCCCGGAGGGTTTCCGCGAGGCTTACCGGCAGTATTGCGACAACGGCTGGGCGAGCATGACCGGGCCGACCGAGTTTGGCGGCCAGGGCTTCCCGCAGATGGTCTCCGCCAGCTTCCATGAAATGCTGATGGCCGCCTCGCTGTCCTTCCGCGTCTATTCCGGCCTGACCGAAGGCGCGGTGCTGGCGCTGTACAAGCACGGCGCCCCGGAGTTGCAGCGCGACTACCTGGCCAAGATGGTCAGCGGCGTGTGGAGCGGCACCATGTGCCTCACCGAGCCGCAGGCCGGCACCGACCTCGCCCTGCTGCGTACCCGCGCCGAACCCCAGGCGGACGGCAGCTACAGCATCAGTGGCAGCAAGATCTTCATCAGCGGTGGTGAGCAGGACCTGTCCGAGAACATCGTCCACCTGGTGCTGGCGCGCCTGCCGGATGCGCCGGCCGGGGTGAAGGGCATCAGCCTGTTCCTCGTGCCGAAACTCATCGCCAATGCCGACGGCACGCCTGGCGCGCGTAACTCGCTGAGCTGCGGCGCCATCGAGCACAAGATGGGCATCAAGGGTGCGTCCACCTGCGTGATGAACTTCGACGGCGCCACCGGCTGGCTGATCGGCCAGGCCAACCAGGGCCTGGCCTGCATGTTCACCATGATGAACGACGCGCGCTTCCAGGTCGGCCTGCAGGGCCTGGGTATCGCCGAGCGTTCCTGCCAGGGGGCGTTGGCCTATGCTCGCGAGCGCCTGCAATCGCGCGCGCTGACCGGTGCGGCCGAGCCGTCGAAAGCTGCCGACCCGATCATCGTCCACCCGGACGTTCGCCGGATGCTGCTGACCCAGAAGACACTCACCGAAGGTTGCCGGATGGTGTCGGCGCTGTGCGCCCGCGAGCTGGACCTGGAGCACGGCCACCCCGAGGCCGACGTGCGCAAGGCCGCGAGCAAGCGCGCGGCGCTGCTGATTCCCATCGTGAAGTCGTTCTTCACCGACGTCGGCCAGGAGGTATCCAGCCTCGGCGTACAGGTCTATGGCGGCCACGGCTACATCCGCGAGTGGGGCATGGAGCAACTGATGCGCGACAGCCGCATCACCCAGATCTACGAAGGCACCAACGGTATCCAGGCGCTCGACCTGATCCGCCGCAAGTTGCTGGGCGATGGCGGCGCGGAGCTGAACGCGCTGATCAGCGAGCTCGCCGCTGCCTGTGAAACCGCAGGTGCCCGCGCTGAGCTGGCCGGTCTGGCCGAAACCGTGCGCCAACGCCTGCTGGAATGGCGCAGCCTGACCAGCGAAGTGATTGCTGCCTGCCAGCGCGACCCGCAGGAAATCGGCGCCACCTCGGTGGACTTCCTGCAGTACTGCTCCTACGTGCTGCTGGCGGGTTTGTGGGTGCAGGCCGCCGGCGTCGCCCAGGCGAAGCTGGCGGCTGGCGAGGGTGACGCGGACTTCTACCGCGCCAAGCTCGCCAGCGCCGAGTTCTACGTCAAGCGCATCCTGCCGCGCGCCAGCATGCACCGCGAGTCCCTGCTGGGCGGCGCGGATTGCCTGATGGGGCTGGACGCGGAGCACTTTGCGTTCTGATGGCTTGAGGTAAAGAAGAACGCCGCGCCGGGAATCGGGGCGGCGTTTTTGTCGTGGGTTCCGAGTTGGCGTTCCCTCTCCCTAACCCTCTCCCTGAAGGGAGAGGGGATATCCGAGTGAGGCGAACTTGCTTACGTCACTGACGAGCACAGTGTGTTCATTTCGCTCCGAACCGCTCCCTCTCCCTTTGGAGCGGGGCGCGCAGCCAGGGCTGGGGAGAGGGGCTCTTGCTCTGAAATCTCAAGCCCGCTCCCAAACCTCGAACGCATAGGCCGGCGTCTCGCCTTCGGCGTCATGCTCGATGCTCGACGCCAGGTGCCAATGCGCTTCATCCACCTCGGGGAAGTGCGCGTCGCCCGTCGGGGCCAGGCCCACGCGGGTCAGGTAGAGGCGGTCGGCTCGGCCCAGGGCTTCACCGTAGAGTTGCGCGCCACCGATCAGCATCAGCTCGTCGGCTTCCTCTTCCTTGGCCCACTGCTCGGCGCGCTCCAGCGCAGCGTCGAGGCTGGTGAAGACTTCCGCGCCTTCGAGCTTCAGCCCGGCCTGGCGGGTGACCACGATGTTCAGCCGGCCCGGCAGCGGGCGGCCCAGCGAATCCCAGGTCTTGCGGCCCATGATCACCGGCTTGCCCAGGGTCATCGCCTTGAAGTGCTTGAGGTCCTGCGGCAGGTGCCAGGGCAGGCGGTTGTCGACGCCGATCACGCGGTTGTCGGCAAGGGCGGCGATCATCGCCAAGGGCAGGGCTTCGGACATCGTGACTCCAGTGCTGAACATCAGTGGGAACTCCCATTGCCAGAGGATACCAGCCGCTCGCCTTCGGTGGGGCCGGCGGCTGGCGGAACGCGCATGAAGAAGGTGCCGTCTTCGTTGACCTGGGTGATGCCGGTGGAGAGCACCTTGCGATAGTCCTTGAGGTTGAAGGCCAGCGTCTGGTCCGGGCGTTCGGCCTTGAGCAGCACCTGGGAGTAGGTGATGAGAATCTCGAAGATCTTCAGGTCGCCCGACTGCAGCCAGATGTACGACTGCCCGGCCTGGCGCGGTGGCTCGAAGGCCAACGAAGCGGCTCCGGGCTTGGGCGCGAACTTCAGGTGCAGGCCCTTGGCGTCCAGCCAGCTGGATTCCACCCGGCCATCGATGCCCACCAGCGGGAAGACCTGGTGGTAGTTCAGGTGCATCACGTTGTCCTGCAGCACCGCACCGGGGCGCTCAAGCGTCACCAGCGAATCCAGGCGCAGGCCCACCAGGCTCATGGCGCCGTAGCTGGGCACGCCGAGCACTTTCACGCTGTCGGGCTGGTAGTCGAGGTTGTCGCCGTCGAGCTTCACCGTGCCGGAGAGCCGCAGCGGCAGCCAGGGCCCGACGCCCAGCGGCTGCACCTCACCGGCCACCAGCAGGCGGTCGCCCTCGATGCTCAGTCTGAAGTCGCGCAGCATGGTTTCCGGGTAGGCGAGGATGTGCTGGTTGAACAGGTTGGCGAGCTGTACCGGGCTGAGGATCACCTCGCCCTCGGAGACGTTGATGCGCATGTCCTGCGGGCGGTCGAAGTCGATCGGCTCGCCGGCCTTGAGCGGCACCAGCCAGCCTTTGAGCTGCGGGCTGTGGAAGCCGATGTTGCCCTGGAAGTACATGTCCACGTTGTTCAGCAGGATGCCCACGCCGTCCTGGCCGGAATCGCGCAGCCCACCCGGCCGATTGGCCTTGAAGTCCGGCGCTGGCGGCGTCTGCTGGAACCAGCCCTGGCGCAGCACGCCCAGTTCGCGTTGCTGCTTGTCGATGGCGCTCTCGGCGACGGCCTGACCGGTCAGCGCGAGGCAGAGCAGGGAAGCGAGGAGGGTTCTCATAGGGCTTTCTCCTCCGGGGCGGGCGCCTTCACCGGCGAGACCGCGATGTGCACCATGCCGTCCTCGCGCAGGCGGATTTCGCCGTATTGCAGCTGGCGGCGGTAGTCGTAGAGGTTGAACAGCAGGGGCGCGTCGGGACTCAGGCTGGTGAACAGTGCGTAGGCCTTCACCAGGATGGTCCGCGCCATCTTGATGTCGCCGCCCTCGATGAACATGTAGCTCTGCGGCGCCTTCAACTGCGGCCATTTCAGCTCAGCCAGGTCGCTGCCCAGCAGCAGGTCCATGCCGCCGTCGGCGAGCTTCAGGCTGCTGACGGTGAAGTCCAGGCGCGGCGGCGGGAACAGGCCGTCGAGGTCGACCAGGATGCGGTTGCCGATCAGCTGCATGTGCGCCGTATGCAGTTGCAGCACCTCGGACATCTCGATGGAGGCTGCGGTCAGCGAGGGCGTGACGTCCACGTTGTCGACGAAGATTCGCTGCGGCACCAGTGCCACCTTCAGCGGCCCGGCCTGCTCGATCCCGGTGATCATCCGCAGCGGTCGCCAGCGCCCCTTGCGCAGCAGTTCGCCGTGGACTTCCTGGCCGTTGGCGCGGGTGCTGAGCCTGAGGTTGCGTACCGGCGCATTGGCGTTGCGCAGCTCCTCGTTGAGCAGACTGGCGAGGGTGGCGTCGGCGACGAAGATATCCCCGGCCTGGATGCGCGCGACCATCGACTTCGGGTCGTCGAGCATCAACGGCGTACCGCTGCCTGCCACCGGGCTCATCTGGATCAGCATCTTGCGGATGAAGAAGCCGATGTCGTCGTGCAGGCGGAAGTCGGTCTGGCTGATCCATAGTTGCGAGGTGTTGCTGGCGGACTGCCGGGCGCTGACGTCGGCGCCCAGCACGCGCGGCGGCACCGCTTGCATCAGCGGGGTGTCCGGGCCCCAGTCGGAAGGCCGCACCGGGGGAGTTTCCACCGCCGTCGCGCTGGCGGCGGCGAACAGCAGGGGCAAGGCACTGAGCAGCGAGCGCAGCATGGCGAGGCCTCATTGTTGTTTTTATAGGGGCAGTGCTATCGGCTGAGTCTGAGCCCGCCCGCGCCCGGCGAGAGCCCTTCCTTGGTTTGGTTGACGATACCGGGTGTTACCGGCGGCGCCGGGACGCCACGGCGAGCAGCGGTTATCCTTGCTGGCGAATACCGATTGTCGGAGAACCCGTGAGCGAGTCCGCCCTCCAATCCCTGTGGCTGTGCGAGGCCGTGCGCCTGCGCGAGGAACAGGTCGGTCCCCTGGAAGACAGCGAGGCCAATCGCCGCGCCATCGTTGGCGGTGGCGACCTCGCGCAGCGCCTGCAGCATCGCGCCCTGCTGCTGGCTGAGCGCGATGGCCAGCGTGCCGCCTTGCGCACCTGGACGCAGGGTGCGCGCCTGTCGATCTACCTGCTGCTGGCGCTGGCGCTGTTCACCGGCGGCGGCCTGGCCTTCGCCGCGCTGGGTGACGGCCAGCGCCCGGTGAATGTGTTCTGGGCCCTGGCCAGCCTGCTTGGCCTGCACCTGATTACCCTGATCGGCTGGGCCCTGGCTTTCTTCGCCGGCGGCGAGGCGGCTGGTGCACTTGGCCGCCTGTGGCTGTGGCTGAGCGGCAAGCTTGCCCGCGATGCCCACGCCGCCCAGCTGGCGCCCGCGCTGCTGGTGCTGCTCGATCGGCAGAAGCTCACGCGTTGGGCGCTCGGCCTGCTGGTCCACGGCCTGTGGTTCGTTGCATTGACCAGCGCGCTGGGCGTGATGCTGGCGCTGCTGGCGACGCGGCGCTATGGCTTCGTCTGGGAAACCACCATCCTCGGCGGCGACACTTTCATCGCGCTGACCCACGGCCTCGGCGCGTTGCCCTCGCTGCTCGGCTTCCCGCAGCCGGATTCGGAGCTGGTGCGCGCCAGCGGCGATGCCCTGGTGGCCAGTGAGAATGCGCGACACGCCTGGGCCGGCTGGCTGGTAGGCATCCTGCTGGTCTATGGCGTGCTGTTGCGCGGCGCGCTCTGGCTGCTCTGCCTGTGGCAGTGGAAGCGTGGGCGTGCGCAGTTGGCGCTGGATGTCTCGCTGCCCGGCTACGCCTTGCTGCGCGAACGGCTGATGCCGGCCAGCGAGCGCCTGGGTGTCAGCGATGCCGCGCCGGACGAACTGATCGAACCGCAGGCGCAGGTGCCGGCGTCCGCTGCCGATGGCGCGTTGCTGGTCTCCATCGAGCTGCTGGACCGGCCCAACTGGCCGCCAAAGCTGCCGGACAGCATCGCCAATGCCGGCGACCTCGACGATGGCGCGCAACGCCGCCGCTTGTTGGAACAGCTCACCCGCTACCCGCCGGCGCGCCTGGTGATCGCCTGCGACCCGCGCCGCTCACCGGACCGCGGCACCCTGGCGCTGATTGCCGAGCTTTCTCGCTGCGCGGCCTCGACCCGCGTCTGGCTGTTGCAGGCTCCGGCCGGTGAAGCCCTGGACGCCGAGCGCCTGGGCGACTGGCACGCCGGCATCGACCGGCTGCAACTGCCGCACACCTCGGCATCACCGCTGGGCTGGCTGGAGACCGGGCATGACTGATGCGCTGAAACTGGCCGTGGTCGGCCATACCAACGTCGGCAAGACCTCCCTGCTGCGCACCCTGACACGCGATGTCGGCTTTGGTGAAGTCTCCCATCGCCCCAGCACCACGCGACATGTGGAAGGCGCGCGGTTGTCGGTGGACGGCGAGCCGTTGCTGGAGCTTTACGACACTCCCGGCCTGGAGGACGCCATCGCCCTGCGCGATTTTCTCGACGGTCTGGAGCGCCCCGGCGAACGCCTGGATGGCCCGGAGAAGCTGCGCCGCTTCCTCGACGGCAGCGAGGCTCGCGGCCGATTCGAGCAGGAAGCCAAGGTGCTGCGCCAGTTGCTCGCGTCCGATGCTGGCCTCTACGTGATCGATGCCCGCGAACCGGTGCTGGCCAAGTACCGCGATGAACTGGCCGTACTCGCCGCCTGTGCGCGTCCGCTGCTGCCGGTGCTGAACTTCGTCGCCAGCCCGCAGCACCGCGAGGAGCAGTGGCGCGAGGCACTGTCCCGTCTCGGTCTGCACGCGCTGGTGCGTTTCGACAGCGTGGCGCCGCCGCTGGATGGCGAGCGGCGCCTGTACGAAAGCCTGGCTCTGCTGCTGGAGCGTGCACGCCCGCAACTGGATCGGCTGGTCGCCGATCACGAGGCCCAGGTCGTGGCTCGCCGCGAGGCTGGGGCACGACTGATCGCCGAACTGCTGGTGGATGTCGCCGCCTGCCGCCAACTGGTTCCCGCCGGTGATGCGGCCGTGCGTGCCGCCACCGAGACGCTGCGCAGTCAGGTGCGCAAGCGCGAAGACACCTGCGTGAAGGCGCTGCTCAGTCTCTATGCCTTCCGCAAGGACGATGTCCGTGCGGCCGACCTGCCGTTGCTGGACGGGCGCTGGGGCGACGATCTGTTCAACCCGGAGACCCTGCGCCAACTGGGCATTCGCCTGGGGGGCGGAGTGGCGGCCGGCGCGGCGGCGGGGGCGGGGATCGACCTGCTGGTCGGCGGCCTGGCCCTCGGCGCGGCCACCGCGCTGGGCGCCATCGCTGGCGGCGCCTGGCAGACCGTCGGCCATTACGGCCAGCGCCTGCTGGGCAAGCTCAAGGGCAGCCGCGAGCTTTCGGTGGATGACAGCGTGCTGCGCTTGCTGGCGCTGCGGCAGCGGCAACTGCTGGCGGCCTTGCAGACGCGCGGGCATGCGGCGGTGGAGGCGATTCAGGTGCAATCGCCCGAAGACAAGCAATGGCGCGAGGGCAAGCTGCCCGAGGCGCTGCGCAAGGCGCGGGCGCATCCGGAGTGGTCGAGCCTCAATGGTCGCCGACGCAGCGAAAAAACCGAGCGGCAGGAAGCAGTGGCGCAGTTGGCGATCCAGTTGCTCGAACCGTAGGCACGGTGCGGCGGCGGTTCGCGAGCAAGCTCGCTCCTACAGGGGCGCCGCTCTTTTGTAGGCGCGAGCTTGCTCGCGAACGCTCTCAGACGAGCGAAACCATCTCCACCCTTGGCTGCCCGTCGACAATATCCAGAATCGCCAACGCAATCGGCAGCTTGAACCGCCGCGGCCCAGCGCTGCCCGGATTCAGGTACAGCACCCCGTTGCGAACCTCGTTCAGCGGCTTGTGCGAATGCCCCGCCAGCACCACGTCGATGCCCTCGGCGGCTGGATCGACGGCCAGTTGCTTGAGGTCATGAATCAGGTACAGCCGCAGCCCACCCAGCTCCAGCTGCAACGTTTCCGCCAGCGCGGCGGCCCAGTCGTCGGTGTCATTATTGCCACGCACCACCTCCAGCGGTGCCAGTGCGCGCAGCTGATCCAGCAGTGCGGCCGGGCCGATGTCGCCCAGGTGCAGGATGCGCTCGCAGCCTTGCAGCGCCGCCAGCGCTTCGGGGCGCAGCAGGCCGTGGGTGTCGGCGATGACGCCGATGCGCAGGGAAGTGGTCATCAGGGGAGCATAAACGACGACGCCACCCGAGGGTGGCGTCGTGGCGGCTCAGCCGTTGTGCGAGGCCTTGGCGGCGTCGGACTCGGGCAGGAACCAGTTCAGCAGCAGGGCGCAGATGCCGCCGGTGGCGACGCCGGATTCCAGCACGTTGCGGATCGCGTGGGGCATGTGCGCGAGGAACTCCGGCACCTGGGAGATGCCCAGGCCCAGCGCGAGGCTGACGGCGATGATCAGCAGTGCTCGGCGGTCCAGGTGAGTACCGGCGAGGATGTTGATGCCGGAGGCGGCGACCGCGCCGAACATCACCATCACCGCGCCGCCGAGCACCGGCTCCGGCACGGCCTGGATCACCCCGGCGACGCTGGGGAACAGGCCCAGCACGATGAGCATCGCAGCGATCCACAGGCCGACGTGGCGGCTGGCCACGCCGGTCAGCTGGATCACGCCGTTGTTCTGTGCGAACACCGAGCTGGGGAAGGTGTTGAACAGGCCGGCCAGCAGCGAGTTGGCGCCATTCACCAGCACGCCGCCCTTGATGCGCTGCATCCACAGCGGGCCTTCGACCGGTTGCTTGGAAATCTTGCTGGTGGCGGTGACGTCGCCAATGGCTTCCAGCGAGGTCACCAGGTAGATCACCAGCATCGGGATGAACAGGCTCCAGGAGAAGCCCAGGCCGAAGTGCAGCGGCACCGGGACCTGGAAGGCCGGCGCTTCGTGCATGCCGGTGAAGTCCAGGCGGCCCAGGTAGCCGGCCAGCGCGTAGCCCACGGCCAGGGCGATGACGATGGCGCCGCTGCGCATCCACACCACCGGGATGCGGTTGAGGATGACGATGATCGCCAGCACCAGGCCCGACAGCATCAGGTTCTCGCCGTTGGCGAAGGTGCCGTTGGCCATGGCGGAGAAGCCGCCGCCCATGCTGATCAGGCCGACCTTGATCAGGGTGAGACCGATCATCAGCACCACGATGCCGGTGACCAGTGGGGTGATCAGACGCTTCACGAAGGGCAGGATGCGCGACACGCCCATCTCCACGAAGGAGCCGGCCATGACCACGCCGAAGATCGCCGCCATCACCGCTTCCACCGGGGTGCCGTTCTTCACCATCAGCGCACCGCCGGCGATCAGCGGGCCGACGAAGTTGAAGCTGGTGCCCTGGACGATCAGGAGGCCCGCGCCGAACGGCCCGAAGCGCTTGCACTGGACGAAGGTGGCGATGCCGGAGATCACCAGCGACATCGACACGATGAGGTTGGTGTCGCGCGGCGACACGCCCAGCGCCTGGCAGATCAGCAGGCCGGGGGTGACGATCGGCACGATGATCGCCAGCAGGTGCTGCAGCGCCGCGAGCAGGGCGATCGGCAGGGCGGGGCGGTCTTCCAGGCCATAGACCAGGTCGGGCTGGTCCTTGGCGGCGGACGGGTTCTCGAGGGAGCTCATGGGCGGCGGTCCGGGAAAAAAGAGCGCGATTTTACTGGCCCAAGGCGGGATCGCACAGTGCCATGAGGCAAGGAGGGATGAATGGGGAAGCCCGAGTTCCTACGACGCCTCTGTGCAGCGGCACTCGGGATGCTTTCGGCCTGGAAAAAACTGCCGAATTTTCAACAGGGTGCGCGGACGCGTCTGAGTGTGCGGGCCCGCTGGCGTGGCTTCACTGGAATGCATCCGGAGCCATTCGCGCTTCCGGCTCAATCCAGAAGGATACGAAGATGCGCAAACAGCAGGGCTTTACCTTGATCGAGTTGATGATCGTGGTGGCGATCATCGGGATTCTGGCTTCGGTTTCCTTGCCACTGTATTCGGATTACTCGTCGCGCTCGAAGGCGGCAGCGGCGATGGCGGAACTGTCCGCCGTGAAAACGTCTGTGGGGCTTTGCGTGACGGAAACGGGAAAGTCGGATGAGTGTGATAAGGGGACATATGGCATTCCCGCAACTGTCGCGACTGATAACGTCATTTCCTATGACGTCACGAAAGGGATTGTCAAAACAACGATTAGTGCGACCAATGCAGCTGGCAACAATCTCGAAATGACGATGACTCCGGAAATCAAGCCGGGTGCTGCCAATATCACTTGGAAAGTGGAGGGTTCGATCTGCGATGCCGACCGTGGAATCAAGCCTGGGACCGGCGGTTGCGCCAAGTCCGCTGCGAAGGAGGGCTGATACTCAGCCTTCAGCGCGTACAAAAAAGCCCGGCATTCGCCGGGCTTTTTCACGTCACCACCAGACTCAACCGTCCAGCAGCGACTTGTCGCGTACCGCGCCCTTGTCGGCGCTGGTGGCCAGCAGGGCGTAGGCCTTCAGCGCAGTGCTCACCTTGCGAGCACGCGGTTGAGCCGGCTTCCAGCCCTTCTTGTCCTGCTCGGCGCGGCGGGTGGCCAGTTCTTCATCACTGACCAGAAGGTTGATGCTGCGGTTGGGGATGTCAATCAGCACCTTGTCGCCGTCCTGCACCAGGCCGATGGCGCCGCCCGCGGCCGCTTCCGGCGAGGCGTGGCCGATGGACAGGCCCGAGGTACCGCCGGAGAAGCGGCCGTCGGTGAGCAGGGCACAGTCCTTGCCCAGGCCCTTGGACTTCAGGTAGCTGGTCGGGTACAGCATTTCCTGCATGCCCGGGCCGCCCTTCGGGCCTTCGTAGCGGATGATCACGATGTCGCCCGGCTTCACTTCGTCGGCGAGGATGCCCTTCACGGCGCCGTCCTGGCTTTCGAAGATCTTCGCGCGGCCTTCGAACACGTGGATGGATTCGTCCACGCCAGCGGTCTTCACCACGCAGCCGTCGAGGGCGATGTTGCCGTACAGCACGGCCAGACCGCCTTCCTGGGAGTAGGCATGCTCGACACTGCGGATGCAGCCTTCGGCGCGGTCATCGTCCAGGGTATCCCAGCGGGTGCTCTGGCTGAACGCCACCTGGGTCGGGATGCCGGCGGGGCCGGCCTTGAAGAAGGTGTGGACCTTCTCGTCCTGGGTCTGGGTGATGTCCCACTGGGCGATGGCGTCGGCCATGCTCGGGCTGTGCACGGTCGGCACGTCGGTGTGCAGCAGGCCGCCACGGGCCAGCTCGCCGAGGATGGAGAAGATGCCACCGGCGCGGTGCACGTCTTCCATGTGGTACTTCTGGATGTTCGGCGCCACCTTGCACAGCTGCGGCACCTTGCGCGACAGGCGATCGATGTCGCGCAGGTCGAAGGCGATCTCCGCCTCTTGGGCGGCGGCCAGCAGGTGCAGGATGGTGTTGGTCGAACCGCCCATGGCGATGTCCAGGGTCATGGCGTTCTCGAACGCCTTGAAGCTGGCGACATTGCGCGGCAGCACGGACTCGTCGCCTTCGCCGTAGTAGCGCTGGCACAGCTCCACCGCCAGGCGGCCGGCGCGCAGGAACAGTTGTTCGCGGTCGGAGTGGGTCGCCAGGGTGGAACCGTTGCCCGGCAGCGACAGGCCCAGAGCCTCGGTCAGGCAGTTCATCGAGTTGGCGGTGAACATGCCGGAGCAGGAGCCGCAGGTCGGGCACGCGCTGCGTTCGTATTCGGCGACTTTCTCGTCGGAGCAGGAGTCGTCGGCGGCGACCACCATGGCATCCACCAGGTCCAGGCCGTGGTTGGCCAGCTTGGTCTTGCCGGCTTCCATCGGGCCGCCGGAGACGAACACCACCGGGATGTTCAGGCGCAGGGCGGCCATCAGCATGCCGGGGGTGATCTTGTCGCAGTTGGAGATGCAGACGATGGCGTCGGCGCAGTGGGCGTTGACCATGTATTCCACGGAGTCGGCGATGATCTCGCGCGACGGCAGGGAATAGAGCATGCCGTCATGGCCCATGGCGATGCCGTCGTCCACGGCGATGGTGTTGAATTCCTTGGCCACGCCGCCGTGTTTTTCGATCTCGCGGGCGACCAGCTGGCCCAGGTCCTTCAGGTGTACGTGGCCGGGCACGAACTGGGTGAAGGAGTTGGCGATGGCGATGATCGGCTTCTTGAAGTCTTCGTCCTTCATCCCGGTGGCACGCCAGAGGGCGCGGGCGCCGGCCATGTTGCGGCCGTGGGTGGAGGTTTTCGAGCGGTAATCGGGCATGACAGGTTCCTGCGCATCAGGTCGCGGTGGGAGTCGATCCGGGTCTTCTGTGCGGCGGCGTACAGCGGGTAGGGCTGGCCGGCGAGACCTTGAGCAAACTCTAAGTCGTATCGTGAGCGCGGTACGCACCGGATGCAAACAGCAGATGGCCTTGCATGGGCGAAGTCGGCGCGGGGCTTGGCGGGGTCACCGCCTGCTCGGCCGGGGCTCACAGGCCCGCCGGGGGATAAATGGCAGGAATGAGCCGGATTCTACGCCGGCCCTTGCCGCCAGGGAAAGGCTGGCGGTCGGCACAAGCCATAGACTTTCGCCGTCCCGGCGTGGTCAGAATGGCCATCGACGCTTTTCGGTACTGGAGCAACCCCATGAAAGTCATCCCCATCGCCCTGCTGGCCGCCGTCTTTGCCGGTAGCGTGCAGGCATCGTCCGACGCTGCCTGGCAGGCGCAGGACAAGCTGCAGCGTGAAGCCTGCCTGGCGCTGAGCCATCTGCAGAACAAGAAGGTGCTGGGCGCGCCGGTGCTGTTCGACGACAGCGTGGGCTACACGGCGCTGATGATCGGCGGGCGCTACCCGCAGAAGCACATGCAGGGCAAACAGGGCCGCGAGCTGTGCCTGTTCCAGCGCAGCACCGGCAAGGCGGTGATCAGCGAGGCGGATTCGTTGATGCCGATGAAGTGAGGCGTCATTGCCGCCCGTAGGGCGCATAACGCCTCAAGCGTTATCCGCCATCCGCCGCCTCGGATTCAGAGACGGCGGATAAAGCGTTCCACTTTATGCGCCCTACGTTGCGTAAGGCGCGGCAGGAGCTTGTTAGCCGTTGGGCAGCAGGCGCACGGTCAGGCTCTTGATGTAGCGGGTTTCCGGGATTGCCAGGTGGACCGGGTGGTCCGGGCCCTGGCCGCCGCGCTCGAGCAGCTGGATGTTGCGGTCCAGGTGACGGGCGCTGCCCAGCAGGATGTTCTGCAGGTCGTCCTCGGGCAGGTGCATCGAGCAGGAGGCGCTGACCAGCACGCCGTCCTTGGACAGCAGGCGCATGGCCTGTTCGTTGAGGCGGCGGTAGGCGGCTTCACCGTTCTTCAGGTCCTTCTTGCGCTTGATGAAGGCGGGCGGGTCGGCCACGATCACGTCGAAGCGCTCGTCGGCGGCCTTCAGCTCGCGCAGGGCATCGAACACGTCGCCTTCCACGCAGGCCACTTTCTCAGCCAGGCCGTTGAGGGTGGCGTTGCGCTCCACGCCGTCGAGGGCGAAGCCGGAGGCGTCCACGCACATCACTTCGCTGGCGCCGAAGGCTGCGGCCTGGATGCCCCAGCCGCCGATGTAGCTGAACAGGTCGAGTACGCGCTTGCCCTGCACATAGGGCTGCAGGCGGGCGCGGTTCATGCGGTGGTCGTAGAACCAGCCGGTCTTCTGCCCGGCCAGTACCGGAGCTTCGAACTTCACGCCGTTCTCTTCCAGGGCGACCCATTCCGGGACCTCGCCGTAGGCGTTCTCGACGTAGCGCTCCAGGCCTTCTGCATCACGGGCGCTGGAGTCGTTCTTCCACAGCACGGCGCTGGGCTTGAGTACCTGCAGCAGGGCGGCGAGCACGTCGTCGCGGTGCTTCTCCATGGTCGCCGAGGCGATCTGGACCACCAGTACGTCACCGAAACGGTCCACTACCAGGCCTGGCAGCAGGTCGGAGTCTCCGTAGACCAGGCGGTAGAAGGGCTTGTCGAACAGACGGTCGCGCAGGCTCAGGGCGACGTTCAGGCGGTGAACCAGCAGGGATTTGTCGAGAACGTGCTTGGTGTCACGGGAAATCAGGCGGGCGCAGATGAGGTTGTTCGGGCTCATCGCGACGATGCCCAGCGGCTTGCCGTTGGCCATTTCGAGGATGGCCTGTTCGCCGGCGCCGAATCCGTTCAGCGGGGTGGCGGCGACGTCCACCTCGTTGCTGTAGACCCACAGGTGGCCGGCGCGCAGGCGGCGCTCGGCGTTGGCTTTCAGACGCAGGCTGGGCAGGGTCATGGGGAAGGGCTCCGGCAAAAAGAGCGGGATTATAGCGCAGCAGCGTGCGCCGCCGGAGCGCGGCGCACGGGCTTTTGATAGGCGGCGCTCAGGCGGCCAGGGTTTCGATCAGTTGCTTGTTGAAGGCGGGAATATCGTCGGGCTTGCGGCTGCTGATGAGCAGTCCGTCCTTGACCACCTGGCGGTCGACCCAATGGCCACCGGCGTTGTTGATGTCGTCCTTGAGCGAGTTCCAGCTGGTCAGGGTCTTGCCCTTGACCAGCCCGGCAGAGACCAGCAGCCAGGCGCCATGGCAGATCACTGCGATGGGTTTGTCCGCCTCGGCGGCCTTGCGCACGATTTCCTGGGCCTTGGGCAGGTTGCGGATCTGGTCGGCGTTGATCACTCCACCGGGCAGCAGCACGGCGTCGAAGTCGTCGACGCGGGCGGTCTCGAAGGTGCCGTCGACCTTGAAGTTGTCCGCCGGCTGGTCGTGGTTCCAGCCGCGTACCTTGTCCTTGCTATCGGAGAGGATTTTCACCTCGGCGCCGGCTTCCTTCAGTGCATCGCGAGGGCCGGTCAGCTCTATCTGCTCGAAGCCGTCGGTGACCAGGATCGCGATGGTCTTGCCTTTGAGTGTCTGGCTCATGGCTTGTCTCCCATTTCTTCCGCTTGGGTGTAAAGGTTCCGACACATCAGCCGATGAAAGTTCAGTCTAAAACGGCAGTTCCAGAACGCTCCGCTCTGGGTAAACTGTGCGCCCCGTCAACTTCTTCAGCCCGCCCTCCATGTCCCCAGAACTCTCCGCCGAACAGATCCGTCAGGCCCTGCAGGGCATCAGCGTGCCGCCGCAGCCGCAGATCATGGTTGATCTGCAGATGGAGCAGTTCATGCCCAACCCGGACCTGAAGGCGATCGCCAAGCTGATCAGCCAGGACCCGGGACTGTCCGGCGCGTTGCTGAAGCTGGTGAACTCGCCATTCTTCGGCCTGGCCAACCGCATCACTTCGATCCAGCGTGCGGTGAACCTGCTGGGCAGCCGGTCGGTGATCAACCTGATCAACGCCCAGTCGATCAAGGGCGAAATGACCGATGCCACCATCGTCACCCTCAACCGCTTCTGGGACACGGCCCAGGACGTGGCCATGAGCTGCCTGACCCTGGCCAAGCGCATCGGCTACGAGTCGGTGGACGAGGCCTATGCGCTGGGGTTGTTCCATAACTGCGGCATCCCGCTGATGCTCAAGCGCTTCCCGCACTACATGTCGGTGCTGGAGGAGGCCTACGCCAGCGCGAGCGATGAGCGTCGCGTGGTGGACACCGAGAATCGCGTGCTGAACACCAACCATGCAGTGGTCGGCTACTTCACCGCGCGTTCCTGGCGCCTGCCGGAGCACGTCTGCGAGGCCATCGCCAACCACCACAATGCGCTGTCGATCTTCAGCGAGGACAACTGTCGCGATACCCAGCTGAAGAACCTGCTGGCGATTCTCAAGATGGCCGAGCACATCTGTGGCTCGTACCGCGTACTGGGCAACCAGGACGAGGACCACGAATGGGAGAGCGTGCGCGCGCTGGTGCTGGATTACGTCGGGCTCAGCGAATATGACTTCGAGAACCTCAAGGCGAGCATTCTCGAATTGGGCGTGGGGCAGGGTACCTACTGACCTGCGGTGCTTGGTCTGATGGGTATCGCTGCGCTCCACGCCATCCTACGGTCACGGAGTCATGTGTCAGGTATGAAAAAGCCGGGCATCTGCCCGGCTTTTTCGTTCAACGTCGGCGATCAGTCGAGCATGTCGCTGAAGCGTTGGTCCTTCTTGTAGGCAATGGTCTGGCTGAAGCCGGGGACCTGGATGCCACGGTCGCTGATCTCGATGGCCTGCTCGTCGATCATGTCGTTGCCGAAGTTGTAGATGATGTCGAAGCGGCCCTGGGTCGCGGCCTCGTCGTACTGGCGGGCGGCAGCGCGGACGGTTTCGCGGCGGCCCTGGTAGTCGGCGAAGGCCGCGTCGCCGTGGCGCTTGCGCAACATCTTTTCGGTGATGGCTGGGGACAGCAGCACGCCGGTGGCGTTGTTGCCGCCGAAGCCCTTGGAATTGATGAAGCAGACCTCCAGGTCGTCGCGGCGCACGTCGCTGTTGGACAGGGCGATGTGGTCCTTGAAGACGTCGTCGGCGAACTTGTCCACGGTCTTGATGCCGGGGATGACGCCGTAGCGGAAGGTACCCAGGGCGGAGATCATCTGATCGGCGCTGGCGGTAGCCAGGGAGTGGCCGACGAAGGCTTTCACCGCGGTGACCGGCCAGCCTTCGATGCCAAAGGCGGTGGCGACGCGGTCGAGGATTTCCGATTCGGTGACACGGTTGGCCGGGGTGCTGGAGCCGTGGGCATGGACGAAGCTGTGCTGGCGCACGCTCTTCTCGCCAACGATCTGCGCGGCGGCGGCCACGGCCTTGGCCATGGTCAGGTAGTTGCCCGGGCCGGGAGCGGAGATGGATTTCTTGAAGCCATCGGCGTTGATGAACACGTCCGGCACCGAGCCGTGGATATCGGCGCCCAGCTCCAGGGCCAGGGCGTCGTCCATCAGCACCACGTATTGCGCGGACTCGGCCAGGGAGAAGCCGCAGTTGTCGCCGAACGGGCGGCTGGCGCGGCGGAAGTCGACGTCGTCGCGGCCTTCGATGTGGCGCAGGCCTTCCTCGGTGGCCAGCGCGCCCATGGCGGCGTAGCCCTCGATGATCTCGGAAGTGATCGGCGCTTCGGCGTTGCCGACGATGGCGACGCGGGCCTGCCCGGTGGTGATGACGTCGATGCCCTTCTGCAGGTTATACAGGAAGGTGGCGCAGGCTCCAGTGACGCTGCCAGTCATGCCGACGCTGCCCAGCACGTAGGCGTTGATGAAGTCGGTGGGCATGCTGTTGAAGCCCAGCGGCAGCTGTTTGGCCGACACACGGTGGCCGCGCAGGCGCGATTGCAGCAGGCCGCCGAAGCCGTTCTCGTCCAGCTGGCTCATGATGCTGCTGGAGAACACGGCGATTTCGTCAGGCTGTACGGCGTTGCAGATGGTCTGCCAGTCGAGGCCGGTGGAGCGTACCGCGTCGGTGGCGGCGACCACGGACATCTGCAGGCCACGCGGGTGGAAGCGCGAGTTGTACAGCTCGCTCGGCTCGAAGCCGGTGGGCAGCTGGCCGGCGGACTTCACCGGCAGCGCACGGTAGCTGTCGACCTTGAATTCGCAGCTGTCATGCAGGGTGACGCGGACCTCGCCGCCTTCGAGTTCTTCCACCGACCAGTTGGTTGGCAGAGGTTCGGGCAGTTGCTTGCGCAGGGTGATGAAGGTCACCGGAGCACCGGCTGCGCTGACGGTCAGGCTCTTGTGGCAGTGCGCGGCGTCGACATCGAGGTATTGCAGTTCGATGCGGCGGATCAGGGTGGACTGGCGAATCTGCTGCTCGAAGCGCTGCTCGATGGCGGCCAGATCGAGGCTATTGCCTTCGGCGTCCTGGTACTTGCCGTCGACGACCTTGACCAGTTTCATCATCACCGCGAGGCCGGCGAGGGTTTCCTGGCGGGCAGCGGGCTCCATGGATTCGAGGACAGTACGGCGGAACCCATGGTGGAAGGAACTGCGGCCTGCCGCGTTATATCCACCAAAACCAACGATGACCGGTAGTCGAGACATCTCTCGGAAACTCCTTCAGCAAATGCATCTTGCGCGCCGGACGGCGGTGGCCCATGGAGGGGCAGCCCGGTGGCACAAAGCCAGGCGTGGCTTCTAGTGATTCGGAATGCTTTAGCTGACGAGGATGATGACCGCCGAGTCACGCTCGCGCCAGGAATTGTCGGAAGAAGGCGACGAGTTTCCAGGCAGATCGCGCCGGGGCCCTGAACGAAAACGGGAGCCTTGAGGGCTCCCGTTTCGATAGTGCCTTTGCTGAGGGCAGGGCTTAGCGGTACTCGATACCAGCTTTCTTGGTGCTGACTCGGGTGCCGGACTCGCCCTTGGTGATGGCCACGATGTTTTCCAGCGAGCC
The DNA here is from genome assembly GCF_005877905.1 of Pseudomonas nicosulfuronedens. Classification (GTDB taxonomy): domain Bacteria; phylum Pseudomonadota; class Gammaproteobacteria; order Pseudomonadales; family Pseudomonadaceae; genus Pseudomonas; species Pseudomonas nicosulfuronedens. The sequence goes on along the minus strand of NZ_SWDV01000022.1, from coordinate 8,308 downwards.
AATCACCGCGTCCTTGCCAGTGTTGCGGGCGAACTCCATGGCGGCCTGGACTTTCGGTCCCATGGAGCCGGCGGCGAAGCCGAGGCGTTCCAGTTCGTCCGGGTGGGCCTGGGCGATAGCCTTCTGGGTCGGTTTGCCCCAGTCGATGTAGGCTGCGTCCACGTCGGTGGCGATGATCAGGATGTCAGCCGACAGTTCCTGGGCCAGCAGCGAGGAGCACAGGTCCTTGTCGATTACCGCTTCGACGCCGGAGAGTTTCTTGCCGGACTCGTCGTACATGGTCGGGATACCGCCACCACCTGCGCAGATGACGATGGTGCCTTTCTCCAGCAACCACTTGACCGGGCGGATCTCGAAGATGCGCTTCGGACGGGGGCTTGCGACCACGCGGCGGAACTTGTCGCCGTCCGGAGCGATGCTCCAGCCCTTCTCCTTGGCGAGGGCTTCGGCCTCTTCCTTGGAGTAGACCGGGCCGATGGGCTTGGTCGGGTTCTGGAAGGCCGGGTCCTTGGAGTCGACCTCGACCTGGGTGAGCAGGGTGGCGAACGGCACTTCGAACGGCAGCAGGTTGCCCATTTCCTGTTCGATCATGTAGCCGATCATGCCTTCGGTCTCGGCGCCGAGAACGTCCAGCGGATAGGGGCTGACCTTCTCGTAGGCCGCGCCCTGCAGGGCCAGCAGGCCAACCTGCGGGCCGTTGCCGTGGGCAATCACCAGTTCGTTGCCCGGGGCAACCTTGGCAATCTGTTCGGCAGCGATCCGTACGTTGGTGCGCTGGTTGTCGGCAGTCATGGGCTCGCCACGACGCAGCAGGGCATTACCGCCCAATGCGACGACGATACGCATATTCATTTCCTCCGAAAGAGTGGGAGCGCCCGGACCGGCGATGTTGTCGCGGTCCGGGGCTGTCCGGCATTACATGTCGGCGAGGGTCGAAACGAGGATTGCCTTGATGGTGTGCATGCGGTTTTCCGCTTGCTCGAAGGCAATGTTGTACGGGGATTCGAAGACGTCTTCGGTCACTTCGATGCCGTTCTTCAGGTTCGGGTACTTGGCGGCGATTTCCTTGCCGACCTTGGTCTCGCTGTTGTGGAAGGCGGGCAGGCAGTGCATGAACTTCACGCGCGGGTTGCCGGCGGCCTTCATCATGTCCATGTTGACCTGGTAGGGCAGCAGTTCATTGATGCGCTCGCCCCAGGCTTCCACCGGCTCACCCATGGAAACCCAGACGTCGGTGTGGATGAAGTCCACGCCCTTGACGGCAACTTTCGGGTCTTCGGTGATGGTGATGCGCGCGCCGCTTTCTTCAGCGAACTTCTTGCAGGCGGCGACGTGTTCGTCGGTCGGCCACAGTTCTTTCGGTGCAGCGATGCGCACGTCCATGCCCAGTTTGGCGCCGATCAGCAGCAGGGAGTTACCCATGTTGTTGCGGGCGTCACCCAGGTAGGCGTAGCTGATGTCGTGCAGCGGCTTGTCGCTGTGCTCACGCATGGTCAGCACGTCGGCCAGCATCTGGGTCGGGTGGTATTCGTCGGTGAGGCCGTTGAACACCGGTACGCCGGCGAACTTCGCCAGTTCTTCGACGATTTCCTGCTTGAAGCCACGGTATTCGATGGCGTCGTACATGCGGCCGAGAACGCGGGCGGTGTCCTTCATCGATTCCTTGTGGCCGATCTGCGAGGAGTTCGGGTCGATGTAGGTGACGTTGGCGCCCTGGTCATAGGCGGCGACTTCGAAGGCGCAGCGGGTGCGGGTCGAGGTCTTTTCGAAGATCAGCGCAATGTTGTTGCCTTTCAGGTGTTGCTGCTCGGTACCGGTGTACTTGGCGCGCTTCAGGTCGCGGGACAGGTCGAGCAGGTAGCGCAACTCGCGAGTGCTGTGGTGCATCAGGCTGAGCAGGTTGCGGTTGTGCATATTGAAAGCCATGTTCGTTCTCCTTGTGGGATGGAAAGCTAGGCCTCGTCAGTACAGCTCGTGGCTGGCGGGGCAGGCGGCCCTGGCTAGGGCCGCCTTTTTCAGATCAATGCGCTCTGTTGGAGGTAGTCGCGTTCTTGGCGTGACCGTAGATCAATAGTCGATCGGGTCGCGAATGATCGGGCAGGTCATGCAGTGACCGCCGCCACGGCCCCGGCCCAGTTCGCCGGCGCTGATGGTGATGACTTCCACACCAGCCTTGCGCAGCAGGGTGTTGGTGTAGGTGTTGCGGTCATAACCAACCACCACGCCCGGTTCCAGGCAGACCACGTTGTTACCGTCGTCCCACTGCTCGCGCTCGGCAGCGAAGCTGTTGCCGCCGGTTTCGACGACGCGCAGTTTCTTCAGGCCCAGGCTCTCGGCGACCACGGTCATGAAGTCCTTCTCTTCGCGCTGGACGTTGATGCCGTAGGGGCTCTTCTCGTCCGGGCGCAGGGTGAAGGCAACGATCTCTTTCACCACTTCCGGGAAGACGGTGACCAGGTCGCGGTCGCAGAAGGTGAAGACGGTGTCCAGGTGCATTGCGGCGCGGGATTTCGGCAGGCCGGCGACGATGACTTTCTCGGCAGCACCCTTGGCGAACAGAGCCTGGGCTACCTGGCCGATGGCCTGGCGGGAGGAGCGCTCACCCATGCCGATCAGGACGACACCGTTGCCGATGGGCATTACGTCACCGCCCTCGAGGGTGGACATGCCGTGGTCCTTGTCCGGATCGCCGTACCAGACTTCGAATTCGGCGTTGGTGAATTCCGGGTGGAACTTGTAGATCGCGGTGGTCAGCAGGGTTTCCTGACGTCGCGCCGGCCAGTACATCGGGTTCAGGGTCACGCCGCCGTAGATCCAGCAGGTGGTGTCACGGGTGAACTGGGTGTTGGGCAGCGGCGGCAGCAGGAAGCTGGAGTGGCCCAGGTAGTCGCGGTACATCTTCAGCGCTTTCGCACCTTCGCTTTCCGGGATGTCATCGGAGGCCACGCCGCCAATGAGGAATTCCGCCAGCTTGCGAGGTTCCAGGCTTTCCAGCCAGCCACGCAGTTCCTGGGTCAGGCCGACGCCGACGCTGTCATTGGTGATCTTGCGATCGAGGATCCACTTGAGGGCCTCGGGGTTCTGGACGGTCTCGGTCAGCAGGTTGTGCATTTCCAGGACGTCGATACCACGCTCGCGCATCTTGGTGACGAAGTCGAAGTGGTCACGCTTCGCCTGGTTCACCCAGATAACGTCGTCGAACAGCAACTCGTCGCAGTTGCTCGGGGTCAGGCGTTGATGGGCGAGTCCGGGCGAGCAGACCATCACTTTGCGTAGTTTGCCAGCTTCAGAATGGACGCCAAGTTTGGTTTTTTCCGTGCTCATGAGATGTCTCCAGGAGTTACAGAGTGAGGAAGCCGTCGTAGAGGCCATAGGCCGCGATCAGTGCACCGATCACGACTACTGCGAAGATGAGCTTCTCGACATTGGTGAAGATGGGTTGACCCACTTCGTGTTTCGCTTTGGCGAAGAGGATGACGCCGGGCGCATACAGCAGCGCCGACAGCAGCAGGTACTTAAGGCCGCCTGCGTAGATCAGCCACACCGCGTAGAGAACCGAGATACCGGCGATGATCAGGTCTTTGGTGCGGTCGGCCGAGTCGGTCTCGTAGGTCTCGCCCTTGACTGCCAGCAGCAGGCCATAGGCTGCGGACCAGAAGTACGGGATGAGGATCATCGAGGTCGCCAGCAGCAGCATCTTGGTGTACGGGTCCATTTCGCCGTCGGCACCGCCGGAGGTGAAGAACACGATGACCAGGAAGACCTGCACGCAGATGTTGGTGAGCCAGAGGGCGTTCGCCGGCACCTGGTTGGCGTTCTCCTTGCGGAGGAACTCCGGCATGGTGTGGTCCTTGGCGGCGGCGAACATGATCTCGGCGCACAGCAGGACCCAGGAGAGCAGGGCACCCAGCAGGGAGATGAGCAGGCCTACGCTGATCAGGACCGCGCCCCAGTGGCCGACCACATGCTCCAGCACCAGCGCCATCGACGGGTTCTGCAGCTTGGCCAGTTCCGGCTGGGTCATCACGCCCATGGACAGCACGTTCACCAGTACCAGCAGCAGCAGGACGGTGATGAAGCCGATCACGGTGGCCTTACCGACGTCCGAACGTTTTTCCGCACGGGAGGAGAAGATGCTCGCGCCCTCGATGCCGATGAACACCCACACGGTGACCAGCATCATGTTGCGCACCTGGTTCATCACGCTGCCCAGGTCAGGATTGCTCTTGCCCCAGATGTCAGCGGTGAAGATGTCCAGCTTGAAGGCGAACAGGCAGATGAGGATGAACAGGAACAGCGGGACGATCTTCGCCACCGTGGTGATGGTGTTGATGAACGCTGCTTCCTTGATCCCGCGCAGCACCAGGAAGTGCAGGGCCCACAAGAGGATCGACGCGCCGACGATGGCGGCGACGGTGTCGCCCTTGCCGAAGATCGGGAAGAAGTAGCCCAGGGTGCTGAACAGCAGGAGGAAGTAACCGACGTTGCCCAGCCAGGCGCTGATCCAGTAACCCCAGGCCGAAGAGAAGCCCATGTAGTCACCGAAACCAGCCTTGGCGTAGGCGTACACACCACCGTCGAGTTGGGGTTTGCGGTTGGCCAGGGTCTGGAAGACGAATGCCAGGGTCAGCATGCCGACCGCGGTGATGGCCCAACCGATGAGAATGGCGCCGACGTCTGCGCTGGCCGCCATGTTTTGTGGCAGGGAGAAAATGCCCCCGCCGATCATGGAGCCTACGACCAGCGCTGTCAGCGCGCCGAGTCGTAGTTTTTGGCTGCTTTCTTGCGACATTTAAGAATCTCCCTATAGGAAGTTGGAGAGTGAGGCTATTAGGCGCCTGTCCCCGGGGGTCGCCCCTGATTCAGGTCAATAGCTTGCTATCCAATGTATTGGGCAGTACTTCCTGCTCTGCCCACCCCGCATAAACCATAGGAGAGGTTTTGCATTAGCGCCCGATTTAGAGGGGATTTCGTGAAGATTTGAGCGCGGTTTCATGACCGCGGAATGGCAGTCGATTTTGCAGGCCCGCGGCGGGCGCGCCGTTTCGCTTGTTTCGCAGGTGCGCGCAGGCACAGGAGCGCTATGTAGGAAAGTCCTGAGCGAGGGCGTGAGAGGAGGGAATTGGCCGGGGCAGGATCACTGCACCCGGCGATGCGCCTGTCGAATCGAAGGCGCGAGATGGCAAGAAGCCCGAAGGACACCGCCGGGTTCGTGGCCCGGCGGGCGCAACGTGGCGGGCACGTCGCGAGATGTGATGCACAAGGCAATCGCACCCGTGTCGCAGAGCAAGGTGTGTGCCAGAGCTCAAGACTACGTCAGAGCGCTCTGCGACGCTGTTCGCCCTTGGTCGCAGTCGAAGTCGTCGGCGGATTTTTGCTCAAATGTCGCCGCCGTCGGCGGAAATTCCGCCACCTAGGAGAGCATGCGCCGCACCCTGTGAAAGGGGCGTCGCAGGGGGCTATCGCTCCTGCGCCTTCGGGTTGGCGAAGGTGAAGAACTTGTACAGCAGGAAGGTGCCGAACGCGGGAACCGCCAACGAGAGCGCATGTGCCAGGCCGTCGGCGATGGATTCCAGCTCCATATGGCGTAACACGTAGCGGAAGCCCAGGGCAGATACCCAGACCACCGGCATGAAAGCCACGTTGATCAGCAGGAACTCCCGAGCCTGCGCTGCTATCGGCCGGGGCGAGCCCGGAAACACGAAGCGACGATTGAGCAGGAACGCCACGCTGATTCCCACCAGATACGCCAGCAGTACCGACAGCGAGTAGTTCAGCTCCTGGCTCAGGGCGTAGCGGGTACACCAGTTGGCCAGTGCGGCAGTGACGCCCACTCCGATGAACGTCAGGAACTGTCGTGTCAGGAAGTGCCTGATCATTTGGCCGCAGCCTGGATCGCCATCTTGCGTCCGAAGTCGATGCTTTCCGAAATACCGCGATCTTCCGGATAGTAATAAGAAGTATCGGCGGCCCACAGGCCTTCAACCGGAAGCTCCACCGGCGGCAGGTGCTCCAGGTAACCCGGATCGCAGATCGGCTGGGCGTAGCGGTAACGGCTGGCGCGCAGTTCGAGGAAATCGGAGTCGGCCAACTGCGGGTTGATCTTCTGCAGGTAGCGCTTCACCTTATCCAGGAAGGCCTGGTCCGGTTCCTGGAATTTCGGATGCTCGCCCGGCATGTAGAACGGTACATAAACGATGTGCTCATCCAGCGGGCGCAGGTTGCTGTACTCCACGAGCCCAGGGATATCCATGTCCGGATCGTTGGTGTTGAGCCAGAAGTTCTCGGTGACCGCCTTGCGCAGTTTGGCGATGACGCAGACCACAGCGATGTTGTTGACCGAGCCGAAGGCCTTGAGAATGGCCTCGGGCAGGTCCGGCATCAATCGCGGAACATAGGGCATCGGAATGGTGCTGATCACCTTGTCGAAGGTGTGCTGCTCGCCGCCAGCCTCGACACCGCGAATCTTGCCATCCTCCATCACCACTTTGCTCACCGGAGTGGCCAAACGGAACTCACCGCCGTGCTGCTGGATGTAATCCCTCAGGCCGTGCAACAACGTCTCGGAGCCGCCGTCCAGATAGCCCAGCTTTTCCTTGAACAGGCTGTAGCGCGAGCGGCCTATGCGGCGGATACGGCTCCAGATCCAGGCCGCCGAGAGATTACTGGTGTAGTTGTAGAACTTGTAGTCGAACAGCCGACGCCACAGTACTTCATAGGCTTCTGTCCCGACCCAGCGCTTGATCCAGCCCGTGGCTTCGACGTGGTCCAGAGGCTTCCAGTCGTTGCGCTTGGTGGACAGGAAGGCGTGCAGGCCGTAACGGAACTTGGCTATGAGACTCAAGCCGGAGAACTTCAGCAGTGCGATCGGGTTGCCCCAGGGCTGCACCTTGTTCTGGTACCAGTAGCCCATCTTGGTCTCGACCCAGTTCATCCGCTCTGACAGGCCCAGTTCCTCCAGCACCTTGAGGAAGGCGTGATCGGAAATGCAATGGAAGTGGTAATAGCGCTCAATGGACAGACCGCCAAAATCAAAGTGCGCGGTCATGCCGCCGACGCGGTCGTCCGCCTCGAAAATCACCGGGCGGTGGCCGTCCCTGACCAGTTGATAGGCTACCGCCAGGCCCATGGGGCCTGCGCCGAGCACGGCGATGCGTTGATTGTCCTTCATCAGAAATCCAGTACGACCTTGCTATAAGTGGGGTGCTTGAACGTTTGCTCCACGGCCTTGGCGAACGGCGTTGGCTCCACCTTGAAGATGCCGGGCCAGTCGATCACCTCGAATTCGTCGCGGGCCACCAGGGCCTTGAGCTGATCGGCGGTAAAGGGTGGATTCTTGTCGAACAGGGCCCAGACCTTCAGGAGCACGTAGAAGAGCCCGTAGGGGATCTTCAGCAGCATGCACTTGGCGCCAGTGGTGTTGCGAATGGTGCGAATGATGTCGATATAGTCGACTTCTTCCAGACCGGTGATGTTGTAGACCTGGCCGGCAATACGGGACTCGATGCAACTGGCGATGATGCTGCTGAAATCGCCGGCGTACAGGGGTTGGCGCATGTAACGGCCGTTGCCCGGTATCGGGAACACCGGAACCTTCTGCATGAAGCGTGACAGCCAGCCCAGGTGCTTGCGGTCGAACCAGCCGAACATCAGGGTCGGTCGCAGGACGACACAGTTGATGCCGCTCTCCAGGACGATCCGTTCCTGTTCCTTCTTGGTATTGGTGTAGTGGTCATCGGCGACCGACTCTACCACGGAGGAGCTGATGTGGACGGTGTACGGGATCTCGTAGCGCTTGATCAATTCAAGGATGCGTTCGGTCGAGGTGATGTTGTTGCGCACGAACGGCTCCGGATTCGGATCACCGATCTGCGCCTGAAGCATCACGACGGTGTCGGCGCCTTCGAAGTGCTTTTCCCAGTCGCCAGGCGCGGCAAGGTCGGCGTACTCGATGGTCAACTCGGGGTGCAGGCTTCGCAGGATGTCGAGGTTAGCCCGGTGTTTGTCGAGGATGACTAGGTTGGTGTAGCCGCGCTCCTTGAGCTGGGCGACCAGGTTCTGGCCGACCAAGCCGGCTCCGCCGGGGAGGAGAATCTTCCTTTGCATTACTTGAAACACCTCATTGCGATTGCACGACCAGCGCACAAGCGGGATCGTCGGCCACGAGTTTGATCGTAGCGGGAACAGTTGATTTCAGTACGTAGCCGTAGAAGCCAGCATACTTGGCACGGGCATCGATTACCTGGGCTACATCTGGACGAGGGTATCCAGTCAGCGCATAGCCGATGATCGTACCATCTGCGCTGGT
>NZ_SWDV01000021.1 GCF_005877905.1 Pseudomonas nicosulfuronedens | reverse complement strand
AGCCAATGACCTGCCTGAACTTCTCGTCACCTTTCACTGCTGACACGACATCGACGGTACCCTGGCAGGTCGAAGTACTTTGTATCGGCATTTTCTGCCCCAGCTTCTCATGAACATCCTGAATGGCTGGGTTGGCAAAAATCGAGATATTCCGTTGACGGGCATCGTCCGCGTATACGGCCAACCGGTCGAAGATGTTGTAGACATAAGGAATGGTGGCCTCGTCTCTGACTCCCATCTCTATCGCGAGCGCCGCGAGCATCTTCCAACGAGGCTCATCCACTTCCTTTTTCAAGTGGTGAACTTGCAGCTTAATGAAGCACAGCATCAGCAGTAACGCTGCGATCTGAAGGCCTGCACTTTGGGAGAATCGCTTGGCCCAGTGCTGCGCGAAGAGTATGAGCAATGCTCCCCAGCCCATAAGTGCTGGAGTGGCATAGCGGCCACTCAGGGCCTGCTCCAGCCCGAAGACTAGACGGCCTCCTGCTGTGCCAAAGGCCGTCGCCCCCAGATAGGCAATATAAGCGAGGAGGCACAGTGCTATGGGGCGCTCTCGCCAATGCTGGGCGGTAGACCACGTCAGCCAGAGGCTGCTCAGGCAGAAGAATAGGCCGGCCGCCTCGCCGAGTCGGGCTCCAGCGCCCAAGCGGGCAATGGGATTGCCCAAGTAGAGAAATACATAGCGGAGCATGTCCAGCGGGCGGGTCAGTATGGTTTCGCTTATCGAGCCATGTTCCGGGTTGGAGTGATAGCCATGGAAGTAGCTAAGTAACGTCACGGTACTGAGTGCGGCGAGAATCACGACGCGCACACTGCCTGCACGCAGGATCAGCGCCAGCAGCAGCAGGCAAGGCAGTGCCAGCACTCCATTGGCCATGGTGCCCGCACTGACGAAACCCACCACGCATGCAACCGGGAAGCACCAGTTCACTTGAGTACTTCGCCAGAGCAGGAAAACGGCCAGCAGCGGGAAAAGCTGAGCGGCGAAGAACTGTGACTGGAAGCCCCAGCTCAGATTCTCAGCCTGTACCCATGAGAAACAGAAGGTGGTGAGAACTGCGTAGAGTGTCCACCGGGCATGGCGCAACTCTGGTCCGGGCAGGGCATGGCGTGAAATGGAGGCGAAGGTGGCAGCTGCGGCTCCCGCCAGGAAGTAGTTGCAGACGATAAGAAAGAGCGTTGTTCCGCCAAAGACGTGCATGTCCAGCCAGAACAGCAGGCGCGAAAAGATGATCCGGTGTTCGTTATGCAAATAGATCCACGCGGCAACATCCCCCAATTGCCAGTCTTCAATGACGACGGCGGCGACG
>NZ_SWDV01000020.1 GCF_005877905.1 Pseudomonas nicosulfuronedens | reverse complement strand
TGTTCGTTATGCAAATAGATCCACGCGGCAAGATCTCCCTGGCTCAGTCGTATATCGAAGCCGATATATCCGTCCCACATATCCAGGTAGGGGACCGGGGAGAAATTTCTTGCTTCGAGCACCAGGGTGGATGCGAGTGTCAATACCGCGATGCAAGCGAACAGAATCCAGCTGTAGCGTTGGAGCCGCTCGTTCACAGAGACATTCTCTTGAACACCACGCCAGGAATGCTGCGGATGATCAGCATGATACCGGCCCAGAAAAATGGCACATAGATGCTGTCCTTGCGCTTATCCACGGCACGGGTGATGGCCATGCCCACTTGTTCCGGTTTGGCCACTAGAGCCTGCGGAAGCGGTAGTCCTTGGGTCATGGGGGTGTCGACAAAGCCTGGTTTGATCGTCAGCACATGGACTCCCACCTTGTAGAGGCGAGCTCTCAGACCTTCACAGAACGTAGTGACGGCCGCCTTGGCGGTGCCGTACAGGTAGTTGGACGGGCGGCCGCGATCTCCGGCGACGGAGGAGATGACCGCTATCGTCCCGGTGCGCTGTGCTTCCATGCGATTTGCCAGGGGCGTCAGCAGGGCGATTACGCTCAGTCCGTTGCTGGAAAACTCTTTCAGCGCAGTCTCGGTATCCTGCTCGCAAGCCGCTTGATCTGGCAGTGTTCCATGCGCTATCAGGCAGACATCCACCCGACCCAATTGGCCAAACGCTTCAGCGAGCATGGTTTCATGGGCCGCAAAGTCGTTCATGTCCAGAGTGCTGGTCTTCACTTCGCTTGCACCGCGAGAGCTAAGATCCGCAGCTACCTGGTCGAGCTTCTGAGAGTTTCGTGCTACCAGGACAAAGCGGGCTTGCTCAGCGGCCCAGATGCGCGCGCAGGCGGTGGCGATGGCGGAGGTGGCGCCGATGATCAGGATATTCTTCATGCTTGAGTCACACGTTTCCAGAAAAGTGAGAGCAGCGCCGGATCGCGCAATTGTTCAACCTGCTGCCAGTCGGGATAGAACGCCTGAAAGTCGCTGGCGCCCATGTGCGCATCCTTCGCAGGGTAAAGCCGTCCATTAGCCGCCCGGACAATGCTGTCCAGACGGCTGAACAAGCTGTTGTCCAGTTGACCCTGCTGGGGGAAGTCGAGTGCTAGTGATACGCCAGGCATCGGGAAGGACATCAGTCCCGGCGAACGTACATCGCCACAACGCTTCATGACGGCTAGGAACGAGCCGCTGCCGCTGGCGGCAATGCTGGAGAGAATCTCTTGCATGGCATCTTCGGCGGCTGCATCCGGGATAACGCACTGATATTGCTGGAAACCTTGCCGACCATAGATGCGATTCCAGTTCAGAATGCTATCCAATGGGTAGAAGAATGGGTCATAGCTGCCCTGGCTGGCGTGCCGTCCTGGCTTGTGGAGACCGTAGTAGGCATTGTTGAAGAGCTTCAGGCTAAGGCTGTTCATCAACGAGATCGGCGGCGTCAGTGGTACGCTCAGGCGCCGTCGGTCATCGACCTGCAACTGCCCGGAGGGTGCATGGTTGCCGACGGAGAAAACGCCGCGACCGGCGGACTTCCCCTTGGCCAGGCAATCGATCCAGGCCACGGTGTATTCATGCGATTGGTCAAACTCTTCGGAGAGGCTGAAGAACTCCCCCAGGGAGTCGAAGCGCACCGTGAGGCTGTCAATCAGGCTAGAGTGCACAGGCATGAGCTGCAGCTCGACCCAGACAATTACGCCGGTAAGGCCCAGGCCACCAATGCTGGCGCGGAACAGGTCGGTATTCTGATTCGGCGTGCACTCCAGCGGCATCTGCTCATCGGAACGCTGCAGGGCGAAGCGTCGCACGTGGCAACCAAATGTGCCGCGGACATGGTGGTTCTTGCCATGTACATCATTCGCGACGGCCCCGCCCAATGTTACGAATTTTGTCCCAGGAGTGACCGGTAGAAACCAGCCGCGAGGCAGGGCGATTGTGATCAGCTCGGCCAGGGTTACTCCGGCTTCGGCCCGGATGATGCCGTGTTCCCAGTCAGCGCTCATCAGTCGGTCAAGCTGACGGGTCTGCAGCAGAGCACTGCTGGCGGCCAGGCAGCTGTCGCCATAGCTACGGCCGTTGCCGTAAGGCAGGGTGGTCAGGTTTTGCTGGATCAATTTGTCGAACAGGCCCGGCAGGTCATTGCGCCAGGCACAGGCATGTCGATATTGCGGCACTTTGGGGTAGCGGCCCCAGGAGCAAAGTTCGGGCTTGCTCATGTCGCGATCCAGAAGGTCAATGCGAAAAGGGCGCCGACAAGCAGGCTGGTGCGGTCCTTGATGGCGAATACGACGGGGTCTTCATGCATGGCGCCACGATGCGTCAGCATCCAGATACGGGTAATCCAGTACAGTAGCAACGGACAGGCTAGCCAGATGAGTTGCGGGTAGTGATACATCGAGGCGGTCGATCCGTCCTGGATATACAAAGCCAGGACCATTACCGAGAGATATCCGGAAGAGGCCCCCAGGGATGAGATCATTTCCAGATCATCCGGGAAGTAGCCTCTACCTCTGGTCTTGCTGTCCTTTCCTTTGGCGCGAGCATCTCGCAGTTCTGCATAGCGCTTGACCAGCGCCAGGCTCAGGAAGATGAACATCGAAAAGGCGAGCATCCAGAAGGTCAGCCTGACACCGAATGCGAATGTGCCTGCAATGATCCGGGATGTATAAAGCATCGCAAGTACGATCACGTCCACCGACATCATGCGTTTGAGCCAGAACGAATACGCCACCGTCAGCAAGTAGTAGCTGCCCAGTGCAAGTGCAAACTTCCATGGCAGTATCAGCAAGGCGCCGACAAAGGCCGTTGCAAGCAATAGCGGAAATGCGACAAGGCCGCTGCCGATAGAAAGTGCGCCGCTGGCAAATGGCCTTTTGCGCTTGCTGGCGTGATGGCGGTCATCATCCAGGTCGAGCAGGTCGTTGAGTACATACACACTTGAAGCGCAAAGGCCGAACAAGAGGAAGGCAACCAGTCCATCCGCGAGCAGGTCTATTTCGAGCAGCCGGTGGCTGGCCAGCAGTGGGATGAAGATAAGAGCATTCTTTGCCCACTGGTGAAGGCGAAGTGCTTTTGCCCACGTTCGCAGGAGGCTGCGCGAGTCGGGCTTGAGTTCGTCTGCCACGTTGCCGTGGAGTTTTGCCTCTCGACTGATTCGGCCGTTCGAGTTCACCAAGTAGGCATGGCGTGCTGCCTTCCACACTGGGAGGTCGTCGGTGGAGTTACCCGCGTAATCGAATCCGCCCTCGCCATATTCTCGGACCAAGGCATCGCGCTTACGCTGGGCGGAGAGATTGACGTGCTCATCGGTCGCCATCACCTGGTCGAATATGCCCAGATGGGAAGCGATTTCTTCGGCGTAACTCCGATGGCTGGCCGTGGCCAGTACAATTTTCCGGCCTTGCGCTTTCTCGCGATTGATCAACTCGAGGACGGCTTTGTTGTATGGGAGTACCGATACGTCAATCGGTGCGGATTGAGCGAGGCGCGATTTGAGGATGCTCTTCCCACTGGCCAGCCAGCGAATGGGCTCCAGCAGTCTCAAGGGCTGTCTTTTCAGAAAGCTGAGGCTGGACTCCAGAAGGAGATCGCTGTGAATCAGGGTTCCATCCAGATCAATGACGAGTGGTATAGACACGAACTACCTCAATATTCCTTTAACAACACAGTTTCTCATAAAGAGAAACGTTGATTCTTCCTGAATTCCGCTGCCAGTGCCACTCCGCGCCTTGCCAGTCCTGGCGGGTCTGCCCACCTGCGGCTGCTGGAAGTTATGCACTCCTGCTCAGCCAGGCTCCCCTGGCTCGGAAGTCTCGCCCTGATTGAACAGCAGCCCATGTTTGCGCAGCTTGTCGTGCAGGGTCTTGCGCGGCACACCCAGCGCTTCGGCAAGGCTGCGCAAGGAGTTGTGTGACCGGCTCATCTCGGCGGCAATCAGCGAGCGCTCAAAGGATTCCACCTGCTCGTTCAGCCCCGCGCCGGGCGCAATGGTCATGGTCTGCCCACGGCTGTCGTCCAGGCCCAGGTCCAGGCCCAGCGCATAGCGCTCCGCGGCGTTCTGCAATTCACGGACATTGCCCGGCCAGCCGTGGGCCAGCAGTTGCGCGCGCTGCGCTGAGTCCAGTGGGCGTGCGGTCAGGCCGTGGCGCTCCGCACCGCGTTCGGCGAAGTGATGGAACAGTAGCAGGATGTCATCGCCCCGTTCGCGCAGCGGAGGTATCCGCAGGCTGGCTACGTTGAGACGGTAGTAAAGGTCGGCGCGAAAGCGCCCTTCGTCCGAGGCCAGGCGCAGGTCTTCCTTGGTCGCCGCGATGATGCGGATATCCAGGGGAATGAGCTGGTTGGAGCCCAGTCGTTCGACGGTGCGCTCCTGCAACAGGCGCAGCAGTTTGACCTGCACGTCCAGGCTCATGCTCTCGATTTCGTCGAGGAACAGGGTACCGCCGTTGGCGAACTCGAATTTGCCGATGCGGCGCTTCTGCGCCCCGGTGAAGGCACCCTGCTCATGGCCGAAGAGCTCACTCTCCACTACTGATTCGGCCAGTGCGCCAGCGTTGATGGCGACGAAGGGACCGTTGCGGCGGCTCGACAGGTCATGCAGGGCGCGGGCGACCACTTCCTTGCCCGAGCCGGTTTCACCCAGTACCAGCACGTCCGCCTGGATCGCCGCGAGCGAGGCGACCTGCTGCTGCAGGCGCTGCATTGGCGGGGACTGGCCGACCAGGCGGCCACGGACTTCCTTCTGCTCGGTCAGGGCCAGGCGCAGGCTGCGGTTCTCCAGCACCAGTCGGCGCACATCTAGCGCGCGGCGCACGCTGTCCAACAGCGCATCGCTGGGGAAGGGCTTTTCGAGGAAGTCGTAGGCGCCCGAGCGCATGGCCTTTACCGCTAGTGGCACATCACCATGACCGGTAACCAGGATCACCGGTAGCTCGGAATCCTGCGCGTGCAACTGATCCAGCAACTGCAAGCCATCGATACCTGGCATGCGGATGTCGCTGACAATCACCCCCGGCCAGTCACGTGCCTGCTGTGGATCGATCTGCCGCGCATCGCCCAGGGCGACCACCTTGAAACCGGCGAGGTCGAGGGTTTGGCAGAGTGCCTGGCGCAAGTGCGGGTCGTCATCGATCAGCAGCACCTGGGTGGTGGAGTCGAACGGCTCGGCCGAACTCATGCGCGGGTTTCCTCTTGCGGCGTCAGGGTCACGCCGGGGATACCCGGCAACAGGTGCAATTGTACGAGAGCGCCACCCTCAGGGTGATTGCCCAATTCAAGGCGTCCGCCCAGCGTGCGCAGCAGGGTGTCGCAGATGGCCAGGCCCAGGCCCAGGCCTTTGGCACTGGTCTTGGTGGTGAAGAAGGGCTCGCGGGCATGGGCCAGCGCCTCTTCGGAGAAGCCAGGGCCATTGTCACGCAGGGACAGGATGATGTGCTCAGGCGTCTGCTCGGTGGTTAGCCAGATGCGCCTTGGCAGGCCTTTCTCGGTCAGGGCGTCGAGGGCGTTTGAAATCAGGTTGGAGAGGATCTGTCGCAAGCGGGTCTCGCCGGCCTGGACCCAGATCGCCGCATCCGGCAGGTCGCGCAGCAACTCCACGTTCATCGCCTGGCGCCGTTGGGCGACCAGTGCCAGGGCGTCGTTGAGCGCCGGTTGCAGTGCCACGTTCTCCGGTGCCCGGCGGGCGCCGCGGGCGTAGGCCTTGAGGTGGCCGATGATCGAGGCCATCCGCCCGGTCAGTTCCCCGATCTGTTCAAGGTTGCCGCGGGCGTCGCTGTAGCGCTCGTGATCGAGCAGTACACGGGCGTTGTCGGCGTAGCTGCGGATAGCAGCCAGCGGCTGGTTGAGTTCGTGACTGATGCTGGCGGACATGGTACCCAGGGCGGTGAGCTTGCCGGCCTGCACCACTTCATCTTGCGCGTGCATCAGCTCGCGCTGCGCCTGCTCGCGGTTGCTGACCTCTTCCTGCAACCGTGTGTTGGCACCTTCCAGCTCCTGGGTGCGCTCCTGCACACGTAGCTCCAGTTCGTGCTTGGCCTGGGCTTCCAGGGCGATGCGTTCGAGGTAGTGGCGGCGGCTGATGGTCAGCAGCGACAGCAGCAGAAGTAGTGCGACCAGGGTGGCCGAGCCGATCAGAACGACGCTGCGCACCGGAGAGTCGACCTGAGCGCGCGGTGTGTAGATGCTCACTGTCCAGCCCGTCTCCGGCAGATGGCGGCTCTGGCTGATCCAGCGACGCTGGTCGATCTTCAACGGTGCCGGCTGCAACACCGGGTAGGGAATGTTTTCGGCGATCTCGCGCTGCTTGGCAGGCGAAAGCTCCTTGGCGGTATGGAAGCGCCAGGCGTTGCTGGAGGAAAGGATGACCACGCCGTTGGAGTCCATCACCAGTAGCTGCTCCGGTGTGTTGCCCCAGAGCTGCTCCATGTGTTCGAGGTCGACCTTCACCACCAGCACACCGAGCAGCTTACCGCCGTCCCGGACGTCGCTGGCGAAGTAATAGCCGCGTCGCTTGGAAGTGGTGCCCAGGCCAAAGAAGCGCCCCTGACGCCCCTGGAGCGCTTCCTTGTAGTAGGGGCGGAACGAGAAATTGCGTCCAACGAAGCTGTCGGGTTGGTCCCAGTTCGAGGCAGCGTGGGTCATGCCATCTGCCTGGATCAGGTAGATGACATCTGCGCCGGTGCGCCCGCGAATGCGCTGCAACTCCAGGTTGGCGGCGTTCTGCGCGGCCAGGCTATCAGGCGTCTGCAGCGCGGCACGCAAGGTCGGCAGCTCGCCGAGGATCGGTGGCAGGTCCTCGTAGCGGCGCAGGGTGCCCAGCAGGTTGGCGACGTAGAGGTCGAGGGTCTGCTGGTTCTGCTCGGCCAGTTGCTCGCTGTAGTAGCGCTGGGCGACGTAGTGCAGCGGCCAGAGCAGTGGAGCGAGTAGTAGCGCCAGCAGGGCCAGTGATTGCCAGCGGGTCAGGTGAGGGTTCAAGGCGGCGTACATCGCATGCGGTGGTTTGCGCCACCGATGCTACACCGATCAGCGCTCGATGGGCTGCAACTGCAGCAGTTTCATCAGGCGCGCCACGCTCTCCTCGAGGCTGAGTCGGTCGGTATCGATCCGCTCGAAGGGCTTCAGCGGCTCCTCGTAGGGTGAGCCAATGCCGGTGAAGTCCGGCAGTTTGCCGGCCCGCGCTTTCTTGTAGAGCCCCTTGGGATCGCGCTCTTCGCACACACTAAGTTCGGTGCTTAGATGAATCTCGCGGAAGCGCTCTTCGCCGATGATTTTCCGCGCTTGCTCGCGATCCTCGCGGAAAGGCGAGATGAAGGACGTGATGACGATCAGGCCGGCATCGTTCATCAGGTTCGCCACTTCGGCGACCCGGCGGATGTTCTCGGTGCGGTCTTCATGACTGAAGCCAAGATCCTTGCACAGGCCGTGGCGGACGTTGTCGCCATCGAGTACCACGGCGGAATAGCCCAGTTCATGCAGGGCATATTCCAGGGCGAAGGCGAGGGTTGACTTGCCGGAACCACTCAGGCCGGTCAGCCACAGCGTCGCCGGCTTTTGCCGCATGCGGGTGGCTCTTTCGTCGATGCTCAGGCGGCCAGTGTGCCAGCGGATATTCTCGTTCGTGCTCATCTTCCGGGTGCGTCCCTATCTTGTTAGCTCGCTCAACTGACCAGCCCGCGGCCACAGTAGTGGTCGTCCAGCACCAGGCGCTTGAGCAGCTTACGCTCTTCTTCATCGGGGTTGACGCTGAAGGTCGACCAGATGTCTTTGGCCAGGTCACGTGGAGGCAGAAAGTCTGCGTGCAGGGTGGCGCGGACATCCAGCACGTCCTGCAGGTAGGCCAGGGCCCCAGCCTGAATCTGCTGGCGGATTTCCCGGGCGGCCAGTTCTTCATCACCCAGCGCCTGGTAGTGCGCGACCGGAGTACTGTCGGCGTCGAGTCGATAATGGTTGACTTGGGCATCATCGGCACTGAGAAGTTGCTCGAGCATGAAGTTCTGATCGAACAATGTGCAGTTGCCTCGGGTGGCGCGGGATACTCGATCGGAGAAGCACCCGTCGGCGAAGACCCCGGCATCGCCGACGAAGGCGTCGACCAGCTCGTCGGTGACCATGTAGTAGCCGTTGATCGGTTTCTCCAGCCAGGCGTTGAGGTGGCGCTGGATGGTGCCGGAGTAGCCGACATCGACCACCGCCACGGCGCCTTCTGCGGTCAGCTGCGAGTCTTCCAGGTAGCGCAGCAGTGCCGGGCTCTCGGCTGCGGCCTGGGCCAGTATCCGGGGCAGGAGATGACGCAGCACCGGCTCGATGTGGCTGACGTCGTTGTTGCCGATATCGAGCAACTGCCCGGATTTCCAGAGGCCTCGGGCGTCCAGATCCTGCAGATCGGCCTTATCGAGGACCACGCCGAAACGCGCTTCGAGAAGGTTTTCCAAGGTGCCGGAGAAATAGTTCGGCCGGGCGAGCGTCAGCACCTCTTCGAAATCACTCAGGCGCGGTACGCTGACTGCCCGGCGCGACAGCACCAGGTAGCGCGATGACGCGGTGCCGGGCTCGCGCTCGTCCCAGAGATCGAAGGCTGTCTTGAGCAGCTTGCCCTCGCGGGAGAGGAAGTACAGACGTTCGATTCCATCGCGCTGGGCGCGTTCGCGCAGCCAGGTCACGAAGTGGGTGAGCAGCGGGCCGACTACGTTGTACCCCAGTAACTCGGCCGAGCCCTGTGAAAAGGCCGCCGGCCGGAAGGTGCCGAAGGCGATTTTGGCGAAATTACGGCGCAGCAACAGACCCAGGGCGAGTTCGGCGCTGAGGTCATTGCGGCTGCGGACGTTATCTACCAGGCGATTCCAGTGCGGCAGTCCGCGGGCCAGGTCGATCGGTTTGAGCACGTGCAACAGGTCCAGGCCCATGTCTCCGGGGATCTGTACGTCCGAGCGCTCGTTGTCGCCGACCATGAGCATCTGTTCCGGCAGCAGTTGTTCCTCGCGCAGGGCCAATTCGTAAAGCTGCCCGGTGTCCTTGCGGACGCCGATCTCGCCGGAGACGTACAGCTTGTCCCACTGCAGAACGCCGGATTTCTGCAGCATGGCGGTGATCACCGACTGCGGCAGGAACATGTCGCTTAGCAACACCACGCGCTTGCCCAGGCGTTTGGCGTAGCGCAGCAGGGCAATGCTCTCCGGGCGTGGTGTGACGCAGGCGAACTCGGTTTCCTCTTCGCGCTGGCGCAGCGCCAGGAGCGTACCCTTCTCTATACCGGCCAGGCGGCCCAGTTCGTCGAAGATTTCTGCGGTGGTGATGTCTCGTCCGGCTTTTTCACGGGCGCGGGCCTCAGCTGCAGCGCGGTAGCGCAGGTACTTCTCGGCGGTCCCCTTGTCGACTCGCTGGGCTGTCAGCCGTTTGATCGATTCCGGATCGAGCAGCGGGCGAAGCAGCAGGGTGTCGAAAATGTCGAAGGCGACTGTCTTGATGGTCGGGTTGGATATCTGTCGTTGCAGGTCCTGCTCGCTTCGCGCCAGGTAGTTGTCGAAGCGCCAGGCCGACCAGGAGTTGGTGTGCTGGCAGCGCAGGATGGCAGGGGGCAGCCCCTGGCTCTGGCTGGTCAGCACCAGCAGGCGTTCCAGGCAGTGGGCAAAGGTGCCATCGGTCTGGCCGGCTTCTTCGGCGAAGTCTTCCAGGGTGATACCTGCGTTGAACAGGGGCGCCAGGGCCTGGCGGGAGGCCCAGAACATGCTGCCGGCGGGAAAGTGGAAATAGCTTTCCGGAATCTCGGTAATACCCAGGCGCTGGCACCACTGATGTCCCATGGCGCGGTTGGCCAGCCAGGTATTGGCCACGTAGTGCAGGCGCTCGAAGTTCTGCGGATAGACAATGCCGGCCTTGCCGGACGACAACAGTTCGAAGATGGAGCGAATCTGTCGCTCGCTCCCCGCCATGCTTTGGCAGAGGTACTCGCGCCAGCCGTCGGTGGCGCCGTTGTTGAACAGCGACTTCTTGCTATGCAGGTGCAACAGGTAGTCGTATTGCTTCAGTGCCTCACCGAACTGGCAGAACATCGGTGCGATATCCCGGCCACGGTTGGGAACGATCTCGACCTGCAGGGAACCCTGATGGGGCAGGTTGACGAACATGGCCTGGCAGGCTCGCAGTCCGACTTCATCCTTGACCGAGACATACAGGTCGTAGGGGAAGGGCATGTGGCTCAGATAGCCACGGAATTCTTCGGTCAGGTCGCTGTAGTACATGTGCAGGTGAATGGCGACACGGCCATCCAGATTTTCGCAAGGTTCGATCTGGTAAATGTCGGTCAGTTCGGTTGGCCAGTGCGCCTGGGAGGGTGCCTGCTGGTCAAGCTGGCGTTTCCAGCGCTCATAGTGGCCCAGGCCGTTGAAGGCGAAACCGAAGCGACGATAGGCCGCCATGAGCAGACGCTCACGTTGCGCGGCAGGGATGCGCCAGTAGATCGAGCGTCCAACCTGGTGAAGGTAGTTGCGCAGGCTGACCAGCGCTTCGCCGCGGCGGCCGCGGGCGATCCGCGAGGCAAAGCGCAGGGGCTTGGTCAGAGTCCAGGAGGCGGAGCGCTGGATCTCCTCCAGCGATGCGCGGGAACTGGCCAGCAGCGATGTGCTGTGTTCCAGATTGGCCGTCAGGCGCGCAATGTCGTTCAGTCTCTGCTGCGCGTCCTCCAGCTCCAGGCTTTGCTTGGCGATCACGAATTGCAGGCTATCGAGCGTGGCGCGAGCTTCCTGTAGGGCCGCGGTGTGCAAGCTGTCCTGCTGGTGCAGTGCCTCCAGCGTGGGGTGCAGGGTTCGGCAGTGCTGGCTCAGGTGCTCGATACGCAGCAGCGTTTCGGAGCTGCCAAGGGCCAGTTCGTCGTCGGCCAGGCGGAGCAGCAGGTCGAAACACTCGATGACTTCGCGCGGGGCCCGTTCAGCCAGCTCATCGCTGTCGCGGGAGAAGCGACTGTGTTGCAGGTCGGCACTGAGGAATTTCTCGATGTACTCGTCGAGTTCTACGTCGGTGGGAGCGGGCAGCTGCAACTGCTCGCCAAGTCGACGGATCTGCTCGGCCGGTGCGCCCATCAGGCGGTCATAACTCAGAACGACTGCTTGCCTGCCTCGGCTATGGAGCAACCCCTGCAGCATGTAGTCGAGCCAGAGATAGAGGCTCTTGGCTTCGGTAAAACCGTCTCGCTTGTGAAGCGAGTTCGCCACGCTCAAAGGATGACGCAGGCTCAGTATGAACGCCGGCTCGATGTTGGCCAGTTCGAAGATGCGCAACCAGAAGGGCAGCAACAGCGAGATGCGCGGATCTTTCAGGCCAAACACCGGGGCGTCGCCGAAGAATTCGCGGAGGTAGTCCAGCGCCCGCTGCTGGATATGGGAACCCTCGAAGCTCGCCAGTCGCTCCGAAGCCAGTGGCTTGAGCGAGTGCCAGGTATGACCGAGCTCTTTCAGGATATCGGTGTTGATGTCGACGATCTCCTGATCTTCCCAGAAGCCGCGCTCGTTGTTGCCCTGCGCGGCAGGCATCAGGTTGTCACCCAGCTCCACACCCAGTGTCGTGAGCCCTCTGGCAATTGCACTGGTACCGCTACGGTGCATGCCAAGTACGACTATGGCCCGTTGACGCTCTTTCACGCTGAATCTCCGTCTTTCTTGTCGTTATGGTCTTACTTGGCCGCCACTCCGTGGCGGCTTGAGTATCACGAGAAGAGCTCGGCTTCTAGCAGGCTGACACCCAGGCGGTCCTTGCCGGAGAGCTCTGGGGCCGACTCGATCGGCCATTCGATGGCCAGCTCGGGATCGTCCCAGGCGATGCAGCGCTCATGCTCGGGCGCCCAGAAATCGGTGGTCTTGTAGAGGAACTCGGCGCTCTCGCTGGTGACCACAAAACCGTGGGCGAAACCCTCGGGGATCCACATCTGCAGCTTGTTCTCGGCGCTCAGCACTTGGCCTACCCAGCGGCCGAAGGTGGGGGAGCTGCGGCGCAAGTCGACAGCGACGTCGAACACCTCGCCATGGACCACCCGCACGAGTTTTCCCTGGGCCTGACGAATCTGGTAATGCAGGCCGCGCAGGACATGGCGGGCTGAGCGGGAGTGGTTGTCCTGGACGAACTCGACACGACGGTCGAGGGCCCGCTCGAATTTCTGCTGATTGAAGCTTTCGAAGAAAAATCCTCGGCTGTCGCCAAACACTTGTGGCTCCAGTACGAGAACGTCGGGAATCGCCAGTGGAGTAACTTTCATCAGTAGACCGTTTGCGTCAGAAGGCGTTGGAGGTAAAGACCATATCCACTCTTGGCGAGCGGAGCTGCCAGGCGTTGCAACTCCTCGGCGCTGATCCAGCCCTGTCGGAAGGCAATTTCCTCGGGGCAGGCGACCTTGAGCCCCTGGCGGTTTTCCAGAGTCGCGATGAACTGGCTGGCCTCCAGAAGCGATTCGTGGGTGCCGGTGTCGAGCCAGGCGTAGCCGCGGCCCATGATTTCCACTGACAGTTCGCCCTGCTCCAGGTAAGCCCGGTTGACGTCGGTGATCTCCAGCTCGCCGCGGGCTGAAGGGCGGATGCTCTTGGCAATCTCGACAACGCGTCGGTCGTAGAAATACAGACCCGTCACGGCGTAGTTGGATTTGGGAGAGACCGGCTTTTCTTCCAGGCTGATCGCCTTGCCGCGGCTGTCGAACTCCACGACTCCGTAACGCTCCGGATCGTGCACATGGTAAGCGAACACGCTGGCGCCGCTTTCGCGGTCCATGGCGCTGACCAGCAACTCCTGGAAGTCATGGCCGTGGTAGATGTTGTCGCCGAGCACCAGGGCGCTGAGGTTGTCGCCGATGAAGTCCTCGCCGATCAGGAAGGCTTGCGCCAGACCATCGGGCGATTCCTGCACCGCGTACTGCAGTTCCACCCCCCAGCGCTGCCCGTCTCCCAGAAGCTGCTGGAAGCGCGGTGTGTCCTGCGGGGTGGAGATGATCAGGATCTCGCGGATACCTGCCAGCATCAGGGTGCTCAGCGGGTAATAGATCATCGGCTTGTCGTAGACCGGCAGCAGTTGTTTGGAGACCGACAGGGTGGCTGGGTGCAGCCGGGTGCCGGACCCGCCGGCGAGAATGATGCCTTTGCGCTTCATGCGGTTCTTTCTCCAATCAACTCGACCAGCATGCGACGAACGTGGAACTGCCAGTCCGGGAGGGTGAGGCTGAAGGTCGAGCAGAGGCGGGTCGTGTCGAGCCTGGAGTTTGCGGGCCGGGGCGCGGGAAGCGGATATTCGTTCGTCATGATCGGCAGCACGTGCTCTGCGTCGGTACGCAGGGCCAGTCCCAGACGACGCGCTTCGGCGATGACGAAGCGGGCGTAGCCATGCCAGCTGACCTCGCCGCTGGCCGCCAGGTGATAGAGGCCGGAAAGGCTGGCAGGTTGTGGATGGTTGCGTAGATGAGCCAGCGCCTGAGCCGTGACGTCGGCAATAAGCTCGGCACTGGTGGGGGCGCCAATCTGGTCAGCGACAATACGAAGTTCTTCGCGGTCCGCCGCCAGTCGCAGCATCGTCTTTGCGAAGTTTGCACCCCTGGCGGCATAGACCCAGCTGGTGCGGAGGATCAGATGACGGCAGCCGCTCTCGCTGATGGCGTGTTCGCCGGCCAGTTTGGTGCGGCCATACGCATTGAGTGGGGCAGTCGGGTCCTGTTCGCCAAATGGCCGGTTTCCCTGCCCATCGAACACGTAGTCGGTCGAGTAGTGCACCAGCCAGGCGTCGAGCTCGCGGGCCAGGCTGGCCAGCAGACCAACGGCCTCTGCATTGATTCGGTGTGCGCGCTCGGGCTCGCTTTCCGCCTTGTCCACCGCGGTATAGGCGGCAGCATTGACGATAATGGTCGGACGCTCGCTCTCGATGAGCCGGCGCACGCCATCGAGGTCTTCCAGGTTTGCGCGTTGACGGTCGCACACCGTCAGTCGGCCAAGCGGAGCCAGCGCGCGCTGCAGCTCCCAGCCGACCTGGCCGTTGCTGCCGAGAATCAGGATGTCGTTCATGCGTACTGCTGGCTGAGCCACTCCCGGTAGGCGCCGCTGGCGACATTCTCGACCCACGCCTGGTTGTCCAGGTACCAGCGAACGGTCTTGGCGATACCGGTTTCAAACGTCTCTGCCGGTCGCCAGCCCAGCTCGCGCTCCAGGCGGGTGGCATCGATGGCGTAGCGTCGGTCGTGGCCGGGGCGATCCTTCACGAAGCTGATCTGCTCGCGGTAGCTGAGGCCATCTGCGCGGGGCGCCTCTCTGTCGAGGGTGTCGCAGATGTAGTGCACGACTTCCAGGTTGGCCTTCTCGTTCCAGCCGCCAACATTGTAGGTTTCACCCACCTGGCCGGCTTCCAGTACACGGCGAATGGCACTGCAGTGATCCTTGACGTACAGCCAGTCGCGGATCTGCTGTCCGTCACCATAGATCGGCAAGGCTTCACCCGCGAGGGCGTTGCGGATCACCAGGGGAATGAGCTTCTCGGGGAAGTGATACGGCCCGTAGTTGTTCGAGCAATTGGTGGTCAGTACCGGAAGGCCGTAGGTGTGGTGGTAGGCACGCACCAGATGGTCGGAAGCGGCCTTGGAGGCGGAGTACGGGCTGTTGGGTTGGTACGGATGCTCCTCGGTGAAGGCCGGAGCCTGCACCTCGAGTGTGCCGTAGACCTCGTCGGTGGAGACATGGAGGAAGCGGAAGTCAGCTTTGCTCTGTTCGTCCAGGGCGCCCCAATATGCGCGCACCGCCTCGAGCAGGTGGAAGGTGCCCACAACGTTGGTCTGAATGAAGTCTTCCGGGCCGAGAATTGAGCGGTCCACGTGAGATTCGGCGGCGAAGTTCAGCACCGCGCGAGGCCGGTGTTGTTCCAGCAGGGAGGAAACCAGTCGGGTATCGCCGATATCGCCCTTTACGAAGTGGTGTCTTGCGTCGCTGTCGAGGCTTGCAAGGTTTTCCCGGTTGCCGGCGTAGGTCAGCTTGTCCAGGCTGACGACGGTTTCGTCGTGGTCAGCCAGCCAGTCGAGGACGAAGTTCGAGCCGATGAAGCCAGCGCTGCCTGTTACGAGGATCGTCATTGAGTCACAGCCTCTGAATAAGCGATGCGGCAACCAGTCCGAGGTTGCCGGGAAGCGTTTGCCGGTAAACGCCTGACTGGCTGATCAGCGACAGCTTGCGATGCAGCGGTGCGCGGCGTGCACTGCCGAACAACTCGAGGATCCGCTGGTTTTCCTGGGTCAGGTACTGCTGAAAGTGGGAAACGGCCTCCAGGTTCACGTCGTTCCACTGTCGGAACGTCCCTTTGAGCATGCGCCGGAGGCGATCGAGTCGGTCCCTGACGCTCGAGTTAGAGCCTATCAGGTTGTTGCCGTGCTGACGGTAGTTGATGGCCGGGTATTCGTCGTACTTCACGCGCCCTCCACACCCCGTAACGATTATGTAAGTCCACCAATCGTGCGAGATGATCGGAACATGGGAGGGTGTCAGGCTCAGCAGGTGCGCGGTGGCGGCGTTGAACAGCATAGTGTTGCCGCCGGCGATGCTCTGTACCAGGGCATTGGCGAAACAGGGGGCACGGCGGAACAGGGGCGAGTAGCCGATGGTTTGGCCGGCTGCATCCACCAGGCGTGTGCGGGAACAATACAGTGCCGGCAATATCGATGGATGTGTAGCCGCCCAGGTCAGGCCTCGTTCAAGCTTTTCGGGCTCCCAGAGGTCGTCCTGGTCGCAGAAGGCGAAATAGTCCGCCTGGTCCTTCACCCGCTTGACCGACGTGAGGAAGTTGGCGGCGAATCCCTTGCGCGGTCCCGAGTGTACGACCAGTCGCTCCTTGCCGAGACGACGTTGGTACTCGTGGAGTATGTCGAGCGTGTTGTCGCTGGAGCCATCATCCGAAGCATGGATGACCCAGTTCTGGCAGGTCTGGGCAATCAGGGATTCGAGCTGCTCGCGTAGATAGGGCGCCCCGTTGTAGGTCGACAGCAGAATCGCAACTCTGATCGGGCGATTGTGCTCTGCATCAGGCAAGGCAAAAGCTGAATGCTGTCTTTCCAAAGCGGCAACCCCTGCATTTCTTATTTATTTATCGCTTATATGCCGCAGGATAAGTGTCTGGGTTGCGGGCGGGCAACCCTGCTTGTTGATGACTGGTCAGTCAGTTTCTCGGGCCGTGGCCTCGCGGTTCCAGTACGCGGGCCTGCGCTCGGGAGGAAATTACAGCCGGCTGATCAGGTCCACGAAGTGGGCCCGGACTGTCTCTTCGGAGAAAACCGTCTTGCAGCGGTCTTGTCCGCCCTGCCCCAGCCTGGTGAGCAGCGCAGGGTCGTTATGCAAGGTCAGGATTGCGTCTGCGAGCTTGTCGGCATTGCCCGGCTCTACCGTAATGGCTGCTTCGCCATCGGGAGCGACCCAGTTCACGCCTGTCTGCAGCCAGCAGTTGACGATCGGTCTGGCGCAGGCCATCGCGTCCAGTTGCGCAATGCCAAAGGCTTCGGAGTAGTAGACCGAGGGGAACAGGAACATTTTGGAGTTGCGAATCAGGTAGTACTTGTCTGTATCGCTGACGAAAGCATTGATGAAGTGCACGCGCTGAGGAAACTCCTCGGCAAGCCTCCAGAACCGCTGTTCCTCCGGTCCGATTCCGAAGATCGCCAGATTGACGTGCTCGCCACGTTGCATGAGCAGTCGGAAAGCCGTGTCCAATGACTCGGTGCCTTTGTAGCTCACGAGACGCCCGAAAAACACGCAGTACCCCTCCTGCATGAAATGCTCGGGAAGGGTGTGCTCGGGGGGGCGGGACAGGCATTCATCGATGTAGGGCAGGTTGACCGTATAGGGAACGGCCTGGATGTCCCGATGGATTGCGCCGAGTACTTCGGAGTGTTCTCGCAATGCAGGGCTACCGGTAATGACTAGGTCGGCCTTGCGCACGGCGATGCGGTCGAACAGGTAGGTCACCCGCTTGAGGTAACGTTGGCGATAGACATCGCAGTGATAACTGACAACTGTCTTCCCACGAATCAGCCAGTGGAAGAGTGACATGGCCAGACTGGCCGAAGGAAACTGCAGATTGATGTGCGTGATGTCCGCGTCGCGTGACTTCAGCAAAAAGTGCCAGAAGAACGCGAAGCTCAAGGGTACTGACCAGAGGTTCCCCAGCGATGCGGCTCTTAGAACGCGAATGCCATCAACCGATTCGGCCCGGCTGCGTAGGCTCCGGGAAGGTGCGCAACACAGGACCGTCACGTCGTGACCGCTATCCTGGTACCAATGGGCATACTGCTTGACGGCCGTCTCGATCCCTCCAGTGAAGGGAGCATAGGATTTGTTGACCAGCAGGATGCGTTTTCTCACTATTGTTCGTCTCGCGGGATATTTCTTTCAGCGTAGCGGCGGATAGACCAAACAGAAGGCGCAGCAGGTTACAGGGTTGTTGCCGATTCCAACAGTTGGTCAGGACCTAGGGGGGGCAATGTGGCGATAAACGTCCAGGGTCTGCATTGCGCAGGCCTCCCACGAGTAATGCAGGGCACGCTGTTGGCCAAGATCGACGCGTCGCGCGGCCTGGTCCGGGTGCTCCAGCAACTCCAGCATGGCCGCAGCAATTGCCTCCTCCTGCGTGGGATCGACGAGCAGGGCAGCGTCCCCCGCGACCTCCGGCAATGAGGTCGTATTGGAGGTGATGACCGGGCAGCGTGCGGCGAAGGCTTCCACGACAGGTAGGCCGAATCCTTCATACAGCGATGGAAATACCAGTGCAGATGCGCTGTGCAACAGTGTTCGTACAATTTTGCCTGGCAGGTATTCGAAACGACGCCCCTCGTTCCGGCGCTCAAGCGCATCGAGTTCGGTGAGCAGTTCGTCGGATTTCCAACCGGTGCGTCCGACGATGACCAGTGGGTGCTGACGCCGCACGGTTTCGGGAAGTGACTTGTGAGCCTGAAGCACACGCGTCAGGTTCTTGCGCGGTTGCAGGGTGCCGACAAACAGGAAGAAGCCAGGCTGAAGACCTAGCGTGGCCAGCGTCTGCTCGACCAACGGTTGCGGCATTTCCTCGAAGTATTCTGGTGAAACGCCCAGTGGCGTTACCGAGATCCGTTCAGGAGCTATGCCCAGATGATCCATCAGATCACGCTTGCTGTATTCGGAGATGGTGATCAGGTGGTCCGCACTTCGCACTGTGCGTGTGAACAGCCAGTTCTTCATGGTGCGCAGATTGGCGGACGCCCACTCCGGGTGCAGAAGCGGTATCAAGTCCATCACGTTGGCTACCACCGGAGTTCCCGCCAACCGGGGGATGTGGTGGTCGGTGGCATGAAACAGATCGACCTGCCCGCCGATGTTCCTGGACATTGCCCTCGGAGCGCCCAGAACGGCACTGCGCAGAGCGTGCAAGGAGAATCGCCCACCCAGGCGGGCGGGAATGCCACAGTCCATCGTCGGTAGCGAACTTCCGAATGCGAATGGGTGCAATGACAAGTCGGTGTCAGGATGGTGCGCCAGGTGGCTCAATGCGTGCCACAGGGCGCGGGTATAGACGCCGATTCCATCGAGATGACCAGCAGTGCTGCCTTTGGCCCAGACAGTGACTCCTAGACCAACGCGCATGCGAGTCTCCTTATTGGTGGATGTGGGAAAACGAAGGCGCGCCTGGTGGGGCGCGCCCTGAGCGGTCGCTTAGAACGAGAATCCCGCTTCGTTGCGACGCAGGTCGGCCTCGACCATCATCTTGCACAGTTCTTCCAGGGTGGTCTTCGGTTCCCAGCCCAGCGTCTTGCGGGCGTGAGCCGGATCGCCGATCAGCAGTTCGACTTCGGCC
Source organism: Pseudomonas nicosulfuronedens (assembly GCF_005877905.1). GTDB lineage: Bacteria > Pseudomonadota > Gammaproteobacteria > Pseudomonadales > Pseudomonadaceae > Pseudomonas > Pseudomonas nicosulfuronedens. Next base: position 1,507 of record NZ_SWDV01000020.1, on the reverse strand, counting down.
GGACGATAGAATTTCGGATTGATGCGTACCAGAGTCTTGCCGGTCGCGGCGTCGATTCCGATTTCGTCTTCGGCGTTGCCTTCGAAACGAATTTCGATGTCGGCAGCCTTGAAGGCCATGCTAACGAAGTCGCGAACAGTCTCGGTACGGTTGGTGGCCAGGACAAAAGTATCCGGCTCGTCAGCCTGCAGCATACGCCACATGCCTTCCACGTACTCCTTGGCGAAGCCCCAGTCGCGCTTGGCGTCGAGGTTGCCCAACTCCAGCACGTCGAGCTTGCCCAGTTTGATCTTGGCGACGGAGTCGGTGATCTTGCGGGTGACGAACTCGCGACCGCGCAGCGGAGACTCGTGGTTGAACAGGATGCCGCTGCTGCCGAAGATGCCGTAGCTCTCGCGGTAGTTGATTGTGATCCAGTGCGCGTAGAGTTTGGCGACGCCGTAAGGGCTGCGCGGATAGAAGGGAGTGTCTTCCTTCTGGGGGATGGCCTGGACCTTGCCGAACATTTCGGACGTCGAGGCCTGGTAGAAACGGATCTTCGGATTGACGATGCGGATCGCCTCGAGCAGGTTCAGCGCACCCACGCCGGTAATTTCGGCAGTGGTTGCCGGCTGGTCGAAGGAAACCCCGACGAAGCTCTGTGCCGCCAGGTTGTAGACTTCAGTGGCCTGGGTGTTCTGGAGCAGGCGGATACTGGAGGAGAGATCGGTCAGATCATATTCCACCAGGTGCAAGTTCGGGTGCTGGCTGATGCCCAACTCGTCGATGCGCCAGAAATTGACGGAACTGGTCCGGCGATAGGTTCCATAGACGGTGTAGCCCTTTTCCAGCAGCAGTTGCGCCAGGTAAGCGCCATCTTGTCCAGTAATGCCGGTAATCAGTGCGGTTTTCATAAATCCTCCTGCGTAGCTCCTTTGTAGTGCGAATTCAAATAGTGCTGTGTTTGTTTTTTCTGAGGAATGGTTCTTCGACGATTCGATAAGTGAACACCGTTAGTGTCATGCAGCCGACGAATCTCATATTCCGGCGATGACAGGGCTGAGAGCGATTGAACAAAGCCTGCTCACGGCCCAGTGAGAGCCTGGGTGGGGCGGAGAGGACCTGGTGTGCTTGCTCCCAGCGATGCTCCTGACTGTTTGTAGGTTCGATAGTAACTGGTCGCCGTGGCTCCGATAAGTGGAACAGGATGACTGCCCGACAGGTAGAGCCGCCATTACAACGGATTGTGGTTGGACCACGCTCAGATATTGCCGGATGAGCCCGATCGCAATGGTAGGGCTGAAGTCCTTTTCGCCAGTATCTCCAGTTGGGGGAGTTGGAGGGCCGAGTAGCTATACGAGGTTTGGCGCAGTATGAACGAAGTCTGGCGCCTGGTAGGCGACCATCACAGGCTACATGAGTTGCTCCAGGCCAATCCCAAGCTACCGGATCTCAAGCAGATCCTCGAATCTATGTACAACTCCCGTAAGCAGGATGCTTAGGATGTGGTTCGAAACTCTCCATACAC
>NZ_SWDV01000019.1 GCF_005877905.1 Pseudomonas nicosulfuronedens | reverse complement strand
CTGGATCAGGCGAACTCCCCACTCTTTCTGGAGCCGCATCATGAAACGCACCCTCGTACTTGGCTTTGCCCTCTCCGTACTTGCTGCCAATGCCGCTTTCGCCGGCTCCCAGCAGGAATCCCCTGTGATCAATGCCAGCCAGACCCAGGTTCTGGTTCAGGAAGGCGCCGAACGCAGCCTGGGTCAGCAGCAGAAACTGCTGGACGCGGCCAAGGCCCGTATCGCCGAAAACGGCTCCAGCCAGTCGGTCGATCGCCTGATCCAGAAAATGAACGTGGCCGAGAATGGTTCCAGCCAGACCGTCGACCGCCTGCACAAGCAACTGGGCGTCGCTGAAAACGGCTCGAGCAAAACCGTCGACCGTCTGCACGACGAGATGAGCGTCGCTGAAAACGGTTCAAGCCAGTCGGTTGACCGACTGCACCGGGAAATGAACGTCGCCGAAAACGGCTCCAGCCAGACCGTCGACCGCCTGCACAAGCAACTGAGCGTCGCTGAAAACGGCTCGAGCAAAACCATCGACCGTCTGCACGACGAGATGAGCGTTGCCGAAAACGGTTCGAGCAAGTCGGTTGACCGTCTGCACCAGGCAATGAACGTCGCCGAAAATGGCTCCAGCCAGACCGTCGATCGCCTGCACAAGCAACTGGGTGTCGCTGAAAACGGTTCGAGCAAAACCATCGACCGTCTGCATGAAGAGATGAGCGTTGCCGAAAACGGCTCCGAGCACACCATCGACCAACTGCACAGCAACATGGTGGCCGAATCGGGTGGCGACACCGTCTTCGATGCTCACCTGAAGGCATGAAGCTCCAGGCAGTACACCGCAAGGTGAGAGAAAAGCCCGGCCCCGCCGGGCTTTCTTATCGCTGGAAACCCGTGAAGTCCCGCCATCGATAACAGGCCAGCCGTGTTTTGTAACAGCTTCTTGCCTGAAACCTCCTGAAACACGCCTCTGAACACCGCCCTAGAGCGGTTTTCGTCGTTCCATCATTGACGGCGATAGTTGAAATTAGCCGGCTAAATAATCGACAACACTGATGCTCTGTATCACGCATCATCGTTTTTAAATCGATTTATCCGAAGGGAAAATAACCCTGTAGCCAAAACATATCGCCCCCCTTCGGAGCCGCACAACATGAAAACCAAGATCGCCCTCAGCCTTGCACTGACTTCCCTGATGACCGCCAGCGCCGTCTTCGCCGCCCCGGCCATCCTCAACAACGGCCCGCGCAGCACCCATCAACTGCAGCAGCAGAGCGCCGAACCTCGCGTATCCGCCAATGGCTCCGAACGCACCATCGATCGCCTGCACAAGCAAATGGGTGAAGCTCGCGTAGCCGATAGCGGCTCCGAACGCACCATCGACCGCCTGCACAAGCAAATGGATGACGCCCGCGTCGCCGACAACGGTTCCGAGCGCACCATCGACCGCCTGCACAAGCAAATGGACGATGCCCGCGTTGCCGACAACGGCTCCGAGCGCACCATCGACCGCCTGCACAAGCAGATGGATGACGTCCGCGTTGCCGAGAACGGCTCCGAGCACACCATCGACAAGCTGCACAGCAACATGGTTGCCGAGTCCGGTGGTGACACTGTGTTCGATGCCCATCTGAAGCGTGTTTCCTGATCGGCGTGAAATACGCCGAACAGGCGAAAGAAAAGCCCGGCATCTGCCGGGCTTTCTCATTTCTGCGCTAGCGCAAGGGGATCAGCTCTTCGTCTCGCCAGCACCCGGCTCGCCATCGGAGCGACCAATGCTCGCCGGCGCTTCCACCACCAGCTCTTCCGGTACTTCCTCGACACGCGGGTCCAGCGCGGCGGCCATCGGGCTGACGGTGTCGGGCATGGCCACGTGGTGCAACGGCGCCTCGTCGACGCGGTGTACACCGGTGACGCGCTTGGGCTGCACCCAGAAGATCAGGATCAGCGCATAGGCCGACACCAGCATGTAGAACATGCCCGGGCCGAAGTGACGCATCATCGCGCCAGCGAGCAGCGGGCCAATACAGGCGCCGACGCCGTAAGTGGTCAGCAGCATCGCCGACAGCGCCACCCGGCGCGACTGCTCGACGTGGTCGTTGCCCAGGGCCACGGCCAGCGGATAGAGGGTAAACAGCAGCATGCCGGTGACGAAACCGTTCACCAGCAGCAGCGTATAGGGCAGCTCGACCAGACCCCACATCGGCACCGCCGCCAGGCACAGCAGCAAAGCGTTGGCGCGAATCAGCCAACTGCGGTTGACCCGGTCGGACAACCAACCCAGCGGCCATTGCGCGCAGAAGCCGGCGACGATGCACATGCCGACGAAGAGGCTCGACTGCGCGGTGTCCAGGCCATTGCGCGCCGCATACACCGGCGCCAGACCGTAGAAGGCGCCAACCATCAGGCCGGCGACGAAGATGGTGCCCAGCGACTGCGGCACACGCTTCCAGAAGAATCCGATCTCCAACGGCGCCGCCACCAGCTTGGCCGGGTGGACGCGGCGAGTCAGCGCCAGCGGGATCAGGCAGGACGAGAAGCAGATGGCGACCAGCAGCAGCGGCTTGTAATCCAGCGCCGGGCTCAGCGCCAGCAGGCCCTGGCCGACCACCAGGCCGGCGTCCACCGCCACCATGTAGCCGGCGAATACCTTGCCGCGCTGGTGCCCTTCCGCCTGCTCGTTGAGCCAGCTCTCGATCACCATGTACTGGTTCATCATCACTGCGCCCATCACGAAGCGCAGGAAGATCCACACCTCCAGCTGCGAGACCAGCGCGTGGATCAGCACGATCACCGTGGCCATGCCGGCGCAGGCCACGTAGGAACGGATGTGGCCGAAGCCGGCGATCAGCTTGTGGCCGAACTTGCCGCCACAGACCAGGCCGAAGTAATAAGCCGCCATCAGGCCGCCGACCCACAGGTCACTGACGCCTTCCTGGGTCAGGCGCAGGCCCATGTAGGTGGTGAACAGGCCGGAGCCGGCGAGCATCAGCAGTGTGGCGGTATAGAGCGCAGGAAAGGTGACGAGCGGGCTGAACATGGCGAGTCCGGCAGGCAGATGAGAAAGGTGGGGTGTAACGGCAAGGTTAGCCGTCCGCACATCGGACAGCGGTCGCGCGGCAAAGATCACATGGTTTGCGGCAGGTGCGCATTATGGCCGTCGGCCAGCGCGCCGGCTATCGGACCGACGCCGGTTCGGTTGCCGGAAACCATCCCCGCTGGCACGCGTCCAACCCAGTACGTATCCGGAGAATCACCATGCTGCTCCAGGATCTGAAACCCTTCCTGCTCTACTGCACCCTGATCAACTACGCCATCCTGCTGGTCTGGTTCGCCGCCTTCGTCCTCGCCCACGACTTTGTCTATCGCTTGCATTCGCGCTGGTTCGCGCTGCCGGTGGAGAGGTTCGATGCGCTGCATTACGGCGGCATGGCCGTCTACAAGATCGGTGTGCTGCTACTCAACCTGGTGCCACTACTGGCGCTGTGCATGCTTTCCTGAATCGATGTGCCGCGGGTAGCGACATCATGACCGCCGATCGGAAAGCAACTTGTTGAAATTTATTGGAAATACTCAGGTCGTAGGGTGCACGCAGTTTTCAGGAGATCACCCACGTGCACCACGCAACCCGCAGCCTGCGAAAGACTCTCGACGCCGTCGCCACCAACAACGAGGCCACGGCCCTGGAAGTCATGCGGGCAGTCGAACAGGTCCAGGATGACCTGCTCCGACAGAAGCTGCTCAAGTCCATTCACCACCTCAACCAGGACGCCGCCGACCTGCGCGCCCTGCGTGAGGACATCGCCTCGCCGATGACCCGCCGCGCCTGATCCGCCTCAGGCGTTGGCCGGCACCGTTGGTCGACGGTGCACCCAGATGCGCTTGAGCACCGTGGCGAATTGCGCCGACAGACGGCCACTGTTGTAGGTCTGGCCGTAGCGCGCAGCAATCGCCTGCACGTCCTTCGACAGCTGCGCATAACGGCGCGCCGGCAGGTCCGGATAGAGGTGATGCTCGATCTGGTGACTGAGGTTACCGGTGAGGATATGGAACAGCGGGCCACCTTCCAGGTTGCTCGACCCACGCAGCTGGCGCAGGTACCAGTGGCCGCGTGTCTCGCCCTGCAGCACCTCGGGCGGGAATACCGCCGCCTTCTCGGTGAAGTGGCCGCAGAAGATCACGGTGAAGGTCCACAGGTTGCGCATCAGGTTGGCGATGACGTTACCCAGCAGCACCGCGCCGAAAGCACCGGTGAACAGGCCAAGCAGCGGGAATACCAGGTAATCCTTCACCCACTGGCGCCCGACCTTGGCGTTGAACTGGCTCAGCAGCGGGCGCAGCTCCTCCTTGCTCATCCGCCCCTTCACATACTTGTCCAGGCGCAGATGCTGCACCGCCACGGCGTACTGGAACAGCAGCGCCTGAAGGGTCACCCAGATCGGTTGCCAGCGGTAGAACGGCTTCCACTTCTGCTCGGGGAACAGCCGCACCACGCCGTAGCCCACGTCATCGTCCATGCCCAACACGTTGGTGTAGGTGTGGTGCACATGGTTGTGCGTGTGCCGCCAGAAGTCAGAGGGACCGACGATGTCCCACTCGTAGCTGCGTCCGGAGAATTCCGGGTCGTTCATCCAGTCGTACTGGCCATGCATGACGTTATGGCCCAGTTCCATGTTCTCCAGGATCTTGCCCAGCCCGAGCAGGAAGGTGCCCAGCAGCCAGGTCGGGGGGAACCAGCCAGCCATCAGCAGCACGCGGCCGCTCCAGCAGCAGAAGCGCACCGCCGCGCGGATGCGGCGGATGTAGCGGGCGTCGTTCTCGCCCAGGTCATGCAGGGTGCGCTGGCGCAGGGCGTCCAGTTCTGCACCGAAGGCTGCCAGCTCGGCAGCGCTGAGGTCGCGGTCTTCACGCATGGCGATGGCTTCCCGATTATTCAGAGATCGACAGTCAGGTCGCCCTGGGGCGCGCTGACACAAATGCGGATGGGCTGGCCGGGCTCGTTGAATAGCTCTCCGCTGCGCAGGTCGCGCACGCAGCCGCTGACCAGCGTGCAGGTGCAACTGGTGCAGACGCCTTGGCGGCAGCCATGCACCGGACGCAAGCCATGGGACTCGGCTTGCTCCAGCAGGCTGCGGCGGCTGTCACCAGCCACCTGCCGAGCGCTGCGGGCGAAGCGCAGATTCACCGTTCTTGCCGGTTCGTGGTCGTCCCAGGCCGGCGGGCTGAAGCTTTCCACCTGCAGACTTCGGCTACTCGCACCCAGCACCTGCCGCACGGTTTCGACGAAACCGCCGGGGCCGCAAGCGAGCACGTGACGGCCCTCCAGGTCGGCCACGTGAGCGCGCTGGAAACGTCCGGACAACTCGCCGTCCTGCGCGGTATCACCGCTCAGCGCCCAGCGCAGTTCGAGATTGGGGTATTGCCGCGCCAGCGCTTCCAGCCCGACGACGAAGGCCTTCTGGCCACGCTCGCGGACGTAATGCAGCAGCGTCACCGGGCCGCTGTAACCGCGCGCCAGTGCCTCGCGCAGCAGGCCGAGCAAGGGCGTCAGGCCGCTGCCCGCAGCCAGCAGCAATACACCCTGGTCTTCGGCCGGCCAGCTCAAGTCGCCATCCGGCTGGCCCAGCTCCAGCACTTCACCGACGCACAGTTGCTGCAGCAGGAAAGTGGAAATCCGCCCGCCCGGCTGCAGCTTCACGGCGAACTCCAGGCAGCCGTCCTCGGCGATACGGGTCAGGCTGTAGCTGCGGCTGTGGCGCACGCCGTCGCGCTCGACGAACAACTGCAGGTGCTGGCCGGGCCGAGCACCGCGCCAGTGCGCATTGGGGCGCAGGCACAGCTCGAGCATGTCGTCCGCCACCCACTGCCGCGCCTCGACCCGCGCGAACACCCGGCGCAGCGACCAACCGGGGTTGCAGGCGCGCAGCACAGCATCGACATCCGACTCGCGCAGCCACTGGCCGCGCACCAGAGCGCGAAGCGGAGACAGTAGCGGCGAGATGAAGCGCAGGCCGGCGAAGGGAAGCAGGGACATGATGGAACACCAAAACAGTAAACATGTGTTCACTTAAAATCTCACGAGGAGAGGTTTTCAGTCAACACTCGTTCACTATTTGCCGCAGGAACTTCCCCTGCACCGACCGGCATTTGTTAGAGTGCCTGCGCCCTCGCCCTGGATAGCACTGCCGTATGGCCACTCCCCGCGCCGAACAGAAACAACAGACCCGCCTGGCCCTGATGGACGCCGCGCGCAGCCTGATGGACAGCGGCCGCGGCTTCGGCAGCCTGAGCCTGCGGGAAGTGGCGAAGACTGCTGGGATCGTGCCGGCAGGCTTCTACCGGCACTTCACCGACATGGACCAGCTCGGCCTCGCCCTGGTGGCCGATGTCGACGAAACCTTCCGCGAGACCCTGCGCGTGGTGCGCCGCAACGAGTTCGAGCTGGGCGGCGTGATCGAGGCCTCCGTACGCATCTTCCTCGACGCCGTCACCGCCAACCGCACCCAGTTTCTCTTCCTCGCCCGCGAGCAGTACGGCGGCTCACACCCGATCCGCCAGGCCGTGGGCGCCCTGCGCCAGCGCATCACCGACGACCTGGCCGCTGACCTGGCGCTGCTCAACAAGCTGCCGCACCTCACCGCCCAGGACATCGACGTGATCGCCGACCTGGTGGTGAAGACGGTGTTCGCCACCCTGCCCGAGCTGATCGACCCGCTGGCGGACAGCCTGCCGACGCACCTCTCGCCCCAGGCCAAGATCACCCAGCAGCTGCGCTTCATCATGATCGGCGCCAAGCACTGGACCGGGATCGGTTCGCGGCCCTGAGCCCCACTCGATAATTCAAACGCAGGGTAGATAACGCCCAAGGCGTCATCCGTCGGTCCGGCTACGCGCTGATCCGCTGGCACGCGCTCGAAAATCCGCTGTTGGAGCGAGCTTGCTCGCGAACGGATTTCGCAGCGGGGCCGGTTCGCGAGCAAGCTCGCTCCTGCAAAATACCTGTCGCCCCGCCTTGGTGCGCACCGTTTTCGTGCGCACCAATGTTGCGCGCACGCACCATTCCTGATCGTTCGGACAACGCCGCCAGGCCGCGCCAGCACTGAGCCAGGACTGCACTGGCAAGCCCCTTGCTGTAGCACCGCCATTGCTACTGCCGGACACTGCCATGCTGGTCATCCATCAACGCATCGAACCCCGCGAACACTGGGACGCAGAACTGCGCCTGAACTACGAGGCACGCAGCAAGAGCCGGCTGCGCTGCTTTAGCAGCAGCGGAGAAGACGTCGGCCTGTTCCTCGAGCGCGGCCAGTCGCCGCTGGCCGATGGCGAGTACCTGCTGGCCAACGATGGCCGCGTGGTGCGCGTCTGTGCGGCGCCGGAAAAGCTGCTCCACGTCACCTGCGCCAACGCGTGTGAGCTGAACCGCGCGGCCTATCACCTGGGCAACCGCCACGTTGCCCTGCAGGTCGGCGAGGGTTGGCTGCGCCTGCTCGACGACTATGTGCTGAAGGCCATGCTCGACCAGCTCGGCGCCACCGTGGAGGCCATCGAAGCGCCTTTCCAGCCGGAGCACGGCGCCTACGGTGGTGGGCATCACCATTCGCATCACGGTGAAGAAGAATTCAACTACGCGCCGAAGCTGCACCAGTTCGGAGTGCGCCGGTGAACACCCTCTGGGCGCTGCTGCGCCTGGCCAGCCCCCAGTTGCCCATCGGCGGCTACAGCTACTCGCAAGGGCTGGAAAGCGCCATCGACCAGGGCCAGGTGAAGGATGCCGACGGCGCCCGCACCTGGCTCGTCGACCAGCTGCATCTCAACCTCGCGCGCTTCGAAGCCCCCCTGCTGGCCGAATTGCTGCGCGCCGCACAGAGCGCCGACTGGGACGCCCTGCGCGATGCCGCCGAGCGCCATCGCGCCAGCCGCGAAACCCGCGAGCTGGGCCTGGAAAACCGGCAGATGGGCTTCTCCCTCGGCCAGTTGCTCGAAGCCCTGCCCGAGCTGGACGAACCCGCTCGCCAGTGGCTCGCCGAGCAGGCCGAGCCCTCCTTCGCCGCCGCCTGGGCGCTGGCCGCCCGCGCCTGGGGGCTTTCCCCGGAGCAGGCCCTCGGCGCCTGGCTGTGGAGCTGGCTGGAGAACCAGCTGGCGGTGCTGATGAAGACCCTGCCGCTGGGCCAGCTGGCCGCGCAGAAGCTCACCTCGCAATTGCTCCCCGAGCTCGACGCTGCCTGCCAGGCCGCGCTGGCAAACGATCCCCTCGGCGGCGCGCCCTTCGGTCTCGCGCTGGCCTGCATGACCCACGAAACCCAATACAGCCGTCTGTTCCGCTCCTAGGAGAACTGCCATGAACTCTCAACCTCTTCGCGTCGGCATCGGCGGCCCGGTGGGCTCCGGCAAGACCGCCCTGACCCTGGCGCTGTGCCGCGCCCTGCGTCAGCGCTACAACATCGCGGTGGTCACCAACGACATCTACACCCAGGAAGACGCGCAGTTCCTGGTGCGCAACGAGGCACTGGAGCCGGAGCGGATCATCGGCGTGGAAACCGGCGGCTGCCCGCACACGGCGATCCGCGAGGATGCCTCGATCAACCTGGAAGCCGTGGACCAGCTCAACCGCCGCTTCCCCGGCCTGGACCTGATCCTGGTGGAATCCGGCGGCGACAACCTCTCGGCCACCTTCAGCCCCGAGCTGTCGGACCTGACGCTCTACGTGATCGACGTCTCCGCCGGCGACAAGATCCCGCGCAAGGGTGGACCGGGCATCTGCAAGTCCGACCTGCTGGTAATCAACAAGATCGACCTCGCCCCGCTGGTGGGCGCCTCGCTGGAAGTGATGGACCAGGATGCCTCGCGCATGCGCGGCGACAAGCCCTTCGTGTTCAGCAACCAGAAGACCGGCCAGGGCCTGGCCGAAATCATCACCTTCATCGAACGCCAGGGCCTGCTGAGCGCAGCCTGAACAGCCCCAAAGACCAAGGAATGACCATGACCCTGCGTAAAGCCCTCTACAGCCTGGCGCTGTTCCTCACCCCGGCGGTGGCCTTCGCTCATCCGGGCCACGGCGACCACGGCCTGATCGCCGGCATCGCCCATCCCATCACCGGCCTCGACCATCTCCTGGCGATGCTTGCCGTCGGCCTCTGGGCTGCCCAACAGCAAGGCGCAGCACGCCTGGCGCTGCCCTGCACCTTCGTCGGCGTCATGCTGGTCGGTGGGTTACTTGGCTTCGAAGGGATGCAGATTCCGCTCATGGAGACCGGCATCGCCGCTTCGGTACTGGCGCTGGGCCTGTGCGTGGCACTGGCGGTGCGTCCGCCGCTGGCAGTGGCGATGGGTATCACGGCGCTGTTCGCCCTCGCCCACGGCGTGGCCCACGGGCTGGAACTGCCGGACCTGAGCAGCCCGTGGCTGTATGCCACCGGCTTCGTCGGCGCGACTGCCGCGCTGCATGCGGCGGGTTACGGTCTGGTTCGCGTGCTGCCGCAGGCCGCGGCGCCGCTGGTGCGTTTCGCCGGCCTGGCCTCGGCAGGCGCCGGTGCCTGGCTGCTCGCCGGCTGATGCTTTACCTGTAGGAGCGAGCTTGCTCGCGAACAGCCTCGCAGCGGGGCTGGTTCGCGAGCATGCTCGCTCCTACAAGATCAAGAGCCCCTCACCCCAGCCCTCTCCCTCTGGGAGAGGGCTGGGGTGAGGGTAAAAAACCCGCACAGAAATCAACCCTTGCGATGCACCGAGAACCCCGCCCAGGCCTGGCTCACCGGCATGATCTCCAGGGTGTTGATATTGATGTGCGGCGGCTGGTTCAGGATCCAGTGGATGGTCTCGGCGATGTCCGCGGACTGGATCGGCTCGGCGCCGGCATAGGTCTTGTCGTACTTCGCCTGGTCACCGCCGAAGCGCACCAGCGAGAACTCACTCTCGCACATGCCCGGCTCAAGGTTGGTGACGCGCACGCCAGTGCCCTGCAGGTCGCAGCGCAGGTTCAGCGAGAACTGCTCGACGAAGGCCTTGGTGGCGCCGTACACATGGCCGCCCGGATAGGGCCAGTGGCCCGCGACCGAGCCCAGGTTGAGGATGCTCGCGCCGGGGCCGTGAGCAATCAGGCGCGGCAGCAACAGGCGGGTGGCGTACATCAGGCCCTTGATGTTGGTGTCCACCATGGTGTCCCAGTCATCCAGCTCGCACGCCTGCGCCGGGTCGGTGCCCAGGGCGAGGCCGGCGTTGTTGATCAGGCCACGCAGCTTGGCGAACTTCTCCGGCAGACTGTCCACGGCGGCGGTCATCGCCGCGCGATCGCGCACGTCGAGTACCAGAGGCAGCACGTCGGTCTCGGTGGAAAGCTCCTGGGCCAGCGCGTTGAGGCGCTCCTCGCGACGGCCAGTGATCACCAGCGACCAGCCATCACGGGCGAAACGCCGTGCACAGGCCTCGCCGAAGCCGGAGGTGGCGCCGGTAATGAACAGAGTGGGAGTGGTCATCGCAGAAGTCCTCTTGCTGGGCGCCGCCGTCACCGGTACCTGCCGGGCAATCGTGCCGCGCGCGTTCTTGTCGGTCGACCGAGCATAACAGCCTGAACCCGCCGCGTTGCGTTACAGCCAAGCTGGATAAAACCCGAACAGACGCCTGAAAGCCCCATGGCTACGGGCCTGCCGCGAGTTGCACCCACCTTGTCCACAGGCTGCTCCACGGATTCTGTGGGCAAGCGGGATCAGGGTTTCCCGCTGGACGATTTTCAAGCGCCTCGCTGCAGGCCGCGCCACCGCTGCGCTGGAGAAGTTCTTCCCAAGCTTATCCACAAGTCTTTCAACGGCTGGCGGGGACAACTATCGGAACTGCGGAACTTTTCCGCGAAGCCGTAACTGTCCATCCATACAGGGGTTGCAGGGCAATCGAACAGAAATCGAGCGGCGCTGGCGGGGCCTGTCGCCACGCGGTCTCGCAAGGTTCGCCCAGATGTTATCCACAGCGCCGCCCACAGAATCTCGGGACAACTTCACTGCACGAGCAAACGCGCCGCGATCAGGTCTTCCAGTGCATAACCCACGGACTTGAACAGGGTGATCTCGCTATCGTCCCTGCGGGCGCCACGACCTTGCAGCAGGTCGCTCAGCTGGTGGTGGATGGCGCTCTCGTCGATCACACCCTCGCCCAGGGGAATCAGCAGATCGCCCGCCTCTTCCAGCGCTCCTTCGCGGGTGTCGACGACGATGCGCGCACGGCGCACGGCTTCGCTGTCCGTCTCGCGCATGCTGGGAAGAAAGGCACCGACCAGATCGAGGTGGCAGCCCGAGCGCAGCCAGGCACCGTGGACGATGGGCTCGCGGGAAGTGGTGACGCAACTGATGCAGTCCGCCGCCGCCACAGCACCGCGCAGATCGACGCAGGCGTGGGCGGGATAGCCTTCGTCCTGCAGCTGCTTTACCAACGCATTCGCTTTCTCTTCGTGGCGGCCCCAGAGGGCAATGTCCTCATACTCGCGCACCGAACAGTGGGCGCGGACCATGTGTGGCGCCAGGGTGCCGCTGCCGACGATCAGCAGCCGCCGTGCGTCGCGGCGCACCAGGTAATCGGCGGCCAACGCGGAGGTGCAGGCGGTGCGCCGCGCAGTCATTTCCGAGGCTTCGAGCATCGCCAGCGGGTGGCCGGTTTCGCCATCGAACAGGCAGAACAGCGCGGCCACCGCCGGCAGGTTCTTCGCGCCGTTATTGGGGAACACGGTCACCAGCTTCACACCGATGTCCTGCCCCGGCCGCCACACCGGCATGGTCAGTAGTGAGGCGTTGTCGGGCAGTTCGTGGCAGCCGCGTACCGGGGCTTCGCATTCGCTGGCAAGGCCGATGCGCAGGGCTTCGATCAACTGGGGATAACCCAGGCGCTGGGCAACGTCGGCGTTGGTGAGGAATTTAAGGTCATGCATGGGGGCCTCGTACGGCAGAGTTGAAAGCCCCTCTCCCCTGCCCTCTCCCTGAAGGGAGAGGGAGCCGCCCGTGCCGGCTGACATCAAGGTTTCAACCTGCACCGAACGGTCCCCTCTCCCTTCGGAGCGGGGCGCGTAGCCAGGGTTAGGGAGAGGGTGGGAGGCGACCGGCGGCTCCCGTGTCGATCAGAAGCGAACCCGGCCCCATTCTCAGCGGAGCATCAGTGCCCGCCCAGGTACGCGTTGCGAACCTCCTGGTTACCCAGCAATTCCGCACCGGTACCGCTCAGGCGGATCTCGCCGTTGACCATCACGTAGCCACGGTCGGACAGCTTGAGCGCATGGTTGGCGTTCTGCTCCACGAGGAACAGCGTCATCCCGCTCTGCGCCAGCTCGCGCAGTGTCTGGAAGATCTGCTTGACCACGATGGGCGCCAGGCCCAGCGAGGGTTCGTCGAGCAGCAGCAGCTTGGGCCGGCTCATCAGTGCGCGGGCGATGGCGAGCATCTGCTGCTCACCGCCGGACATGGTCATGGCGCGCTGGTTGCGCCGCTCCTTCAGGCGCGGGAAGAGGTCGAACATGCGCTGCATGTCTTCCTGGGCGTGGTCCATGCCGATGGGGATGGTGCCCATCAGCAGGTTCTCCTCCACCGTCATGTCGGGGAATACCCGACGCCCTTCCGGCGACTGCGCGATACCGTTGGAGGCCACGTAGTGCGCCGACTTGTGGCGGATGTCCTGGCCCTTGTAGAGAATCGCGCCGCCGGCCGCGCGCGGCTGGCCGAAGATCGACATCAGCAGCGTCGACTTGCCCGCGCCGTTGGCGCCGATCAGCGCCACGGTCTCCCCTTCGTTGACGGTCAGCGAGACTTTCTTCAGCGCCTGGATCGGCCCGTAGAACACATCGACTTCACGGAATTCCAACATCGGCGCCGTCATGCCAACTCCTCTTCGTCTGCGCCGAGATAGGCGGCGATCACTTTCTCGTTGTGGCGGATCTCGTCCGGTGCGCCACGGGCGATGACCACGCCGTGGTCGAGCACGATGATGTGGTCGGAGATGTTCATCACCATGCCCATGTCGTGCTCGATCAGCAGCACGGTGATGCCGTGGTGGTCGCGCAGGTAGCGGACGATGCGCGCCAGCGCCTGGGTTTCCGCGGGGTTGAGGCCGGCAGCCGGTTCGTCGAGGCAGATCAACTCCGGTCGGGTGCACATGGCGCGGGCGATCTCCAGGCGGCGCTGCTGCCCGTAGGACATCTCGCCGGCCAGGCGGTTGGCGCAATCCACCAGGTCCACCACTTCCAGCCAGTAGAAGGCGTGGTCCAGCGCTTCGCTTTCCGCTCGACGGTAGCCGGGAGTGTTGAGCACGCCGGCGATGAGGTTGCGGTTGACGAACATGTGCTGGGCCACCAGCAGGTTCTCCACCACCGACATCTCGCGGAACAGCCGGATGTTCTGGAAGGTACGCGCCAGGCCGGCGCGGTTCACCAGGTGGGTACCGCCGAACATCTTGTAGTAGAGGCGGTTGCCGAATTGCGCCGGATTGACGAAGTCGCCGCCCTGGAACGGCTGGCCGAGCACCTTGATGACGTCGGTGGTGCCGCCCTGGGTGTTGAGCAGGATGTTGCCGCCGGTGGCCTTGTAGAAACCGGTGAGGCAGTTGAACACGGTGGTCTTGCCGGCGCCGTTGGGGCCGATCAGCGCGGTAATGGAGCCGCGCTCCACGTCGAGGTTGACGTCGTTGAGCGCCTTGATGCCGCCGAAATGCATCATCAGGTGCTCGACGCTGAGGATCTTGTCACCGCTCATGGTGCCACCCCCTTGCGTACGGCGAAGCCCGAGCGGCTGATGCGGATCAGCCCGCGCGGGCGCCAGATCATCATCAGCACCATGAGGATGCCGAACAGCAGCACGCGGTAGTCGGCGAAGCTGCGCAGCAGTTCCGGCGCGACGGTGAGGACGAAGGCGGCGATCACCACACCCACCGTCGAGCCCATGCCGCCCAGCACCACGATGGCGAGGATCAGCGCCGACTCGAAGAAGGTGAAGGACGACGGGTTGACGAAGCCCTGGTAGCTGGCGAAGAACACCCCGGCCAGCCCTGCCGTAGAAGCGCCGAGCATGAACGCCGAGAGCTTCACCAGCACGTGGTTCAGGCCCATGGCGCGGCAGGCGATCTCGTCCTCGCGCAGCGCTTCCCAGGCGCGGCCGACCGGCATGCGGGTCAGCCGGTGCTTGATGTAGAGCACCAGCAGCACGACGAGGAAGAGCACCACGTAGATGAACAGGAACTTGAAGTTCTGGTTGTAATCGATGCCGAGGAACTCGTGGATCGGCGTGCCGCCGTCCTTCGCCCGGCGACCGAACTCCAGGCCGAAGAAGGTCGGCGCCGGTACCGGCATGCCGTTCGGGCCGCCGGTGAAGGACAGCCAGTTGTTGAGGATCAGGCGGATGATCTCGCCGAAGCCCAGGGTCACGATGGCCAGGTAGTCACCGTGCATCCGCAGCACCGGGAAGCCCAGCAGCGCCCCCGCCAGCGCGGCGACGATGGCCGCCAGCGGCAGCACCGTCCAGAAGCCCAGCCCCAGGTACTGGTAGCCCAGCGCGAGACCGTAGGCGCCGATGGCGTAGAAGGCCACGTAGCCGAGGTCGAGCAGGCCGGCAAGACCGACCACGATGTTCAGGCCCAGGCCCAGCAGCACGTAGATCAGCCCGAGGATGATCACGGTGAGCAGGTACTTGCTGGCGAAGAACGGGAAGATCACTGCGGCAAGGATCACCAGCGGGACAATCCAGCGCAGGCGCGTCTTGTAGCCCGGCGGCAGGACGCTGATGCCCGAGTCTGAGGTCTCGAAGCGGTCCATCACGCGGGAGCCGGCGGGGGTCTGCAGGAACAGGCTGAGCAGCAGCCGGCCGAGCATCACCGCGCCGATCATCCAGGCGAGGCGGACCGGTTCGAGCTTGAAGCTGTAGCCATCGAGCACGATGCCGACGATCGGGCCGAACACGATCAGGGCGATCAGCCCGGCGAGCACGGTGTCGACGAGGCTCTTCTTGATATCGATGCGCGCGGCGTTCGGCGCGGCTGAAGTCTGGGGCGCGGACGTCATGCTTACACCTTCGATACCTGGGGACGACCCAGGAGCCCTTGCGGTCGGAAGATCAGGATGGTCACCAGCAGGCCGAAGGCGAACACGTCCTTGAAGTCGGTGTTCACCATGCCCGAGAACTGCGCCTCGGCCACGCCCAGGATCAGCCCGCCGAGCATGGCGCCGGGCAGCGAGCCGATACCGCCGAGCACGGCGGCGGTGAACGCCTTGATGCCGATGATGAAGCCCGCGTAGAAGTCGAAGGTGCCGTAGTTCATGGTGATCAGCACGCCGGCCAGCGCGGCCATGGCGGCGCCGATGATGAACACGTAGGAGATCACCCGGTCGGTGTTGATCCCCAGGATCGAGGCCATCTTGCGGTCCTGCTGGGTGGCACGGCACATGCGCCCGAGCTTGGTGTACTGGATCACGTAGGTCAGCACCGCCATGCCGACGAAGGCGGCGATGAGGATGAACACCTTGGTGTAGGTCAGCTGCACGAAGCCTTCGCCGATGTGGAACTTGAAGGCACCGTCGAGCAGGGTCGGCACGCCTTGCTGGCGCGGCCCCTGGGCCAGCTGCACGTAGTTCTGCAGGATCAGCGACATGCCGATGGCGGAGATCAGCGGAGCCAGGCGCGTGGAGTTGCGCAGCGGCTTGTAGGCGATGCGCTCGATCACCCAGCCATAAACGCCGGTGACGAAGATGGTGAAGACCAGCGTGCCAAGGATCAGCAGCGGGAACGACTGCAGGCCGAAGAAGGCGAGCAGCGCCAGGCCGACGGCGGAGAGGTAGGCGGAGATCATGTACACCTCGCCGTGGGCGAAGTTGATCATGCCGATGATGCCGTAGACCATCGTGTAGCCGATGGCGATCAGGCCGTAGACCGACCCCAGGGTCAGCCCGTTGATCATTTGCTGGAGGAAGATACCGTCCACGATTGAGTACTCGCGCAAGCTGGGCAGGAAAGGCGGACGGCTCGCGCAATCACCGGCTCGTGACCAGCTGCGCGCGTTTCGTCAACCTGCGGGGAAGCCGGCGCCGCGGGTAGCGGCGCCGGCCGGTCAGGCGGTGATTACTTCTTCATTGCGTCGAGCTGGTGGTACTTGCCCTTGTCGTCCCACTCGTAGACCACGTAGTCGGAGACTTTCAGGTCGCCCTTCGTGTCCCATTCCTTCTTGCCCATCACGGTCTGCACCGGGTTGGCCTTCAGCCAGGCGCTGGCCTTGGCCGGGTCGGTCTTGCCCGCGCCATTGAAGGCGGCGGCCAGGGCCTGCACCGAAGAGTAGGCGTAGAGGGTGTAACCCTCGGGCTCGAAGCCGTTGGCGCGGAATTTCTCCACCACGGCCTTGCCGTCCGGGATCAGGCGCGGGTCGGCGCCGAAGGTCATCAGCACGCCCTTGACGTATTGCGGGCCGCCAGCAGTGGTGACCAGTTCGTCGGTAACGATGCCGTCGTCGGACATGAACTTGGCGGTCAGGCCCTGTTCGCGCATCTGACGGACCAGCGGGCCGGCTTCCGGGTGCAGGCCGCCGAAGTAGACGACCTCTGCGCCCGAGGCGCGGATCTTGGTGACCAGGGCGTTGAAGTCCTTCTCGCCACGGGTCAGACCTTCGTACAGCACTTCCTTCACGCCGCGCTTGTTCAGCTGCGCACGGGTGGCATCCGCCAGGCCCTGGCCGTAGGTGTCCTTGTCGTGGATCACCGCGACTTTCTTGGCCTTCAGCACGTCGACGATGTAATCGCCGGCGACCACGCCCTGCTGGTCGTCACGGCCGCACATGCGGAACATGCCGGAGAGGCCGCGCTCGGTGACCTGCGGGTTGGTGGAGCCGGGGGTGATGGCGATGACGCCGGCCTCGTCGTAGACCTCCGAGGCGGGGATGGTGGAGGAGGAGCAGAAGTGGCCGACCACGGCGACCGCCTTGTCCTGGTCGACCAGGCGGTTGGCCACGGCCACGGCCTGTTTCGGTTCGCAGGCGTCGTCCGCCTTCACCAGTTTGATCTTCTCGCCATTGATACCACCGGCGGCGTTGATGTCTTCCGCGGCCTGGCTAGCCCCACGCCAGTACTGTTCCCCGAACGAGGCGTTGGCCCCGGTATGCGGTCCTGCGACCCCGATAACGACATCGGCCTGTACTACGGAAGACATGCCCAGTGCGGTGGTGACCGCCAGAGCCAGAAAGCCTTTTCTGAAAATCTTCTGCGACATGGAGTTTTGCTCCTGAGGGTTTTTGTAATGGCGCGTTGTAGGTCTTGTTGGCGATTTCTCGTTTAAGCGATTCAGCGAGTTATCGACAGCAAGCGGCGTGCCATTCGTTTTTGTTATTAACCAAGTCCTACAGCGAAAACAGCCCGAGCTGGCAGACATCAAGTGCTAGACACGTGCAACCCACTGAAAGCAAAAGGTGCAACCAAGCAGGCAAAAGGGTGCAACCAATCTTCCCGTGAGCTGGCTTTTTCCAGCCACCACAGGCGCAACCCCAACCGTAACCATCGCTGTCACCGAACTGCACATCCGCGGTGCAGACCCGTCGGGGTAACGCACCATAAGAGGCTAGACGAAAGTGCAGCGAGCGTGGGTGGGTCAAACCGGGGCGGTGCCCGCCCCGCTCTGCACGATCTCAGATCACCACCCGCAGGCATTGCCCGGCGTGGTAGAGGGAGAAGCCGGCTTCGTACAGACAGCTGCGCAGGCCCACGGCGGAGATTTCCTCCATGGGCCTGAGCGGCATCGGCAAGGCGCTGGCGTCACCGTCCAGCAGGAAGTCGGCAAAGGCCTTGCCCACCACCGTGCCGGTGGTGACGCCACGACCGTTGTAGCCGCTCATGGCGACCAGCCCCGGCGCCGGCTCGAACAGGCGCATGAGGTGGTCGGGGGTGAAGTCGATGCAACCGGTCCAGGTGAACTCCCAGTCCACCTTGCCCAGCTTCGGGAAGTAGTGCTGCTGGATGCGGTCCGCCCAGCTCTTGAGGAACCACGCCGGCTTGCCGGTGCCCTTGCCCAGGCTGCCGAGCAGCAGGCGGCCATCGGCATCGCGGCGGATGCTGCTGAGCACCTGGCGGGTATCCCAGGAGCCCTGCCCGCCCGGCAGGATGCGCGCGGCCTCGGCGCCCTCCAGCGGGCGGGAGGCGACCTGGTAGTAGTAGCCAGGGAAGAAGGTGCGGCGCAATTGCGTCCACTCGCCCTCGGTGTAGGCGCTGGAGGCGATCACCACCTTGTCGGCGGTCACGACGCCACCGGCGGTTATCACGTTCCATGCGCTGCCCATGCGCACCAGGCCGACCACCGGGGAATGGTGGTATAGCTCGCCGCCCAGGCCGACCACTGCGCGGGCGAGGCCGCTGACGTAAGCCATGGGGTTGAGCGTACCGGCGCGGCGATCGAGCAGCGCTCCCGCAATCTTGTCGGTGCCACAGGCCTGCTCGCAGTCGGTGCCGGTGAGCAACTCCACCGGGGCACCACGGCGGCTCCACTGCTCGCAGCGGCTGCGCAGGTCGGCCAGACCGCGGGCGTTGTGCGCCATGTGCAGCGTGCCTTCGCGGCGTGCCTGGCAGTCGATGCCGTAGTGGTCGATCAAGGAGAACACCAGCGAGGGAGCGTTGCCGAGCATGCGATTGACCCGCTGGCCGACCTCCGCGCCCATGCCTGCCTCGATCTCGTCCGGGGGAATCCACAGGCCGGCATTGACCAGCCCGACATTGCGCCCTGAACCGCCGTGCCCGGTGGTGTGGGCCTCCAGCACGCAGACTGTCTGGTCCCGTTCCAGCAGGTGCAGCGCGGCAGACAGGCCCGTGAAGCCCGCGCCGATGACACACACGTCGACCTTGCGATCCCCACGCAGCTCCGGGGCTTCCGGGCAGTCGGGCGTCAGGTATTCCCACAGACACTCTTGGCGAAGCGACATCCAGCGATCCTTCTACGCGAACCTTTGTGAATGACTCTGTACAGCGGCCCTATGGGCTCGTTCGTACCGTGAAAGCCTGGCATCAGGCCCGGCCCTCTCCCCCGCCCTCTCCCTGAAGGGAGAGGGAGTTGTCCGTGCCGGCTGATGTCGATATTTCAACCTGCGACGTACGGTCCCCTCTCCCTTCAGGGAGAGGGTTAGGGAGAGGGCGCCTCAGGCACCGAGTTCCAAACGAAGGCAGCTGTTCCAACAACAACCGGCATCAATCGAAGACTATGCCCTGGGCCAGCGGCAGTTCCCGCGAGTAGTTCACGGTGTTGGTCTGCCGGCGCATGTAGCCCTTCCAGGCGTCGGAGCCGGACTCGCGGCCGCCGCCGGTTTCCTTCTCGCCACCGAAGGCGCCACCAATCTCCGCACCGCTGGGGCCGATGTTGACGTTGGCGATGCCGCAGTCGCTGCCCACCGCCGAGATGAAAGTCTCGGCCTCGCGCAGGTCGGTGGTGAAGATGCACGACGACAGGCCCTGCGGCACGCCATTGTTCAGCGCCACCGCGTCGTTGAAGTCCTTGTAGGGCACCACGTAGAGGATCGGTGCGAAGGTCTCGCTGCGCACCACATCGCTCTGCTCGGGCATCTCGACAATGGCCGGCGACACGTAATAGGCCTCGGGGAACTGCTCGGCCAGTTGGCGCTCGCCGCCGAACACCACGCCGCCCTCGCCACGCGCCTGCTCCAGCGCTCCCTGCATGGCCAGGAAGCTGCGCTCGTCAATCAGCGGACCGACCAGGTTGCCTTCCAGCGGATGACCGATGCGCACCTTGGAATAAGCCGTCTTCAGGCGACTGACGAACTCGTCCTTCACCGACTCGTGGGCGATCAACCGGCGCAAGGTAGTGCAGCGCTGGCCAGCGGTGCCGACGGCGCTGAACAGCACGGCGCGCACGGCCATGTCGAGGTCGGCACTGGGCGCCAGGACCATCGCATTGTTGCCACCCAGTTCGAGGATGCTGCGACCGAAACGGGCCGCCACGCGAGGGCCGACTTCGCGGCCCATGCGGGTGCTGCCGGTAGCGCTGACCAGGGCGACGCGCACGTCGTCCACCAGCGCTTCGCCAGCACTGCGATCGCCGATCACCACCTGGCTCAGGTACTCCGGCGCATCGCCGAATTTCTTCAGTGCACGCTCGAACAGTGCCTGGCAGGCCAGTGCGGTGAGCGGGGTCTTCTCCGACGGCTTCCACACCACCGAGTTGCCGCAGACCAGCGCCAGCGCGGTGTTCCACGACCAGACGGCAACCGGGAAGTTGAAGGCGCTGATGACGCCGACCACACCCAGCGGGTGCCAGGTCTCGCGCATGTGGTGGCCGGGGCGCTCGGAAGCGATGGTCAGGCCATAGAGCTGGCGCGACAGGCCGACCGCGAAGTCGCAGATGTCGATCATCTCCTGCACTTCGCCCTGGCCTTCCTGGGTGATCTTGCCGGCCTCCCAGGACACCAGCTCGCCCAGCGCCGCCTTGCTCGCCCGCAGCTCTTCGCCGAATAGCCGCACCAGTTCGCCACGGCGCGGCGCCGGCACCTTGCGCCAGGCGTCGAAGGCGTGGGTGGCGCGGCCGATCTTCTGCTCCACCTCGGCGGCGCTTTCCAGGCGGACGACGCCCAGGCGGCTGCCGTCGATGGGAGAGTGGATGACCTGATCGCCACCGGTGACCAGGCGTGTGTCGACGCCAAGGGATTCGAGCAGTGCGGAAATCATGCGGACTCCAGTTCGTTTCAGATGACCTTATGGAATGCCGGAAGTAATAACTGGCTTGCCTGGGCACAACAAACGACGTTTCCTATGCACATCATTCCGTAAATTCATGAACTGCCCGCCATGCTGAGCAAACGCCACCTGCCGTCCATGACCGCCCTGCAATGCTTCGAAGCGGTGGCGCGGCACCTGAGTTTCACCCGTGCTTCCGAAGAGCTGAACCTGACCCAGAGTGCGGTCAGCAAGCAGGTGGCGCAGCTGGAGGAGATGCTCCAGCACCTGCTGTTCCGCCGCGTACGCCGGCGCCTGCAACTGACTCCGGCGGGCGACCTGTACCTGGTGGAGGTGCGCAAGATCCTCACGCAGGTGGAGATGTCCACCCACTATCTGCTGTCCTATGGTGGCGAGACCGAAGTGCTGCGCGTGGCGACGCCGCCGACCTTCGGCGCGCGCTGGCTGATCCCGCGGCTGAACGGCTGGCGCCATCGCCACCCGAACATCCACCTGGACCTGCGCCAGGAACTGGAACCGGGCGACCTGCTGCAGTCGCGCTGCGATATCGCCTTCTTCTTCGGCGCCGCCACCTTGCCCGGCGCGGAGTGTGTGGCGCTATTCGGCGAAGAAATGGTGCCGGTCTGTTCACCGGCGATCCTGCCGGCGCAACCGCTGACCAAGCCGACGCAACTGGCCGACCTGGTCCTGCTGCAGAACGCCACGCGCCAGGAAGCCTGGCACGAATGGTTCCTGAGCCTCGGCCAGCACAGCGAGCACAGCTACCACGGGCCGCGCTTCGATACCTTCTACATGTGCATTCGCGCCGCCCAGGCCGGCTGCGGCGTGGCGCTGCTGCCGCGCTTCCTGGTGGAAGAGGAACTGAGCGAGGGCAAGCTGGTGATTGCCTGGGAGCACGGGCTGGAAAGCCGCAGCGGCTATTACCTGGCGTACCCCGAGCATGCGGCGGCGGTGCCCAAGGTCAGGGCGTTCGTGGAATGGATTGGGGAGCGGATGGAGGGGTAGTTTCTGTGCGACGGCGAGCCCCCTCTCTCTAACCCTCTCCCTGAAGGGAGAGGGGACTGTCCGTGCATTCGGGCCGTTCAGAGCTCGCCGGCTGACTTCCCGCTATCCACGCAAGCCGAACGGCTCCCTCTCCCTTCAGGGAGAGGGCTGGGAAGAGGGAAAGCCCAACTCCGCACTGCCCCGAAAACACCTAAACCAACAAACTCCGATCAAACACGAACGCCCCATCCCCCTGCGGTGTGAAGCGCAGGACATGCTGCGGCCGCCCCATCGGCGGCTGGTGGCGCTCACCGGTGTCTTCCACCCAGCCCGCCGCCTTCATCCGCTCCAGCCTTCCGCGCAGGCTGGAGTGCTGGATTTCCTCGCCGATGGACCACTCGAAGGCCTTCAGCGCCTCCGCCACGGTGAAGCGTTCCGGCAGCAGATGCAGCGGCAACGCGCTGTACACCGACTTGCCCGCCAACCGCTCGCAGGCCTGCTGCACCAGCTGGGTGTGGTCGAAGGGCAAGGCAAAGCGCTCACCGCGCACGGCATCCAGCGGCACGAAATCCAGATCGCCGGCGGCCAGCTCGGTGTCAGGCGCCACCAGCACGAGGTAGAACACGCTCAGTGACCAACCACGCGGGTCGCGCACGGCGTTGCCCACCGTGGCCACCTGCTCCATGTAGGCCGGCTGCACCCGCGCCTTCTCGCGCAATGCGCGCAGGGCGGCATCGTCCAGGCCATGGTCGGCGCAGCGGCCATTGATCAGCACACCAGGCAGCGCCCACTGGCCTTCGAATGGCGCCTGGGCGCGACGGATCAGCAGCAGCTCCAACCCGCGCTCGGGGTGCAGGCGCAGCGCCACGATATCCACGGTGGCCAGCACTTCAGCGCTATTCATCGACGCTCCTCGAATGCTCCTTCATTGGAAGAAGTCCCGTGACTTATTTCACCATGTACAGAAAGCATCTTCCACCTCCAATCATTTTTAGCCTTTCTGCTTGACGACTTATTTCATGTCGTGAATTATGTAGCCACGACAGACCACCAACGGTCAAGCGGAGGCTTCCATGAACCTGATCGCCAGCTTCGATGTAGACGCCCAGAAAGGCTTCACCCCGCTCTGCCCCGATGAACTGCCGGTGCCCGGCGGTGACGCCATCGGCGGCGCCCTCAACCTCATGGCCGAACGCGCCAGCCTGCGCCTGGGCAGCAAGGACGCCCACAGCCCGCAAGCGCCCTGGGTGGTGAGCGAACCGGCACAGATGCTGCAGCCGCTCAGCCTGCCCAATGCCGACCTCACCTGGGTCAGTCACTGCGTGCCCGGTACGCCGGGCTTCGAGCTGCTGGACGAATTGCCTGAACCGATGGACTACGACTTCTTCATCTGGAAGGGCGTCGAACCGAACCTGCACCCCTACGGTGCGTGCTACCACGACCTGGCGGAACGGCGCAGCACCGGGGTGATCGAATACCTGCGGCAGAACGCGGTCAGCCACGTACTGGTGGGCGGCCTGGCGCTGGACTACTGCGTGAAGACCACCGCGCTGCAACTGCGCCGCGCCGGCTTCCAGGTGCTGCTGTACCTGCCGGCCTGCCGCGCCATCGCAGAGGAAACCGCGAAGGTGGCCTGCAAGGAAATGCGCAGCGCCGGGGTCATCCTCTGCACGGACGAGAACGAGCTGGACGAGGCCCTCATGGGCATCAGGGAGAATTGATCATGGCCGAGAGCGTGTTTGCCGAGCGCATCGTGCAGAACCTGCTGGACACCGACTTCTACAAGCTGACGATGATGCAGGCGGTGCTGCACAACTACCCCAACGCCGAAGTGGAGTGGGAATTCCGCTGCCGCAATGCCGAGGACCTGCGCCCGTACCTGGCGGAAATCCGCTACCAGATCGAGCGTCTGGCCGAGCTGGAGGCCACGCCGGATCAATTGGCCTTCCTCGAGCGCATCCCGTTCATCAAGCCGGACTTCATCCGTTTCCTCAGTCTGTTCCGCTTCAACCTGCGCTACGTGCACACCAGCATCGAGGACGACCAGCTGGCCATTCGACTGCGCGGACCGTGGCTGCACGTGATCCTCTTCGAGGTGCCGCTGCTGGCCATCGTCAGCGAGGTGCGCAACCGCTATCGCTACCGCGAAGTGGTGCTGGAGCAGGTCGGCGAGCAGCTCTACCGCAAGCTCGACTGGCTTGCCGGCAACGCCAGCGAAGAGGAGCTGAAGGAGTTCCAGGTGGCCGACTTCGGCACCCGCCGGCGCTTCTCCTACCGCACCCAGGAAGAGGTCGTGCACATCCTCAAGCGCGATTTCCCCGGACGCTTCGTCGGCACCAGCAACGTCCACCTGGCCCGCGAATTCGACGTGAAGCCCATCGGCACCATGGCCCATGAATGGCTGATGGCGCACCAGCAACTCGGCCCGCGGCTGATCGACAGCCAGATCGCCGCGCTGGACTGCTGGGTGCGCGAGTACCGCGGCCAACTGGGCATCGCCTTGACCGACTGCATTACCATGGACGCCTTCCTGAGCGACTTCGACCTGTACTTCGCCAAACTCTTCGATGGCCTGCGCCACGACTCGGGCGACCCGCTGGCCTGGGCCGAGAAGGCCATTGCCCACTACCGCCGCCTGGGAATCGACCCGATGACCAAGACCCTGGTGTTCTCCGATGGCCTCGACATGCCCAAGGCGTTGCAGCTCTTCCGCGCATTGCGTGGCAAGATCAACGTCAGCTTCGGTATCGGCACCAACCTGACCTGCGACATCCCCGGGGTGGAACCGATGAACATCGTGCTCAAGATGACGGCCTGCAACGGCCACCCCGTGGCGAAGATTTCCGACACCCCGGGCAAGACCCAATGCCGCGACGAGAACTTCGTCGCTTACCTGCGCCACGTGTTCAAGGTGCCGGTGTAACCCATTTTCCGCTTTCCACAGGAGCCCTCCAGATGAAAGACAGACAGGCCGCCATCGCCAGAGAACTCAACGTGCAGCCGCCCTTCCAGTCCGACGCCGAGCTGCAGGCCGAGATCCAGCGTCGCGTGCGCTTCATCCAGGACTGCCTGAAGGGTTCGGGAATGAAGACCCTGGTGCTGGGCATCAGCGGCGGCGTCGACTCGCTCACCGCCGGTATGCTCTGTCAGCGCGCCGTGGAAGGCCTGCGCACCGAGACCGGCAGCCCGGACTACCGCTTCCTCGCTGTACGCCTGCCGTACAACGTGCAGGGCGACGAGCAGGACGCCCAGGACTCGGTGGACTGCATTGCCCCCGACGAGCGACACACCGTGAACATCGGCCCGGCCGTGCAGGCGCTGGCCGCCGAGACCCAGGCACTGGAAGGGCTGGCCCCGGCCACCCGCGACTTTGCCCTGGGCAACACCAAGGCGCGTATCCGCATGGTCGCCCAGTACACCATCGCCAACGCCCGTGCCGGTCTGGTAGTGGGCACCGACCACGCCGCCGAAGCGGTGATGGGCTTCTTCACCAAATTCGGCGACGGCGCCTGCGACCTCGCCCCGCTCACCGGCCTGGTGAAGAACCAGGTACGCAGCATCGCCCGCAGCCTCGGCGCGCCGGAGCACCTGGTGGAGAAGGTGCCGACCGCCGACCTCGAGGACCTCGCCCCCGGCAAGCCGGACGAGCATTCCCACGGCGTGACCTACAAGGAAATTGACGCCTTCCTGCACGGCCAGGACGTCGGCCAGGAAGCCTTCGACATCATCGTCCGCACCTTCGAGAAGACCCGCCACAAGCGCGCCCTGCCCACCGCGCCGTAAGCGAACGGCAGCCGCCTGGCGCGGGGAAGTCCCGCGCCAGGCGGCTCAAGGGTTCAGTGCTGGGGAATGACGTAGCGCCAGATGGCGATGAAGTGCAGCAGGCTGCCGGCGATCACGAACAGGTGCCAGATGCCGTGCCAGTGGCGGAAGCGGCTGTCGTAGGCAAAGAAGATGATGCCAATGGTGTAGAAGGCCCCGCCGCCCACCAGCCAGGCAAAGCCGGCGCCGCCCAGCGCGCGGTACAGCGGACCGACCGCGATCAGCACGATCCAACCCATCACCGCGTAGATGATGATCGACAGCACCCGCGCCTCGGAGCGCGGCTTGATCTCCTGCAGCATGCCGATCACCGCCATCGACCAGACGATGCCGAACAGCGTCCAGCCCCAGGGCCCCTTGAGCGTCACCAGGCAGAAGGGCGTGTAGCTCCCCGCGATCAGCAGGTAGATCGACAGGTGGTCGAGCTTGCGCAGGATGATCTTCGCCCGCCCCCGCACGCTGTGGTAGAGCGTCGAGATGCTGTAGAGCAGGGTCAATGTCGTGCCGTACACCGCCACGCTGACGATGCGCAGCGGCTCGCCCACCAGGCTGGTGGCGACCAGCAGCCAGATGCCGCCCACCAGCGCCAGCACGGCGCCAATCAGGTGAGTCCAGGCGTTGAAGCGTTCCCCGTGGTACATGAGTCCCCCGTTGCAATGTCAACCACGCCCACACCCTACCCTCCTTGCGTGAAATAAAAAGCCCGACCATGGGTCGGGCTTTTCGGATCACAGACTTTCGAGCGAAAGCCGGATCACTTCACCGCCAGGGTGCCCTTCATCATGGCCGAGTGGCCCGGGAAGGAGCAGAAGAAGGCATATTCATCACCGGCCTTCAGCTTGGAGACGTCGAAGGTCACCGAATCCTTCTCGCCGGAACCGATGATCTTGGTGTGGGCGATCACGCGGGTGTCGCCGTCTTTCACGTAGTTCTTGTCCAGACCGGCGGCCATGCCGTCGGTCACCACGCCCTGCATGTCAGCGGCGGTGGTCAGAACCCAGTTATGGCCCATGACGTTCTTCGGCAGGCTGCCCGGGTGCGACAGGTTTACGGTGAAGGTCTTGCAGCTCTTGTCGACGGTGATGGCGTTGGTGCTGAACTGCATCTGGTCGTTGCCCTGGATGTCCACGGAGCATTCGGCGGCCAGCAGCGGGGCACTGAACAGGCCAAGCAGGGATACAGCGGCGAGTTTACGGAACATGACATGCCTCCTAGGCAGGTTGGGCGGAGAATCCTGAAGGGAAGACTGCCCGAACGTGATCGGGGTTCCCCTGATCTGCATCAATGGCCATCGGCCACGAGCCAAGCTTCGAACTGTCTATCAGGTCGATCAGCAGGATCAACGAGGCAGATCAGCGCACCCGGCCTAGCATAGACCCCATCCCACGGCCCAACAGGAGTTCGCGCCATGCACCGCTATCCATTGTTACAAAGTCTGCTCGCCTGCTACGCCCTCGGCGTCTGTGGCGGCAGCCTGCAACGAACAGAATTGGACTAGGGCATTTCGTACTTGGTCGCTCCCCGGACTGCCGCTACCCTGACGGCCTGCTAAACGAGGCCAGAGAAACCAGGAGTGCCCTCCATGACCTTGCGTTCCATCTGCGTATTCTGCGGCGCCAGCCCCGGCACCACCCCGATCTACCAGGAAGCCGCCGAAGCCCTCGGCCGCCACCTCGCCGAGAACGGCATCCAACTGGTCTATGGAGGCGGCGCCGTGGGCCTGATGGGCATGGTCGCCAACGCCGCGCTGACCGCCGGCGGCGAAGTCATCGGCATCATCCCGCAGAGTTTGAAGGACGCCGAAGTCGGCCACAGCGGTCTGACGCGCCTGGAAGTGGTGGACGGCATGCATGCGCGCAAAGCCCGCATGGCTGAGCTGAGCGACGCCTTCATCGCCCTGCCCGGTGGCCTGGGCACCCTGGAAGAACTGTTCGAGGTCTGGACCTGGGGTCAGCTCGGCTACCACGCCAAGCCACTGGGCCTGCTGGAAGTGAATGGTTTCTTCGATCCGCTGCTGACCTTCCTCGACCACCTGGTGCAGGAGCGCTTCGTGCGCCAGCCGCACCGCGACATGCTGCAGCGCGCCGCCTCGCCCGCCGAGCTGGTCAGCGCCCTGGCCGCCTGGAAGCCCCTGGCAGCACCCAAGTGGGTCGACCGTACGCCGACCTGACGCACGCCTACCAGCAACGCTCCGTGGCCGAGCCCCGGAGCCCACTGCTGGCCAGCGTCAGTGGCCCGCAGATATCCCCCGCCATCGCCCCGACCGGTTCGGCCTGCAGGACGTAGCCCAACTCATCCGGGCCACTGGCAAACCCCAAGCGGTAGAAGGCCTTCCCCGCCTCACGTGGCGACTGCTCGAACGGCAACGTTGCACCGACGTAGGTGCCACGGCTGGTGTAGAAGCGCTCCAGCGACTGCGCCAGCTCCACCAGGGATTTCTGCGCCTCCACCCGACGCACCCGCTGGATGTGCTCCTGATACGCCGGCAGTGCGATCCCCAGCAGGATGCCGATCAGGCTCAGGCAAACCAGCAGTTCCACCAGTGTGAAACCGCCCGCGCGCTCATGCATCGATTTCATTTCAACGAGACTCCCACCAGGCCTTGCGCCCGAAGTCGCGGGGTAGACCGAGCGCCTGCCCCTGCGGACGACCATCACGGTCCACCCCGAGGATGCGCAGAGCACCACCTGGATCGGATTGCTGCAGCGCGCCGCTAGGCTGAGACGCTGCGTCACTGTTCGCCAGAACATCGTTGGGCAAGCCGCCTGCCAACCGCTCCCCGCTGGCGACCTCCAGTACAAGCGACGCGTAAACGAGCGGATCGCTGCAAGGGTCGTCTCCCGGTGCGATCAGGTTGAACAGCACCCGCTTCCCGTCGCGGATCTGCGGCTGATCCACCACTCGCGAGCCATTCGCCGGCAAGTCGAGATACCAGCCATGGAAGCTGTCGAGGGCGCCGCTGGAGGACACGGGCTGAAGACTGGAGCGCCCGGCGAAGGCCTGCCCGCCATCAATCACGCCGTACAGGCTTTCAGTCTTTGCCGAGGGCTCGTCGTCACCCACGCGGTAGTAGCGCCCGGTTCCGAACAAGACCCGCACCAGTCCGCTGCGGTCCAGGGCAGCGGCCACCGGCGCACTGATCCCCTGCGGACTCCCATCCGGTGCCAGCGCCCGGAACAACGGCTTGCCGGCCAGCAACGGTGGAATCGCCGAATCGCCGCCCTCCTCGCCTACCAGATCCACACGCCATAGATTCCCGAAGCTGTCGCCCACATAAAGGCGGTTGGCGGTCACGTCTCCCGAGCTGCTGATCGCGGTCACCGGCCCCAGGTCGCCAGCCCCGGGCAGGTGGACGCGCTTGAGCACATGCCCATCCGCCGCATCGAGCAGCCAGATATCCCCGCCCTGGCTTTCCGGGTCCCTGGCGCCGGAGGAAACCGCCACGACGAACCGTCCCGACCCGAGGGCCATGAGGGCTGGCCGCCCCAGGGTGTAGCCAAGATCGGGATGACTGAACTCCCAGAGCACGCTGCGTGGCCCCATTTGCTCGGGATCGGTCACGTCCAACGCGAACAGGCTGTTGCCGCCCGCTCCCGTACTGCCCACCAGGAGGGTCCGCCACTCCCCGCCGATCCAGGCATTCCCCACCGCGGGCGATCCATCGACGTAAAAGCGATGGGCATAGCCGGGATCGGCCAGCTCATGGAGGCGCCCCAGTACTGCCGCCGGCACGAAGGCGAACAGCTCGTGCCCATCGCGCGCATCGAAGCCATGCAGCATGCCGTCGTTGGCGCCCACCGCCACCAGCGGCGCTCGCTGCTGATAGAGCTCGCTGGCAAGGAACGCCCGGTAGCCTGTACCCAACAGCTTGGGTAGCTCGCCGTAGGGCTGCGGGTCATGCCAGGCGTAGGCCGGGCGCGAGCCGACGATGTCGCCCAGCCGGCTGGCACGCAGGCGGAACGGCAGCGAACTGCCGGGCTCGCGTCGCTCCGGCAAACGCGAGCCGCGCAGGTAGTCGATCAGTAACTCGCCCTGCTCGCTCCCCAGCCTGCGACGCTGTTCGTCATCCAGGGCACCCCAGGCGAAGGGCATGCCTGTGCGCATGATCCGCGATCCGTCCACCGCAGTCGTGGCGGCCCCCACAGTGAGGATGTTACGTTCGGCCAGTTGCGCTTCGCTCAGCTCGTCCAGCTTTCGTGCAGCCGACCACTGCGGCTTCTCCTCGTCTTCGCGCCATAGCTGCAGGTCACCGCTCCAGTACCGCCCCGCCAGCAAGGTGCTGAACCACTCGCCGTACCTCGGGCCGGCGCTGAAATTGCCGATACTCATCGGCACGTCGTCAGCCGTTCGGGCAAACGCCTGTTTCAGCTCATCACGCAACCTGTCGGGGTCGGCGAGCTTCAGCAGGTTGGCCGGCCAGCCATCCACACCCCGCCATTCGCTTTCCGGCAACGGTGATGTGCGCGCAGAGGAGTAGCCGCGCGGAATCGCAAAGCCGCCGTATTGGGTTGCCAGCCACAGGGCGCTGCCCGGTCCGGCCACTTCACCGGACGACGCCAGCCAGTAGGTGGAGGCGCTTTGCCGGCCGGGCAGGTCCGGGCGCAGGTCGCTCACATGGGCCTCATAGGCCAGGCCTGCCAGCGCGAGTGAGGCGGCAGTCCCTCCTCCGCCCTGCATGGCCATCACCTGCTGCGCCGCCTGAGCGACCGCTGGATCACCGAGGCGCAGCAGACTCGCGCCAGCCTCACCCTCACCCTCACCCGCACCGCCAAGCCCGAGCATGAGATTGCGCTGACAGGCGTAGGTCAGCGGGTCCGCATGATTTCCCTGATGTCGCAGATAGCGTGTGGCGGCATGGAGCAGTTCGCCCACGTCATCAAACGGCAGTGGCGGGGACTCGTCGAAGCGGTTGAGCGTGGCGATCACTCCAGCCGGCCGGTCGATGAGCACGCCGGTCTGTGCCGACCACTCCTTCTGCGGATTGTCACTCCCATCGTCTCGCCACGGACCAACGAATTTCTGCGGCACGCGCAGCACAACTCCCCCTTCGCGGTCAGACCGGCCGAAGAGGCTGAAGCGCAGGCGCCCGGCGTACTGCTGCAACAGCCCCTCGGGCTTGTAGCGCTCACCATAGCGCTGGCAGTTGCGCTCCTGCTGGCCGGCAATGCAAACCTGCACATGCACCGCGAGCCGGTAGCTCTTCGCCGGTAACAGCGGCTCTCCGGGCAGGAACTCCTGTGGCTCGCCGGGAAAGTCCGGGCTGCGGCTCAGCAACAGACTGCGCTCCTCACCCGCAACTCGAAGGTACAGCATTGCGCCGGAGAATGGCGTGGCACCGGCAACGGTATCCAATGGCAGACCGCGATCCGGGAAGGCACCGTCCCGCTCCAGATTTCGCCCCTTCTGCAACACCGTCGTTTCGGTGCTGTCGATCAGGCGATCGCCCCCGGTCAGCACGGCGCGGTAGACATCCATGGCCTGCGCCGTCGCCCAGTTGAGGAAGTTGCCGCTCCAGGCCTGCCGGCAGACATGGGCCAGGGCCGGGCCGATGGGCTGGAAGTAGCGCTGCGTCTCCGCTTCGCCAAAACGGTAGGCATAGCACTTGTCTGGATCGAAATAGCCGAAGTACCGCTCGCCGGTGGCGTAGACAGGACTCGGATTGGCAGCAGCCGCCGTCGCCCCATGGGCCGATGATGGCAACAACAGGATGTTGCCTGGAGCACCGCTGGCGATCTGCAGCGGCACCTGGCTGACCGGCGCAGCCGACAGCGCGCTCGCCAGCGCAGCACCCACCATCAGGGAACAGAGCATTCCGAGCCTCACTGCCATCTCCTTCCTGTCAGCTAACGGATGAAATAGACGCTGCTCAGCCGGACGCTGGAAACCGGCTCCCCCGAGGGTTGGCGACGTGCGCCGAAGCCTTCGGCGCGCACCTCGATAGCGACACCACGGGTCGAGCCGCCCTTGCCGACTTCCAGCCCTTCGCTGGCCAGCCAGCGCAAGAAGCGCAGCCGGAAGGCCGGCTTCGCCGAGCTCTCGGAAAAGCCATCAACCACTCCTTTGGCATCGTCGATGGAGGCCATGGGGCCGTCGTGCCGATAGCGCTCCAGTGCAGCCGCTTCCCCTGCGCGCAGTGCCGCTTCCGCTGCCTGAAAGGCCATCTGTCGGTCACGCAGGTTGCCGGCCATGCGCTCTTCCAGTTGCACCATGCGCATGCCCGCCAGACCGATGAGGGTGAGCAGCAACAGCATGACCAGCGAGACCAGCAGCACCGCGCCGCGCTCGGATTTATGGCGCATCGTCGACCTCTCGTTCACCGCGGTGGATTACGCAGTGCGATGGTGCTGCTCATCACCAGCCGCAGCCTTCGCTCTGCATTCGGTGCGAGGGTGCGGCCGTCGAACACCAGCGACTTCGGCGCTTCGTCGACCTCGCGGGCCTGACTCTGCAGCAGCAGGCTGACACGCACCGTACGTACCCTCTGCCAGTCGCCAGCGGTCATTTCCCGCGCCGCCTTGTAGGCCGACACCGCCTCGCTGCCGGCCCCAGCCACGCCATAGCGCAGGCTCATGCCGGCGACACCGTTCACCAGTTCTTCGGTGTTCGGTTTGAGTGAGGTCTGGCTGTTATCCGTCACGAACAGCCCCGGCGTCCCATCGACGCCACGGCCGATCCAGTAGATCGCGTAGCGGTACGGGTAGACCCGCGTCGCGAACGCCAGGAAGTGCTCAAGCGAACGATCCGCCAACAGGCTCGCCGCGTTCCCGGCATTGCGCAGCAGCAGGCAGGATTGCTGATCGCTGAGCAGATAGAAGGCCCCGGCGACCGCACTCGATGAGGTGAGGAGCACTCGGTTTGCGCTGATCGAACGTGCCTCGAGAACAGGCTCGGACGCATGGCGCAGGAGCACCGCATCAGTGTTCGCCAGGCGTCCGGAAGGCACCCAGGCGGACGCCGACATTCCCGTGCCGTACCCTTCGATTGGCGACTGCTCCACGGCGTACTGCGCGTCATCGATGCCACTGGCATTGACCAGCCCAGCGGCACAGGCGCCAGTGAACCCAGCATTGCGCAGGTCCTGCGCCATGGCCTCCAGCGCGAAGCGGCCGCTCTCCTGCAACTCGGCCAGGGCAACGCCACTCTGGTAGCTGCGTTTGCTGCTCAGGACGACCTGGATAACGCCCGCCAGAAGCAGCAAGCCGAGCGCCATGGCCACCAGCAGCTCGACCAGCGAAAGCCCGCGCTGGTGCATGTCAGAGGCCCGCCCGATAGGTGAAGGTTTCCCAGGCATTTCCAGCCTCACCCAGGCGCTCGCGAGCCCGCCGGTCGTTCCAGCGCACGGCGATCACCGCGCTGTACTGATCACCGCTGTGGAGCACCTGCACCGAGCCGCTACCCGATCCGCCGAGCGTCTCGCAGACATCGGCCTGCCACTGGCCGAGATCGAGCTGCGCACGCGTCGAACCACCGCCTTTCGGGCACCCAGCAGCGGCGTCGACGAAGTTCGTGTCGTAGGCACCGGCATGGGCGGCGTCCGGATTGGCACGCAGCAGGTCGGCCATCTCGCTGGCCAGCCAGGATGCCTGGGAGCGTTGCAGCGCGCTGTAGCCGGCGCTGATGCCGACGTTCTGCAACCCCGCAAGCCCCAGCAGGCCAATGCCGAGGATGAGCAGTGAGACCAGCACCTCCACCAGGGTGAACCCTTCGCTCTGCTTGCCGCCCGCCATGTTGATCGCCTCACCGCTGAGGAATGAGCCTCAAGGGTGCAAGGCACAGCGCGGGGTGGTCAGCCAGACATTTGCTGGGAGATCGACGGGAAAAGTCCGCCAGCCAAACGAGATCAGGCGTGCGACTAGGACTGCGTCCGATACACCAGACCACTTATCGGGGCCGACACACCATCGGTCCCAGCCGATCAATTCTCACCGGGAAAAGAAAAGGCCACCTTGCGGTGGCCTTTGCAGGAGCGGGAGCCGTCAGCTGTTCGCCGACTGCTGCACGATCACCGTCTGCGCCGGCATCGGTGCCGGGAAGTCGGTGCCCAGGGCTTCCTTGATGGTGCGGTTGGTGTCGAAGTAGACCTGCCAGTAGTTGTCGTTGTGACAGTAGGGGCGCACCGCCAGCACGGGGCCGACGAGGTTGAACTCGAGGATCTCCACATCCACCGCCGGGTCGCTCAGCACATTGGGGATCGCCGCGATGCGCTGCTTGAGCACCGCAGCGGCAGCCTGCCAATCAGCAGCGCCGGAGAGCTGCGCCTTGAGTTCCACGCGGCGGTAGGGATTGTGGGTGTAGTTCTGGATGGTGTCGCTGAAAATCTTGTTGTTGCCCACCAGGGTCATCACGTTGTCCGGCGTATTGATTGCCGTAGCGAACAGGCCGATCTCCTTGACGGTGCCAGTGACGCCGCCAGCAGTGATGAAATCACCGACCTTGAATGGCCGCAGCACGATGATGAACCCACCGGCCGCAAGGTTCGCCAGCAGTCCGGACCAGGCCATGCCGATGGCCAGGCCGATGGCAGCGATCAGCGCGGCGAGGCTGGTGGTCTGCACGCCGAAGTAACCGAGGATACCGACGACCAGGAGGATGTTCAGGGTGACGGTGATGAAGGAGCCGACATAGCGCAGGACCGTCGGATCGACGCTCTGCTTGGCCAGTGCCTTTTCCACCAGATTGACGGCGAAGGTGATCAGCCAGCGGCCGAGAACCCAGAAGAGAATGGCTACGAGGATCTTCACACCGAAAGCGAGCGCGTACTGCGAAACCGTCGCCCACAGTGCGTTGATCTTCTCCGTACCCACATTGATGATGTTCGTATCGTCCATGGAAGCGCACCTGCGAGAGAAAGGGACCAGATGAACGCTAGCACGGCCCCAGCCGTTTGCTCGTCGCAATGCGCAGCCCAGAGCCCTGGCGGGCTCCGGGCGCTATTCCACTAGCAGTCGCCGGGTAGCGAGGCGATCCAGCGGTTGAGCAGTTCCAGCCCCTCGCGGTGCACCAGGGTGCGGCCCAGCTCGGGCATCATGTCGCCGGGTTTGTCGCTGCCGACGCGGTAGCTGAGCACGGATTTCTCCGGGCTGCCGGGGTGAATGTCTTCGAGTCGCCCGCCGGTGCCGCCGCCCGCCGCCACTGGCGGTTTGCACAGGCCGTAGGCAATGGAGACCGGCGTATGCGGGTCGAGGTGCAGGCCCGAAGTGCGCGCTGCCCCCTTGGGGTTGTGGCAGTGCGAGCAGTTGGCGTCGAGGTAGCTGCGCGCCTGATTCTCCAGATCCTCACCGGGACGCGGATGCCCCCACAGCGCGTTCTGCGGCACCTGAGCCAGCGCCGGCAGGCCCTTGAGGAAACCGCGCGCCTGCCAGTGCTGCAACTGGTTGTCGTTGCCTTCGGCGTAGGCGAAATCCTTGTTCAGGTGCCGTGCCTTGGGTCCCAGCGGGGCGATACCGCCGCCCTTCTGCTCGGCGTGGCATTCGGAGCACTGGTTGGCGTCCGGCACCATGTAGGTGAAGGCGGTCTTCTTGCCGTCCTCGGCGGTCAACTCCAGTGCCGGGCTGTCGCCCGCAAGCTCCAGGGTCGCTTCGCTCTGGTCGGCATTCCACACGTAGGGCAGCGCCGCCCAGCCGTCCTTCTGCCGAACCAGTACGCGGGTTTCCACCAGATGGACCTTGGCCATGTCGAGCCCGGCCTTCGGGTCACGGTCGTCCTGGCTGTTCTGCAGCAGGTTGCCCTGTGCGTCCTTGGGGTAATAGAAGGTCTTGGTCAGCACGGTGCCGACGGGGTAGTCGAAGCGGTCCTCGGCATACTGCGCCGACTGCCCTTCGGGCATCCACACGGTGCGCAGCTTGTGCGCGTAGTCGGTGAACAGCGAGGTATTCAGGTCGTAGGGCAGCACCTCGGCGGTCGGCGTCAGATGGCCGTCCGCCAGGTGCAACATGCCCCAGCCGCTGAGCTTTTCCGGGTAGTCGCCGCCTTCGGGCTGATAACGCGGCTTGCTCTCCTGCCCGCACCCGGCCAGTGCACCAGCAAGGGCAGCGGCCAGGGCGAGCGACAACAGGAACGAAGCGGGTTTCATCATGCCTTGTTGCCCTTCTCACCCAGGCCGGCCTGTTCGATTTTCGGCAGCGGCTTGAGCTTGCACTGGTGCGAGCTGATGTCGGTGCTGATGTTCTTGTAGCCGTTGGGGCCATCGACGTTGACGATGCCGGCATTGCCGTTGTCGATGCAGATGGCCAGGGCTTCGGGGAGCTTGCCGTCGACCAGTTTCTTCTCGTTGAAGTAACCGTCCCAGAGGATGTCCGGCAGACGCCCATTGAGGCCGAACTTGGCGATCTTCAGCGCCTTGAGCTCCAGGTGGTCGGGGCTGTCGCCACCGGGGCCGAAGGTGTTGCCATGAATGAAGATGCCTTCGGGGTACGGATCGAAGTTCGGCTGCGTGGCCTTGTCCGAATAGCCGGTGCTGAAGTAGCTGCTGACGATGACGTTGGCGGTCTTGTGGTTGCCGATCTTGTTGTTGAAGATTTCCACATCGTCGTTGGAGTTCACCACCACACCAGAGCCCGCCGGCACGCTGGCCACCGGGGTGCCCTTGTGGCCGAAGTTCTCGTGGTTGTTGCCCTGTACATCGTTGTCGAAGACGCGGGTGCCGCGCCCCGGCTGCGGCAGGTTGGGCATGTTGAAGACGAGGATGCCTCCGGTGTTGTCGGTGGCGACGTTGTTGTAGACGTCGGCGCCGATGGTGTTCTCGATCTCGATGCCGGCGACGTTGCGCTCCGCGCGGTTGTTGCGCACCACCACGTTGCGCGACTGGCCGACGTAGATACCCGAGTCGGAGGCGCCGATGGCGACGTTGCCTTCGAGCAGGGTGTTCTCGGTCTGCACCGGGTAGATGCCGTAGCCGCCGTTTTCCGTGGAGGCCCCGTTGGTCCACTCGGTGCGGATGTTGCGGATGACGATGTTCTTGCCGCCGATGACCTTCAGGCCATCGCCCTTGGTGTCCTCGATGGCGAGGTTCTCGATGGTGAAGTCGGAGGCGTCGACGAACAGCCCTTCGGCGCCAGCCTTCTGGTTCTTGAAGCTCAAGATGGTCTTGTCCATGCCAGCGCCGCGAATGGTCACGCCATCCACCTTCAGGCTGAGGCTGCGGTCCAGATGGTAGGTGCCTGCAGGAATGTCGATGACATCACCGGCCTTGGCCTTGATCAGGCGGGCCTGCAGGTCTTTCTGGAAATCGCTGCTGACGGCGGCGGTGGGCTTGTCACCTTCGCCGCAGGCGGCCAGGGCGACAGAGAGTGCGAGAAGGGAGAGGGTAGCGAGACGCATGGCGGGCTCCGGTCTTGTTTTTATCATATGGAACTATCGTACCAATTGAGGCCGAGAATACTCCTACATCCCACGCCACGCCAGCCCTTCAGACACATCGCACTTTGATTGATTGACGTCACTGTTTCGCGGTGGCGGATCGGGATGATCTGCGCTTCCACCCCCAAGGAGTGCACGGATGAGCTTCATGCCCTGGAACGATGAGTTCGTGATCGGAATCGAACGGATCGATGAACAGCACCGCTGGCTGGTCGACCTCACCAACGCGCTGTACGACAGCCTGAACGGCCCGGATGGCGAGGGTCAGCCCATCGGCGAGCTGCTGGAGCAACTGGTGGAGTACACGATGAATCACTTCATCGTCGAGGAAGTGCTGTTCCAGCGCCTGGGCTACCCCGAAGAGGAGGCGCACAAGGCCGAGCATGACCGCTTCAACCGGCAGATCATCGACCTGCTGTACCGCCATGAGGATGGCGAAGTCGTCTCGGTCGAGGCGCTGGAGCTGCTCAAGGCCTGGTTGATCCACCATATCCTGAAGGTCGACAAGGCCTACGTGGGCTTCTTTCGCGAAAAAGGCGTGACCGCTTAGCGTGCACGCCTTTTCTCGACTGCAGCAAACAATGACCTAGCGCGGAATGTTTGGCTGCCGCTTGGTGCTGCGCTTCTTGCCCTTGGCATAGCCGGTGGCCTTGCCTTCCTCGGCCTTGTTCCACGGCTTGGAACCGTTGCTGGCGCGCGGCGGCAGGCCGGTATGCTGGGTCAGCAGCGGCTGGCCGGCCTTCTTGCTGCCGGCCGGGGTGGAGTTCTTGCGGCGCGCGCTCTGGTACTCGTCGGTCTGCGGCTGGTAGGTCGGGATCAGGTGGTGCTTGCCGTTGCCGATCAGGTCGGCACGGCCCATGCGCTCCAGCGCCTCGCGCAGCATCGGCCAGCCCTTCGGGTCGTGGTAGCGCAGGAAGGCCTTGTGCAGGCGGCGCTGCTGGTCGCTCTTGACGATGGTCACGCCGTCGCTCTTGTAGGTGACCTTGCGCAGCGGGTTCTTGCCCGAGTGGTACATGGCGGTGGCGCTGGCCATGGGCGAGGGATAGAACGCCTGCACCTGGTCCGCGCGGAAGCCGTTGCGCTTGAGCCACAGGGCGAGGTTCATCATGTCTTCGTCGGTGGTGCCCGGGTGCGCCGCGATGAAGTACGGGATCAGGTACTGCTCCTTGCCCGCCTCCTTGGAGAACTTCTCGAACATGCGCTTGAAGGCGTCGTAGGTGCCGATGCCCGGCTTCATCATCTTCGACAGCGGGCCTTCCTCGGTGTGCTCCGGGGCGATCTTCAGGTAGCCGCCGACGTGGTGCGTCACCAGCTCCTTGACGTACTCGGGCGACTCCACGGCGAGGTCGTAGCGCAGGCCGGAGGCAATCAGGATCTTCTTCACGCCCGGCAGGGCGCGGGCCTTGCGATACAGTTCGATGAGCGAGGAGTGGTCGGTATTGAGGTTCTCGCAGATGCCCGGCCAGACACAGGACGGCTTGCGGCAGTGACGCTCGATCTCCGGGTCCTTGCAGGCGATGCGGTACATGTTGGCGGTCGGGCCGCCGAGGTCGGAGACAACGCCGGTGAAGCCCGGCACCTTCTTCATCTCCTCGATCTCGGCGAGGATCGACTCGTGGGAACGGTTCTGGATGATCCGCCCCTCGTGCTCGGTGATCGAGCAGAAGGTGCAGCCACCGAAGCAGCCGCGCATGATGTTCACCGAGAAACGGATCATCTCGTAGGCCGGGATCTTCTCCTTGCCGTACTCCGGGTGCGGCACGCGCGCATAGGGCATGCCGAACACATAGTCCATTTCCTCGGTGCTCATCGGGATGGGCGGCGGGTTGAACCACACGTCCACTTCGCCGTGCTTCTGCACCAGGGCGCGGGCGTTGCCCGGGTTGGTCTCCAGGTGCAGCACGCGGTTGGCGTGGGCATAAAGCACCGCATCGCTGCGCACCTTCTCGAACGACGGCAGGCGGATCACTGTGCGCTCGCGCTCCAGGCGCGGGTGGGCCAGCAACTGCACGACCTTGGCTTCGTTCGGGTCTTCCTGCTCGCCCTTCTCCTGCTCGATGGCGCAGGCGGCGGTGTCCTGGGTGTTCACGTACGGGTTGATGATCTTGTCGACCTTGCCCGGACGGTCGATACGGGTGGAGTCCACCTCGAACCAGCCTTCCGGGGTGTCGCGGCGCACGAAGGCGGTGCCGCGCACGTCGGTGATCTGCTCGACCTGCTCGCCAGCGGCCAGGCGCTGGGCGATCTCCACCACGGCACGCTCGGCGTTGCCGTACAGCAGGATATCGGCGGTGGCGTCCATCAGGATGGAGCGGCGCACCTTGTCCTGCCAGTAGTCATAGTGAGCGATGCGGCGCAGCGAAGCTTCGATGCCGCCGAGAACCACCGGCGTGTCGCTGTAGGCTTCCTTGCAGCGCTGGCTGTAGACCAGGCTGGCGCGATCCGGGCGACGACCGGCGAGACCACCGGGGGTATAGGCGTCGTCGCTGCGGATCTTCTTGTCCGCGGTGTAGCGGTTGATCATCGAGTCCATGTTGCCCGCCGCCACGCCGAAGAACAGGTTCGGCTGGCCGAGCTTCATGAAGTCGTCCTTCGAGCGCCAGTCCGGCTGGGCAATGATGCCCACGCGGAAACCCTGGGCTTCCAGCAGACGACCGATGATGGCCATGCCGAACGACGGATGGTCGACGTAGGCATCCCCGGTGACGATGATGATGTCGCAGGAATCCCAACCCAGCTGATCCATCTCTTCCTTGCTCATGGGCAGGAACGGCGCCGGGCCGAAACACTCGGCCCAGAACTTGGGATAATCGAACAGTGGCTTGGCGGCTTGCATCACGGGCACCGGGGTATCTCTAGTAGGGTTCGCGGAAAAACGCGGGCGCGGAATATAGCACAAAAAGTGTACAAATCCGACTATCGAGCTCAGATTTAACCGGCGTACGGTAGATTGCCAATGCCATCATATGGCTATACTTCAGCCACTATCCGCAGTACGCCTGGCCATCGCGCCCAGGCCAGGGAGTGCCTGTCGTGCGTCGTGCCATCGTGCTGTTGCTTACCCTGCTGTTCTGCCACACGGCGCTAGCCTTCGAACTGGACGACAAGGCCAGCGGCGCCTGGCTCAACGATCACCTCGAACTGCTGCAGGAACGTGACGGGCCACTGTCGCTGGAAGCCGTGCAGGCGAGCCGCGACTTCGTTCCGGCCAACGGCCGCACCAGTGTCGGCCAGAGCCCCGACGGCTGGTGGCTGCGCCTGGACCTGGATCGCCGCATTTCGCCGCTGGGCGGCTGGTGGCTGGAGGTCGACGCGGTCAACCTGATGGACCTGCGCCTCTACCTACCCGACGCCCAGGGCAATTACCGCGTAGTACTCTCCGGCGAGGCCGTGCCCTTCGCCGGGGGCCGCGACCGTGACTACCGCCGGCCGCTCTTCCACCTGCCCGAAGGCACCGGCCCGGTGCGCATCTATGCCCGCGTCCAGGACCCGGCCGGCAACTCCTTCCCGCTGCGCATCTGGTCGCTGGACGACCTGCAGGACCACCGCGCCGACACCAGCCTGTTCCTCGGCTTCATCTACGGCCTGATCGCCGCACTGCTGCTGTACAACCTGTTCATCCTGCTGACTCTGCGCGACCCGGCGTACTTCTGGTACGTGCTGACCACCGCCAGCGCGCTGCTGTTCAGCCTGGGCATGACCGGCCATGGCTTCGAGTACTTCTGGCCGGATCACCCGGTACCCTGGTGGCTCGACCGCATCACCCTGCCCTCGCTCTGGGGGCTGTGCGTGCACCGCTTCACCATCACCCTGCTGCAGACCCGCCGCCACGTTCGCTGGTCGCACTGGCTGCTGAACCTGAACTGCGCGCTTTATGGGCTGACCATTATCGTCGGCGCCCTGGGTCTGCGCGGCGTGGCCGGCTGGATGCTGGTGGCCATCACCCTGATCGGCGTGCCTGCCGCCCTGGGCGGCGCCCTGGTGCGCTGGCGCCAGGGTTCGTTCCCGGCCTTCCTCTACCTGCTCGGTTTCGGCCTGGTGCTGACCAGCGTGAGCATCTCGGTGATGCGCGCGACAGGCCTGGTGCAGCCGTCACCGCTAACCTCGTACATCTTCCCC
This sequence comes from Pseudomonas nicosulfuronedens, assembly GCF_005877905.1. GTDB lineage: Bacteria > Pseudomonadota > Gammaproteobacteria > Pseudomonadales > Pseudomonadaceae > Pseudomonas > Pseudomonas nicosulfuronedens. The sequence goes on along the minus strand of NZ_SWDV01000019.1, from coordinate 124,002 downwards.
ATCGCCGTGGCACTGGAGTCGGTGCTGTTCTCCTTCGCCCTCACCTCCCGCATCCAGGGCCTCAAGCGCGAACGCGCCCAGGCGCTGGAACAGGCTGACCGCGAGAAGAGCGCACGCCTGACCCTGATGCAGAGCGCCCAGCAGGACCTGGCGAGCGCCGTGGCCGAGCGCACCGCCGAACTCACCCAGAGCAACCAGTTGCTGCGCGAACGGGAAGTGCAGCTGCAGCACGCCGCGCACTATGACCCGCTGACCGGCCTGCCAAACCGCCGCTACCTGGTGGAACACGCCGAGCACGCCCTGGCCAGCGCCCAGCAGAACGGCGAGACCCTGGCCCTGATGCTGATTGACCTCGACCACTTCAAGCCGATCAACGATAGCCACGGCCACGACGCCGGCGACTTCATGCTGCAGAACGTCGGCAATCGCCTGCGCCAGTGCGTGCGCGGGAGCGATTGCGTGGCGCGCCTGGGCGGCGATGAGTTCGCGGCACTGATCTCGGGGCCCGACGCCGAAGGCCACGCCAAGGAGATCGCCTGCCGCATCCTCAACGAACTGTCGCGGCCGGTGAAGTTCGAAACGCTGGAACTGCGCGTCACGCCGAGCATCGGCGTGGCCATCTACCCCAGCCACGCGATGCAGTTCAGCAAGCTCTACAAGGCCGCCGACCAGGCGCTCTACGAAGTGAAGGGCAACGGTCGAGCAGCCTACGCCATGGCCAGCGAGGCCGCTGGCGAGACCAGCGAGCTCTGGCAGGAAAACGAATGGCTGGAAAGCGAAGACCGCGCCTGATCAGCTGCGGTAGCGACGCGGCACACGGGCGGTGACCTTGGTCAACAGCTCGTAGCCAATAGTCCCGGCGTGGGCCGCCACCTCGTCCACCGGCAGGTTGACGCCCCACAGCTCAACGCGGTCGCCAACGGCGGCCTCGGGCAAATCGGTCAGGTCCACGGCCAGCATGTCCATGGACACGCGGCCGGCCAGCGCGGCGCGCTGGCCCCCCACGAGCACCGGCGTGCCACTCGGTGCGTGGCGCGGATAACCATCGGCATAACCGCAACTCACGGTGCCGACACGCGAAGGTCGCTCGGCCACCCAGGTCGCGCCGTAACCAACGCTTTCCCCCACCGCCACCTCGCGCACGGCGATCAGTTGCGCTTCCAGACTCATGGCCGGGCGCAGGCCCAGCTCGGCGGCGCCGATGTCAGAGAAGGGCGTGGCGCCGTAGAGCATGATGCCGGGGCGAACCCAGTCCATGTGCGCGGCGGGAATGGTCAGCACGGCGGCGGAGTTGGCCAGCGAACGCTGGTCGAAATCCAGGTCCAGCACGCTGAGGAAGCAGGCCACCTGATCTTCGGTCAGTTCGTCGCCGCGCAGATCAGCGTTGGCGAAGTGGCTCATCAGGTTCAGCTCGGCCACCTGTGGCGCCTGGCGCAGGCGCGGATGCCAGTCACGCAGCGCTTCGGGCGAGAAGCCCAGGCGGTGCATGCCGGTGTCCAGTTTCATCCACACATTGAGCGCGCTGGGCAACTGTGCGGCGAGCAGTGCCTGGGCCTGCTCGGGGCCTTGCACCGCCACGTCCAGGCGCAACTGAGCGGCAATCAGGTATTCCGCCGGCTCGAAGCAGCCCTCCAGCAGCAGGATGCGGGCGCCGGCGTGCAGCGCGCGCACTTCGGCGGCTTCTTCCAGGCAAGCCACCGCGAAGCCGTCGGCCTCGTCGTGCAGGCAGCTCACCACCTCCCGCGCGCCATGCCCATAGGCGTTCGCCTTGACCACCGCGAAGGCTTCACGCCCGGGCGCGCAGCGCTTGGCGACGGCGTAGTTGTGGCGAATGGCGGCTAGATCGACGTGGGCGACGAGCGGGCGCATGGTGGACTCTGCAATGAAAACGGGCGCCTATATTAAGGCGCCCGTCGTTCACGCGGAATGCGGCATCGTTACTCGTCTTCGAAGTTGTACATGCCGGGCGCGAGATTTTCGAAGCGGCTGTAGCGGCCGAGGAAGGCCACGCGCACCGTGCCGATGGGGCCGTTACGCTGTTTGCCGAGGATGATTTCGGCGACGCCCTTGAACTCGGTCTCCGGGTGATACACCTCGTCGCGGTAAACGAACATGATCACGTCGGCGTCCTGCTCGATCGCTCCGGATTCGCGCAAGTCGGAGTTCACCGGGCGTTTGTTGGGACGCTGTTCCAGCGAGCGGTTGAGCTGGGAAAGCGCCACCACCGGGCAATTGAATTCCTTCGCCAGCGCCTTCAGCGAGCGGGAGATCTCGGAAATTTCGTTGGTCCGGTTGTCGCCGGCGGAACCAGGGATCTGCATCAGCTGCAGGTAGTCGACCATGATCATGCCGATCTCGCCGTGCTCACGGGCCAGGCGGCGGGTCCGCGCGCGCATTTCCGAGGGCGAGATGCCGGCGGTGTCGTCGATGAACAGCTTGCGGTCGCTGAGCAGGTTCACCGCCGAGGTCAGGCGCGGCCAATCCTCGTCATCCAGCTTGCCGGTACGCACCTTGGTCTGGTCGATGCGGCCGAGCGAGGCAAGCATACGCATCACGATGGAATCGGAGGGCATCTCCAGCGAGTACACCAGGATCGCCTTGTCGCTGCGCATCAGGGCGTTCTCCACCAGGTTCATGGCGAAGGTGGTCTTGCCCATCGACGGACGGCCGGCGACGATGATCAGGTCGGAGGGCTGCAGGCCGCTGGTCTTCTCGTCGAGGTCGGTGAAGCCGGTGGTGATACCGGTCAGCGCGTCCGAGGTGTTGAACAGGTGGTCGATGCGGTCGATGGTCTTGACCAGGATGTCACCGATGCCCACCGGGCCGCCGGTCTTGGGCCGCGCTTCGGCGATCTCGAAGATCTTGCGCTCGGCTTCGTCGAGCACTTCGTTGGCGCTGCGCCCCTCGGGGTTGAAAGCGCTGTCGGCGATATCACTGCTGATACCGATCAGCTGCCGCAAGGTGGCGCGCTCGCGGATGATGCCCGCATACGCCTTGATGTTCGCTACCGAGGGCGTGTTCTTCGCCAGCTCGGCAAGGTACGCCAGGCCGCCCACCTGAGACAGTTGCCCTTCGCGCTCGAGCTGCTCGGAAAGCGTCACCACGTCGATCGGCTGGTTGGCTTCGGCGAGCTTGTAGACGGCACGGAAGATCAGGCGGTGGTCATGGCGGTAGAAGTCGCCATCGGACACCGCGTCGGAGACCCGCTCCCAGGCGTTGTTGTCGAGCATCAGGCCGCCCAGCACCGCCTGTTCGGCTTCGATCGAGTGCGGCGGCACCTTGAGGGAAGCGGTCTGCAGGTCGTATTGCTCGGGGACGGTAATGTCGTTCATGGGCTCTTCGAGTTGGCTCTTCGCAGGAGAGGATCAAACGGCGGAAAAACAAAGGGCACGGACCGAGGATCGGCACCGTGCCCATTGTTATTGGACTGATTCACCCAGGCAAGCTGTGTGAAACGTCCTAGCGACGGATCGCTTACTCGGCGACTACAACCACGTGCAGGGTTGCATCAACATCCATGTGCAGTTGCACTTCGATGTTGTATTCGCCTACAGCGCGCAGGGCGCCGTCGGGCAGGCGAACTTCGCTCTTTTCCAGCGGGTAGCCAGCAGCCGAAACGGCGTCGGCGATGTCGCGGGTGCCGATCGAACCGAACAGTTTGCCTTCGTCGCCAGCGTGGGCGCCGATGGTCACGATCAGTTCGGCCAGTTGGGCAGCACGAGCTTCAGCAGCGGCTTTTTTCTCAGCAGCGGCTTTTTCCAGCTCTGCACGGCGCTCTTCGAAAGCAGCGACGTTGGCAGCGGTGGCAGCGGTGGCTTTGCCCTGCGGCAGCAGGTAGTTACGAGCGTAACCGCCCTTTACGTTCAGCTTATCGCCCAGGTTGCCCAGTTTGGCGATCTTTTCCAGCAGGATGACTTCCATTTGAGTCTTACCTCTTAACTTTTAACCTTCACCGTTCGCAGCTTTCTGGCGCTTGGCCAGACGACCGCGAAAATCAAACAGACTGTCGACGACGGCGACAAGACAGATCACATTGCCCAGTACGAATACCAGCAGGTACAGCGGTGCCAGCCAGAAGCCCGGAAGCTTCTTCAGCGCGGCCAGGCCGTGCCCCAGTGCAATCCCGGCAAACAGCAGCGGGATCATGCAAAGCGGCGCCAGCATGGTGGCCGCGGGTCCTGCGAAGGGCAGTGCCACAACGCCGACCAGCAGCGCTACAGCCGTGCCCGGCGACAGGCGCAGTGCGCGGAACTCGCGGCCAAACCCTTCCGGGTTGAACAGTACTGCTTGCCAATAACGCGCCAGCATCAGGCACAACAGGCTGATCGTCTGCAGCGAGGCTGCCATCAGGCCGGTGATGGTCGGAACCATCTCCGCCTGCAGAGCGGCCATCTGTTCCGGCGAAAGCTTGGCTTCGGCCAGAACCTGCGGCAGCGCCTTGCCGAATGCATCGGCAAGACCTGCGACCAACCCGGCCGACACCGTGCTGAGCAGCAGCACGAACACCGCACCGAGCACAACGCTCGCCAGCATCACCTGGTTCCAGGACACCTTGCTGCGCAGAACCTGCGCCAGCACGGCACTACCCACCAGAACCAGACTTACGCTGGGGTCACCCAGGTACCACCAGGCCAGTGCCGGAAGCAGCGCCCAGGCCAGGATGCCAAAGGCATCGCTGGGACCACGGCGCAACAGCACCAGACTGCCTGCTGCGGCACCGAGCCAGAACAAAGGCTGCAGTACCGCGGCTGCGACGACCACCAGGGTCGCCTGCATGCGGCCTCGCATGACAAATTCAGCCAATGCGCGCATGCGATCTATCCATCAATTCCAGTCGACTGCCCGATCAACGGCCGTGGCTGTCGGTGTAGGGAAGCAGGGCCAGGTAACGGGCGCGCTTGATAGCGGTCGCCAGCTGACGCTGGTACTTGGCTTTGGTGCCGGTGATACGGCTCGGAACGATCTTGCCGGTTTCGGAAACGTAGGCCTTCAGGGTGTTCAGATCTTTGTAATCGATCTCTTTCACGCCTTCAGCGGTGAAACGGCAGAACTTACGACGACGGAAGAAACGTGCCATGTGTGTGGCTCCTCAATACTGGTCCGGGATTACTCGTCAGCGCTGTCGCGGCTATCTTCGCCGTCAGCGGACTCGCCCTCGTTCGATTCGGGACGCTCACGGCGCTCGCGGCGCTCGTTGCGGCTCTCTTCGGCCTTCAGCATTTCGGACTGGCCGGTAACGGCTTCGTCGCGACGGATGACCATGTTACGGATCACGGCGTCGTTGTAACGGAAGTTGTCTTCCATTTCTGCCAGGGCCTTGGCGGTGCACTCGACGTTCATCAGAACGTAGTGAGCCTTGTGCACGTTGTTGATGGCGTAAGCCAGCTGACGACGGCCCCAGTCTTCCAGACGGTGGACTTTGCCGCCGTCTTCTTCGATGGCCTTGGTGTAACGCTCGACCATGCCACCGACTTGTTCGCTCTGGTCCGGGTGAACCAGGAACACGATTTCGTAATGACGCATAAATGCTCCTTACGGATTGCAGCCTGCCGACAAAGCGGTCAGACAAGGAGTGAATGATTTTTTCCTTGCCACTCGGAAGCACGCGCGAACGCCTGCCCGGACGACAAGGGCCGACATTCTAGAGAAGCGCGCCGGGGGGCGCAAGGAAAACTGGTGAAACTTTGAACAGCGCGAGGCGGAGCAACCCGCCTCGCGTGGGGACGTCAGGCGCCAGCCTTGAGCTGGCGCTGGCGGACGATCTCGAACAGACACACGCCGGTGGCCACCGAGACATTCAGGCTGCTGACGCTGCCCTGCATCGGCAGCTTGGCCAGGTAGTCGCAGTGGTCGCGGGTCAGACGGCGCATGCCCTTGCCCTCGGCCCCCATCACCAGCACGGTCGGCCCGGTGAGGTCGAGTTCATAGAGCATCTGGGTGGCCTCGCCGGCGGTGCCGACGATCCACAGGCCGCGCTGCTGGAGTTTCTCCAGGGTGCGCGCGAGGTTGGTCACCGCCACCAGCGGGATCACCTCGGCCGCGCCGCAGGCAACTTTTCGCACGGTGGCGTTGAGGGTGGCGGACTTGTCCTTCGGCACGATGACCGCCAGCGCGCCCGCCGCATCGGCGGTGCGCAGGCAGGCGCCAAGGTTGTGCGGGTCGGTCACGCCGTCCAGCACCAGCAGCAGCGCCGGGCCGGCGGAGCGCTCCAGCAACTCCTCCAGCATGTTCTCGCCCCAGACCTGGCTCGGGCTGACCTCGGCGACCACGCCCTGGTGCACCCCCTCGGCCCACTCATCCAGCTCCTTGCGGTCGCGCGTACCCACCGGCACGCGCGCCTGACCGGCCAGCTCGACCAGCGCCTGGACGCGTGGATCCTGACGGCCTTCGGCCAGCCACAATTGCTTGACCCGCTTGGGGTGATGGCGCAGCAATGCTTCTACGGCATGGACCCCGTAGACCTTTTCCCACTGACTCATTTCTTCGCCTTACGCTTGCTGGCCGGTGCGCCACCAGTGGCACCCGCTTTGGGCGCAGCAGAGCCCTTGCGATGCTTGGACGGCTTGGCGGACCGGGCTTTCTGTTTCGAAGGATTGCGCGGTTTGCCCGCAGCGGGCGCACCTTTGCCTTTCCCGGCCGCCGGCTTGTTGCCACCGACCTTGGCTTCCTCGATCAGCGCCTTCTTCACTTCACGGCTCTTGCGCACATCGGTATTGCCGAGCATTTCCTCGGCTTTGGCGAGCATTTCCGGTGCTACCGACGGCAGTGCCTGGACCACGCCGACCTTGCGTTTGCGCGGCTGCACGGCCACGTCCGGAGCGAGGTACGGATCATCCGCAACGGCACGAGGAGCCCTGGCCGGCTTGTCTTTCGCCGCCACACCCTTGGCTGCCTTGCCCTTGGCCACTTTGCCCTTGGCGGCCGGCTCGGCCTTCTCGCCACGCTTCTTGCGGCCAATGGGCGCGCTGAGCACATTGCCGGAGAGTTCGAAGTCGATCTTGCGTTCATCCAGATCGACCCGCGCCACGACCACTTCCACGGTGTCACCCAGGCGGAAGCTGCGCCCGGTGCGCTCGCCACTCAGACGATGGTGCACAGCGTCGAAGTGGTAGTAGTCGCCGGGTAACGCAGTGACATGCACCAGGCCTTCTACATAGATCTCGCTCAGCTCGACGAAGATGCCGAAGCCAGTCACTGCGGTGATCACGCCGGGGAAGGTCTCGCCCACGCGCTCGCGCATGAACTCGCACTTCAGCCAGTTGGTGACGTCACGGGTCGCCTCGTCGGCACGCCGCTCAGTCATTGAGCACTGCTCGCCCAGTTGGGCCAGGCGTGCTTCGTCGTACGGATAAATGCGTGCCTTCGGCATGCTGGTGGCGCCAACGCGCTGCACGTGCTCGGATGCCGCCTTGGAGCGGATCAGACCACGGATGGCGCGGTGAGTCAGCAGGTCCGGGTAGCGACGGATCGGCGAGGTGAAGTGGGTGTAGGCCTCGTAGTTCAGGCCGAAGTGCCCGGCGTTCTCGGGGCTGTACACCGCCTGGCTCAGGGAGCGCAGCATCACGGTCTGGATCAGTTGCAGGTCCGGGCGGCCCTGGATGGACTCCAGCAGCTTCTGGTAGTCAGCCGGGGTCGGGTCACCCTTGCCGCGGTACAGGGTCAGACCCAGCTCACCGAGGAACTGACGGAGGTTGTTGAGTTTTTCCTGCGGCGGGCCGTCGTGGACGCGGTACAGCGCGGGAATGGCGTGCTTCTCCATGAACTTTGCGGTGGCCACGTTGGCCGCCAGCATGCATTCCTCGATCAGCTTGTGCGCATCGTTGCGCTGGGTCGGGCGGATTTCCGAGATCTTGCGGTCCGCGCCGAAGACGATACGGGTTTCCTGGGTTTCGAAGTCGATGGCGCCACGCGCATGGCGTGCGCCCACCAGGACCTTATACAGGTCGTACAGCGTATTGAGGTGCGGTACCACCGCCGGCAGTTGCTCCTTGAGGCGCTGGCCTTCGGGACTGTCCGGGGTTTCCAGGTACTGGCTGACCTTGGTGTAGGTCAGGCGCGCATGGGAATGGATGACCGCCTCGTAGAACTGGTAGTCGGTCATCTTGCCGGCCTTGGAGAGGTTCATCTCGCAGACCATGGCCAGGCGATCGACCAGCGGGTTCAGGGAGCACAACCCGTTGGAGAGAATCTCCGGCAGCATCGGGATCACGCGCTCGGGGAAGTACACCGAGTTGCCGCGTTTGGCTGCCTCTTCATCCAGGGCCGAACCGACTTTCACATAATGAGAGACGTCGGCGATGGCGACGAACAGCTTCCAGCCGCCACCTTTGCGCTTCTCGGCGTAGACCGCGTCGTCAAAGTCGCGGGCATCCTCGCCGTCGATGGTGACGAAAGGCAGGGCGCGCAGGTCGACGCGCTTCTCCTTGTCCTTCTCCAGCACTTCTGGCTTGAGCTTGGCCGCTTCTTTCTCAACGGCCTCGGGCCAGGTGTGGGGAATGTCGTAGCTGCGCAGGGCAACTTCGATTTCCATGCCCGGCGCCATGTAGTCGCCGAGCACTTCCACCACCTCGCCCTGGGCCTGGCGGTGCACGTTCGGCCAGACGTCGATGCGCACCTGCACGAACTGGTTGTGCTTGGCCTTGCCGGCCTTGCCTGGCGGGATCAGCACTTCCTGCTGGATCTTCGGGTTGTCGGCCACGACCGTGCCGATGCCGCTCTCGTCGAAGTAACGGCCAACGATGGTTTCATGGGCACGCTCGACCACTTCCACTACGGCGCCTTCACGGCGACCACGGCGATCGAAGCCGGACACACGTGCCAGAGCGCGGTCGCCGTCGAACACCAGGCGCATCTGCGTCGGGCTGAGGAACAGGTCGTCGCTGCCGTCATCGGGGATCAGGAAGCCGAAGCCGTCGCGGTGGCCGGCAATGCGGCCGAGGATCAGGTCGAGCTTGTCCACCGGCGCATAGGCGCCACGGCGGGTATAGATAAGCTGGCCGTCGCGCTCCATGGCGCGCAGGCGGCGCCGCAGCGCTTCTTCCTGCTCTTCGCCGGAGAGGCCAAGCTCGTCCATCAACTGGGAGCGAGTCGCGGGTGCGCCGCGCTCGGCGAGGTGCGCCAGGATGAGTTCACGGCTGGGGATGGGGTTGTCGTATTTTTCCGCCTCGCGGGCGGCCTCGGGATCGAGGTTTTGCCAATCGGCCATTAAAGTGCGGTCACCTTATATATAGGGGTATGGATCGCCATGTGCTTATTGAAGCGCGAAATCCGCTCATCGGTCAGCTTCGAGCAAGAATAAATTTTTTATCACATCAGGGGTTTACAAGCGAAAAGGCTGCCCGTATAGTTCGCGCCCACAGCGTCAGACAGACGTTGTAACACGGAAACGATGAGTAATCATCGACTCCAGTGCCCAGGTGGCGGAATTGGTAGACGCACTAGGTTCAGGTCCTAGCGGTGGCAACACCGTGGAAGTTCGAGTCTTCTCCTGGGCACCATCTTCAAACGAAAAAGCCGAGCACTGCTCGGCTTTTTCGTTTTCGGCATTCCGAAAATCCTGGAGCCGAACGCCGCAGCGCCCCACTCCTCCCTCACGCCTTGAATTGCCCCAGGCTGGCGCGCAACTGACCGGCCAGGCCATCGAGCACTCGACCACTGCTCGCAGTCGCACTCACCGCTTCCGCTGCGCGGCTCGCCTCGGCATGGATCACTTCGACCCGACCACGCACCGCCGCGGCGCCGGCTGCCTGCTGTTGCGCTGAATGGGTAGCCGCCTCGATGGCGCCATGCACCTCTTCCACCGCACTCTGCACTTCGCGCTGCAGCCGCTCGCTGTCCTGCAGCGCAGTCAAACCCTGCACCGCCTGCTCACGGGCCTGCCCAATGGCGGACACCGCCTCGCGCGCACCTTCCTGCAGCGCACCGATGTGCGACTGGATATCACCCGTGGATTGCTGCGTCTTGCTGGCCAGCGCACGCACCTCGTCCGCCACCACGGCGAACCCCCGCCCACTCTCACCCGCGCGCGCCGCCTCGATGGCCGCATTCAGCGCCAGCAGGTTGGTCTGCTCGGCGATGCCATGGATCACCGACAGCACCACCTCGATCTGCTCGCTCTGCCGCGCCAGGCGCTCGATCACGCCAGCACCGTTCTGCACGCGGGACTCCAGAGTCTCGATCAGGCCACCGACCTTGCGGGCAATGGCTGCATTGTCCTGCGCCGCCTTGCGGATCTCGCCGACCCGCGCCAGCGCCGCCTGCATCGAACGACTTTCCATCTCGGCTTCCGCCACCATGCCGGAGAGCGCCTCCAGACTGCCGGCCACCTCATTGCGCTGCCGGTCCGCCGCCGCTTCGGCACTGGCACTTCGACTGGCCAGCGCAGCGATCTCACTACCAGTCTGCTGCGCCACCTGCCCCGCTTCTCGCACGATGGGCTGGAGCTTGTCGACGAAGCGATTCACCGCCGTCGCCATCTCCCCCAACTCATCACGACTATCCAGCCGAACGCGACGAGTCAGGTCACCCTCCCCGGCCGCCAGGTCGTTCAGCGCGTCGATCAACAGGCGCAGGCGGTTCACCACGCGGTGCCCCAGCACGATCGCCAGACACAGCAACACGCCCAGACCGACCAGCAGCAGCCCCATGCCGATCCGCCAGCGCAACGTTCCCGCCGCCTCCTCGATGGATGCCTTCGCCCCCTGACTCATGCCTTCTGCCGCCTGCTTCGCGGATTGCAGGCGCGCCGTCAGCGCCTTGGTGCTGTCGGCCGCCGCGCCGGCGAGGCTGTCGCCCACCAACTGATCACCACTGGCGACCAGGGCGGAGAAGCGCTGGTCGAGCGCAGCAATCTGCTTTTCGATGGCGTCAGTGGAAACGCCCAGGCGCACCGTGCCGATGACCACACCATTAGGGCTGATCGGCGCCTCGACAAGGAACACCGAGTCGTCGTGCCCCGCCGCCTCCAGCACCTTGTCCAGCGCGCGCTCGCCCTTGCCTTTCTCCAGCAGCGCCTGAACTCGTGCATCTTCGCGATTGAGGTAACGGGTCAGGTGCTGCCCCTGGGGATCGTCATAGACCACAAAAAGCACATTGGGATTGGCCTGGGCACGCCGGGCATAATCAGAAAGCACCGGTACGTCGTTGTCCCACATGGCCTTGGGCGCCACGGCGGCCAACAGTTGCGCCAATTCAGTGGCGGACTGGCGCAAGCTCTGCTCCAGTCCCTGGCGCAATACCGCCTGCTCCTCCTCCAGGCGAGCCGAAAGTGCCGACCCCAGGCGCTCACGGGTGCGCGCGGACAACTCATTCAGGCCGGAAGTGACTTCCTTGCCGGCCTGCTCCAGCTCACCGGCCAGGCGCTCCGATTCGTTACCCAGATGAGCGCCAAGGTCATTGACCAGACCATCGACAGTACTGCGAGTAAGCCACAGGGCAATCGCCAGCTGCACCAGCAGCGCAATGCCCAGGGCGATGAAAGCGGGGCGCAGCAAGCGGCTGCGCAACAAAGACAGGACGGCGGACACGGCGGGTTTCCTCCGGACGTAACGGATGTCTGGCGCGAAAGGCGCCAATCCGTTTCACCAGCAAAGCGCATGCCGCCGCGCAAATTGGATCCCCAGAAACGACAACGGGCCGCATGAGCGGCCCGTTGCAGTTCACAGCTGTAGATCAGCCGAACGGATGGCGCAGGACGATGGTCTCGGCGCGGTCCGGGCCGGTGGAGATGATGTCGATGGGTGCACCGACCAACTCCTCGATGCGCTTGATGTAGGCGCGCGCATTGGCCGGCAGGCCATCCAGGGACTGAACACCCACGGTGGATTCGCTCCAGCCCGGCAGGTCTTCGTAGATCGGCTGCAGGCCGATATAGCTGTCGGCGTCGGTCGGCGCGTCGGTCAGCAGCTCGCCCTCGGCGTTCTTGTAGCCGGTGCAGATGCGCACGGTCTCCAGGCCGTCGAGGACATCCAGCTTGGTCAGGCACAGGCCGGACAGGCTGTTGATCTCGATGGCGCGACGCAGGATGACGGCATCGAACCAGCCGCAACGACGGGCACGACCGGTGGTAGCACCGAACTCGTGACCCACCTTGGCCAGGCGCGCACCGACGTCATCGAACAGCTCGGTCGGGAACGGGCCGGAACCCACGCGAGTGGTGTAGGCCTTGGTGATACCCAGGATGTAGTCCAGGTACAGCGGACCGAAGCCCGAACCGGTGGCGGTGCCGCCAGCGGTGGTGTTGGAGCTGGTGACGAACGGGTAGGTGCCGTGGTCGATGTCCAGCAGCGAACCCTGGGCGCCTTCGAACATGATGTTCTCGTTGGCGCGGCGCAGGTCATGCAGGGTCGAGGTGACGTCAGCCATCAGCGGACGCAGCTCTTCGGCGTAGGCCATGCACTCATCCAGAGTCTTCTGGAAGTCGACGGCCGGCTCCTTGTAATAGTTCTGCAGGACGAAGTTGTGGTAGTCCAGCAGCTCGCCCAGCTTGGCGGCGAAGCGCTCGCGGTGGAACAGGTCACCCACGCGCAGGCCACGACGGGCCACTTTGTCTTCGTACGCCGGGCCGATGCCGCGACCGGTGGTGCCGATCTTCGCGTCGCCACGGGCCTTCTCGCGAGCCTGGTCCAGGGCCACGTGGAAGGACAGGATCAGCGGGCAGGACGGGCTGATGCGCAGGCGCTCGCGCACCGGTACGCCCTTTTCTTCCAGCTTGGCGATTTCGCGCATCAGCGCGTCGGGCGCCAGCACCACGCCGTTGCCGATCAGGCACTGCACGCCTTCGCGCAGGACGCCCGACGGAATCAGGTGCAGTACGGTCTTCTCGCCAGCGACTACCAGGGTATGACCGGCGTTGTGGCCGCCCTGGTAACGCACCACGGCAGCAGCCTGGTCGGTCAGCAGGTCGACGATCTTGCCTTTGCCCTCATCACCCCACTGGGTGCCCAGGACTACGACATTCTTACCCATAACTCTTGTCCCCATCGTGGATGTTCGGTGCCGGCCGCGGCCGGCAGAAACTCGAAGTGGCGCGCCTCAGAGCGCTGCCACCTGCCAATTGCCATCGCGAACCAGCAATTGCTGGTCGCAGCCCGCTTCGGAAGCCGAAGCCGCATCCTGCCCGGGCAGCGCCTGTACCACGCGCACACCCTGACGGCGCAACTGCTGCACCGCCTGCCACAAGCCAGCGCCATCGGCCGGCGCCCAGACTCCGGTGCGCGGCTCGTCGAGCTGGGCGCGACCAAGAGTGACCAGGGTCTTGAGGTCAGTAGAGAAACCGGTAGCCGGACGCGCACGGCCGAAATCGGCGCCGATATCGTCGTAACGACCGCCCTGGGCGATGGACTCGCCAACCCCGGGCACGAACGCGGCAAACACCACGCCCGTGTGATAGTGATAACCGCGCAGCTCGCCCAGGTCGAAGTACAGCGGCAACTGCGGGAAACGCGCCGCCAGCGAGTCAGCGATGGCGGTCAGGTCAGCAAGCGCCGCCTGAACGTTGGCCGGAGCGCCAGCGAGCACCTCGCGCGCTTGCTCCAGCACTTCACGGCTGCCACACAGTTCAGCGAGGGCGCGAAGCATGCCGGCGAGCTCGCTCGGCAGGCCTTCGGTCAGTGCCGCGACTTCGTCCACGGCCTTGCGCTGCAGGGCGTCGAACAGCAGTTGCTCGACCTCGCCGGACAGGCCGGCTGCCTGGGCCAGGCCACGGTAGATACCGACATGCCCGAGGTCCATGTGCACATCCGGCACCTGAGCCATTTCGAGCATGTCGAGCAGCAGGCTGATGACTTCGACGTCACCGGCCGAACCGGTGTTGCCGTAGAGTTCGGCACCCAGCTGGATCGGGCTGCGCGAAGTGGCCAGCGCACGCGGACGGGCATGCAGCACACTGCCGGCGTAGCACAGGCGATTCGGGCCTTCGCGACGCAGGCTATGGGCATCCATGCGCGCCACTTGCGGGGTGATGTCCGCACGGAAACCCATCAGACGGCCGGAAGCCGGATCGGTGACCTTGAAGGTACGCAGGTCCAGATCCTGGCCGGCACCGGTCAGCAGGGATTCCAGGTATTCGATATGCGGGGTGACGACGAACTCGTAACCCCAGCGCTGGAACAGATCCAGCACCTGACGGCGGGCTGCTTCAACGCGAGCCGCCTCCGGTGGCAGCACTTCTTCGATTCCATCTGGCAGCAGCCAGCGGTCTACCGTTGCCATGTCGCCTCTCTCCTTTTTTAGGCCGGGCGGCACTTCAATGAATGCAGTAAAGAAGGACGGTGCCGAGCAGCATGCTGCCCAGCCCGATGAGTCTCAGACTGCGGTCGCCAAGGCGTCCGAGCCCGCTCACGGCGTCGCGCCAGCCACGCGGGTACAGGAATGGAAGGATGCCTTCCAGCACCAGCAACAGACAGAACGCCTTGCCCAATTCCTGCCACATGGCTCTCGTACATCATTCTCGCGGACGCAAAAAAGCCGGGATTTCCCGGCTGACCCATGATAACACGATTTCTCCGGCGGGCGCTGCCGCCCGCCGGAGACTTTGACTTACGGTTTAGCTTTTTCCAGATAGCGGAAGAACTCGTTGCTCGGATCGAGCACCAGCACGTCCTTCTTGTCTGCAAAGCTTTCGCGGTAAGCCTTGAGGCTGCGAGTGAAAGCGTAGAACTCCGGATCGGCGGTGTAGGCCTTGGCATAGATCGCCGCCGCCTTCGCATCGCCATCACCACGGGTCTCTTCCGACTCGCGATAAGCCTCGGCCAGCAATACACGACGCTGACGGTCGGCATCCGCGCGGATACCCTCGGCCAGTTCGCGACCCTTGGCGCGGTGCTCGCGGGCTTCCCGCTCACGCTCGGTGCTCATCCGCTCGAACACGCTACGGTTCACTTCCTTGGGCAGGTCGATGGCCTTGACGCGAACGTCGACCACCTCGATGCCCAGCTCCTTCTGCGCCATGCGGTTCAGCGAAGCGGTGATATCGCCCATCAGCGCATCACGCTCACCCGACACCACTTCGTGCAGGGTGCGCTTGCCGAACTGATCACGCAGACCGGCTTCCAGACGACGGGACAGACGCTCGTCGGCGATCTGCTTCATGCCGGAAGTCGCAGTGTAGAAGCGCTCGGCATCGGAGACGCGCCACTTGGCGTAGGCGTCGACCATCACCGCTTTCTTCTCCAGCGTCAGGAAGCGCTGGGTCGGCGAATCCAGGGTCAGCAGGCGGCCGTCGAACTTGCGCACCGTGTTGACGTACGGGATCTTGAAGTGCAAGCCAGGCTTCACGTCTGGCTCGACCACGCGACCGAAGCGCAGCATGACGGCGCGCTCGGTCTGCTGCACCACGTAGACGCTGCTCCAGACGGCAACAGCAACCACCACACCCGCGATGAGGGCGATCAGGGACTTGTTACTCATCAGCGGCTCTCCCGGGTACGCGTGTCACGCTGCTGCAGGTCGCTGGCGACCCGCGAACCGATATCCGGCGTGCTGCTGCTCGCGCTGGGCGCGGCGCTCGGAGCTGCCGAACCACGGCCATCCATCATCTTGTCCAGCGGCAGGTAGATCAGGTTGTTCTGACCTTGCTGGCCGGTGACCAGCACCTTGCTGGTCTGGCTCAGGACATCCTGCATGGTGTCCAGATACAGACGCTGACGGGTGACATCCGGCGACTTGTGGTACTCGCTGGCCAGCTTGGTGAAGCGATCCGCCTCACCCTGGGCGCGGGAGACCACTTCATCGCGGTAGCCATTGGCTTCCTCGATGATGCGCTGGGCCTGACCACGGGCTTCAGGCACCACGCCGTTGGCGTAGGCTTCGGCCTGGTTCTTCTCACGCTGCTCGTCCTCGCGGGCACGGATCACGTCGTCGAACGCTTCCTGTACTTCACGCGGCGCGGCGGCGCTCTGGATATTCACCTGAGTCACCGTGATACCGGTCTTGTAGGTATCGAGGAAACGCTGCAGACGATCACGCACCTCGGTGGCCATCTGTTCACGGCCCTCGGTGAGGATCTTGTCCATGGTGGTGGAGCCGGCCACGTGGCGCAGGGCGCTTTCGGTGGCGTGCTGCAGGCTCACTTCCGGCTGGTCGACGTTGAGCACGAAGTCCTTCAGGTTGCTGACCTTGTACTGCACGGTCAGCGGAACCTCGACGATGTTCTCGTCCTCGGTGAGCATCTGACCCTGCTTGCTGTAAGCACGCTCGCGGGTGACGTTCTCCTGGAACTTCTTGTCGATCGGCGGGAAGTAGATGTTCAGGCCGGGGCCCACGGTGTCGTGGTACTGGCCGAAGCGCAGGATCACCGCCTGCTCCTGCTCATCCACGACGTAGATGGCGTTGTACAGCCACAGCACGGCGAGGATCGCCAGGCCGATGCCGAACAGACCGAGGCTACCGCCCCGGCCACTGCCGCCACCGCCCGAACCACTGCCGCGCTTGGGTTTGCCGAAAATTCCGTTCAGGCTGTCTTGCAGCTTGCGGAAGGCCTCATCCAGATCAGGCGGGCCCTGGCGACCACCACCACGGCGTCCACCCCAGGGGTCCTGGTCGTTCTTGTTCGAGTTGTCACCCGGCTCATTCCAAGCCATAGCGCTCTCCATCTGATAACGCGAAAACGCGCCTACGGCGCGCCCACCTATGCTACCGAATGCCCCTTACCCTGCCAAAAACAGTGTGCCGGGCTTTATTGCAAAGTGTGTTGCGCAATGAACTCCGCCGGCTGCCAGCCTTCGCGGCTCACCATGCGGTTCAACTCGACACGCGGCAGGCGAACCTGCAAAACGGCGCGTCCTTGTTCGTCGTGATTCTCCGACTGTACCGCACCCAGCTCGAAGAACTGAGCCCGGAGTCGTCCCAGGCGCTGTGGCAGGCAGAGCGTTCCCACGAACATGTCCTCCCCCAGCAACTCGGCGACCGCCTGCTCCAGCAGCTCCAGCCCGCGCGATTCCCGCGCCGACAGCCAGACTCGCACCGGCTTGCCCAGTTCGTCGCGCTGGATCATCGGCTGCAAGTCCGGCAGCAGGTCGATCTTGTTGTACACCTCGAGCATCGGCAACTCGTTCGCGCCGATTTCCTTGAGCACCGCCAGCACCTGCTCGATCTGCGCATCACGATCCGGCTCGTGGGAGTCGATCACGTGCAACAGCAGGTCGGAGTTGCTGGACTCTTCCAAGGTAGCCCGAAACGCCTCCACCAGCTTGTGCGGCAGGTGGCGAATGAAGCCTACGGTATCGGCCAGCACGATCGGACCGACGTCATCCAGCTCCAGACGGCGCAGGGTCGGGTCGAGGGTGGCGAACAACTGGTCGGCCGCGTAGACCTCGGAAGTAGTCAGCGCATTGAACAGCGTGGACTTGCCGGCGTTGGTGTAACCCACCAGGGACACCGCTGGGATCTCTGCTCGGCGACGGCCACGACGAGCCTGCTCGCGCTGGCTGCGGACCTTTTCCAGGCGCGACTTGATCTGGCGGATGCGCCCACGCAGCAGGCGGCGGTCGGTTTCCAGCTGGGTTTCACCCGGGCCACGCAGGCCGATACCGCCTTTCTGGCGCTCAAGGTGAGTCCAGCCGCGCACCAGACGCGTGCTCATGTGTTCCAGCTGGGCGAGCTCCACCTGCAGCTTGCCCTCATGGGTGCGGGCGCGCTGGGCGAAGATGTCGAGGATCAGACCCGTACGATCGAGCACGCGACACTCGAGCGCTCGCTCGAGGTTACGCTCCTGGCTCGGCGTGAGGGTGTGATTGAAGATGATCAGCTCGACCTTCTCGGCGTGGACGAGGTCGTGCAACTCTTCGACCTTGCCGCTGCCGATCAGGTACTTGGCTGAGGGTTGATGGCGCGAAATGCTGACGAAAGCAACCGATTCCGCGCCTGCCGAACGGGCCAGCTCCTGGAATTCCTGCGGGTCTTCGCGCGCCTCGGGGTCCTGACCTTCCAGATGGACCAGAATGGCCCGTTCCCCACCACCCGGGCGCTCAAAGAACAAGGCGGACTCCCGTCAAACGTTTCCCGGCTCGGCCGGTTGATCACCGGTGGGCAGGCGCACGGGGCGGCTGGGAACCACGGTGGAAATGGCGTGTTTGTAGACCATCTGGCTGACAGTGTTCTTCAGCAGGATGACGAACTGGTCGAAGGATTCGATCTGACCCTGCAGCTTGATGCCGTTGACCAGGTAGATGGAAACCGGAACGCGTTCTTTGCGCAGGGTATTGAGGTAAGGGTCTTGTAGCGAATGCCCTTTTGACATATGCCGCACTCCTTGTAAGGGTAAAAAACTGATTTAGTAGTAGTCGAATTTGGCTTAACGCCGTCCTGAACCCCAAGGATAGACGGCCGGAATTAAGGTCTCGAGCCTATATGGAGACCGCCTCAAAGTATTTCAAGGCACGCGGCAAATTGTCGCTTGCCTGACTGTCCAACCAGTGTAGATCGCTCCAGCTGCGGAGCCAGGTGAACTGGCGCTTGGCCAGCTGCCGCGTGGCGATGACGCCGCGCTCCACCATCTCAGCGTAGGACAGTTTGCCCTCGAGGTAATCCCATACCTGTCGGTAACCCACCGCTCTTATGGACGGTAGCCCCACGTGCAAGTCACTCCTTGCGCGAAGGCGTTCGACCTCGGCGATGAAGCCCTGTTCCAGCATCTGGTCAAAACGTTGCGCGATACGCTCGTGCAACACCTGGCGCTGCAGAGGCGCGATCGCCAGATGAGCCACAGTATACGGTAATTGTCCACCGCCTTGCGCGCCGAGACCCGCATTTTCACTCGCCTGGCGAAGGCGGTGTGCAGTCATGGACATACCGCTGACGCGGTACACCTCGAGGGCCCGGACAAGTCGCTGGGGGTCATTGGGATGGATACGCGCAGCCGACTCCGGATCAACGCGGGCCAGCTCTTCGTGCAGGGCACCCCAGCCTTCGGCGGCGGCCAGGCCTTCCAGCTCAGCACGCACGGCGGGGTCGGCGCTGGGCATGTCGGCCAGGCCTTCCAGCAACGCCTTGAAATACAACATGGTGCCACCCACCAGCAGCGGGATCTTCCCGGCCGCGGTGATCTCGGCCATGGCCACCAGGGCGTCGGCGCGAAATTCCGCCGCCGAATAAGCCTCGCTGGGGTCACGGATGTCGATCAGGCGGTGCGGGAAAGCCTCCAACACCTCACGGGGCGGCTTGGCGGTGCCGATGTCCATGCCACGGTAGATCAGCGCCGAATCCACGCTGATCAGCTCCACCGGCAGCAGACGCGCCAGCTCCAGCGCCAGGTCGGTCTTGCCGGCGGCGGTGGGGCCCATGAGGAATATCGCGGGAGGCAGGGACATCAGGGACTCGTTGTTACGCACTGCTGGTTATTGCGTGCTGCTGAATCGATTGGCGTGCAGTTTACTGCACTTTCCTGAACGCAAGCTTACGAAAATCAACGTCCACGCAGGAACAGCTTGTCCAGTTCGTCGAGCCCCAGCTGCGTCCAGGTCGGCCGTCCGTGGTTGCACTGGCCGCTGCGCTCGGTCACTTCCATGTCGCGTAGCAGGCCGTTCATCTCCGGCAACGTCAGGCGGCGATTGGCGCGCACGGCGCCGTGGCAGGCCATGGTGCCGAGCAACTCGTTGAGATGCGCCTGGATGCGGTCGCTGGTGCCGTACTCCAGCAGGTCGGCAAGCACGTCTCGCACCAGCTGGGTGGCCTCCGCCTGCTTGAGCAGCGCGGGAATCTGTCGGATCGCCAGGGTCTCCGGGCCGAGCCGTTGCAGTTCGAAGCCGAGCCTGGAGAACCAGGCGCCATGCTCTTCCGCGCAGTCCGCCTCTCGCTCGCTGACGGCGATGGATTCGGGCACCAGCAGCGGCTGGCCGCGCAGGCCTTCGCTGGCCATGGCGGTCTTCAGGCGTTCGTACATGATCCGCTCGTGGGCGGCATGCATGTCCACCAGCACCAGGCCGTGGGCATTTTCCGAGAGGATGTAGATGCCCTTGAGCTGCGCTAGCGCATAGCCCAGCGGCGGCACGTCCTGACTGCTTTCCGGCAGGGCCTGGGGCACCTGATCGGGCAGCGGCGCGAAATAGGCCTTGTAGGCGCCCTGGGCCTCCTGGATTGGCGGCAGATCCGGGCGCGTCGGCTGGTAGCTGTAGCCACCACTGCCACCGGACCCACTCGAAGACGGGCTCGGCTGCCAGGCTCGCGCAGCGGCCGGGGCTTCCAGCACGGTCTCGGACAGGCGCATCTCCCCCTGCGGACCGAACTCGCCAGCCTCAGCGCCGGTCGGGCGCGGCACGGTCAAGGTGGTCGCTCCAGGCGGCGCCAGCTGGTCGTCCGGACGCACTTCCGCCAGCGCCCGGTGCAAGGTGCCGTAGAGGAAGTCGTGGACCATGCGGCTGTCGCGGAAGCGCACTTCATGCTTGGTCGGATGGACGTTGACGTCCACCACCGACGGGTCGACCTCGAAGAACAGCACGAAGGTCGGATGACGGCCGTTGTACAGCACGTCGCGGTACGCCTGGCGCACGGCGTGGGCGACCAGCTTGTCGCGCACCATGCGGCCGTTCACGTAGAAATACTGCAGGTCCGGCTGGCTGCGGGAAAAGGTCGGAAGACCGACCCAACCCCACAAATGCAGGCCGTTGCGCTCCACTTCGATGGGCAACGCCTGCTCGAGGAAGCCGGTGCTGCAGACCGCGCCCACGCGGCGAGCGCGGGAGGCTTCGTCCTTCGCTTCGTGCAGCGAAAGGATGGTCTTGCCGTTGTGCCGCAGGTGGAAAGCCACGTCGAAGCGCGCCAGCGCCAGACGCTTGATGACTTCCTGCAGGTGATCGAACTCGGTCTTCTCGGCGCGCAGGAACTTGCGGCGCGCCGGAGTATTGAAGAACAGATCGCGC
Source organism: Pseudomonas nicosulfuronedens (assembly GCF_005877905.1). Classification (GTDB taxonomy): domain Bacteria; phylum Pseudomonadota; class Gammaproteobacteria; order Pseudomonadales; family Pseudomonadaceae; genus Pseudomonas; species Pseudomonas nicosulfuronedens. The sequence goes on along the minus strand of NZ_SWDV01000019.1, from coordinate 103,147 downwards.
ACTTCGATGCTGGTGCCTACCGGGTGGGCCGCCGGCTTCACCGTGGACTCCATGTCACGGCCCTCGACTTCCACCTGCCAGGCCTGCTCGGCGTCGGCGGTACGGGAGGTCAGGGTCAGGCGCGAGACGGAGCTGATCGAGGCCAGCGCTTCGCCACGGAAGCCCAGGCTCATCACCCGTTCCAGGTCTTCCAGCTCGCGGATCTTGCTGGTGGCGTGGCGCGCCAGGGCCAGAGGCAGGTCGTCGGCAGGAATGCCACTGCCATCGTCGCGCACGCGCAGCAGCTTGACGCCGCCCTGCTCGACCTCGATGTCGATGCGCTTGGCGCCGGCGTCCAGGCAGTTTTCCAGCAGTTCCTTGATGACCGACGCGGGTCGCTCGACCACTTCGCCGGCCGCGATCTGGTTCGCCAGCCGCGGAGTGAGCAGCTGGATTCGGCGAACGTCACTCATTGCTGCGACGCCAGGGAGGTGCCCGGGATCTTCAGCACCTGACCAATCTTCAGTTCGTCGCTCTTGAGCGAGTTGGCGCTGCGGATCGAGGCCGTGCTGACGTCGAAGCGGCTGGCAACCATCGCCAGGCTGTCGCCACTGCGCACCACATACTCACGCGGGCCGGAAGCCAGTTGGCCACCATCGCGCAGCGAGGCGATGTAGGTGCCCGGCGGCGGGGTCTGCACGAAGTACTGGCGCACGCCGGCGGCGATGGAGCGCGCCAACGCCTGCTGGTGCGAGCCGCTGGCCAGCTTGGCAGACTCGTTCGGGTTGGAGATGAAGCCGGTTTCCACCAGGATCGACGGGATATCCGGGGACTTCAGCACCATGAAGCCGGCCTGTTCCACGCGGCGCTTGTGCAGCGGGGTGACGCGACCGACGCTGGTCAGCACTTTGTGGCCGACGTCCAGGCTGGAAGACATGGTGGCGGTCATCGACAGGTCGAGCAGCACGCCGGCGAGCATCTTGTCCTTGTCGTCGAGATTCACGCCGCCGTCGCCGCCGATGAGGTCGGAACGGTTTTCCGTGTCAGCCAGCCAGCGCGCAGTCTCGGACGTTGCGCCACGGTCGGACAGGGCGAATACCGAGGCCCCGAAGGCGCTGCGGCTGGGCGCGGCGTCGGCGTGGATGGAGACAAACAGGTCCGCGCCCTTCTTGCGGGCGATCACGGTGCGGTTGCGCAACGGAATGAAGTAGTCGCCGGTGCGCGTCAGTTCGGCACGGAAGCCCTTCATCTGGTTGATCTGCCGCTGCAGTTCGCGGGCGATCGACAGGGTGATGTTCTTCTCGTGCAGACCGTTCGGACCGAGGGCGCCGGGGTCTTCGCCGCCGTGGCCGGCGTCGATGGCAATCACGACGTCGCGCTTGCCGCCACTGCTGGGCGCGGGAATCTTGGCGACCGACTGCGCCGGGCTGACCGGCGTGGCGGGCACGCTGGGGGTCGGGGTCGCGGGGACGTCCGGGGCGATGTCGGCGCCCTGGTCATAGAGATCGACGACCAGGCGGTTGCCGTACTGCTGGTTCGGCGGCAGCACGAAGCTCTTGGGCGTGACCGCGTTCTTCAGGTCCAGCACCAGGCGCAGGTCGGTGGGCGAGCGCTGGGCAGAACGCATTGCGGTGATCGGCGTATTGCCGAGCTTGAGCTTGTCGAGGGCGGCGGACATTTGCGCGCCGTTGATGTCGACGACGATGCGGTTGGGCGCACTCAGGGTGAACAGACTGTGCTGCACGGGACCGGACAGATCGAACACCAGGCGTGTGTTGTCCGGCGCGCGCCAGATGCGCACGCTCTTGATTTGCGTGGCGGCAGAAACCTCACCGGCAACGAATGCCAGCAGAACGGACACCCCGATAAACAACGCCCGAAGGCGCAACCCCCAACCCATCTTTTTTCTATGCTCCCGTGGCCAGGGCGGCACACCAGGCTTCGCCCCGTGTTCCGTGCGGGTCGAGGCGCAGCATGCGTCCGCCCGCATGCGGAACAATGGTAATGTCCATGTCGGCCTTTGGCAAAATGCCTTTGCCGCGCTCTGCCCACTCGATCAGGCACAAGGCATCGCCTTCGAAGTAGTCGCGGATGCCCAGGAACTCCAGTTCCTCCGGGTCGGCGAGGCGGTAGAGATCGAAGTGGAAGGCGCGCAGATCGCCGATTTCGTAGGGCTCGACCAGGGTAAAGGTCGGGCTTTTTACCGAGCCGCCATGGCCCAATCCCCGCAGAATGCCGCGCGACAACGTGGTCTTGCCCGCTCCCAGGTCGCCATGCAGGTAGATCACCCCGTGTCCACCGGTCGCTTCGGCAATCCGGCGGCCGAGATCGACCATGGCCTCTTCGCCGTCGGCGAACAGATTCAGTTCAGGCATGGCGACAGCTCCTCGAGCAACTGACGAACGGCAGGAATCAGATCGGCGGCAGCCAGGCCGCGCCCTTGCGCGCCAAGCGACTCGCCAGCGCGGGCATGCAGCCAGACTGCCAGGCACGCTGCTTCGAAAGCAGGCACCCGCTGCGCCAGCAGCGCACCGAGGATGCCGGACAGCACATCCCCCAACCCGGCGCCCGCCATGGCGGGATGCCCGTGATTGCACAGCGCCAGCCGACCATCCGGAGAGGCGACCAGACTACCGACGCCCTTGAGCACGGCTACCGCCTGGTAGCGCTGCGCCAACGCGTGCGCGGCTTTCGGCCGGTCGGCCTGGACCTCGGCGGTGGAGAGGCCCAGCAGGCGCGCCGCCTCAGCCGGGTGGGGGGTGATCACCCAGTCGCCGGCCGGACGAGCGACCAGGCCTTCGGCCAGCAGGTTGAGCGCATCGGCATCCCACACCTGTCGGCGCTCCAGGCTCGCGGCGGCGCTGACCAGCACGCGCCCCCAGGCTTCGCGGCCGACACCGGGGCCGACCACCAGCACATCGGCACGCTCGGCGACGCGCAGCAGCTCAGCGGAAGAAGAGACGCCACGCGCCATCAGCTCAGGCCGGCGAGCCAGTGCAGCGGGTACGTGAGCGGCACGGGTCGCCAGCGACACCAACCCGGCACCGCAGCGCAGCGCGCTCTCGGCGGCCAGCAGCACGGCGCCGCCCATACCGGTATCACCACCGATCACCAAGGCGTGGCCGAACAGCCCCTTGTGCGCGGCCTTCGGGCGCGCAGCCAGGCGAGCCAGCGAGACCGGAGCGAGACGGCGCGCCACGCCGTCCTCGGAAATCAGCGCAGGATCGGCATCGAGCCCGTCGAAAGCCAGCTCGCCGCATTGATCGGGACCATTGCCGGTGAACAGGCCGAGCTTGAGGCCGATGAAGGTCACGGTCAGGTCGGCATTCACCGCGCAACCCAGCACCTGCCCGGTGTCGGCACTCAGACCGGAGGGAATGTCCACAGCCAGCACCGGTAGCCCGCTGGCATTGATCGCAGCAATCACAGAGGCATAAGGCTCGCGCACCTCGCCGCCCAGACCGGTGCCCAGCAACGCGTCTACCAGCACACCGCGCAGCTCGGCGCGATCACTCCAGGTCTCGATATCCACGCCGACCGAGCGCGCTTCGCCATGGGCCGAAGCCGCATCGCCGGACAGGCGGGAGACATCGCCCGCCGCCAGCACGCGTACACGCCAGCCGGCGCGCAAGGCCAGGGCAGCGATCAGATAGCCGTCGCCGGCGTTGTTGCCATGGCCGGCCAGCACGGTGATTTCGCCGGCATCCGGCCATTGGCGGCGCAGGGCGCGCCAGGCGGCATGCGCGGCGCGGCGCATCAGCTCGAAGCCGGGCGTGCCGGCGGCGATCAGGCGCGCGTCAAGGTCGCGTACCTGCTGGGCGCTGTACAGATCAAGGGGCAGTTCGTCGTGGGCAGTCATCGCGGTTCCGGGCGGCAGAATGTGTCGCCTTGGCGTACGGACGGGCCGACGCCGGCAAGGTCTGGCAGAATTATACGCACCCGGACTTCGCTTTCTCGCCTTCCATGCACGATTCAACACTCGACTATGCCGACCTCGCCCTCTCCATCAAGGACTGGGGGCGCGAACTCGGCTTCCAGCAGGTCGGCATCAGCGGGCTGGACCTGGAAGCGCATGGCGAGCACTTGCAACGCTGGCTGGAGGCGGGCTACCACGGCGAGATGGACTACATGGGCGCCCACGGCAGCAAGCGCTGGCGGCCCGACGAACTGGTGCCCGGTACGCTACGGGTCGTATCGCTGCGCATGGACTACCTGCCCGGCGATACGCGCATGGCGCAGGTCCTGGGCGATCCGGAGAAGGCCTATGTGTCGCGCTACGCCCTGGGCCGCGACTACCACAAGCTGATCCGCAAGCGCCTGCAGCAACTGGCCGAGCGCATCCAGCAGCAGATTGGTCCGTTCGGCTTCCGCGCCTTCGTCGACAGTGCGCCGGTGCTGGAGAAGGCCATCGCCGAGCAATCGGGCCTGGGCTGGATCGGCAAGAACACCCTGGTGCTCAACCGCAAGGCCGGCAGCTACTTCTTCCTCGGGGAGCTGTTCACCGACCTGCCGCTACCGGTGGACGAGCCCCACGGCACGGAGCACTGCGGACGCTGCACGGCCTGCATGGACATCTGCCCCACCGCCGCCTTCGTGGCGCCCTATGTGCTGGATGCGCGGCGCTGCATTTCCTACCTGACCATCGAATTGAAGGGCCCGATCCCCGAAGACCTGCGCCCGCTGATCGGCAACCGCGTGTTCGGCTGCGACGACTGCCAGATGGTCTGCCCGTGGAACCGCTTCTCCCGCGCCACCGACCAGGGCGACTTCCAGCCACGCCACAGCCTGGACAACGCCGCGCTGGCGGAGCTGTTCCTGTGGACGGAAGAAGAATTCCTCAGCCGCACCGAGGGCTCGCCGCTAAGACGCGCCGGTTACGAGCGCTGGCTGCGCAACCTGGCCGTGGGGCTGGGCAATGCGCCGTCGACCATTCCGGTGATCGAGGCGCTGCGCGCGCGGCGGGAGTTCCCGTCGGAACTGGTGCGCGAGCATGTGACCTGGGCGCTGCACCGGCACGGCGCCTAAGGCTTTTTGTAGGAGCGAGCTTGCTCGCGAACAGCCTCGCAGCGGGTCTGGTTCGCGAGCAAGCTCGCTCCTACAGCTACGGCCTCGGACATGAGGCACCGTGGTTACAGCTTGATGAAGTGCTCGCGGTAGTAACGCAGCTCGGCAATGGACTCGCGGATGTCGTCCAGCGCCAGGTGGGTGTTGCCTTTCTTGAAACCGTCGCGCACCGCAGGCGCCCAGCGCGCGGCCAGCTCCTTGAGGGTGGAGACGTCCAGGTTGCGGTAGTGGAAGTAGCCTTCCAGCTTCGGCATGTGGCGGTAGAGGAAGCGGCGGTCCTGGCAGATGCTGTTGCCGCAGATCGGCGAGCTGCGCTTGGGCACCCACTTTTCCAGGAAGGCGATAGTCATGGCTTCGGCTTCGGCGGCGGAGATGGTGCTTTCGCGCACGCGCTGGGTCAGGCCGGACTGGCCGTGCTGCCGGGTGTTCCACTCGTCCATGCCGGCGAGCAGCTCCTCGCTCTGGTGCACGGCGATCACCGGGCCTTCCTCGAGGATGTTCAGGTCACTGTCGGTGACGATGGTCGCCATCTCGATGATGACGTCCTTGTCCGGGTCCAGCCCGGTCATTTCCAGGTCGATCCAGATCAGGTTCTGCGGGTTCTGCATGATGGGGCTCCTCAGCTCAGCCCTCTAGTTTAGCGGGAAGCACGCCGCCGCATGCTAAACTCCGCCGCGATTTTCCCTGTGGATACCCTATGGCCAAGCGTCACCTCACCCGCCGGCAGAGCTGGCGGATCGAAAAAGTCCAGGAAGAACGCGCCGCGCGCGCGGCGAAGCGAGAGTCTCGCGCCCTGGAAGAACTGGAAGGCGGCGACCTCGGCCCGGAACAGACCGGCCAGGTGATCGCTCACTTCGGTGTGCAGGTGGAAGTCGAAGCCCAGGACGGCGACGCCGCCGGCCAGGTGTTCCGCTGCCACCTGCGCGCCAACCTGCCACCGCTGGTGACCGGCGACCAGGTGGTCTGGCGCCCGGGCAACCAGGGCATCGGCGTGATCGTCGCGCAGCTGCCCCGCACCTCCGAGCTGCGCCGCCCGGACATGCGCGGCGTGCTCAAGCCCGTGGCGGCCAACGTCGACCGCATCGTCATCGTATTCGCACCGCGCCCCGAGCCCCACGCCAACCTGATCGACCGCTACCTGGTGGCTGCCGAGCACGCGGGCATCAAGCCGCTGTTGCTGCTGAACAAGGCCGACCTGATCGACGAGGACAATGCCCCCTTCCTCGACTCGCTGCTGGGCACCTACCGCGAGCTGGGCTACCCGCTGCTGGAGGTCTCGGCCGCCAACGGCCTGGCACTGGACGCCCTGCGCGCCGCACTGAACGAGCACGTCAGCGTGTTCGTCGGTCAGTCGGGCGTGGGCAAGTCCTCGCTGGTGAACGCGCTGCTGCCGGGCGTCGACACCCGTGTCGGCGACCTCTCGGAAGTCACCGGCAAGGGCACCCACACCACGACCACCGCGCGGCTGTTCCACTTCCCCGCCGGCGGCGACCTGATCGACTCCCCGGGCATCCGCGAATTCGGCCTCGGCCATGTCAGCCGCGATGACGTGGAAGCGGGCTTCATCGAGTTCCACGACCTGCTCGGCCGCTGTCGCTTCCGCGACTGCAAGCACGACCGCGAACCGGGCTGCGCCCTGCTCAAGGCGCTGGAAGACGGGCGTATCTCACCGCAGCGGATGAACAGCTATCGGCACATTCTCGCCAGCCTGCCGGAAGACACGTACTAAACGATCTGTAGGGCGCATAACGCCTCAAGCGTTATCCGCCGCCTGGCCGTGCAGATGGCGCAAAGAAAAAGGCCAGCTTTTCAGCTGGCCTTCTGCGTTCTTACTGCTGCTTGTTCAGCTCGTCGAGCTTCAGCGTGCCGCCGTCGTCGAACAGGTTGAGCTTCTGCTTGAGCTGGTCCGGCGGCAGCGGGTCACCCTGCCCGGCTGCCGGCTGGGCCGGAGCGGCGCCCGGCGCGACCGGAGCAGCACCCTCGGGCAGCTTCTGCGTCCCGCCATCCTGTCCCTCGATGGCCCGCTGGGCCTTCTTGGTCAGGACGATGATGTCGATGCGGCGGTTCACCGGGTTGAGCGGCTTGTCACGGTCGAACAGCGCGGAAGAGGCGTACCCCACCACGCGGGCGATCTGGTCTACCGGGTAGCCGCCGGCCTCCAGCGCACGGCGTGCGGCGTTGGCGCGGTTGGCTGACAACTCCCAGTTGCCGAACTCGCCGTTGCCGGCGTAGGGCTTGGCATCGGTGTGACCGCTGATGCTGATCTTGTTCGGCACCTGCTTGATGGTCTCGGCCAGCGCCAGCAGGATGTCCTCGAAGTACGGCTGCAGGCGCGCGCTGCCCAGGTCGAACATCGGCCGGTTGTCCGAGTCGACGATCTGGATGCGCAGGCCGTCCTGGGTGATCTCGAAGAGGATCTGGTCCTTGAAGCGCTTCAGGGTCGGGTTCTCGTCGACCTTGTTCTGCAACTCCTGCAGCAACAGCTCCAGACGTTCCTTTTCCACCTGCTCGGCGACGTCCTGGGCCTGTTGCTCGGTGATCTTGGCATTCTCGTCCGGGTTGATCCGCGTCTCGTCGGCGTCCGGCTGGGCCTGGATCTGCGGGTTCAGGGTCTTGTCCGGCGCCGGCGTCGGCGTGCCACCCAGGTCGATGACATAGGGGCTGGCACTCTCGGTGAAACCGATGGGGTCCTGGAAGTAGCCGGAGATGGCCTTCTTCTGCTCCGGCGTGGCCGAGGACAGCAGCCAGAGCACCAGGAAGAACGCCATCATGGCGGTGGCGAAGTCGGCGAAGGCGATCTTCCAGCCACCGCCATGGTGGCCGGCGGCATAGCGCTTGATGCGCTTGACGATGATCGGCTGGTTGTTATCCATGCTTAGCGCCCACGTACCGCCTGTTCCAGCTCACTGAAGCTGGGACGGTGCGCCGGCAGCAGCACCTTGCGGCCGAACTCGACGGCCAGCGACGGCGGCATGCCGGAGGCGGACGCCACCAGGCAGGCCTTGATCGACTCGTAAAGGTTCAGCTCTTCCTTGGCGTCATGCTCCAGGGCGTTGGCCAGCGGACCGACAAAGCCGTAGGCCGCGAGAATACCGAGGAAGGTACCCACCAGCGCTGCGGCGACGTGGTGGCCGATCTCGGCCTGGCTACCCTGGCCGAGCAGGGCCATGGTGATCACGATACCCAGGACCGCGGCAACGATACCGAAGCCCGGCAGGGCGTCGGCGACGCGGGTCACGGCATGGGCCGGGTGTTCCAGATCTTCCTTCAGGCTGCCCAGCTCCATGTCGAACAGGCCTTCCAGCTCGTGGGGCGCCATGTTGCCGGAGGACATGATGCGCAGGTAATCGCAGACATACGCCGTCATGCGTTCGTCCTTGAGCACCGCGGGGTACTTGCTGAAGATCGGGCTGGCGGCCGGGTCCTCGACATCGGCCTCGATGGCCATCATGCCTTCACGACGGCTCTTGTTGAGCACTTCATAAAGCATGCCCAGCACCTCCAGGTAGAAGGTGTGGGTGAAGCGGTTGCCGAACATCTTCGGCGCCTTCTTCAGCACGGTCATGAAGGTGCTGCCGGGGTTCGCCTGAAGGAATGCACCCAGCGCGGCGCCGCCGATGATCAGCACCTCGAACGGCTGAATGATGGCCGCGATCTTGCCGCCGGAGAGCATGTAGCCGCCGAGTACGCTGGCCATGAGAACGATGATGCCGATGATTTTTGCCATGGGGACCGGACTGAAACGGTGAACAGAAAGGGAGGCATGTTTCCCGCCTCCCTGTTGTTATCGGAGATTTCGGGCAAGACTATAGGCCGAAAACACTAAAAACCAGTTCGGCGCCTCACGCATGTCAAAGCAAATGCTTCATCCAGAGCGTCTCAAGGCCTGGCTCGATCAGTTGGAAGATCTGCCTTTACCGGTTCCGCTGGAGCAGCGCGATGACATTCGCCGTGCGTTGAACGATAGCCGGCGCTCGATCCGAGAGATCGCCGACCTGCTGCAGGACGCGCCAACGCTGGCGTTCGCCATCCTGCGCGAAGCCAACCGGGCACAGAGCGCCAGGGACAATCCGGCGGAAAGCCTGGAAGTTGCGCTCAACCGCCTGGGCCTGAGTCGCGCCAGCCAGTTGCTCGACAGCCTCCCCGCGGTGCCCGAGGCGCAGATGCCGCGCGCGCTGAACCAGCTGCTGCTGATCAGCCGCCATGCCATGCAGCAGGCCAGCGGCCTGTTCGCCAATCGCCTGGCGCGACTCTGGCAGGAAATTCACTGGGGCAGTCTGTTCACCCTCGCGCCGCTGTGGGCGCTGGCGACCGCAAGACCGGAGCTGATGGAGAGCTGGCAGCGCCAGGTCTACGGCCTGGGCCGCTGCAGCAGCGAGGTCGAAGAGGAACTGCTCGGCACCCGGCTGCTGCCGCTGTGCCGCGCGCTGGCCGACAGTTGGCGGCTGCCGGACTGGGTTGGCCAGGGCTACGCCCTGCTCAGCGACGACAAGCGCCTGCTGGTGCGTGCCCTGCATGTTGCGCATACCGAGCATGAACCACTGGGCCAGCAGCAACGCCTGGACGCCGACCCGGAGCTGCAACGCTGGCTGACCCGCCCGGCCAACACCATTCTCCTCGCCAACAGCATCGCCATGGCCGCGCACCAATCCTGGGGCGGCGTACACATGCTGCGCTGGCAGCGCCTGACCAGCCTTTATCTGCAGATACCGCTGGAAGAACTGCAACAGATAGTCCACGGTCTCGCCGCGCAGAGCGCCCGCCGCCACGCCCGCCCGCTACTCTGGCACCCCGCCGAGGCGCTGCTGTGGCCCTGGGACGCGCGCCGCTGGCTCAACGGGCCGAAAGCCGAGGAACCGGCCAAGGCGCCGGACACCCTGGCCGAATGGCGCCAGCACTGCACCCGCCTGATGCAGGCGCCCAGCCCGTTCGGCAACGCCGTGCAGCTGCTCGACTGCGCCACCGCAGCGCTGCAAGCCTGCGGCCTGCAGCGCGGCATGATCCTGCTGGCCGACAAGGGCGGCAACTGGCTGCAGGCGCGTCGGCACTTCGGCCTGGACGGCGAGATCGGCGATTTCAAACTGGAGGTCGCCGCCAGCCCGGTGCTGCGCAAACTCCTGCAACAACCCGGTCAGTTGCGCCTGAGCCCGGCCAACATGGCCGAGTTCTCGGCGCTGATTCCCGGCGCGCTGAAGGCGCTGATCCCCAGCGAACACCTGCTGCTGCGCTCGCTGGGCAACGGCGCGCGGGTGGTCATGCTGGTCCTCAGCGACCGCCACGGCCAGCCGCTGGCGGACCTTCACGCGCAGGCCTTCGGCCGCACCGTGCAGTGCATCGAGCACGCGGTGAAGCAGATGGCACGGGGCGCCTGATCGGCGAAAGGTTTGCGCACCGCCGCGTCCCCTTTAAACTAACCGCCCTCACGGGGTAGCCCAGGGCGCCTGCTCACGTTGCCTCCCCCCACCGTTCCCGCCGGGAGACTCCGACATGTCCGCCTTCTCCGCCCTGCCCCTGGTGATCGAACCGGCTGACCTCGCCAGCCGCCTCGACGCCCCCGAACTGATCCTGGTCGACCTGACCAGCGCCGCGCGTTATGCGCAGGGCCACATTCCCGGTGCACGCTTCGTTGCTCCCGCGCGCACTCAGCTGGGCGGCACGCCGGCTCCGGGCCTGCTGCCGGCCAAGGCCGACCTGGAAGCGCTGTTCGGCGAACTGGGCCACAACCCCGATGCTGTCTATGTGGTCTACGACGACGAAGGCGGTGGCTGGGCCGGCCGCTTCATCTGGCTGCTGGATGTGATCGGCCACGGTAACTACCACTACGTCGACGGCGGCCTGCACGCCTGGCTCGCCGACGGCCTGCCACTCTCCGAGGACGTCCCGGCGCCAGCTGGCGGCCCGCTGCCGCTGACCCTGCACGAAGGGCCCACCGCCACCCGCGAATACCTGCAGAGCCGCCTGGGCGCCGCCGACCTGGCCGTCTGGGACGCCCGCAACCCCAGCGAGTACAGCGGCCAGAAAGTCCTCGCCGCCAAGGCCGGCCATGTGCCCGGCGCCGTCAATTTCGAATGGACCGCCGGCATGGACCCGGCCCGCGCCCTGCGCATCCGTACCGATATGCCGCAGATCCTCCAGGACCTGGGCATTACCAAGGACAAGGAAGTGATCACCCACTGCCAGACCCACCACCGTTCCGGCTTCACCTACCTGGTGGCCAAGGCCCTCGGCTATCCGCGGGTCAAGGGCTATGCCGGTTCCTGGTCGGAATGGGGCAACCATCCCGACACCCCCGTAGAGGTTTAAGGAATGTCGTTCAAAGATCGTCTGTTCATCCTCGCCCAGTACCTGCTGCCGCATCACCTGCTGTCGCGCCTGATCGGCTGCGCCGCAGAGTGCCGCGCGCCCTGGTTCAAGGACCGCCTGATCCCCTGGTTCGCCCGCCGCTACCGGGTGGACATGCGCGAAGCCCAGGTCGAGGACCTGCGTGCCTATGAGCACTTCAACGCCTTCTTCACCCGCGCCCTGAAAGACGGCGCGCGCCCGCTGGACGACACCGCCGGCTCCGTGCTCTGCCCCGCCGACGGCGCCATCAGCCAACTCGGCCCGATCGAGCACGGCCGTGTGTTCCAGGCCAAGGGCCACAGTTACAGCCTGATGGAACTGCTGGGCGGCGACGCCGAACGCGCCGCGCCCTTCATGGGCGGCGAATTCGCCACCGTCTACCTGTCGCCCAAGGACTACCACCGCGTGCACATGCCGCTGGCCGGCACCCTGCGCGAGATGGTCTATGTGCCAGGCCGCCTGTTCTCGGTGAACCAGCTGACCGCCGAGCAGGTGCCGGAACTGTTCGCCCGCAACGAGCGCGTGGTGTGCATCTTCGACACCGAGCGCGGGCCGATGGCGGTCGTACTGGTAGGCGCGATGATCGTCGCCTCCATCGAAACCGTCTGGGCCGGCCTGGTGACCCCGCCCAAGCGAGAGCTGAAGTCGTTCTCCTACGACGAAGCTTCCCGCGCACCGATCCACCTGGAGAAAGGCGCCGAGCTGGGCCGCTTCAAGCTCGGTTCCACCGCCATCGTGCTGTTCGGGCCGGAGCAGGTGAGCTGGGCGGAAAACCTCGCTGCCACCAGCGCCGTGCGCATGGGCGAGCGCCTGGGTGGCGCGCGCCAGGGCTGACGCCCATTCCTATAAGGCGGGCGGCCAACGAGTCGCCCGCCAACGCTTTCCGCCTCATCGTGCCAATTCCCTGCCATGAAACGCTTCCTGCATCTGATGGGCTGGCGTGCCAACGCCACCAGCCATCTCGAGAAATGGCTCTCCGCAATCGGAGCGCTGTGCGGCATCGCCGTCATCTATGCCGTCACCCACTGGGTCCTGCCCAGCGAAGCGGCCATCTGGGTCGTCGCCTCCATGGGCGCCAGTGCCGTGTTGCTGTTCGCCGTCCCCCACGGCGCGCTGTCGCAGCCCTGGGCGGTGCTCGGCGGCCAGGTCCTCTCGGCCATCGTCGGAGTGATCTGCCAGAAACTCTTTCCCGGCCAGGCCTTCACCCCCGCTCTCGCGGTGGGCGCGGCGATCCTGGTCATGCACTACACCCGCTGCATCCACCCACCGGGTGGCGCCACCGCGCTGGCGGCGGTGTCCGGCGGGCCGGCAATCAGTGCGCTGGGCTTCCACTACGTGCTCAGCCCGGTACTGCTCAACGTGGCGCTGATCCTCGCCGTTGCCGTGCTCTTCAACGGCTTGTTCGCCTGGCGCCGCTACCCCGCGCCACTGGCACGCCTGCCGCAAACCCCGAAGCTGCCGGCCGGCCCCGCGCCGGAAGATCTCTACCACGCGCTGCGCAAGATGGATTCGTACATCGACGTGCAGTTCGACGACCTGCTGAAGATTCTCCAGCTGGCCCAGGAGCACGCCCAGGCGCAGCGCCTGACGCCGGAGGATGTCCTGCTCGGCGCCAGCTACAGCAACGCCCTGAGCGGCGATGCCTGGGCCGTGCGTCAGGTGATCGACGACCACCCGGACAAGCGCGGCCGCCAGGATCAACTGGTCTACAAGGTGGTGGCCGGCGCCGGCAAGGGCAACACCGGCGTGTGCCGCCGCCAGGACCTGCTCGACTGGGCCGCCCATCCGGTGATCGCCCAGGGCGACGGCTGGGTGCGCAGCACAGCGCAGGACTCGGCAAAAAACGCACTGCAACGACAGTTAACAGGCGAAACACCGCTGGCGTGACCTGTCCGCGCACCATCCGGGCGATGGGCTGCGGCGCGCGACGGATGCTGCTAGAGTTCGGAAAAAGCCGACAGTTATGACCAACCGGTTCGTACAACGAGCCGGATTGTGGAGAAACCATTCCCACCATGGACAACAGTCCCCAGCAGTTTCTACGTGTCCCCACCCCGACGCACGAGAGCCTGAGCTTCTGCAACGCCAACGCGCGCGAGCTGAAAAACTGGCTGGATCACCTGCCCAAGGCCAACCTCGGGGAAACGGCCCGCCAGCTCTACCAGGGGCTGATCGAACTCAACCAGCTCAAGCTGCCGGTCGAGACGCGCCTGCAATTGCTGGAACTGTTCCGTCCGGAAGTCCACTTCGTCTGCCATAACCTGGAACGCCACTTCCTCAACCAGTCGATCGTCCTGGACGAGCGTCCGCGCAAGGTCGCGAACCTCTGCCAGGCGCTGCAGAACCACCTGGCCATCGGCTACAAGCTGATTGTCGTGCGCGAGGCCTCGCGCTTCACCCGCGAGCGCGCGCAGGTCATGACCGCCGCCATCCAGCGCGCCATCCGCAGCCTTTGCGGCCCGCTGGTGCGTGCCTCCCAGCTGTACTGCCCGGTGCCGGAAAACCTCTGGCTGGAACTCCACCAGCTCTACCAGCTCGCCCGCCAGCACGGTCTGCAGAACACCCCCGTGCGCGATGCCCTGGCACGCCAATCCCAAGGGCTGTCCATCGAGCACTCCTATCTCGTCGCGCTGATGCTTGGCTCGGCGCGCTGCAACCAGATGCGCCAGAACAATATCGCCCGCGTCGCCGAAGTCCTCGAGGGCTGGACCGCACAGGTAAGAGTCCAGGCGGCTGATGCACCCTCCACCCTGTTCGTGGTGGTGCCGCAGGTGGATGGCCCGCCGCGCTACCGCACCCTGTTCAAGGACAGCGACCTTGCCGGCGCCCTGGGCATCGACCCGCAGCCGCTGGTGGACGTGATCCGCGAGTACCTCCTGCTGCCTCCGGAAAACCGCGCGCAGGCGCGCCTGAAAGTGCCCGAGGGGGTCAGCGTCGACCTGTTGCAGCACCTCGCCGCAGCCTGGGGCGACATCGCCGAACGCACCTTCCACCGCACCCCCGGCCAGGGCCAGCTGACCCTGTGCATCGGCATGAGCGCCCTGCACTACTTCCTCGCCGGCCGCAAAAGCTTCAATGACCTGCTGAAGATCCAGGTGCAGGAACAGGTGCCGACCTTCAAGGCCGACGTCAAAGATGCCTGGTCAGGCGCCTTCGATGCACAGAAGGTCAACGACTGGCAGCCCGGCATGCCACTGGAGGAAATCGAATACACCGCGCCTCGCGCCGTCGACGACTCCAACCTGAGCCTGGGCGGGGTGACGGAAACCCAGCGCGACGACTACCCGGTGTTCACCCTGAACATCGTCAACCACAGCCCAGGCGGCTACTGCCTGACCTGGCCAAAGGACATTCCCAGCCAGTTGCAGGCCGGTGAGCTGCTCGGCATCCAGGACACCCCGGAGCACAGCTGGAGCGTCGCCGTGGTGCGCTGGATCCGTCAGGTCCGTGGCGGCGGCACGCAGATGGGCATCGAACTGATCGCCCCGCTTGCCCAACCCTGTGGCCTGCAACTGCTGCGCAAGACCGAGCAGGGCAGCCAGTACCTGCGCGCCCTGCTGCTGCCTGAGATCGCCGCGATCTCCCGCCCAGCCACCGTCATCACCCCGCGCCTGCCCTTCCAGGAAGGCAACCGCGTGCAGCTCAACCTGCAGGGGGACGAACGCCGCGCCACCCTGACACGCAAGGTCACCGCCACCGCCAGCTTCACCCAGTTCGAATACCAGGCACAGGATGCAGCCGGCGTACCGAGCGATAAGCCCATCACAGCCCCGAATGCTCGCGGCGCTGGAGGGGAGGAAGACTTTGACTCGCTGTGGAAGTCTCTGTAGATTCCGGGAATTCCCTTTCGTCGCCTTTTTGCTGCCGTCCAGCGCGGTATAAGCAGCCTTCCCCATGGCCAATGAAAAGAAAACCATCCGCCTGCTGATCCTGGAAGACTCGCAGAACGAAGCCGAGCGCCTGGTCAGCCTGTTCCGCAACGCCGGTCGTGCGACCCGCGTCCACCGCATCACCTCCAGTGAAGACCTGACGGACATCCTGCCCCAGGGCTGGGACCTGCTGATCGCGGCCCCGGAAGCCGAGGCCCTGGACCCGAGCGAAGCGCTGGGCGCTATTCGCCGCCAGGCCAAGGACATTCCCTTCATCCAGCTGGTCAGCGGCAATGATTCCGACGCCGTGACCGAGGCCCTGGCCCTCGGCGCGCAGGATGCCCTGCCGCAAGGCGAGGACGAGCGACTGATCCTGGTCGCCAACCGTGAGCTGTCCAACCTCGAGGAGCGCCGCGCCCGCCGCTCCGCCGAAGTCGCCCTGCGTGAAGCGGAGAAGCGCTGCCAACTGCTGCTGGACAGCTCGGTGGACGCGATCACCTACGTCCACGACGGCATGCACATCTACGCCAACCGCGCCTACGTCGGCCTGTTCGGCTACGAGGACGCCGAGGAGCTGGAAGGCATGCCGATGATCGACCTGATCGCCGGCTGCGACCAGTCCACCTTCAAGGACTTCCTCAAGGGCTATCAGACCACCGAAGACGCCGAACTCGCCTGCAGCGGCATCCGCAGCGACGGCCAGGCCTTCGCCGCGCGCATGACCTTCTCGCCCGCCACCTATGACGGCGAACCGTGCATCCAGGTGGTGATCCGCGCCGAGTCGGATAACGCCCAGCTCGAGGAAAAACTCCGCGAAGTCAGCAGCCAGGATCTGGTCACCGGCCTGTACAACCGCGCCCACTTCCTCGACCTGATGGACAGCGCCGTGGAGCGCGCGGTGACCGCCGGCCAGCCAGCCACCTTCGCCTACATGCAACTCGACCGCGCCCAGGCGCTGCAACTGGACCTGGGCGTTGCCAGCATCGACCTGCTGCTGGCGGACCTGGGCAACCTGCTGCGCGGGCAATTCCCCGAGCCGGCTCAACTGGCACGCCTGAGCGACGACGTGTTCGCCGTGCTGCTGCCGGGCGAGGCACCGGAGCACTCCGCACCGCGCTTCAGCTCGCTGCTGAAGAAAATCGAAGGCCACCTGTTCGACATCCATGGCCGCACCGCACAGGTCACCCTCTCCATCGGCACTGCCGGGCTGGACGAGAAGACCACCCGCGCCCAGGACGTCATTGAACGCGCCCACCGCGGCGCCGACGAGGTCGCGCAGAAGAACGGCAATGGCCTGAAGGTCTTCAACCCGGCCGATGAACTGGCCGCCGCCGCCTACCGCGGCGATATCAGCGCGATCATCCGCCAGGCGCTGGAGCAGAACAGTTTCCGCCTGCTGTTCCAGCCGATCATCAGCCTGCGCGGCGACACCCACGAACACTATGAAGTGCTGCTGCGCCTGCTCAACCCGCAGGGCGAGGAAGTGCCGCCGGCAGACTTCCTCAACGCCGCCAAGTCCAGCGGCCTGGCCGAGAAGATCGACCGCTGGGTACTGCTCAACTCCATCAAGCTGCTCTCCGAGCACCGCGCCAAGGGGCACGAAACCAAACTCTTCGTGCACCTCTCCAGCGCCAGCCTGCAGGACCCGGAACTACTCCCCTGGCTGAGCGTGGCACTCAAGGCCTCGCGCCTGCCGGCCGACGCGCTGATCGTGCAGATCAGCGAACCGGATGCCATCGCCTTCCTGCGTCAGGCCAAGGTGCTGAGCCAGGGCCTGGCCGAACTGCACTGCCAGATCGCACTCTGTCAGTTCGGCTGCGCGCTCAACCCGTTCAACACGCTCAAGCACATGAACGTCGACTTCGTAAAGGTCGACGGCTCCTACGTGCAGGACCTGAACGTCCCGGAGAACCAGGAAAACCTGAAAACGCTGATGGCCAGCCTGCACGCCCAGGCCAAGCTGACCATCGTGCCCATGGTGGAAAGCGCCACCGCCCTGGCCACCCTGTGGCAGGCCGGCGCCAACTACATCCAGGGCCGCTACCTGCAGGGCCCCAGCCAGGCGATGGACTACGACTTCGCCTCGGACGAGTGATCCGGGAGGGAACCTGTAGGAGCGAGCTCGCTCGCGAACAGAGTCAACCGGTACCTCCAATGCTGGGCGCGGTTCGCGAGCAAGCTCGCTCCTACAAAAAAGCGCTCTCCAGCTCGCACGACGGATAATGACAAAGACAAAAAAGCCGCCCTTGGGGCGGCTTTTTCTTTTCAGCAGCGTTCAGCGCTCGTCAGGCACCTTCGCGGTCACGGAAGCCGAGCAGGTACAGGATGCCATCCAACCCAAGGGTGGAGATCGCCTGCTTGGCCGACTGCTTGACCAGCGGCTTGGCTCGGAAGGCCACGCCCAGGCCGGCCAGGCCGAGCATCGGCAGATCGTTGGCACCGTCGCCCACGGCAATCGTCTGCTCAAGCTGCAGACCTTCCTTCGCCGCCAGTTCACGCAGCAGGTCGGCCTTGCGCTGGGCGTCGACGATGGGCTCGATGGCTACGCCGGTCAGCTTGCCGTCAACGATCTGCAGTTCGTTGGCGAACACATAGTCGATGCCCAGCTTCGCCTGCAGCTGCTTGGCGAAGTAGCTGAAGCCACCGGAAAGAATGGCGGTCTTGTACCCCAGGCGCTTGAGCTCGGCGAAGAGGGTTTCGGCACCCTCGGTCAGGCGCAGCGAGGCGCCGATCTCTTCCAGCACGTCCTCGGAGAGACCTTGCAGCAGCGCCAGGCGCTCCTTGAAGCTGGCACGGAAGTCCAGCTCACCGCGCATGGCGCGCTCGGTGATCTCGGAGACCTGCTCACCGACGCCCGCGGCCTTGGCCAGTTCGTCGATCACTTCGGCCTCGATCAGCGTCGAGTCCATGTCGAACACCGCCAGGCGGCGATTACGGCGGAACACCGAGTCCTGCTGGAAGGCGATGTCGACGTTCAGCTCCTGGGCCACGCTGAGGAACTCGGCGCGCAGTGCCGCCGGATCGGCCGGCTCCCCGCGCACGGAGAATTCGATGCAGCCCTTGCCTTCGTCAGCCGGCATGTCCAGCGGCATGCGCCCTGACAGGCGATCGATCTGGTCGATATTCAGGCCGTATTTGGCGGTGATCGAGCTGACCCGCTGCAGCTGCTCGGCGGTTACCCGGCGAGTCAGCAGGGTGACAATGTGGCGAGGCTTGCCCTGGCCACCGACCCACTGACGGTAGTCGTCTTCGGAGACCGGCGTGAAGCGTACCTGCTGGTCGAGCTTGTAGGCCGTGAACAACACGTCCTTGAGCACCGACGAGGCCCGCTCGTTATCCGGAATTTCCACCAGGATGCCGAAGGACAGGGTGTCGTGGATCACCGCCTGGCCGATATCGAGGATGTTCACGCCCCCCTGCGCCAGGACGCCGGTAATGGCCGCAGTGAGGCCGGGGCGGTCTTCCCCGGTGATGTTGATCAGGACGATCTCGCGCAAGGCGCTGTCTCCGCCATGGAAAAAAGGCGGTCATTCTACCTGCTTTCACGGCCTGCGGATGCTCCGCTCGCCCGCCCGCCCACGGCTCAAGAGACGGCACCGCCGATCGGAATGCACGGCGGATCGACGCAGCACACAGACTTTCGCCGGCTTGACAGCGCCTGCGGCGCTTTGCCCCCCGGTAGGGCCTCGTTATACTGCCCCACATCTGCCCTAAAGAAGACCGAGCCCGCTGTGACCCGGCCCACCTCCGTCAAGCCCGACAATTTCTTCCTGCTGCTCTTCCACGCCCTGCGTCAGCGCCGCGTGCCGATTGCCCTGCGCATCGCCGTTCACGGCCTGTTGCTGGTGGCCACGGCCCTGGTGATCTACGCCTGCGTGATGGGTCTGCAGTTCAAGCAGGCCATGCAGCAGCAGGCCGACGCCCTCGGCCAGAGCCTGACGACGCAGACTGCGCAGTCGGCCACCGAGCTGCTGGTGTCCAACGACATCCTCAGCCTCAACGTGCTGCTCAACAACCTGACCAAGAATCCGCTGGTGGCCCACGCGGCTATCTACAGCGTGGACAACCGCATCCTCGCCGAGTCCGGCACGCGCCCCAAGCAGGGCCTGCTGGGTGACGCCGAAGGCCTGTATTCCACGCCCATCACCTTCCAGGAAGTGATCGCCGGTCACCTGCGCATCAGCCTCGACATGCACCAGTTCGAGCAGCCGATGACCGTCAGCCTGCAGAGCATGGGGCTGATCAGCCTGATCCTGCTGCTGCTCACCCTGACCTTCGGCCTGCGCCTGGGCCGGCAGATTTCCACACCACTGTTACAACTTCGCGTCTGGCTGCGCGATCCGGACGACAGCGCGCCGGGCGCCGGCCTGCAGAACGAGATCGGCGACCTTGCCCGACAGCTGCAAGCGCGCCTGGCACCCGAGAAGCCGCCGGCCCCCGAGCCGGTGGTCAGCGCCCCCGCACCGCGCCCGAAAGCGCCGGCCAAGGCTGGCAAGCCCGCACCCAGAGAGCCGTCTCTGGATGCCAACGACGCCGCTGACGAACACGAATTCGACGAGAACATCTTCTCCGACGACGAACTGCTCACCCCCGCCGCGCGCCGCAAGGCCGACGCCGACGAGGACTTCCCGGAGGAAGAGTTCGAGGCGCTGACCGAAGACGAAGCCGAAGACGAGATCGGCGTCGACGAAGAAGAGCCTGAAGCCGAGCCGGAGCCGGTTTCCACCGGCACCAGCGCCGTGCTGGCCGTGCAGCTGGGCGCCCAGGAACAGCTGCGCCGCCTGCCGCGCGCCCGCCTGGTCGACCTGCTGCAGCGCTACCGCGACTGCCTGGAGCAGGCCGCGCGCCTGTACAAGGGCGCGCTCTATACCCTCAGCGACGGCGGCAGCCTGATCCTCTTCCACAGCCGCGACCAGGACGAGGAATTCCTCACCAACGCCCTTTGCTGCGGCGAGCTGATGCGCGCCCTGGGTCATGCCCTGCAGATCGAAGTGGCCGACAGCGGCATCACCCTGCAACTGCAACTGGGCCTGGTGCTGGGCGAGGACGTCGCCGACCTGGAGCAGGCAGACCTGCTGCAGGACGCTTCCGCCCAGGACGCCCTGGCCCTTAGTCAGCACAGCCGCAACCTGCTGCTGGTGGAGAAATCCATCGGCGACGACGAGAAGGTCCGCGAGCGGGCACGCATTCGCCCCATCGCCAGCCCGGAAAACGCCTGCTGCGTGGAATGGCTGAAGGAACCCTACCCGTCCATGCTGGAGCGTCAGCTCTCGCGTATGCGCGCCCTGCGCACGACCTGACCGCCAATAGAAAAGAGAGAGGGGCCGCCTGGCCCCTCGTGGAACGGATTCCATGACCACCCTGATCACCCATCCCCTGCCCGCGCTCGCCGTGGGCCTGGCGCTCGGCTCGCGCTTCATCCCGCCGCGCCTGCTGCTGGCCGGCATGCTCGCCGCCTGCCTGCCCGACCTCGATGTGGTCGCCTTCAAGCTGGGCATCGCCTACCACGACGCCTTCGGCCATCGCGGCTTCAGCCATTCCTTGCTGTTTGCGGCATGCATGGGAGTACTCGGGGCGCTGTGCTGCCGCCTGCTGGGCAGCGGCCCGCTGAAAGCCGGCCTGTGGGTCGGCCTCGCCACCGCCTCCCACAGCGTGCTGGATGCGATGACCGACGGCGGCCTGGGAGTCGCATGGTTCTGGCCCTGGAGCGACCAGCGTTACTTCCTGCCGCTGCACCCCATCGAAGTCTCACCGATCGGCCTGTCGCGCTTTCTCAGCCCACGCGGGCTGGAGGTGCTGATCTCGGAGGCGCGCTGGGTCTGGCTGCCCTGCCTGGGCGTGGCGGCGGCCGGTATCGTCCTGCGCCGGGTGCTGCGTCGAAACGACTGAATCAGCGCTTGCCCAACTGCACCTGGAGCTGCTCCAGCAACGAAGCCTGTGCGCTCTTCAAAGGCAGCTGCGCACTGTAGCCCTGGAAGCTGCTGAAGCGCGCCTGGTAATCCAGTTCGACCTGGAAGCGATTGTCCCAGCCGGGAGAATCCTCCGGCATCAGCTGATCGCAATCATGCAAGGCCTGCGGTGTCGCGCAGGGCTTGAAAGCTTGCGGGTAGACCTGGCGCTTCCAGAGCACCCAGGGCGACAGCGACAACCCGGCGAGGCTATTGCGCTGCAGGTCCAGCTCCAGGAGTTGCAACAGGCCGTTCCCTCCCAGGTACTGGTGCTGATAGTCGACCATCACCATGTCCACACTGTGCCCCAGGTCATTGAGCATCCGTGTGTGCGCAGCCCCATCGGCGTGTGCATTCAGGGTGAGGAATACCTGGTCATTGCGGCGAATCAGCCGGTCCCATAGCAGCACACCGCTGGCGTTGTCCTCGCGGGACAGCTCCGCCAGGCCGCCAGCGCTGCGTCGCAGGATACTGTGCGAGGCAAGGATCACCGGCACATGGGGATGCTCGTCGATGACGCTCTGGGCCCACGCCAGGGTGGCCTCGGAGGGGCTCCAGTCCAGCGCCAGCAGCAGGAACGACTGACCATATCGCTGGAACAGGTGCACCTGGCTCAGGCCCTTGGGATCGCTGCCGACGTAGGTACTCTGCCAGGCGGCGCGCTCGGGGCCGAAGTGGTCCGCGAAACGATCGAGGAAGGAGCGACGATCATCCGTGCTGGCCTCTTCGTGCACGTCACGCTCCCCCGTGGCGATGCTGTAGGGCACGCCACGTTCTTCCAGCGTACGCATGGCGCCGCTGGCGGTCTGCCACTGGGTGACGACACCGGCGTTTTCCACCACGTCGCCCAGGTGCACCACCATCGGGACCTGCAGCACCTCGGCGTACTTGGCCAGCCAGAATGTCTGCGCGAAGAACGCCAGCGCCGGCTGGTACGGCAGGTCGGGGAAACGTTGCTCGCTGCGGAACAGGTGGCGCTTGCGGTGGTTGTTCTCCGCGTAGAACTGGGTATCGGGCAGCAAGGGCAATACGAAGCTGCCGCCGCCGGACACGATCTCCAGCGGTGGCAACGGGTGCTGGCGGAAGAACGCCTGGTCCCGTTCGACCACATCCTGGGTATCGGAATCACCACAACCGCCCAGCAGCAGGCAGCAGGCGAGCAGGGAAGTCAGTGCTTTCATCACGGCTTGGTGCCCACTCCGGGAAGGCGCAGCAGGCGGAAAGTGTTCTTGTCGAAACTGCCTTCGAACAACAGCTGGGAAGCCGCAGGCAAGGTGGTAGCAATGCGCTCGGCGTCGCGAGCCTGGATCATCAGGTAGAACGGGCCGCTCTGCGCCGCCAACTGCTCAGGACGGTCAACGAACAGCGGCTTCAGGTCGCGATCGAGATTGACCATCAGCTTGATCGCCTGCGCGTCCGGCGCCATGCCATAGAGCGCCAGGGGCGCGGGCTGAGCGTCGAGTTGGCGTAGCACTTCGCGGGAAAAACCCTGACTGTCGTACAGGCGGCGCTCCATTGGCTCGAAGACCAGGATGTAGCTGGCCCAAAGGGCGAGCGCGGCGCCCAGCGCCAGTGCTGCCGGACGTCGCCAGCGCAGTGCGCCGAAAGCCAGCAGAGCGGAGAGCACCACGATGCACGCCGGCAAGCGCCAACCCAGCGCGGCAAGTTCCTGTGGATAACGCTTCCAGGCCAGCCACAAACCCGCCAGCAGCAGGACCGGCAAAACCAGCCACAGCGCTCGCAGCAAGCCACGCAGCACTTGCGCCAAACGGCTGCCGGCGACCATGAACGGGTAGCCCGCAACGATGGCGGCCAGCGGCGCCAGCGCAATGATATAGCGGGCCTTCTTGGCCTGCGGCACCGACAGCCCGGCCATGACCACCAGCGCCGCCAGGGCGCAGCCTGCCACCAGACGGAACGCCGGCTCGCGGCGACGCTGCCAGAGCAGCGCCAGCGCCGGCAGCGCCAGCGGGAAGGCCAGCGCGTAGTTACCCAGGGAACTGCGGAAGTAATACAGCGCATCGCTGGAGCCGGCGGAACCATCCAGCCGACCGATCACCTGCATCTGCAGGACGTCCTGGACAAAGGCTTCGCCACCCACCGAGCGTGCCAGGGCGATCAGCGCGAACACGCAGAGGAGCAACAGCGCCAGCGCGCTCGCCGAGAAGGCGATCAGCCGCTTCCAGCACCGGTCCAGCAGCAGTTGACTGCACACCATGCCTGCCGGCACCACCAGCCCCAATGGGCCGCGCAGCGCGAAACCGGCCAGCAGCAATGGCAGCAGGCGCAGCAGCAAGCCCGGCACGCCATGGCGCTCGGCGTGGAAGGCAACGTAGAAGGCCAGCAGGCCGACCGCGGCCACCATCAGATCAAGGGACACGGCCCGCGTTTCGCTGACGAAGGTGGCGGTCAGCAGCAACATCGCCACGCTGACCAGCGCCCAGCAGCGGGAGAGCGGCGCCACCAGGCGATACACGACACCGGTGCAGATCGCCGCGGCCAGCGCGGTAGGGAGCCAAGCGGTGAATTCGGTCACCCGCCCCAGCGGCAGCGAGAGCAGGTAGGTCAGAAAGGTCGAGGTGGCCGGATAGTCCGGATAAGGAACGCCGTAGGTGGTGGGGAACCAGCCCGGCCCGTGGCGCAGCATTTCGCGCGCGAACAGTACGAAGCGCGAGTCGAAGCCGACGAAGGCATCGCCCTGCACACCGAGCAGGAACAGCACCAGCGCCGCCAGCATCACGCAAAGCGTCTGACGATTCAGGGCGGAATCCGCCTGAACACTGGAAAATTGAGGGAGTGAAGACACGCGCGAGTCTCTCGCAGGTTCCGCGCGGAAAATGTCCGGGCGCCAATAACCTGCACAAGCGCCCGTAGATACCACAGGGGCCGTCAAGAAGATGTCAAAACAGGCCACGACAGAAGCAAAACGGCCCGCAAAGCTATGCTCTGCGGGCCGCGAATACCACGATCGCTGTGATCGGCTTAGAAGCGGTAGACCTCGACATCGGTGCGGATCGGCACCACCAGCGGGATCTTCGGCCCTTCTTCCTTGGGCTTGGCCGCCTGCTCGGTGTTGACCACAACCGGCTTGCGTGGCGGCGTAGCCTGCTGCTCGGCAACCGCTGCGGCGACCGGACGCACGTCACGGGCCAGTTGCACCGACAGCTTGCGCAGCAGGTCACCCTGCGCACGCACCTGGTCCTGCACGCTGCCAGAATGCGCCTCTTCCTCGCGGAAAACGCGGCTGTCGCGCAGCTCGCCCTTCTGGTCGAGCAGACGCCAGCGCGCCTCCAGCACCGCCGGCTCCTTGGGGCCGGAGTCCAGGCGGCTGATGGTCAGCATGACCTGGACCTGCGGGGTGAAGCCGGGCTTCTCCGGGAACAGTGCCAGGCGGGTGCTATCGAGCTCGCCCGAGAGCAGGCGCATCAGTTGCTGGCTGACGTTGGTCTCGAGGCTGCCGGCCCAGCGGGCTTCGGTCGACAGGTTGAGGATACCGTCGGCCTGACGCTGGACCATGGTCTCGCGTTTCAGGTAATCGGCCAGGGAAACCGGGCCGAGCAGTACTGCGACGCCGTTGTCACGGGTCGGGACAGGAACCGCGCCCGCATCCAGCTGGAACAGCTGGGTCGGTCGATTCACCGTACAACCCGCCAGCCCGAGGAGGCTGACGAGGGAAAGATAGGCCAAGGCGCGCAAAGCGCTCATCTGGATCACCGTCATTCGCCGAATTTCGGCGCTACTTCCAACAAAACCAATATGACTTCAGGCAACGCGCCGCGGCGCCGGTTACCCAAAGGGACGTATCATCCCTTAACCGGCGCCTCAGCTCCAGAGGCAGAATGTATCGAGCCGCGTTTCAATCCTGAGACAGCGATTCTACCAGCAAGGCGTCCACTCGCTGGAAACCGCGCGGCAGTTTGTTGCCACGACGGCCTCTTTCGCCCTTGTAGTGCTCCAGGTCGTCACCCTTGAGCGAGAGCGTCCGCTTGCCGGCCTGCAGCACCAGGGTCGCGCCCGTCGGAAGAACGGCCAGGTCAGTGAGGTACTCCTCGCGGCTCGCCACGCGGTCGCCCGGCACGCTGATGATCTTGTTGCCCTTGCCCTTGGCCAGTTGCGGCAGGTCGGACACCTTGAACAGGAGCAGGCGGCCCTCGGTGGTCACGGCGGCGATCCAGTCTTGCTCGACGTCGGCGACCGGCCGCGGCGCCATCACCTGCGCGCCATTGGGCAGACTGAGCAGCGCCTTGCCGGCCTTGTTCTTGGCCTGCATGTCCTCGCCCTTGGCAACGAAACCGTAGCCGGCATCAGAGGCCAGCACATAGAGCGCACTGTCCTCAGGCAGCAGCACACGGTCGAAGGTCGCTCCCGGCGGCGGTGTCAGGCGGCCGGTCAGCGGCTCACCCTGGCCACGGGCGGACGGCAGGCTGTGGGCCGCCAGCGAGTAGCTGCGGCCAGTCGAGTCGATGAACACCGCGTACTGGTTCGAACGACCCGGCGCGGCTGCCTTGAAGCCGTCGCCGGCCTTGTAAGACAGGCCGGTGGCGTCGATGTCGTGGCCCTTGGCGCAACGTACCCAGCCTTTTTCGGACAGCACCACGGTCACCGGCTCGGTCGGCATCAGCTCGGTTTCCGACAGGGCGCGGGCTTCGGCGCGGGCGACGATGGGCGAGCGGCGGTCGTCGCCGTAGGTTTCGGCGTCGGCGACCAGCTCATCGCGCACCAGTTTGCGCAGCTTGGCGTTGGAGCCCAGGATGGCCAGCAGCTTGGCGCGTTCCTTGGCCAGCTCGTCCTGCTCGCCGCGGATCTTCATCTCTTCCAGCCGCGCCAGCTGACGCAGGCGGGTGTCGAGGATGTAGTCGGCCTGCAGCTCGGAGAGTTCGAAGCGCTGCATCAGGACCGGCTTGGGCTGGTCCTCGGTGCGGATGATGTGGATGACTTCATCGAGGTTGAGGAAGGCGACCAGCAAGCCTTCCAACAGGTGCAGACGCTTCTCGACCTTGTCCAGGCGGAACTGCAGGCGGCGGCGCACGGTGTCGGTGCGGTAGGTCAGCCACTCGCTCAGCACCTGGCGCAGGTCCTTGACCTGGGGTTTGCCGTCCAGGCCGATGACGTTCATGTTCACCCGGTACGAGCTTTCCAGATCGGTGGTGGCGAACAGGTGGGTCATCAGTTCTTCGGCATCCACGCGGTTGGAGCGCGGGATGATGACGATGCGGGTCGGGTTCTCGTGGTCCGACTCGTCGCGCAGGTCGGCCACCATCGGCAGCTTCTTGGCCTGCATCTGCCCGGCGATCTGCTCCAGCACCTTGGCCCCGGAGACCTGGTGCGGCAGCGCGGTGACCACGATGTCGCCGTCCTCGACGCGGTACACGGCGCGCATGCGCACCGAGCCACGGCCGGTTTCGTAGATCTTCTGCAGGTCGGCGCGCGGAGTGATGATTTCCGCCTCGGTCGGGAAATCCGGGCCCTGTACATGCTCAAGCAGGTCGCCAACGGTCGCCTGCGGCTCATCCAGCAGGCGGATACAGGCGGCGGCCACTTCGCGCAGATTGTGCGGCGGAATATCGGTGGCCATGCCGACGGCGATGCCGGTGGTGCCGTTGAGCAGCAAGTTGGGCAGGCGCGCCGGCAGCACAGCCGGCTCGTCCATGGTGCCGTCGAAGTTCGGCACCCAGTCCGCGGTGCCCTGCCCCAGCTCGGACAGCAGGGTCTCGGCATAGCGTGACAGGCGGGCCTCGGTGTAACGCATGGCGGCGAAGGACTTGGGATCGTCCGGCGCACCCCAGTTGCCCTGGCCGTCCACCAGCGGGTAGCGGTAGGAGAACGGCTGCGCCATCAGCACCATGGCTTCGTAGCACGCCGAGTCACCGTGGGGGTGGTATTTACCCAGCACGTCGCCGACGGTCCGCGCCGATTTCTTGTGCTTGGAGTCGGCGTCCAGGCCCAGTTCGCTCATGGCGTAGACGATGCGCCGCTGCACGGGTTTCAGGCCGTCGCCGATATGCGGCAGGGCGCGGTCCATGATCACGTACATGGAATAGTTCAGGTAAGCCTGTTCGGTGAAGTCGGCCAGTGACCGGCGCTCCACGCCCTCCAGACTCAGATCGAGGGTTTCGCTCATGCGTGCCTCACGGTGTAGATCGCTGGCGCAGCACCAGGGTGCCGTCCTGCTGGGTGAAATCGAGTTGTCTGAGTGCGCTCATGCCGAGCAGCACCTCGTCGCCTTCCATGCCCGGCGCGATCAGCGCCGGCACGTCGGTCAGGCGGATGTCGCCAAGCTGCAGGCTGGGCAGGCGCGTGCGCCAGCCCTGGCTGCGGCCGTTGGCGGTGTCCAGGGTCACCGGCAAACCTCGCGGCAGGCCGAGACGGTCGGCCAGGCGCTGCGGCAGGGCCACCTGGGTGGCGCCGGTGTCGAGCATGAAGGTCACCGCCTCGCTGCCGATCCGGCCGTCCACCACATAGTGGCCAGCGCGATTGCCGACCAGCCGCACTTCCACGTAGCCGTCGCCGCGGGTCGACTGCGGCTGCGGATTGGGGTTGTGCTGACGGGTTTCCCAGGCGCCGAAATAACGGGTGGCCAGCAGGATGCCCGCGCCCCAGGCGAGGAACATCATGATCTTGCCGATCCGCTTGCCCGGCACCGCGTCGTTCATTTGCCACCGAGCCAGCCGCCGGCCGGCGCCGCGAAGCGCAGCACATAGGGGCGGCTATCACCGTCGGCGCGGGCGTGCTCGCCGTTGTCCAGGCCGATCCAGGCCCCCTGGTCGTCGAGAATCAGCGCCTCGGCTACGCCGTAAGGCAGGTCGTAGCGACGCTCCGGAGCCAGCGCACCGGCGGCGAAGGACCAGCAAAGCTCCTGCGCGCCGGTCTTGGCATCGCGGCGGCAGATCTGGTGCGCCAGGCGCTCCAGGGTGAACAGCTTGTCCTTGTATAACGCCAGGTCGGAGAAATCGATCGGCAGCGCGCGCTCTGCGCCCAGCTCCGGCGGCGGCAGCGCGGTGCCGCCTTCGCTGAGCATCACGCAGTTGCCGTCGCACTTCCAGGTACCGTTCTCGTTATGCACCTTGAGCAGGCCACGGCGCTGGCGCTCGGCGGCCAGCCACAGCTGCTTGCCGTCGGCGCTGATGGCAATGCCTTCGTAGAGCGCATTGAACTCCATCAGCAGGCCGCTGGCGCGGGCCTGGCGCAGCAGGTTCTGCGGCAACGGCAGCCAGCTCGGCTCGCCAACGGCCGGCAGCAGCAGGACAGCCGCGTAACCTTCGCTGACGACGTAGCGGTTGCCCGCCTGGTCGCAGCTGATGCCCTCGAAATCCATGGCGCCACCACGCAGCAGCCCGCCGACGGTCACCCGCGCGCGGGTGCCCCAGGACAAGCCGCTTTCCGGCGTGCCCGGCACCACGAACGGTTCGGCGCTGGCCTGCCAGGCCTTGCCCGGTGTGTCGTCGATCAGCAGGCGATAAAGACGGTCGTCGTCGCGGTCGGACACCGTCCACATCTCGCTGCCGCACAGCGCCAGCCCGGAGAGATTGCCGCTGGGCATGCCTTCCACCGGGTGCTCGGCAACGAACTGCAGCGAAGCCGGCGCAGCCGGAATGGCGACCGGCGCAACTGCCTTCGGCGCCTCGACGGGCGCTTGGGCAGCAACGGCGAGGCCGGCGAACAGCCCCAGAGAGGCCAGCAGCCAGCGCATCAGGCGAAGTCCGCCAGGTTGCCTTTGGTTTCCAGCCAGGACTTGCGATCGCCGGCGCGCTTCTTGGCCAGCAGCATGTCCATCATTTCCACGGTGCCGTCGGTGTCTTCCAGGGTCAGCTGGACCAGGCGACGGGTGTTGGGGTCCATGGTGGTTTCGCGCAGTTGCGGCGGGTTCATCTCGCCCAGGCCCTTGAATCGAGTGACCTGCGGCTTGCCGCGTCGCTTCTCGGCCGCCAGGCGATCGAGGATACCGTCGCGCTCGGCTTCGTCCAGGGCGTAGAAGACTTCCTTGCCCAGGTCGATACGGAACAGCGGCGGCATGGCGACGTAGACGTGGCCGGCCTCCACCAGCGGGCGGAAGTGGCGGACGAACAGCGCGCACAGCAGGGTGGCGATGTGCAGGCCGTCGGAGTCGGCGTCGGCGAGGATACAGATCTTGCCGTAGCGCAGCTGGCTCAGGTCGGCCGCGCCCGGATCGACGCCGATGGCCACGGCGATATCGTGGACTTCCTGGCTGGCGAGCACCTCGCCGCCGTCCACTTCCCAGGTGTTCAGGATCTTCCCGCGCAGCGGCATGATCGCCTGGAACTCCTTGTCCCGCGCCTGCTTGGCCGAGCCACCGGCGGAGTCACCTTCCACCAGGAACAGCTCCGAGCGCATCGGGTCCTGCCCTGCGCAGTCGGCCAGCTTGCCGGGCAGCGCCGGGCCCTGGGTGATCTTCTTGCGCTCGACCTTCTTGCCCGCCTTGAGGCGCCGGCCGGCGTTGCTGATGGCCAGTTCAGCCAGTTGCAGGCCCAGCTCGGGGTGAGCGTTGAGCCACAGGCTGAAGGCATCCTTGACCACACCGGAGACGAACGCGGCGGCCTCGCGGGAGGACAGGCGCTCCTTGGTCTGCCCGGAGAACTGCGGTTCCTGCATCTTCATCGAGAGGACGAAGGCGATGCGCTCCCAGACGTCTTCCGGAGCCAGCTTCACGCCGCGCGGCAGCAGGTTGCGGAACTCGCAGAACTCGCGCATCGCGTCCAGCAGGCCCTGGCGCAGGCCGTTGACGTGGGTGCCGCCCTGGGCGGTGGGGATCAGGTTGACGTAGCTTTCCTGCAGCGATTCGCCGCCCTCGGGCAGCCACAGCAGGGCCCAGTCCACGGCTTCCTTGTTGCCGGCCAGCGAGCCGCAGAACGGCTCGTCGGGCAGGCGCAGGTTCTCGGAGACCGAGTCGACCAGGTAGGAACGCAGGCCGTCCTCGTAGTGCCACTCGATGCGCTCGCCGGTGGACTTGTCTTCGAAGCTGACCAGCAGGCCCGGGCAAAGTACAGCCTTGGCCTTGAGCACGTGCTTCAGGCGGCTGACGGAGAACTTGTGCGAATCGAAGTACTTGGCGTCCGGCCAGAAATGCACGCTGGTGCCGGTGTTGCGCTTGCCGACGGTACCGACGACCTCCAGGTCGCTGGACTTGAAGCCGTCGGCGAAGGTCATGCGGTATTCGTTGCCGTCACGCTTGACCCGCACCTCGACCAGGGTCGACAGCGCGTTCACCACCGAGATGCCCACGCCGTGCAAGCCGCCGGAGAACTGGTAGTTCTTGTTGGAGAACTTGCCGCCGGCGTGCAGCTTGGTGAGGATCAGCTCGACGCCGGGCACGCCTTCTTCAGGGTGGATATCCACCGGCATGCCTCGGCCGTCGTCGATCACTTCCAGCGAGTTGTCCTCGTGGAGGATCACCTGCACGCTCTTCGCGTGGCCGGCGAGTGCTTCGTCGACGCTGTTGTCGATGACTTCCTGGGCCAGGTGGTTGGGCCGCGAGGTGTCGGTGTACATGCCCGGGCGCTTGCGCACCGGGTCGAGGCCGGAGAGAACCTCGATGGCGTCTGCGTTATAGGCGTTCTGCTGGGCCATGGGGTTCCTGCTTAATCAGTCGAAGAGGTGATGGCTTCAAATTCGGAGAAATCCACGTCGCGCCACTGGCTGGACGGCACACCGGCAAAGGCCAGGAGCGACGGCAGGTGGCTGACGAAGCGCTGGAAGCTATGGTCGCCGCCGGACTCGATGCGCAACGCGGCGGTCCGGTAATAGCGTTCGGCCGCACGGTAGTCGAGAGTCTCGTCGGCGGTCTGCAGCCATACCTGGTAGCGCGCGCCATCGATGGGCGCGGGGACTTCGAGTTCCGCCAGTGCGGCGACGTGATCCAGGGTCAGTTCCCAGGTCTCGCCGCTGTAGTAGTTGGTCTGCGGGCCGAGCTGGCCGTCGAACAGCCGGTGCGGCGCCACGGCCGGGTTGATCAGCACGGCCTTCAGGCCATGGCGCTCGGCCAGGTACGTCGAGTAATAGCCGCCCAGGGAGCTGCCGATCAGCAGTGGCTGGCCCAGTTCGGCAACGGCGGATTCCAGTTGCGCCATGGCCTGGCGCGGATGGTGATGCAGTTCAGGCACGCGCAGCCGATCGGCCAGGCCCAGGCGCTGCATGGCAGCCGTGAACTGGCGTGCCTTCTGCGAGCCGGGCGAACTGTTGAATCCGTGGATATAGAGGAATGCGGTCATGGGCCGGGAGGCTACAAGCTGCAAGTGGCATGCCGCAAGTGGGTCAGCGTCGCAAGGCGTTCGAAGCGTGACCGATCAATAGCCCTTGATGCTGTAGTCGACTTCGAACTCGATGTCGGTCACTCGCGAAACGCCGGTCTGCACTTCACCATCCGCCATAAGCCGTAGCCAGCGGTAGCCCGGCGCCGGGCTGTCGACGCAGAAGTCCTCGCTGCCCGGAGTGAACTGCACGCAGGTCGACGGCGAGGCCAGCAGGCGCACGTCACCGCGCATGCGGTCGATTTCCTGATGCACATGGCCCCAGAGCAGGCAGCGCACGTTCGGGTAGCGGTCGATGACCGCGAACAGTCGCTCCGGGTTGTAGATGCCGATGCGGTCCATCCACTGGCTGCCGATGGAGATGGGATGGTGATGGAAGCTGATCAGCAGGTGCTTGTCCGGCGCGGCCTGGATGGCGCACTCCAGCAACTGGATCTGTTCGACGGTCATCTGCCCCGGCACCGCGCCGGGAATGGTGGAGTCCAGCAGGATCACGCGCCAGGCGCCCAGGTCGATCACCGGATCGAGCAGGTCGGTGCCGGCCGTGGCTTCGCGCATCGGCTCCATTTCGTCGTGATTGCCGGGGAACCAGCGAGTCGCTGCGTCGATCGGCGCCGTGATGGCGCGGAAGCGCTGGTAGGACTCGACCGAGCCATCCTGGGAGAGATCACCCGTGGCCAGCACCAGATCGATCACCGGTTGCTCCTCGCCCACCAGGCGGACGACCTGCGTCAGGCTGTCGGCGGTATCCATGCCCAGCAGCCGGCCATTCTCCTGTGCAAACAGGTGGCTGTCGGAAAGCTGGACGACCAGGACGGAATCGGAAGCGGTGGGCTGGGTGGGCAAAACGCCTTCTCCTGTGAGGCGGGCGTGCGGGAATTCGTGACGAAGTATGGTGACAGGCGCCCCCCTGAGCAAACCGGGAAAGCGTCACAGATCACAGTTAGGGACACGAGTCTGCGATGGGCGGGCAGGATATCACGGCGCGACCATATCACATGGCCATCATCGCGATTTCAGCGCTGCAGCACCGGCTCCAGCTCGTGGCCGCAGGACAGGCAGTGGCTCAGCCATTCGCCGAGGAACTGATTGAGCTGGTTCTTCTCGTCCGGCTGGTGCATCGCCTGGTTCGGGTAGGGATAGATCGCCAGCAGGCGGCGCGCCTGCTCGGCGCCGACCACTTCGGCCATGCGCGCATCGTGGTACACCCGTACTTCCAGCTTGGGCGCCGGCAGCCAGGGCAGGCCCAGCTCCTGGCGCACTTGCAGCACGGTGGTGTACGGGCAGGCTTCGATCACGTCCAGCGCCAGCACGCCGAGCAGCCGCTCGCCTTCGCTGAGCGCCACGCGGCGCGAGACCTGGGCCTCGCGCATCTCCGGCAACAGGCGCATCAGGCGCAAGTAGTTCGCCTCGCAGGTCGCCTGCAGACCCGCCAGGTCGACGCGATAGCGCTCGCGCAGCAGATTCACACCCATAACCCCCTGACCTCGGCGCGATTGAGCGCCAGCCATTGCAGGGCGAGCATGCTCGCCGCGTTGTTGATGCGGCCGTCACGCACGGCCTGCAGTGCTTCCTCGAACGGCATGACGTGGACGCGGATGTCCTCGCCCTCCTCCTCCAGCCCGTGGATGCCCGAGGCGGTGCTGCTGTCGCAGCGGCCGACGAACAGGTGCACCAGCTCGTTGCTGCCGCCGGGCGACGGCAGGTACTGGGCGATCGGCCAGAGTGCGCCGAGGGTCAGGCCGGCTTCTTCCACCGCTTCACGGCGCGCCACTTCCTCGGGCTCCTCGTCCTTGTCGATCAGCCCGGCCACCAGCTCCATCAGCCAGGGATTGACCCCGGCGTCCATGGCGCCAACGCGGAACTGCTCGATCAGCACCACTTCATCGCGCTGCGGATCGTAGGGCAACACGCACACGGCATCATGGCGCACGAACAACTCGCGCTTGAGCACCGGGCCCATGCCGCCGGCGAACTGGCGGTGCCGCAGGTGCAGGCGGTCGACCTTGTAGAAGCCCTTGAAGCACTGCTCGCGCTTCTGGATCTCGATGTCCTGGGGGCCTGGCTTGAACGTTTCCGACATCCCGTTCCACTCACTCTGCGTTGAACTTCGCGCCATCCTATCGCGCCGCCGTGGCAGGCGCAGCCTCTTTCGCGGGCCGCCGGGCGGCCGGATGGCTGTGACCGTCGCACACTGCCGCCGCCGCGCCAAAGTGGTTCATACTCATCCGCCGAACCGGCAGCGCCGATGGCGGTCGAACCACTCCATTGCCGGCGAACGTCAACGACAAGGACTCTCATGCGACTTCTGAAACTTGCCGCCCTGGGCAGCATCTGCCTGTTACTGGGGGCGTGCCAGGGACTGTTCAAGCCCTCGCTCGACGAGCCGCTGAGCGCGAGCCATACCGCGTTCGAACACCCGAAACCCGGTTGCCAGGGCGACCAGTGCCCGCTGTTCAACCTCGATACCCTGAGCTTCGACGACGAGCCGGCGCTCAACGAAGCGATCAACGCGCAACTGCTGCAACTGGCCCGTGAAGGCGACGGCGCGGCGCCGGCCAGCCTGGACGTCTACGAGAAGCGCTTCCTCGATTCGGCCCAGCCCGGCTGGAGTTCCTACCTGCAAGCCAAGATCCGCGAACAGCATGACGGTCTGGTGATCATCGAGCTGTCCAGCTATCGCTTCACCGGCGGCGAGTACGGCCAGCCCGGCCGCGCGTTCATCAATTATGATCGACGTATCCACAAGGTGCTCACCCTGCAGGACATTCTTCTGCCCGGCCAGGAGGACAACTTCTGGAAGGTGGCGCGCATGGCGCACCAGGCGTGGATCCTGCAGAACAAGCTGGACGAACAGGACCCGAACTTCTCGAAGGACTGGCCATTCCAGCCGACCGAGCATTTCGCCCTGACCTTCGGCGCCATGACGCTCAAGTACGACATCAACCGAATCGCCCCGCACTCGGTCGGGCACCCGGAACTGAAGATCCCGTACCCGCGCCTGAACGGCATCGTGAAGACCTACTACTTCCCGGGGCGCGGGGCGCAGTAGGTCAGCACCGGAGCTGCCGATGAGTCATCGCGGACAGAGTCCGCTCCTGCGCCAGATATTGGCACCCATGGTAGGAGCAGACTCATCCGCGATCCGCCGGCAAGGCCGGCATTGGGCGGCTTCGCGAGCAAGCTCGCTCCTACAGACCCAACGCCGGAGCAACGGCTCTCGCAAAACGCCTCAGGCCGAAGCCGGCGCCCTGACGCCAACACGCCCCAGCAACAGCTGCAACACCGCTGCCACCACCAGCGCCGGCAGGGTCGAACCCAGGTCCGGCTGGTAGTTCGCCAGCAGGTGATACACCACCACGCCACCACCCCAGGCCAGCAGCGAGCCCCAGCGCAAGCCGTGGGGAATTGCAGCCGGCGCGCGGCGACGCAGGACGAAGTGATCGATAAGCACCACGCCGAACAGCGGCGCGAACACCGAGCCGATCAGCAGCAGGAAGTTCTGGTACTGCTCCAGCGGTGCGAACCAGGCGATCAGGGTGCAGATCACCCCGATGGCCAGGGCCAGCAGCTCGACCTTGAGCGGCAGCAGGATGCCACTGGAAACCGCCGCCGAATGGATGTCGGCGAAAGCCTTCTCCGATTCGTCCAGCAGGATCAGCAGCAGCGGGATGCCCATGCCCGCGCCGGCCAACGCCAGCAGCAGTGCGTTGGCGTCGCTGCCCTGGGCGAACGCCAGGGTGTAGGCCACGCCCAGGCCCATCAGCCAGAAGCAGCCGATGAAGAAGCCCAGCGCCGCACCGGTGAAGGTGTGCCCGGCACGTTTGCCGAAGCGCGAGTAGTCGGCGATCAGCGGCAGCCAGGACAGCGGCATGGCGATGGCAATGTCGAAGCCCACGGCGAAGGACAGCGAACCGTCGCCCGCCTTGGCCCAGATCGCCGCCAGATCGGCGCGCTGGAACAGATCGAAAGTCAGCCAGACGCACGCAGCGATCAGCAGCCAGATACCCCAGCGGCGCAGCACGCGGCGCACAAAGGCGAGCGGGCCGGCAACCGCCAGCAGGGTCGCCAGCGCGCCGAATACCAGGGTCCATAACGCCGGACTGGTCCAGGCGCCGCCCTCGCCGAAGGCGCGGGTTGCGAGCAGGCTGGCGGCGTCACGCATGACGATGATCTCGAAGGCGCCCCAGCCGATCAGCTGCATCAGGTTCAGCAACGCCGGCAACGCAGCGCCGTGACTGCCCAGGCTGAGCTTGAGCGAAGCCATGGCGGACAGGCCGGTGTCGGTGCCGATCACCCCGGCGCTGGCCAGCAGCAGCACGCCGACCAGGGTGCCGAGCAGGATCGCGCCGAGCGCGCCGGCCAGGCCCAGGCCCGGCGCCAGCAGGGCGCCGGTCTGCAGCACCATCAGGCCGATGCCCAGGGAGAACCAGAGGGAGAACAGGTCGCGCAGGCCGAGCACGCGCTGAGCGCTGCCCACGGCGGAAGTCGGTGAATAGTCGATGGCGGTAGTGGTCACGATGCGTGCAGGGCTCGAAAGGTGGTTTAGGTTTTGTTTTTGCTTTGGCTATTGGTAGGAGCGATCTTGCTCGCGAACCCAGCTCGCCGCTGACTCCGCTGCTGGGCGGTTCGCGAGCAAGATCGCTCCTACAGGGCTGCCCGTCCTCGTCATGGGGCGGGCGCGGGTGTCACACCTGCTTGTAGATCACCGAGCCTTCATCCTTGAAGCGCGCAGCCTGCTCCTGGAAGCCGGCCTCGATGGCTTTCTGCTCATCGGTCAGGCCGTTCTCCTTGGCGTAGTCGCGGACTTCCTGGGTGATCTTCATGGAGCAGAACTTCGGCCCGCACATGGAGCAGAAGTGCGCCACCTTGGCCGAGTCCTTGGGCAGCGTCTCGTCGTGGAAGGCGCGGGCGGTGTCCGGGTCCAGGCCGAGGTTGAACTGGTCTTCCCAGCGGAACTCGAAGCGCGCCTTGGACAACGCGTTGTCGCGGATCTGCGCGCCCGGATGCCCCTTGGCAAGGTCGGCGGCGTGCGCGGCGATCTTGTAGGTGATGATGCCGGTCTTCACGTCATCCTTGTTCGGCAGGCCCAGGTGCTCCTTGGGCGTGACGTAGCAGAGCATGGCGCAGCCGAACCAGCCGATCATCGCCGCGCCGATACCGGACGTGATGTGGTCATAGCCCGGCGCGATGTCGGTGGTCAGCGGGCCGAGGGTGTAGAACGGCGCTTCGTCGCAGCACTCCAGTTGCTTGTCCATGTTCTCCTTGATCAGGTGCATCGGCACGTGACCAGGGCCCTCGATCAGCACCTGGACGTCGTGCTTCCAGGCGATGCGAGTCAGCTCGCCGAGGGTTTCCAGCTCGCCGAATTGCGCGGCGTCGTTGGCGTCGGCAATAGAGCCCGGACGCAGGCCGTCGCCCAGCGAGAAGCTGACGTCGTAGGCCTTCATGATTTCGCAGATTTCCTCGAAGTGCGTATAGAGGAAATTCTCCTGGTGATGGGCCAGGCACCACTTGGCCATGATCGAGCCGCCCCGGGAGACGATGCCGGTGACGCGCTTGGCGGTCAGCGGCACATAGCGCAGCAGCACGCCGGCATGGATGGTGAAGTAGTCCACGCCCTGCTCGGCCTGCTCGATCAGGGTGTCGCGGAAGATTTCCCAGGTCAGGTCCTCGGCGATGCCGTTGACCTTCTCCAGTGCCTGATAGATCGGCACGGTACCGATGGGGACCGGGCTGTTGCGCAGGATCCACTCGCGGGTCTCGTGGATGTGCTTGCCGGTAGACAGGTCCATCACCGTGTCGGCGCCCCAACGGATGCCCCAGGTGAGTTTCTCCACTTCTTCCTCGATGGAGGAGCCCAGTGCGCTGTTGCCGATGTTGCCGTTGATCTTCACCAGGAAGTTGCGGCCGATGATCATCGGTTCCAGTTCCGTGTGGTTGATGTTCGCCGGAATGATCGCGCGGCCGCGGGCCACTTCCTCACGGACGAACTCGGGAGTGATTTCCTTCGGAATGCTCGCCCCGAAGCTCTGGCCCGGATGCTGGGCGTCCAGCAGGCCACCGGCACGGGCCTCCTGCAGCTTCATGTTCTCGCGGATGGCGATGTATTCCATCTCCGGCGTGATGATGCCCTGGCGCGCGTAGTGCATCTGCGTGACGTTCTGGCCGGCCTTGGCGCGGCGCGGGGTGCGCACGTGGGCGAAGCGCAGGGCGTCGAGGCTGGCGTCGGCCAGGCGCGACTGGCCGAACTCGGAGGTCAGGCCGGGAAGGATTTCGGTGTCGCCGCGCTCGTCGATCCAGCGCGAGCGCACGTCCGGCAGGCCCTTGCGCAGGTCGATGCGCACGTCCGGGTCGGTGTAGGGGCCGGAGGTGTCGTAGACCATCACCGGGGCGTTCTTCTCGCCGCCGAAGGCGGTCGGGGTGTCGGCGAGGGAAATTTCCCGCACGGGGACGCGGATGTCCGGGCGGGAGCCGGTCAGGTAGACCTTCTGCGAGTTCGGAAAGGGCTGGGTCGACTGGCGGTCCAGCTGTTCAAGGCGGGTGACGTTGTTTTTCTGGGTGCTCATCCTGGCTCTCCTGGGGTTGATTGCCGGGGAGAACCTGGGACGAAAGGAGCTGCTTGCCGCAGCGAAGGGACGCATCCCGTGGGGACGGGGGCCGGGGCGGAAAGCGCCTGGGGATGCGGTCTTCTTGTTCCCTACGCGGGTGCTAACCCGATCAGGTTCAACGGGATCCGGAACTATCCGATCTCAGCCCCTCGCAATGGGGCACCCCGACAAGAACGCCCGCAGTCTAATCAAGTGCGCACGGATTAGCCAACGCCGCCCGGCCGAAAACGCGCAATTGCCTACGCGCGGCTACACTCCTGCCTCGGAAGGCTCGTACGAACGTGCCTTGACCGCCATCGGCGGCGACCGTAGCCTTGCCCCACCTCGCATCACTTTCCAGGACGAACGAATGCTGCGCAGACTCTCTCTGGCTGTCGCTGTAGCCGCAACGACAGGCTTTGCCTGGGCTGCACAGCCCGCTCCGGCCGCCCCATCCCTGCCCTCCAAGACTGACCTGATCAACGTCTACAAGGACGCCGTCGACAACAACGCCGACCTCGCCGCCGCCCAGGCCGACTACCTGGCGCGCAAGGAAGCCGTGCCCCAGGCACGTTCCGGCCTGCTGCCGCAGATCAACGCAGGGGCTGATATCGGTAACAGCCGTACCTCATTGGATACTCCCAACGTCACGCTGAACCGCAGCAGCCAGGTGATCCAGGCGACCCTGAGCCAGCCGCTGTTCCGCGCCGACCGCTGGTTCCAGCTCAAGGCGGCGGAAAACACCACCGAACAGGCCCAGCTGGAGTTCTCCGCGACCCAGCAGCAGCTGATCCTGCAGACCGCCCAGACTTACTTCGGCGTATTGCGCGCCCAGGACAACCTGGCCGCCAGTAAGGCCGAGGAAGCGGCCTTCAAGCGCCAGCTCGACCAGTCCAACGAGCGCTTCGATGTCGGCCTGTCCGACAAGACCGACGTACTCGAGTCCCAGGCCAGCTACGACACCGCGCGGGCCAACCGCCTGGTGGCCGAACAGCAGGTGGATGACGCCTTCCAGGCCTTGGTAACACTGACCAACCGCGAGTACAGCTCCATCGAGGGTATCCTCCACTCGCTGCCCGTAGTGCCGCCGATGCCTAACGACGCCAAGGCCTGGGTCGACACCTCGGTGCAGCAGAACCTGCGCCTGCAGGCCAGCAACTACGCGGTCGACGCCGCCGAAGAGACCCTGCGCCAGCGCAAGGCCGGCCACCTGCCGACCGTGGACGCTGTGGCCCAGTACCAGAAGGGCGATAACGACGCCCTGGGCTTCACCAACTCCGGCGCGCCGGGTGACACGCATTACGGTAAATGGGTCGACCAGAGCAGCATCGGCCTGCAGCTGAACGTGCCCATCTACAGCGGCGGGCTGACCAGCTCCCAGGTGCGCGAGTCCTATCAGCGCCTGAACCAGAGCGAACAACTGCGCGAAAGCCAGCGCCGCCAGGTGGTACAGGATGCGCGCAACCAGCACCGCGCGGTAAACACCGACGTCGAGACCGTGAAAGCGCGGCGCCAGGCGATCATCTCCAACCAGAGCTCGCTGGAAGCCACCGAGATCGGCTACCAGGTCGGCACCCGCAACATCGTCGACGTCCTGGACGCCCAGCGCTCGCTGTACAACTCGGTGCGCGACTACAACAACAGCCGCTACGACTACATCCTCGACAACCTGAGCCTCAAGCAGACCGCCGGCACCCTCGCGCCGAGCGACCTCGAGGCACTGGGCGCCTACCTGAAGCCGGACTACAACCCGGACAAGGACTTCCTGCCGCCGGACCTGGCCAAGGCCGCCGAGGCGCAGCTCAAGTCCAAGCCCCAGTACTGAGCCAGTCCCATGCAAAAAGCCCCGCGATGCGGGGCTTTTTCTTTGTGTCGTCACGCGCTCCTACCGGGAGACGCCGCAACGCGGGCCGAATGCGACGATCAGTCCCGATACCCCGGCGATACCCGATCCAGCATGCGCAGCAGCGCACTCCACGCCAGGTCGTAGCCATCCGGGTCGCTCAACTCCCCTTCCGCCAGCGGCCGCGCCGGGGCGTTGAATTGTTGCTCGGTGTGACGGCACACCTCCTCCGGCGGGGTCACCAGCTCACCGCCCGCCTGGGCCGCCAGTTGGATGTCACAGGCCTTCTCCAGGTAGTACATGCGCAGGAACGCCTGCTGCACCGTCTGCCCCACGGTCAGCAGGCCGTGGTTGCGCAGCATCAGGCCGTAGTGGTCGCCCAGGTCGCGCACCAGGCGCTCCTGCTCGTCCATCGACAGGGCAATGCCCTCGTAGTCGTGGTAGCCCAGGCGCCCGTAGAACTCCAGGGAGATCTGGTTCAGCGGCAGCAGCCCGCAGGCCTGGGCGGCCACCGCGCAACCGGCGCGGGTATGGGTGTGCAGGACACACTGCGCGTCCTCGCGAGCGCCGTGGATGGCGCTGTGGATCACGAAGCCGGCCGGGTTGACCTTGTACGGCGATGGCTCCACCGCATGGCCGCTGAGGTCGATCTTCACCAGGCTGGATGCGGTGATCTCGTCGAACATCAGGCCATAGGGATTGATCAGGAAATGGTGCTCGGGACCGGGGATGCGCACCGAGATGTGGGTGAAGATCAGGTCGGTCATGCGGTAGTGCGCGATCAGACGGTAGCAGGCCGCCAGCTCCTCGCGCAGCTTCCATTCCTCGGGCGAACAGGTGGCGCGACTGGGCGCCTGCAGCGACGTCATGGTGCACTTCTCCTCATGGCTTTTCTTGTCTGGAGAAACGCCGGGGCCAGCAAAGGCCCCGGCGTCACGGTCACATTCTGGTTATTGCGCGGCCCAGGCGTTGAAGCGCTCTTCCAGCTCTTCGCCGTGGTCGACCCAGAACTCATCGTCCATCGCCAGGCCCTGGGGCAGGTTCTGCGTGGAGGTCGGCACCCAGCCGGCCAGGTCGGACGGCAGGCGCTCGGCGGCCTGCTTGTTGGTCGGACCATACGCAATGTGCTTCACGTAGTCGACCTGGGCATCGGGCTGGTTGGCGAAGGCGATGAAGCGCTTTGCCGAGTCGACGTGCTGCGAACCCTTGATGATTGCCCAGTAGTCCATGCCATACAGGCTGCCCGGCCAGACCAGTTGCAGGTTGCGCCCGCCCTTGTAGGCATCGGCGATGCGCCCGGTGTAGGTGGTGGTCATCACCACGTCACCGGCGGCCAGCCACTGCGCCGGTTGCGCGCCGGCTTCCCACCACTGCACGTAGGGCTTGATCTGGTTGAGCTTGGCGAAGGCGCGATCGACGCCGGCCTTGGTGCCCAGCTCCTTGTAGACGTCGGCGGGCTTCACGCCGTCGGCCATCAGGGCGAACTCCAGGTTGTAGATCGCGCGCTTGCGCATGCCCCGCTTGCCGGGGAATTTCTGCACGTCCCAGAAATCCGCCCAGGATTGCGGTGCCGGCTTGAGCTTGTCGGCGTCATAGGCGATGGCCACGCCCCACACCAGGGCAGCCGAGCCGCAGTCCTTGGCCGCATTGGGGATAAGCTGCTCCTTGCCGCCGATCTGCTGCCAGTCCAGTGGCACGAACAGGCCTTCGTCGCAGCCGCGGGCCAGGTCCGGACCCTCGATCTGTACCACGTCCCAGTCGGCGTGGCCGGTGTCAGCCATCACCTTGATGCGCGCCATCTCGCCGTTGTACTCGCTCTGGGTCACACCAACCCCGGACTGCTTGCTGAAGGGCTGGAAGAAGGCCGCGTCCTGGGCCTTCTGGCCGGCGCCGCCGTAGCCGACCACCACCATGTTCTCGGCGGCCTGGGCGGCGCCGCAGCTCAGCCCGAGGGCGAGCAGCAGCGGCGAGACGGCGATCTTGAAGAAGGAGCGTTTGTGGCAGGTGTTGCGGTGAAGAGTCATCGAGCATACCCCCAGTCGTAGGTGGCAATGGGCGCAGCCGGGATGGCCGCGCACACGCTGGACGGGCGCGCCGAAACAACGTTGCAAGAAAGGCAGGGCAAAGGGATATCGATTGCCAGCGGGTAGGCCCGCCATGCGAGGGGGGACCGTACGGGACGGTTCATGC
Source organism: Pseudomonas nicosulfuronedens (assembly GCF_005877905.1). Lineage (GTDB taxonomy): Bacteria > Pseudomonadota > Gammaproteobacteria > Pseudomonadales > Pseudomonadaceae > Pseudomonas > Pseudomonas nicosulfuronedens. The sequence goes on along the minus strand of NZ_SWDV01000019.1, from coordinate 61,057 downwards.
GCCTCTCCTCTTGTAGTTGTTGTGGAGCACGTCGCGGTGGCCCCGGAATCATCCGGAGCGGGATTGAAACTACCCAGTCACTTTTAAAAAAACAAGTTGATTTTTTACTGCCGGTAAATTTCCATAGGAAGAACTTAAACAACAATTGCTTAGGCAACATCGCCCGTTTCAGGAGAAGCCGCCGTGTCCCAGGTCCGCCATTTCCAGCAATCTGCCCTGCAGTTCCAGCCCTACGGTGGGCAGGACATCGAAAGCGCCGCCATCTGCCGGCTGATAGGCCCGGCGGACAGCGAGACCATGGGGGCGGGCCTCGCCCGCTTCGACGGGGTCTCCATCGAGTGGACCGTGCTCTACGACGAACTGATCGTGGTACTCGAAGGAAACTTCCGCCTGCGCCTGGCCGACCAGGTGATCGACGCCAAGCCGGGCGACGTGATCTGGGTCCCCGAACGCACGCCGCTGGCCTACGAGGGTGAGAAAGCCTGCGTGTTCTACGCCCTCTACCCGGTGGACTGGCAGGCGCGCAACGCCTGAGTCCGCACCCCGGCCGCCCGAAGCGGCCGGCGCCGCACCACCCGCTGCACCACAACAAGAATCCGGAGTTGCCCGATGAGCCAGTTTCCCCACCTGTTCAGCCCGCTGCGCATTCGCGGCAAGGCGCTGAAGAACCGCATCATGTCCACCGGGCACGACACCTCGATGCCCACCGACAACCTGGTCAACGACCAGTTGGTGGCCTACCACACCGCCCGCGCCAAGGGCGGCGTCGGCCTGATCGTGCTGCAGGTCGCCGGTGTGCACGACAGCGCCCGTTATACCTCCCACGTGCTGATGGCCACCGATGACGAGTGCATCCCCGGCTACCGGCGCATCGCCGAGGCGTGCCACGCCGAGGGGACCGTGGTGCTGTCCCAGGTGTTTCACCCCGGCCGCGAGATCATGGAGTCCAGTGACGGCCTGCTGGCCGTGGCCTATGCTCCTTCCGCCTCGCCCAACGAACGCTTCCGGGTGATGCCGCGTGAACTGAGCCAGGCGATGATCGACGAGATCATCCAGGGCTACGCCGCCGCCGCGCGCCGCCTGCACGCCGCCGGCATCGACGGCGTTGAAGTGGTCGCCAGCCACGGCTACCTGCCGGCACAGTTCCTCAATCCACGGGTGAACCGCCGTAGCGACGGCTACAACGGCGACCTCGACGCCCGCCTGCGCTTCACCCGCGAAGTGATCGCCGCCGTGCGCGCCGCCACCGACGAAGACTTCATCGTCGGCCTGCGCATTTCCGCCGACGAGCGCGACCCGGAAGGCCTCACCGAGGACGAGTCGCTGCAGGCGGTGAAGTCCCTGCAGAACCAGCTGGACTACGTGCACATCGTCGCCGGCACCTCGGCATCGCTGGGCGGCGCCATCCACATCGTCCCGCCGATGGCCATCGAAGCGGCCTACCTGGCCAATGAAGCCGGCACCTTCAAGCGCAACCTGGAGATCCCGCTGTTCGTCACCGGACGCATCAACCAGCCGCAGGAAGCCGAGCTGATCGTCGCCCGTGGCCAGGCCGATGTCTGCGGCATGACCCGCGCGCTGATCTGCGACCCGCAGATGCCGAGCAAGACCGAAAGCGGCCACGTCGAGGACGTGCGCGCCTGCATCGCCTGCAACCAGGCGTGCATCGGCCACTTCCACCGCGGCTACCCGATTTCCTGCATCCAGCATCCGGAAACCGGCCGCGAACTGATCTACGCCGACCGCCAGATGGCCACCCAGCGCAAGCGCGTGCTGGTGGTCGGTGGCGGGCCGGCAGGCATGAAGGCCGCCGCCGTCGCGGCCCAGCGTGGCCATGACGTGACCCTCTGCGAGGCCAGCGGCCAGCTCGGCGGCCAGGTCAACCTTGCCCAGTTGTTGCCGCGCCGCGCGGAGTTCGGTGGCGCCTCCACCAACCTGCAGCGCGAGATGCAGCTGGCCGGCGTCGAAGTGCGCCGCAACACTCGCGTCGACCGCGCACTGGTGGAAGCCGAGCGCCCCGACGTGGTGATCGTCGCCACCGGCGCCAAGCCCTACCGTCCGCCCTACGAGGAGGCCGGTGAGCTGCAGGTGGTGGACGCCTGGCAAGTACTGCGTGGCGAAGTGCAGCTCGGCCGCTCGGTGCTGGTCACCGACTGGCGCGCCGACTGGATCGCTCCCGGCATCGCCGAGCGCCTGGTGCGCGACGGCCACCAGGTGCACCTGGCGGTGAACGGCACCCACGCCGGCGAGAGCCTGCCGCTCTATGTGCGCGACCATCTGGCCGGCGAGCTGCACCGCCTGGGCATCACCATTACCCCCTACGCCCGCCTGTACGGCGTCGATGACAGCACCGTCTACCTGCAACACACCGCCAGCGGCGAGCCGATGCTGGTGGAAAACATCGACACCCTGGTGCTCTGCCAGGGCCACCAACCCGTGGACGAGCTGGCCGACGAGATCGCCGACCTCGCCGAGGTCCGCCGCATCGGCGACTGCCTGGCGCCGCGCACGGCGGAGGAAGCGATCTACGAGGGGCTCAAGGCGGGTTGGGCGATCTGAGGCACGGAAAGCCACTTTTGAATGAAGCAGCTCCGAATGGTCCGGCTTGCGCATGAGTAGGATGGCGTGGAGCGCAGCGATACCCATCAAGCCCAGGCAGCGGCAGCATGGGTATCGCTTCGCTCCACCCATCCTACGACTGTAGGAGCACGCCATGCGCGCGATCGCGGGCATGGCCCGCTCCTACAGATCAGCCTCGGCGTCAAATGGCACGGCGGCAGACCCACAGCCCCGGCGCATTGTTTAGAATGCCCCACGACGCCACTCGCCAGGACCCCCTTCGCATGAGCCGCAAAGCCCCGCAGGAAGCACCCGCCAACGCCGAAGCGCAGTTCCTCGGCACCCGCATCCGCGGCCTGCGCAAGCGGCGCGGCATGACCCTGGCGGAGCTGGCCGAGCAGAGTGGGCTGACCGCGGGCTACATCAGCCAGCTGGAACGCAACCTGGCCTACCCGTCGATCCCGGCGCTGTTCAACATCGCCCGCAGCCTGGGCGTGACCATCCAGTGGTTCTTCGCCAGCGAAGTGCAGGTCGACCCGGCGGACGCCGGCTACGTGGTGCGGCGCAACGCCCGTACCAGCGTGCATTATGAAGACGGCATCGTCGACGAACTGCTCAGCCCGCAGCCCAGCCGCCAGCTGGAAATCCTTCATTCGAAGTTCCCGCCCGGCACCTACAGCCAGCAGAGTTACAGCCACGAGGGCGAGGAAGCCGGCTACCTGCTCAGCGGCACTTTCGAGCTCTGGGTGGGCGAGCGCTATTTCCTGCTCAATGAAGGCGACAGCTTCAGCTACTCCAGCCAGGAGCCGCACCGCTACGGCAACCCCGGAGAGGTGGATGCCGTGGTGCTCTGGGTGATTACACCGCCGACTTTCTGAGGTGCTACCGGCTTTTTGTAGGAGCGAGCTTGCTCGCGAACGCTCTCCCGGCGGCTCGGGTGCCAAGCAGGTTCGCGAGCCAGCTCGCTCCTGCAGCCAGGGCACCGGGAAGCTCTGGGGGAGCTCTCTCTCCCCGGCCCTCCCCCTGAAGGGAGAGGGAGCAAACCGGAGCAATCGGCTGACTCAGCGCTCCGCCTGATACCAAACGGTCCCCTCTCCTTTCAGGGAGAGGGTTAGGGAGAGGCCAAACCGTCACGCCGCTCCCCAATCAACCCTCGATCAACCGTCCCAGCCCATTGAGCAGCCTTTCCAGCGCACCCTGGTTGGCCTTCATCACGTCCAGCCCGGCGTCGGCCATACGCTCGGCAACAGCCGGCTCGTCCCACAGCGCGGCCACGGCCACCGCCAGCGAAGGCGCATCAGCTACTTCGCGCAGCGCGCCAACCTCGCGCAGTTGCGCGGCGATTTCCAGGAAGTTGAACAGGTGCGGGCCGGACAGTACCGGCTTGCCCAGTGCCGCCGGCTCCAGCAGATTGTGCCCGCCATTGGGCACCAGGCTGCCGCCGACAAAGGCGACATCGGCCAGCGCATAGAGGAACAGCAGTTCGCCCATGGTGTCGCCCAGCAGCACCTGGGTTTCCGCCATGACCCGTTCACCGGTGGAACGGCGCTGGGTGCGGAATCCTTCGCGCGTGCACAGTTCGAACATCGGGCTGAAGCGCTCCGGGTGGCGCGGCACCAGGATCAGCAGCGCCTCCGGGTGCTTCTCCAGCAAATGGCGGTGGGCAGCGAGGATGATCTCGTCTTCCCCGGCATGGGTGCTGGCGGCGATCCACACCGGCCGCTGCTGCGCCTGCCACTGGGCGCGCAGGTCATCGGCGCGGGCCAGCAATGCGGGATCGATAGTCAGGTCGAACTTGATCGAGCCAGTGACGCTCACGCAGTCCGGGCGCGCACCGAGCTGGCGGAAGCGCTCGGCCTCGGCCTCGGTCTGCACGGCGATCCAGCTCATCTCTTCCAGCATCGGCCGGGTCAGTCCGGCGAAGCGCGCATAGCCGCGCGCCGAGCGCTCGGACAGCCGCGCATTGGCCAGCGCCACCGGGATGCCGCGCTTGGCGCACTGATGGATATGGTTGGGCCACAGCTCGGTTTCCATGATCACGCCCAGTACCGGCCGTGCACGGTCGAGGAAGCGCGCCGCCGCCCAGGGCAGGTCGTAGGGCAGGTAACAGTGCTGCACCTGGTCGCCGAACATCGCGCGGATACGCTCGGAACCTGTGGGCGTCATGCAGGTGACAGTGATCGGCAGGCCGGGATGGCGCTGCATCAGCGCGCGGATCATCGGCGCGGCGGCGATGCTCTCTCCCACCGACACCGCGTGCACCCAGATGCCGCCGGGCTTGAGCGCCGGCAGGCCAAGGGCGAAGCGCTCGCCGACGCGCTGGGCATAGGCAGGGGCCTTGCGCGAGCGCAGGAACAGGCGCAGCGCGACCAGCGGCAGGCCCAGGTGGAACAGCAGGGTATAGAGGGTCCGGTTCATGGCGGCGGAGAGTAGCAAATTAGCGGGCTTGGCGACCGCACAATCCTGCAGGGTGCACCGTTCTTGGTAGGAGCGAGCTTGCTCGCGAACCGCTTGACGTTGGAGCGGCCGGAAAGTCCTGTTCGCGAGCGAGCTCGCTCCTGCGAAGAGCAGGTCAAACGGGAGCGGCGAGATGCTCGGCAAAGCACTCGCCCAACCAGTTGGCCGCTGGCCCCAGGGGCTCATCACGGCGCCAGACCAGCTCCACCACCAACGGCGGCGGTGTCCAGTCGCTGGCCAGTTCCACCAGCAGCGGCTGGTACGCCGGGTACTGCGCCACGTGGGTCGGCAGCCAGGCCCAGCCGAGGTCGCGCATCAGCAGTTCGGCCATGGCGTAGAAGCTGTCGGCGCGCCACACCAGCGGGCTGATCTGCTCGCCGCCTGGGTAGTGGCTGTCCTGCGGCGCCATCAGCAACTGACGGTGTCTGGCCAGCTCTCGGCGGTCCGCGTAATCCAGCCTGGCCAGCTCATGGCCGGCGCCGCACACGGTGACCATCTCGATAGTTCCCAGGCGCTGCCGTTCAAGCTCCTGCGGCATCCCCTCGTGATGGAACAGCAGGCCAAGGTCCGCGCGGCGCTCCAGCAGCTTGCGCGCCACGTCGCCCTGGGCGCTGCTGGAAAGCTGCACCTCCACCGTGGGGAACTCCTGCGCCAGCGCCTGCAGGCCGGAAAGCACCGGCTGGTAAGGCATCGCCTCGTCCTGTGCCAGTCGCAACAAAGGCTCGGTGCCGCGCACCAGCGACAGTGCGCGGCTCTCCAGCCGTTCGCACTGGCGCAGCACTTCGCGCGCCTCGTCCAGCAGCGCACGCCCCTCGACGGTCAGCACCGGCTGGCGGCCGCTACTGCGCTCGAACAGGGTCACGCCCAGGTCGCTCTCCAGCAGCGCGATGGACGAACTCACCGCAGACTGCACGCGCTTGAGCTGCCGCGCAGCAGCGGAGAAAGACGACTGATCGGCGACGCTGACGAACAGGCGCAACTGGTCCAGGTTCCATTGCATAACCCATCTCCATAGCAGATAGGTAATGACTTTATCCCATCATCCACGGGACTAGAATGGCGACCAGAATCGAACGTCAGCTGCGTGTCGCTCATACCGAGCGGCGTGTCGTTCCGGGGAGCACCCACCATGCCCGGCTATCTCTATCTCGCCATTGCCATCGTCGCCGAAGTCATCGCCACCGCCTCGCTCAAGTCAGTGAAGGGCCTGTCCACGCCTCTGCCGCTGGTACTGGTGATCGTCGGCTACGCCATCTCTTTCTGGATGCTCACCCTGGTGGTGCGCAGCATTCCCGTGGGCATCGCCTACGCCATCTGGGCCGGTCTGGGTATCGTGCTGGTCAGCATTGCGGCCATGGTGCTCTACCAACAGAAGCTCGACTCCGCCGCTCTGCTGGGCATGGGCCTGATCGTCAGCGGGGTCGTGGTGATCCAGCTGTTCTCCGGTAACGCTGGTCACTGATGCGGCGCCGTCAGCACTCTGTAGGAGCGAGCTTGCTCGCGAACCAGCCTCCGTCGCGCAAAGCCTTCGCGAGCAAGCTCGCTCCTACGAAAGCGGCCTGAAGCAACGGACGTTTGCCGCTGCTCTCTGGCGTTATACTGCGCGCCTTGTTTTCCCCTTCGAGGCGCTTTCATGTCCGAATCCCTGAGCACCGACATCCTCATCGTCGGCGGCGGTATCGCCGGTCTCTGGCTCAATGCCCGCCTGCGGCGCGCTGGCTTTTCCACCGTGCTGGTAGAAAACACTGCGCTGGGCGGCGTGCAGAGCATGCGCTCGCAGGGAATCATCCATGGCGGCACCAAGTACGCCCTGCACGGCGCGTTGACCGGCGCCTCCGAAGCCATCGCCGACATGCCCGCGCTGTGGCGCGACTGCCTGGCCGGCACCGGCGAAGTGGACCTGCGCGGCGTACGTGTGCTCTCCGACGCCCATTACCTGTGGTCCCCCGGCGGCCTGGCCGGCAACCTCACCAGCTTCTTCGCCAGCAAGGCGGTGCGCAGCCGCGTAGCCCAGGTGAAAGGCGGTGACCTGCCACCGGCCCTGCAGGACAAGGCCTTCAAGGGCAAGGCCTACCGCCTCACCGAACTGGTGCTGGACGTGCCCAGCCTGATCTCTCGCCTTGCCGAGCTGGCCGGTGACAGCCTGCTGGCCGGCGAACGCCTCGAAGCGTTGCGCGACGGCGGCAAACTGGTCGGGCTGCGCGTAGACGGTCGCGAAATCCGCGCTCAGCGCGTGGTACTCAGCGCCGGCGCCGGCAATGAAGCCTTGCTGCGCGAACTGGGACTGGAACGCCCGGAAATGCAGCGTCGCCCGCTGCACATGGTGCTGCTCACCGCCCCCACCCTGAAGCCGCTCTACGCCCACTGCCTCGGCGGCGGTCCGAAGCCTCGCGTCACCGTCACCACCCACCCGCTGAGCAACGGCGACTGGGTCTGGTACCTGGGCGGCGACATCGCCGAAGCCAGCGGCGTGGGGCGCAACGAGGCCGAGCAGATCGCCGAGGCGCAGCGCGAATTGCACAAGCTGGTGCCGTGGATCGATCTCTCCGCTGCCCGCTGGGCCACCCTGCGCGTCGACCGCGCCGAGCCCTCGCAGAACAACCTGCTGCGCCCGGACAGTGCCTTCCTCGCCGAGGACGACGCGCTGCTGGTCGGCTGGCCGACCAAGCTGGCCCTGGCGCCGAACTTCGCCGATCGTGTACTGGAATCCCTGGAAAAAGCCGGCATTAGCCCACAGGCAACAGCCGCCCTTCCCGAACTGCCACGCCCCGCCATGGCCCGCCCGGTGTGGGAGGAACTGCTCGGATGAAAACCCTGCATCACCTGCACCGCCCGCTGGGCAGTACCGGCCTGAGCGTCTCGCCGCTGGGCCTGGGCACTGTGAAGCTCGGCCGCGACCAGGGCGTGAAGTACCCCGCAGGCTTCCGCATCCCCGATGACCGCGAAGCCGCCGACCTGATCGCGCTGGCCCGCGACCTGGGCATCAACCTGATCGACACCGCCCCGGCCTACGGCCGCAGCGAGGAACGCCTCGGCCCGTTGCTGCGCGGTCAGCGTGACCAGTGGGTGATCGTCAGCAAGACCGGCGAGGAATTCGTCGGCGGCCAGTCGCAATTCGACTTCAGCGCCGCCCACACCCGTCGCTCGGTGGAGCGCAGCCTGCAGCGCCTGGAGACCGACTACATCGACCTGGTGCTGGTGCATTCCGACGGCAACGACCTGGACATCCTGCGCGGCACCGAGGTCTACGCGACCCTGGAGCGCCTGAAGGACGGAGGGCTGATCCGCGGCTTCGGCTTCTCCGGCAAGACCGCCGACGGCGGCCTGCTGGCCCTGGAGCGCGGCGACTGCGCGATGGTCACCTACAACCTCAACGAGCAGGCGGAAAAGCCGGTGATCGACCATGCCCAGACCCATGGGCGCGGCATCCTGATCAAGAAGGCCCTGGCCAGCGGCCACGCCACTCTCGCCCCCGGCGTCGACCCGGTGCGCGCCAGCTTCGAGCTGGTGCTAGGCCATCCGGGCGTGGCCAGCGCCATCGTCGGCACCATCAATCCGCTGCATCTGGCTCACAACGTGGCGATCGCGGCTGAGGTACTCGACCGCTGATCGACGGTCATGTGGATTACGTATTCCTGTGCCATGCTCAGATTCCCCCGGGGTCTCTCGGGGGCACAGAAACTGTCGCCAACCGGTGATTGCCAAGGAAATTCCTCGTGATCACCAAGCCTTTCAGGGAAAAATCCGGAAATCCTTTTGATTTTCGATGACACCAGGAGCGGTGTCAGGCTGTCTAGGTTGTAGCGACCCCGTAAAAAACGCTCGGCCGGACCGTCCCTCCAGACGGTCAGCGTTCGCGTCGGCGTCGCCCGCCAGTCAACCAACTGAAGGGACACGCCAACGCAACCCGGCGCCCTGTACGACCAGGCCCTGCAAGACCAGGCTCTGCAAGAAAAGGAAGCCCACATGCCCCGTACGCTCGCCCGCAAGGACCCGACCGCCTTCAAGACCCTGCCGCTGCTGGTGGAAGCCAGCCCGGAAGGTCTCGCCTACCAGACCCTCGGCAAGCCCCTGAACTTCGCCCAGGTCCTGGAAAAGCGCCGTCCCATCGAGATCCCCGAGACCGAACACTTCACCACCGAACTGGCCAACCTTGGCGTTTCGGTGCGTCTGACCCTGAACTACCAGGGCCGCGATCACTGGATTCTGGTTCGCCAGCGCCGCCTGGACCGTGGCGACACGGTGCTCAAGCTGATTTCCGGCTACGTGCCGGCCCACGAACTGAACCTGCCGCTGCTCACCGCGATCCAGGAAGTGGCCGAAGAATGCCTGGTGGAAACCGCCGACGGCTGGCTCGGCGGGCGCTTCGGCGACACCTGGCTGCCGACGCCCTACGAGGGCATCCTGCGCTACCGCGAGAGCAGCCACTTCTCCCTGACCCCGCTGTCCGGCGCCTCGCGCCCGGTGCAGGCCGGCGCGCTGCGCCTGCTGGAGCGCCCGCAGGCCTACGTGCACCTGCCAACGGCCTCACTGCAGCTGGTCTATGACCTGCGCATGGAGCTACCCAAGGATGCCCGCGAGGTCAGCCTGTTCCACGTCGACGAGAAACTCGAAAGCGGCCCGCTGGTGGCCCGCCTCGACCGTCGCCGCCCGGACATCTACCTGCTGCCACTGGACCACGGCCAGCCGACCGGCGAGCTGTTCACCCTGAGCAAGGGCGAGCTGAGCAAGGCCAGCACCCGAGGCCTGTGGCTGTCGGAGAGCTTTGCCGAGCAGGATGGCTGGCTCGTACGCGAGGAACGTATCCGCTTCCGCGAATGGATGGAGCAATGGCCGCCCGCCGCCGGCAATGCCGGCAGCGGGCGGCGCACGGCCTGAGGCCGTTATCTGTCCCAGCCGGCCTTGACCTGTAGGAGCGAGCTTGCTCGCGAACCGCCCAACGCCATCGTGCTCGGGGACGTTGTTCGCGAGCAAGCTCGCTCCTACAAGAGCCCTGCGCTCACTTAAGCTGGCTGGAACTCTTGCCCAGCAGCCGCCGCGCCACGATCAGCAACTGGATCTGCTGGGTGCCTTCGAAGATGTCGAGGATCTTCGAGTCCCGCGCCCACTTCTCCAGCAACTCCTCCTCCCCATAGCCCAGCGCCCCCGCCAACTCGACACATTTGAGCGTGACCTCGTTGGCGACCCGACCGGCCTTGGCCTTGGCGATGGAAGCCTCCTTGGAGTTGGGCAGGCGGTTGTCGGCCATCCAGGCGGCCTTCAGGGTCAGCAGGCGCGCGGCTTCCCATTCGGCTTCCAGGCGGTACAGCGTGGCTTCGACATGACTGGCCGTAAGCAGCGGTTGTCGATAGTCGAAGCGGCAGCCCGCCTTTTTCAGCAGCTCGCGGGTACGGTCCAGCGAGGACTTGGCCACGCCGATGGCCATGGCGGCGACCAGCGGACGGGTGTTGTCGAAGGTTTCCATCACCCCGGCAAAGCCCTTCTGCACGTCGATCTCGGCGTTGCCCAGCAGGTTGGCGGCCGGCACGCGGCAGTCGCTGAAGCTGATGGAGGCAGTGTCCGAGGCCTTGATGCCGAGCTTCTTCTCCAGGCGCGTGACGGTCATGCCGGGCGTGCCCTTTTCCACCACGAAGGACTTGATCGCGGCACGACCCAGGCTCTTGTCCAGGGTCGCCCAGACCACCACCGCGTCGGCGCGAGCGCCGGAGGTGACGAAGATCTTCTCGCCGTTGAGCACATAGTCATCACCGTCGCGGGTGGCGCTGGTGCGGATCGCTGCCGAGTCCGAACCACAGCCCGGTTCGGTGATGGCCATGGCCGCCCAGGTGCCGGAGAAGCGCTTGAGCTGCTCCTCGTTGGCCACCGCGGCGATGGCAGCGTTGCCCAGCCCCTGGCGCGGCATGGCCAGCAGCAGGCCGGTGTCGCCCCAGCACATTTCCATCACACCCAGGCAGGCGGAGAGGTTGCCGCCGTTCTTCACACCCTCCTCCGCTCCGGCCTTGCGCTTGCTGGCCGAGGTGGCGCCGACGGCGTCCGGCGAGCCGGCGTTCATACCGTCCAGCAACGCCGCCAGCAGGTCCAGCTCCTTGGGATAGGCGTGCTCGGCCTTGTCGTACTTGCGGGAGATCGGTCGCAGGTAGTTCTCCGCCACCTGGCGGGCCTGGTTCTGCAAGGTGCGGAATTTCTTTGGCGTCTCGAGGTACATGCAAGGCTCCTTACAGGTGCAGGCCGCCAGCCATCAGGCTGACGGCGCGCAGGTCGCGGTACCAGCGCTCGGCCGGGTGTTCCTGGGTGAAGCCATGGCCGCCGAGCAGTTGCACCGCATCGGTGCCGATCTTCATCGCCTTCTCGGCGCAAAGCAGCTTCGCCAGGTAGGCCTCGCGGTGGAACCCCTGCCCGCGTTCGGCCAGCGCGCAGGCGCGCCAGACCATCAGGCGCATGGCGTCCAGCTCGACGGCGATGTCCGCGACCATGAAGGCCACGCCCTGGCGATGGCTGATAGGCTCGCCGAAGGCCTCGCGCTCGTTGCAGTAGGTGATCACGTAATCGAGTGCTGCCTGCCCCGTGCCCACGGCCAGCGCACACCAGGCCAGCGCGGTGTGATCGACGAAGGCCTGGAAGTCGAAGCGCTCCGCCGCCAGCCGCTGCTCGGCCGGCACCTTCACACCCTTGAAGCGAACCCGCGCAGTGCCGGTGGCCTTCAGGCCCATGGCCGGTTCGGCGCGCACTTCAACACCCTTGGCACGGGTATCGACGAGGAACAGCGCCGGTCCGTCGCCGGCATCCGCCGCAACGATCAACTTCTGCGCATCCACGCCGCGCACCACCAAGCACTTTTCGCCGGACAGCGTGTAGCTCGAACCGCGCTTGCGCGCCTTGGTCGACAGCCGCAGCGGATCGGCCAGCAGTTGCGGCTCGTTGACCGCAATGGCGATCAACGGCGCGGCCTCTTCGGCGACGAAAGCCGGCAACCAGCGTGCCTGTTGCTCCGGCGAGCCCCAACGGCGAATGCAGTTGGCTGCCGACAACGGAACCAGCAGCGCGGCGGCCAGGCTCAGGTCGCCACGGGCAAGGGATTCGGCGATCAACGCATTGGTCACCACGGTGCGCTCGCCGGCCATGCCGCCGTGCACTTCGCTGACGCCATAGTGGGTCAGGCCCAGTTCCTGCGCCTGGGCCAGCAGCTCCAGGCTCAGGCCGGCCTTGGCGTCAGCCTCATGGGCAGCCGGGCGCAATACTTCGGCGGCGAAGCCTTCGAGCATCTCCACGAGCATCTGCTGCTCGTCGGACAGGGACAGGTCGAACAGCCCGTCCGGGTCGGCCTTGCGCGGCGTCTTGGGTTGCTTGGCGGCGCGCTCGCTGGCCAGCCGGAAGCCGGTGCGGCTGCCGTTGTAGAGCAGTCTTTCGAAGGGTTTGCGCAGCTTGAGTCGGTCCGGCCAGTCGGCCTGGGCGACACGGTTCAGCACGGCCAGGGCGCGGCCCTGCACGTCGGTGGTCATGGCATCTCGCTCCGCGGAGGGTGGATGCCTTGATCATGCGCTTCGACAGGGCGCAGGGACCATGACCGCTTTGCCGCCGGTCACTGGCAGAGCGGTCAGTGCATCGCCACAAACAAAAAGGGCGCTACCCGGTAGCGCCCTTTCTGGGGAGGAGAGGATCAGCCCTGGTGGCGAATCTTCTCCACGATGGCGGTGGTGGAGCTGTTTTCCACCAGGCCCAGCACGCGGACTTCGCCGCCGTAGGCCTTGACGATGTCGGCGCCGACCACCTGCTCGACACCGTAGTCGCCGCCCTTCACCAGCACGTCCGGGCGGACTTCGCTGAGCAGGCGCTCGGGGGTGTCTTCGGCGAAGCTGACGACCCAGTCCACCGCGCCGAGGCCGGCGAGTACGGCCATGCGGCGGTCGACGCTGTTGATCGGGCGGCCCGGGCCTTTCAGACGGGTCACCGAACCGTCGTCGTTGACCCCGACGATCAGGCGGTCGCCCTGGGCGCGCGCCTGCTCCAGGTAGGTCACGTGGCCGGCGTGGAGGATGTCGAAGCAGCCGTTGGTGAAGACGATCTTCTCACCGTGGGCGCGGGCATCCTCGATGGCCAGCAGCAGCTGGTCGAGGCTCAGCACGCCACGCTCGGAGCCCTGCTCGCGCTGCACCGCGCGACGCAGCTCCGGGGCGCTGATGGCGGCGGTACCGAGCTTGCCGACGACGATGCCGGCGGCCAGGTTGGCCAGGGCCACGGCCTGCGGCAGGTCCTCACCGGCAGCGATGGCGCCAGCCAGGGTGGAAATCACGGTGTCGCCGGCGCCGGTGACGTCGAACACTTCGCGGGCACGGGCCGGCAGGTGCAGGGCGCTGTGGCCGGGACGCAGCAGGGTCATGCCGTGTTCGCCTCGGGTGACCAGCAGCGCGCCGAGCTCCAGCTCGGTCATCAACTGCTGGCCCTTCGCAACGAGGTCGGCTTCGTCGGTGCAACGGCCGACGATGGCCTCGAATTCGGAGAGGTTCGGGGTGATCAGGCTGGCGCCCCGGTAGATGGCGAAGTCCTTGCCCTTGGGATCGGCCAGCACCGGGATGCCGCGTTTGCGCGCGGCCTGGATCAGCGCCTGGTGGTTCTTCAGCGCTCCCTTGCCGTAGTCGGAGAGCACCAGCACTCGGACCTGGTCCAGCAGCGCCTCGACGTCGGCAGACAAGGCCACGGCGTCGGTACGGAAAGCTTCCTCGAAGTCCACGCGCAGCAGCTGCTGGTGGCGGCTCATGACCCGCAGCTTGACGATGGTCGGCTGGCCGGCGATGCGCTGGAAGCGGGTGGTCACACCCACTGCCTGCAGGCTATCGCTCAGGCTGTCGGCGGCCTCGTCGACGCCAGTGACGCCAACCAGGAAGGCCGGAGCGCCGAGGGCGGCAAGGTTCAACGCGACGTTGGCGGCGCCACCGGGGCGGTCCTCATGCTGCTCGACCCGCACCACGGGCACCGGCGCCTCGGGCGAGATGCGCGAGGTCGCGCCGTGCCAGTAGCGGTCGAGCATCACGTCGCCGACGACTAGAACGGGGGCCTGATCGAATCGGGGCATGGTCAATTTCATGGGAACTCCGCAGGTCGAAATCGCCGCGGATAATACCATAGCCGCCCGCTGCGACTTGCGCCGGGCAGCAGGCGGTCAGCGTATGAGTTACGGCAGTTTGCGAACCCAGAACAGCTCGTGGCGGCGCACCGCCTTGCGGAAGAACTCGTCGTCGCCAGTGGCCGGCCATTGGCGCCCGGCCAGCACGCGCTGGATCAGCCGGCGCAGGCGCTTCTTGCCAGTCAGCGGGGTCTGCAGGTCGTGCTGCAGGGCCAAGGCCTGAGCCTTGTCGATGCGGGTCGCAGCGTCCAGCGTCGGGCTCCACAGTGGGTCGGCCGGCAACGGTTCGATACACGGTGGCAGGGCGATGCCCCCGTCCGCCGGCCCCATCGGCCAGCGGTCGTTGTCGTGCAGGTGGTTGGCGTAGAGCAGCAGGGTCTGTGGCTTCCAGCTGCTGCGCCCAATGGCCTCCAGCGTCGCGCGCGTAGCCTGGACGTGGTCGGCGTGGGGATCCAGCTCCGGATGGGCGGTGAGGATGACCTCCGGGCGGACGTGTTCGATCAGCGCGGTGAGGTCGGCCACCAGGTTGAGCCAGGTCGGTGCGCCGTCACTGTCACCCGGCAGCGCGAAGGGATTGAAGCCTCGCACGCTGCGGATGTCGATTTCGCCGGACTCCTTCGAGCCGAATGCCTGACTGGGCTCGGCGGCCATGGACGGTAGTTGCAGGCAGTAGTAGCCCAGTTGCACACAGCGCTCGGCTGGCACGCCGCCCCAGAGCGGCGCGGCAATGCTGTCCCAGGTGCGCAGGCGGCCCTTCAGGCGCGCCGCAGCGGCCTTGTCCAGACCCAGGCGCTGGTAGTGCTCGGCCTCGATCTCACCCTGGGTCAGGGTGACGATCCAGGCCTCCGGGCACCGGCTGTACTGGCCAAAGGCGGCCAGCTCGGCGTCGTCGGCGTGGGGCGCGATAACCAGCAGGCGCTGCTTGGCGTAGTCGGGATTGTGGAAGGCATGCAGCACGCCTTGCTGCGCCAGCCGGCAATGGCGGCTACGGATGCGCAGATGCCCGGAGCGCAGCGCTTCGCCCTGGCCGGAGAGATTGATGTAGCGCTTGCCGCTGACACCGCGCTCGAAGTCCTGACGGTCGTTCTCGACGCCCTCGACCAGCACCTGCGGGTCGAGCCAGCGACCGAGCAGCGACGCCTTGACGTCGATCTCCAATACCAGCGTTTCCTCGTTCTCCGGCAGCGCACCGGTGGCGACGTGCAGGCCGTGCGGGCCGAGGGACACCGGCAGGGCGATGGAGCCCTCGGGGAAGTCGTAGCGGTAGTCGTCGCGTGGCGAGTAGAAGAGGTGATCGGCGAACCACGCCTCATGGGCGACCCAGCCGAGCACCACGGCCAGCGGCACACTCCACCAGGGCGCGAAGATACCCAGCAGGATCAGCGCCAGCAGGGCGACGAGCAGGACCGCGCGCTTCTTGCGACGGTGCTGTTTGAGCAGATGCTGCTTGCGGGCGCTCATGTGCATCTCCGTGGAAACCGATCGCGGACGCAGTCCGCTCCTACGCACGGGCCAAGGCAACCCGTACACGAACTATAGGAGCGAGCTTGCTCGCGAACGGTGCTCCGCCTGGCACTGTCGTGGCAGGCGGTTCGCGAGCAAGCTCGCTCCTACGAAGAGCTTGAAGTCAGACCTGGAACACCGGCACGCGGTGGCACCAGCGGTCCTTGTACTCGCGGTCGGCGCGACCGAAGGAATAGCGCAGCGGTTTGCCCAGCGCCTCGGCCTCGGCCCAGGCCTCCTGGGTATTGACGAAACTGAGCACGCTGCCGGGGCTGAACTCGCGGTTCTCCGGAGCCACGCCGCCATTGATGTATTCGACGCTGACCCATTTCGGCGCTTCGACCCGATAGAGAATCTGGATCGCCACCGGCTCGCCGTCCAGGCGCACCAGCGAACCGCGCATGAATTCGCGCATCAGGCCGAACACCTCGGCCAGCCGTGCCTTGCCTGGCACCTCGAATTCCCAGCGGCGCTGGAACAGGTCGGCATAGATGCTCGCCTGTTCCTCAGGGCTCAGCTCGCTCATGGGCTGCAGTACCCCGCCCGCCTCTTCCAGCAGGCGCTGCTCACGGCGCTGGTTGTAGCGGAATTTCTTCGAGAAGTCGGCCGGGGCGCGGTTCATCGCCAGTTGCTCGGGCTGCTCGCGGGCGTCGCTGATCTGCTCGCGGTTGAGCTCGGAGAGGTAGCGCACCTGATGACGCAGCTCGATGCGCGCGCCCTCGGCGATGGGCAGGATGATCTCGGCATTGCCCAGGTCGAACAGCGCCTTCTTGCCCTCGCGCTTGAGCACGTCCTTGGACAGCGCCAGGTTGCGTCCCCAGGTCGGCACGGCGGCGAGCAGTTCATCGCCTTCGAACCAGCCCAGGTAGCGCACCGGAATGCCGGCCAGATGGGCGAGACGCTCGACCACCTCCGGGTGGGTGGCGACGCTGCCGCCGAAGCGCTGCCAGGCGGTGGCATAGTCGGCCGACGCGATGGGCGTCCAGCCGCGTTCGCGGAAGACTCGCAGGCGATTCAGCATGAACGGCAATTCCCCACTGCCGTCATACCGGTTGCTCGACCGCTGCTTCTTCGGTCCCGTCGACCGGATCGTCCGCGAACTGGCGAGCATGCAGGCGAGCGTAGTAGCCGTTCTGCGCGATCAGTTCATCGTGGGAGCCGCGCTCGACGATATGGCCCTGGTCCATCACCAGGATCAAGTCCGCCGCCTCGATGGTGCTCAGGCGGTGGGCGATGACCAGCGTGGTGCGACCTTCCATGACCTTCTCGAGGGCAGCCTGGATATGCCGCTCGGATTCGGTGTCCAGCGCCGAGGTAGCCTCGTCGAGGATCAGCACCGGGGCATCCTTGAGCAGTGCGCGTGCAATCGCCAGGCGCTGGCGCTGGCCGCCGGAAAGCATCACGCCGTTCTCGCCGACTTCGGTCTCGAAGCCTGCGGGCAGGCGGTCGATGAACTCGCGAGCGAAGGCATCATCGGCGGCCTTTTCCACCGCTTCGCGCGGTCGGCTGGCGAGGTCGCCGTAGGCGATGTTGTTGAGCACGCTGTCGTTGAACAGGTTGACCTGCTGGGTCACCAGCGCGATATGCCGGCGCAGGTTGCTCAGCTTGTAGTCTTCGACGTCGGTGCCATCGAGCAGGATCTGCCCGTCGCTGTGGTCGTAGAAGCGCGGGATCAGGTTGGCCAGGGTCGACTTGCCGCTGCCGGAACGGCCGACCAGCGCCACCATCTGGCCCGGCTCGACGCTGAAGTTCAGGTCGTTGAGGACCTTCTTCTCGGTGCCCGGGTAGGTGAAGCTGAGGTTCTTCACTTCGAGGCGGCCCTGCACACGGTCACGCTCGATGGTGCCGTTGTCCACCTCAGGCGGCTCGTCGAGCTGCTCGAAGATGCTCTCCGCGCCGGCCACGCCCTTCTGGATGGTCGAGCTGACTTCGGATAGCTGGCGGATCGGCTTGGGCAGCAGGCCGGCCATGGAGATATAGGCCACCAGGTCGCCGACGGTGGCATCGCCACGCAGCAACAGTACGAGGTACAGCAGTACCGCCATGGCGCTGTAGATCACCAGTTGCAGCATCGGCGTGTAGATCGCCGAAGTCTTGTTCATGCGCAGGTTCTTGCTGGTGTTCTCGTTGGTGACGTGGCGGAAGCGTTCGCGCTCGTAGGGCTCGCCGCCGAAGCTGCGGACCACGCGGTAACCCTGGATGGTCTCGGAGGACACATGGGTCACGTCGCCCATGGCCACCTGGATCTTCTTGCTCTGCTTGCGGAACTTGCGGCTGGCGCTGGTCACCATCAAGGCGATGACGGGCAGGATCGCCAGCATCACCAGGGTCAGCTTCCAGTTCATGTAGAGCAGGGAGAGGAACAGGAAGACCACGGTCATGCCTTCGCGGATCACCACCTTGATCGCGTCGGTGGCGGCGCCGGTGACCATGGTCACGTTGAAGGTGATGCGCGAGATCAGATGCCCGGAATTGTTGCTGTCGAAGTAGCGGTTGGGCAAGGTCAGCAGGTTGTTGAACAGCGCGATGCGCAAGTCCTGCACCAGACCCAGGGAAACCTTGGCGATGAAGTAGTTGCCGAGGAAGGACCCCACGCCTTGCCAGACAGCGATCAGCACCACCAGCAGCGGTACCGCATAGAGCAGCGAGAGGTCTCGCAACCAAGCCCAGGGCGCATTGGGGAACAGCTTGGCGTCCGGGTGGGCCAGGCCGTCGACGAAATACTTGAGGATGCCCGCCAGCATTGGCTGGGTCGCGGCGAAGATCAGGAAGCCGATGATGCTGAGCATGAACATGCCGATGTACGGACGCACATAGGACAGCAGTCGGAAGTAGATCTTCAGGCTCGAAGGAGCCTGGGGTTCTTTACCGGACATGTAGGAATCGCACGCTTAAAAGGTCGGCGATTATAACACAGCGCTCTCGTTTGCCCGGCGGCTGGGCTACTATAGCCGGCTATCGATTCAGGGATCCGTTATGCAAGACCTCGCCCTCTCCGCCTACGAAGCGCTGCGCGCCGGCGCCCAGGTGCTGGAAGCCGACAAGCATGGCGACAAGGTCCTGCGCCTGGCCGATGGCAACTTCCTGAAACTGTTCCGGCGCAAGCGGCTGATCTCCTCGGCAGCGCTCTATCCCTATGCGCAGCGCTTTGCCGACAACACCCAGACGCTGCAGCGGCTGGCGGTGCCCTGCCCGCAGATCATCGCGGTGTACCGCATTGCCGATATCGCCCGCGACGCGGTGCACTACCAGCCCCTGCCGGGCGACACGTTGCGCCAGGTGATCGAAGCGGGCGAGGCGGACACGCAACTGGCAGCGCAACTGGGCGAGCTGATCGCCGAACTGCATGATCAGGGCGTGTACTTCCGCTCGCTGCACCTGGGTAACGTGGTGAAGACCCCCGAAGGCACCCTGGGCCTGATCGATCTGGCGGACATGAAGAAACAGCGCCGGGCGCTGTCGCGCCAGCAGCGCAAGCGCAACTTCGCGCACATGCTGCGCTATACCCAGGATCGCCAGTGGCTGCTGGCCGGCAATGCCGACAGCTTGTCCGCGGCCTACCTCGCCCGCAGCCGAGTGCGCTGGTCGCTGCCCGAACTCCGGCAGTTCCTCAGTTCGGCTCCATAACCGCTGGTCGCACCTGAGGCCAGCGCTCCAGGCTCAGCCCCAGCAGAATCACCACCCAGGGCATCAGCCACATGGCACGCGTGCGCTCCCACAGGCTGAACACGTCGAACTGCATGGCAACGCTGGAGAACACCCACAGCAGCATCACCGACAGGCCCAGCGCCCGCGAGCGGCTGCGCCAGGCGTTGTAGCCGATCGCCCCCCATAGGGCCAGGAACGCCAGCAGAGCCGGCACACCGTACTGGATCGCAGTATGTACGGGGAAATTGTGCGCCCCGTTCTGGTACACGGAGCTCCCGCTGGTCACCGAATAATCGGACCCCAGCCCAACCCCGAACCAGAAATGCTGCTGGATCTGCGGCCAGGCATTGCGCAGCAACTCGAAGCGCTCGGCATCTCCGCGCTCCATCAGACCCGGCTCGACGATAACCAGTGCCGCCCCACCCACCAACAGGAGCAAAGGCAGCAGCTTGGCTATCCGCCCTGGCACCAGGCTCAAGCTGAAGATGGCCGTGACCATCAGCGCCAGCAATGCCCCGCGACTTCCGCAGAGCACCACGTAGACAAGCGATGCGGCCAGCAGCAGCACCCAGGGCAACTGCGACCAGCCGCGGCGCGGCAGCAACGGCACGCATAACACCGTGACGAAGGCGATCGAGTAGGCCGCCGCATTGGGGTTGTCGAGGAAGCCGCCAAACCCGTTCAGGCGCCCCATTCCGAACGCCGGGGCGAACAGCAGTGCCGCCACGCTGTAGAAACCGACCACGAGCGCCAGCGATAGCATCGTCAGGCGCAGCCGGCGCTCGTCCGCGCGGGCCCAGAGCACCCAACCGAAGATGAACAGCATGAACAGCGAAACACTCTTGAGTTGCCCCAGCGGCTTCCCCGATGTCGACCAGAGCAGCGAGAGGACCGCCCAACCGAACAGCGCCAGGAGCACCCACATCTCCCGGTGAGCCCGCAGCAAGTGGCCAAGCTCTTCGCGGCGAGCGATGCACAACCACAGCGATGGCACGTAGACGAACAACGCAACCATCTGGAAGTAGAATTTCATGCTGGGCGTCAGCATCACGCCCGCGATGGTCCACAGTACGCCGATACCCAGCATTGCCTCGGCTATCCGGCTTCCCCGGCGCTGTGTCACGCCAGTGGGAGTTACAGCGGGGCACCAGGCCCTCCAGGCCGGAGCAATCACATCTTTCATCAGCAAACGTCTTATTCCCGCCCGAACTTGAACAGCAAATGGCGAACCCGCCGCAGGGTAATACGATTCCAGCGCCACGGCGGAAGCTGCAGCAACAGCGACCAGGCGTAGCCCTTGTCGTTGACCACGGACTGCTTGAGCGCCTTGTTGAGGATACAGGTCATACCAGAGCCGTACGCCGGGTGATCACGGTAAGGAGCGACCGCCATCCGATCATAATGCAGCTGGTTCTTGTAGGCCGTACGCGACAGGTTGCCCTCGTGGCGGCGGTAGCCGCTGACCACCTCCGGGAGGACTTCGACCCGGTAGCCCAGGTGTGCGATCTTCAGGCTCATCTGGAAGTCCTGGATGCGGATCTGCGGATCATAACCGCCTACCCGATCCATGGCCTCGCGCCGGTACATGGCCACGGTCGCACCAATAGCGATGGCCTGCCCCAGCAGTTCGTCGAAGCTGTACTGGCGCACGGCATTGCCGGGACCGCCTTTCAGGTGCTTGCCGTCGGCATCGATGTAGACAGCGCGCCCGCCCAGGCAACCGACCTCGGGATGCTCACTCAGGTAGCTCGCCTGCAGGCTCAGGCGCCCCGGCATCATGATGTCGTCGGAGTCCGGCGTCGCCACCAGCTCACCCCGCGCATGGCCCAACGCCGTGTTGAGCGCGGCACTGACACCCTGGTTGGCCTGACGGTAGAACTGGAAGCCATGCTGTTGCTGAAGTGCCTGAATCTTCTCGGCACTGCGGTCACTGGACCCGTCATCCACCACGATCAGCTCGAAGTTGGGGTAATCCTGCCCGAGGATGCTCAGCAGCGTTTCTTCGATATAACGTTCACGGTTATAGCAAGGCACCAACACGGAAATCAGCGGGTATTCCACAGACACCTCAATAACCGGCAGGAAATGGCCACAGGTCAGATCCCCAACGCCCGGCGCCAGCGCTCCAGCATACCGGGACGCGGACGCTCACGCAGCGGGGCAGCCATGGCCTGGACGATGCGGGCGCCGATCTGGCTGAAGCCGAAGCCCTCCACCGCCAGCGCCCGTCCGGCTCCGGCAATCCGGCTCGCCTGCTGCGGGTCTTCGCGCAGCACCTGCAGCTTGCTGCGCAGCTGCGCTACGTCTTGGTATAGCACCACGTTATGCATGTCCTGCAACCCCAGCGCGCGGTTCTCCGCCTCCCCCTGGTCATACGCCAGCAGCACGCAACCACAGGCCATGGCCTCGAAGTTCTTGATCATGTACTCGCCCATGCCAACGTCCGCGCTGACGAAGAAGCGGATGCGATTGAGCGTGTTCAGGTAGTCCTCGCCCGAGTTGGTCTTGGTCACCAGCAGGTTTTCCACCTGCCCCAGCTCATCCAGCAACGCCTTGCGACCGCTGTAGGCAACACTACCGGTGCTGCCGACGAAGGCCAGTTCGATATCCCGCTCCCGCCCCAGGTCATGCAACAGGTTCTGGTCGTAGCCCTTGGGCACGAAGACCGCATCGAAGCCTTCCCGGCGCAGGCGCTCGCTGACCATGAAGCCCGAGCTGATGACCCTGACCCATGGCAGGCGGCGGTAGTGCGCACTGAACTTGCCGGTGTACTTGCAGGGAATGTAGTTCTGGTAAGCGTCGTGCTCGAGGATGACCAGGTTGGGCACGCTGCGGATGAAGGAGGCCTGGCGGATTTCCTTCTTGAAGCGCAGGAAGAACAGGATGCGGTCATACTTCGATACGTCCACGTGATCGCGGAAATACCGGCGCAGGTTGGCCTGCTCATCGCTGCTGAGCCAGCGCAGGTCGCAGTCGCAGTGTTCGGCGATGCCGTCATACAGACGGTCGAGAATGGCGCGTTGTTCTTTCTGGACCAGGAACAGAACTTTCAAGACTCACCTTTACATCCCAGAGTGCGGGCAATCGAATTAACGTGCATCCTGGGCCGGATACGGCAATCGCCCAGCTTCCATGCGCCCCGCCCGTCACCCTCCGCAAGGAAATCGGCGACAAGGACAATGCGCCGCGAAGATTAGGGGACGCTGAACAGCCCGGTCAAGGCGATGGCCGTCTCAGGATATAGCAGGCAGGATCTGGCTTTGACGGACGTTATAGAAGGTGCAACCCGCGGGGAGGTCCTTGTTGACGAAAGACATCGCCCCAATGGTGACACCACTTCCAATCTCGAGTTCATCGGCGATGATGCAGCTGTGCGCGCCGAGGCTCACATCGTCACCGATCACCAGCGAGTAGCGCGACAAGCCCAACGTCTTGATACCCACTGTGGAGTTCTGCCGAATGAAGAAATTCCTGCCGATCGTCGCGTAGCCAGTGATGACCACTCCCGGCAGGTGGGCAATCCGGAAACCGGGGCCGATCTGCGCGGCAACGCTGATGTCTACGGCATAGCGACGGTTCAACTTGCGCTGCATGCGCAACGCGTAACGACGTCGCATTCCGCCTTTGGCGTAAAGGAACTGAGCCAGGCGAAACTGCAGCAGGTAGCGGAGCACGTTGCTCTTGTAGGCCCGCTTCACGATGTTGCTGAACAGGCCGATGCGGCTACCAGGTTTCTTCTTGTTCGAGACTTCGCACTTCCAGCACTCGATCAGTTGCTGCAGATCCATCACGACCTCGCTCGCAGGTGTTTGCCATCCGCCGCTGCCACTTCTGCTTCGAGTAATGCATCCAGCTGGGTGGTTTCTATTTTCGGAACAACGCTGGCCGGCAATCGGCTGAGCGGCGACAGATTGAAAAGCCGCAGTGGATACCGGGGCGAAACCTGTTCGGCGACGATCCGGAAGCTGGGCAGGATGTAATCCTCGAAGTCCTCGTCGAGGCTGCTGGGCAGGGCGGCCGCCCCTGTTTCGTAGAAGCGCCCGATAGCCTTGTTCAGGTCCATCCCGATGAGGAACACCTGGCTGAAGCCCAGGTGGCAAGCCAGCTGTGTCGCGGCGTAGGGAATGGTACGCCCCCCGAAGTAGCCCTTGCTCATGTTGCGGCTGAAGCCGATCCGATTGGTCTTCCTGCGCAGCAGGGAGAACCCGCAGATCAGGTCAGGATCACGGCGGATGGACCAGGCATAGGAGCGATCCGAGAGCACGGCCATGCCATGGCGACGGTTGACCCGCTCCAGCAGCAGAACACCGGACCTCTGCGGCAGCAGTGTTGGGTCATGGCGATGCAGCTCCTGGAGGCAGCTCAGGCTCATCGCCAGGTGCGTGGCACTACGCGCGCCGAGGCAGGCAAGGTCGGGGCGATCGCGCACGAATCCGGGGTCGTCACAGATATAGAAGAACGGCGTGATCTTCTGGTCAGCGCAGCGAACGATGGAACCATTCATCGCAATGACCGGCCAGTCCGCATAGCGCGCCAGCGGGAACTCTCCGGCGGAAGGCCCGGATGCAAGCAGGAAAACACTCCCCTCGTATCGCCCAAGGCACTCCTCGAACTCGGTAATGGGAATCTGCACACGCCCATCGCCGAGCCAGCGTCGACCACCTTCCAGTTTGAGTTCCAGCATTTGCAATCGCGCGCTCGTCAATGAATCGCCAAAGGGCGCACCCAGCGTCCAGGCCAGTATAAATGGAGGGTGCCCGCCAGTCCGTCAGCGGGCCGGCGCGAGCAGCGCCTTCACCAGCGGCAGACTCCAGAACTCCCGGCGCACAGCCTCATCGCTGAAGCGCGTCTGCAGACGTTGCTCCATCTGCTGCGCACACATCACCCGCTGCTCGCGGTCCAGTACCGACAGATGACGCAGACCTTCGGCCAGTGCGGCATCGTCGCCCAGCGGGAAAAGAATGCCCAACCCCTCGACGATTTCTCCCGCGCCACCACCGGAAGTCGAGATCAGCGGCACGCCGGCCACCATCGCTTCCAGCAGAACCATGCCGAAAGGCTCGTGGTCGGAGGTCAGGGCAAAAACGTCGAAGGCCTTGAAGTAGCGCTTGGCGTCCGGGACCTGGCCGAGGAACAGCACGCGGTCGGCGATGCCCAGCTCGCGCGCGAGGTCCTTGAGGTCCTCCTCCAGACGCCCTTTGCCGAGGATCGCCAGCAGGCTGTTGTGCGGCAGGCGCGGCAGTGCGCGAGCGAAGCCACGCAGCAGGGTGGCCTGGTCCTTGTCCGGATGCAGGCGGCCGACGTTGCCGACCACCCAGGCATTGTCCGCCAGCCCCAGGTGTTGGCGAGCGGGATAGCGCTCGACCTGTTGTGCCTGCAGCGCGTCGACGTCGACCCGGTTGTACAGCGTCTCGATGCGTTCCTGCGGCCAGGCCGGCAGACAGGCGCGGATTTCGTCGCGCACCGCATTGGAAACACCCAGCAGGCTCAGGCGTTCGGCGAAGAAGCGCGCGAACAGCTTGCGCCCCAGGCGCTGGAAATCACCGAAACCGTGGTGCACACCGATGATCGGCAGCTTGGTGCCGAGCATGGCAATCCAGGTTGGCTTGAAACGGTGCGCGATGCAGAACCGGAAATCGCGGGATCGGGCGATCTCGCGCAGGTCGCGGATTGCCTTGAGCTTCAGCCCGCGGATATCCCGCGAGCTGTAGTCGAGGAAGAGCACCTCGTCGCTGGCGCAACCGGCCACCACTTCCGGATCGGGCGCACCGGTAAGGAACACCGTGGTGACCCGATAGCCGGTACCGGCGAACAGGCTGGCGTACTGACGGGCACAGTCGAGGAACGGCCCGTCATAGCCGTGGCAGAACTGCAGTACGCGCGGTTCAGCCGAGCGAGTCATAGGGCTCCGCGCCGTCCTTGACCACGAGGATGTCCTGCATGATCAGGTACTGCAGGTCCGAGCCGTAGAACATGTTCAGGGCGTCGGTCGGCGAGCAGACCATCGGCTCGCCACGGCGGTTCAGCGAGGTGTTGAGCGCCACGCCGTTGCCGGTGAGCCGCTCCAGCTCCTTCATCATGTCGTAGTAGCGTGGGTTGAACTCGCGCTTGAGTACCTGGGCGCGGGAGGTGCCGTCTTCATGGACGACTTCCGGCACACGGGTCTTCCACTCTTCGTTGACCTCGAAGGTGAAGGTCATGAAGGGCGCCGGGTGGTCGATCTTGAACATCTGCGGGCCGACGGTATCGAGCATCGACGGGCAGAAGGGCCTCCAGCGCTCGCGGAACTTGATCTGCGCGTTGATGCGGTCAGCCACGCCGGGGACGCTCGGGCAGCCGATGATCGAGCGGCCGCCGAGGGCGCGCGGACCGAACTCCAGACGGCCCTGGAACCAGGCCACCGGGTTGCCGTCCACCAGCACCTTGGCGATCAGTTCGGACAGGTTGTCGATCTTGCGCCAGGTCGGTTTCGCCTCGTGGCGGGCGCAGGCGGCGATAACATCTTCGTTGCTGTATTCCGGGCCGAGGTAGACGTGCTCCATCTTCTCGACCGGTACGCCGCGCTCCCAGGAGACGTAGGCCGCCGCGCCAACCGCGGTGCCGGCGTCGCTGGCCGCGGGCTGCACGTACAGCTCCTTGACCTCGGGACGGGCGATGATCTTCTGGTTGAGCTTGACGTTCAGTGCGCAGCCGCCCGCGAAGGCAATCTTGCCGGTCTCGCGAATGATGTCGCCCAGGTAATAATCCATCATCTCCAGCGCCAGCTTCTCGAACAGCGCCTGGATGCTGGCGGCGTAGTGAATGTACGGATCGTCGGCGATATCGCCTTCACGCTTCGGACCGAGCCATTCGATCAACTTGGGCGAGAAGTAGTAGCCCTTGCCCTTTTCCTTGTAGCGACGGAAGCCGATGACGTTGGCATAGTCGGTGTTGATCACCAGCTCACCGTTCTCGAACTTGGCCAGACGGGAGAAATCGTACTTGCTGGCGTCGCCGTAGGGCGCCATGCCCATGACCTTGAACTCGCCGTCGAGCATGTCGAAGCCGAGGTACTCGGTCAGCGCACCGTACAGGCCGCCCAGGGAGTCCGGATCGTAGAACTCCTTGATCTTGTGGATCTTGCCGTTCTCGCCGTAGCCGAAGAAGGTGGTGGCGTACTCGCCCTTGCCGTCGATCCCGAGGATCGCCGTCTTCTCCTTGAAGCCCGAGCAGTGGTAGGCACTGGAGGCGTGGGCCAGGTGATGCTCGACCGGCTGGATCTTGGTCTTCTTCAGGTCGAAACCCAGCTGCTGCAGGCACCACTGGATGCGCTTGTAGTAGCGGTGGTAGCGGCGGTTGCCGAGCAGGATGGCGTCCAGCGCGCGGTCCGGCGCGTAGGCGTAGCGCTTGGCATAGTGCCAGCGGGCCTTGTCGAAGATGCTGATGGGGGCGAAGGGAATGGCCACCACGTCAACGTCCGACGGCTTGATCCCGGCCTGCTCCAGGCAGAACTTGGCCGACTCGTAGGGCATGCGGTTCTTCGCGTGCTTGTCGCGGACGAAGCGCTCTTCTTCGACGGCCGCGACCAGCTTGCCGTCGATGTACAGGGCGGCGGAAGGGTCATGGCTTACGGCGCCGGACAGGCCGAGGATGGTCAATGCCACAGGGTCTAGCCTCTTTCATCTGGGCGGGTGCCAGGCACCCGCGGTAAACGTTCGTCGAGCAGCCGGTGCAATGCGCTGCCCTCTGGCCAGTTGCGCAGGAAACGCGCACGGTCGCGGGCATAGGCGCGGGCGAAGCTCGCTTCTCGCGAGTGGCGCTGCATGGCATCGAGGTCGATCAACGACCACTGCCCACCTTCGCCCTGCTCCTGCCAGAACAGGTTGTGCCCTTTCAGGTCGCCGTGGCTGATGCGCTCGCGCACCAGCGCCGCGAACAGTCTGTCCAGGGCCACAAGATCCGATTCCGGCGGCAGGCCGCCCCCCTCCGGATGGTCCAGGTAGGGTTTGAAACGGGCGATTATATCCTGACCCGCCAGGTAATCGGTAATCAGGAAGGCCGGGCCCCGCAGCCACAGCCAGCGCCGCTCGATCACCGCCAGCGGCTTGGGTGTGGCGATGCCGAGGAAGTCCAGGCGGTTGCCCTCGCGCCAGGAGGCCCAGGCGCGACTGGGGCGCCAGAAGCGCTTGAGCCAGTGCAACAGGTTCTTGATGTTGTAGCGCTTGACCACCAGAGGCCGGCCATTGAGCTCCACGCGGGCAACGGTCGCCGCGCCGCCGGTCTTGTAGATGTGTCCGCGATTTATGTAGGAATCCGGATCGGACAGCAGCGGCTGCAAGCTCTCCTCTTCTTCGCGGCGTACCGCGCGCAGGCCAAATGGCCCCCTGAACACGCTGAACAGGCTGCAGTCGCGGGCGATCTTCTTCATCAGGTCGCCGACGCGCCAGCGTCGAACCCTGGCGATTTCCTTCTGCAGCGCTTCCAACGGCAACGCGTGCTCGCCATTGGCCAACAGATAATGAATCAGCAGCTCTTCCAGATACGGATCGAGGCTCGCCGGCAGCTGGGCGAAGAATACCCCGAGGTTTTCCAGCACGTGCTTGCGCGACAGCGGCTGCCCCGGAGTTTCCGCGCGAATGCCGGCGCCGTCGATCAGGTACAGCTTGCCGGCGTGGCGCAGCAGGTTGTCCAGGTGCAGGTCTTCCTGCCACAGGCCCTTGAGGTGCAGCTGGGCGATGGCGGTCAGGGCTTCGGCGATGACGGCGGTCTGACCGTCGGACAGCAGCGGCTCGCCTTCCACGGCGCGCCAGGCGTCCCAGAGACTTTCGGAATTTTCGAGGAACTCGAAGAGCAGCCAGCCGCCTTCGCCGTCCTTCAGGCCGTCAGCCAGCAGCTGCGGCGTGGTCAGGCCCTGCTCGGCAAGTAGGCGCACGCCTTCACGCTCACGCTGGAAGTGCCGCGCAGCCTTGCCGCCGACCAGCAGCTTGGCCAGTACCGACCGGCCGCGCCAATTGGCCGCACCGACGTAGCGCTGGCCGGGCAGGACGCGCAGCAGGCGGTCCAGCCGCAGTTCGGCCGGGCCGGCACCGTCTTCCAGCTCGATGCGCAGGGGTAGCGCCGGAGCGCGGCCGGCATCGCGCAGGGCAGACAGCCTCATGCGCGGTTTTCCTTCTTCTTGCGGCGCGCACCCAGGCGACGGTACCAGTCGTCCACTTCAGGGCCGGTGGACGAGGTGCCCAGGTAGGCCGCCAGCAGGTTGCGCACGTCGGTCTCGTTCCAGTCCGGCGCACGGCGCAGCAGAGGCTCCAGGTCGCGCACGCGGTCGCGCTGGCCAAACCACAGCGGGCGGGTCTTTTCCAGGTCGATCAGGGTCGCCTCGAAGGCGTCGTCGGTTTCGCGCAGGAAGATGTGCTTGGGGTAGAAGCAGCCGTGCATCTGCCCGGCCTCGTGCAGGCGACGAGCGAGCATGCCGCAGGCGCGCAGGATGGCCTGGCGACGTTCGGCAGGCAGGTTCGACCAGCCCTGCAGCAGGCTGTCGAGGTCGCGCCAGCCGTCCAGGGCGCGGGTCATCAGGATCGCCCGGCGCTCGCCACCGACCTGCCGCGCGCCGAAGAACGCTGCTTGCATCGACGGGATGCCGAGCTGGTGATAGCGCTGGATATTGCGGAACTCGCGGCTGAAGGTCGGCTCGCCGAGCGGACGCTTCAGGCTGCGGGTCAAGTGGTTGCTCTGGCGCTTGAGGTAGTAGGCGGTGCCGTCCAGCTCCAGGCGGTACACGCTGCTCCAGCCACCACGCTCGGTGTTGGGCTCATCAACGGCTTCCAGCTGAAGAGCCCAGAGCGCATCGAAATCGGCCAGGGCGTTGATTTCCAGCAAGGCCTGGTCGCCCTCGGCAATGAAATCCTTCACTCGCGTCCCTCAAAGAAATGGACGATCTGTCGGACACGTTTCTTGTCCGACGCGTTCAGTCGCTCGCGGCGCCGGTACAGCAGGTAGAACTGCAGGCGCTGCGTGTGGGAAAGGTGGTACTTGGCGACCTTGTCGAGGGTGGCCAGGTCCTTGGTGATGCGGTAACGCAGCATGAAGCTGATCCAGAAGTCGCCGATCGGGCAGTCGATGAAGTACACCGTACCCTCCCCGTCCACCAGGATGTTGCGCCACTTCAGGTCGTTGTGGGTGAAGTGGTGGTCATGCATGGTCCGGGTGTAGCCGGCCAGCTGACGCATGACGTGCTCGACCCAGGCGCGATCCTTCAGGCGCGGATCGTTCTGCTTGGCCAGGGCATGCAGGTCCTCGGTGCCAACCAGCTCGCGGGTGATGATCGCGCCACGGGAGAAGCCGCCGTTGACGCGTTCCAGGCCATAGGCCACGACCTGTGCAGTCGGTATGCCCCACTTGGCGAACTGTTTGAGGTTCTGCCACTCGGCCTTCACCCGTGGGCGCGGCAGATAACGGCGGAAACCCTTGCCCGGCTTGCGGTAACGCTTGACGTAATAGCGCACGCCGTCGCGTTCGATGCGCACGACGTCGGACATCGCATCCTTGGTGATGCGCTCGCCTTCGAGGGCAAACACGGCATCCAGGCTGCCGAAATCGGCGGCGAGATGCTGGTAGTCGGCTTCGAGTACCCAGCCGGCCATCAGAGCAGGTCTCCGTAGCGTTGTTTGCGGTCGTAGAGCTTGGCCGCCTTGCGTTCCATCCACGCCAGCAGCGCAGCTTCCTCGCGGAGGATGTCACGCAGCGGACGCTGGAAGTAACCGCACAGGAAGCGCAATTTGTCACGGCGCGTAAGGCCGATGTCCAGCGCGGAGAAGTACAGCGCCGCCAGGTCCTTGTCGCGCCAGCGGCGTGGGGTAGCAGTGCGGGTCTGAGCGCGGTGCAGGTCGATCACCGACAAGCACAGGTCATCGGCGCTGATCGGGCGGTCAGTGTGCAGCAGGAAGTGGCAGATATAGCAGTCGCGGTGGTTCACCCCGGCGCGATGCATGGTGCCGACCATCTTCGCCACTTCGGCGATCAGCGCACGCTTCAGGCGTGGCTCGGGCGGCGTCTGCAGCCAGTCCAGCGAGAGGACTTCCAGGTCGGTGGTCGGCGCCAACTCCTCGGTGATGATGAAGGAGTGCTGCGCGGCCGGATTGCCGCCACGTTCGCCGTAGGCCACCGAGGTCATGGTCGCCACGCCGGCCTGGTGCAGGCGCTCCAGGGCGCGCTGTTCCTGGCCCGCACCCAGCACCGGGAGCTTGGCACTGAACAGGTTCTTGACGATCTCGCCCCAGCCGATGCCGCGGTGGATCTTCACGAAATAACCGCGCCCTTGGACTTCGGTGCGCAGCGTGCGGCGGCCTTCCAGCTCGCGATAGACCTTGCCCTGCAGGCGCTCGACTTCGGCGAACGGGTCCTTGCCGGCCCAGAGGCTTTTGAACGGTTCGTGCAGCTCAAGCTTCATGGGCAGCGCCTTTGTAGGAGCGAGCTTGCTCGCGAACCCGCATGACACTGCGGCATGCCGGGAAATGCTTCGCGAGCAAGCTCGCTCCTACGAGAGCCAAAGCGTTCATGCGCGCTCCCGCAGGATCAGATCGGCGGCGTGCTGCGGCATGCTGTAGAGATCGGCGCTGTCGGCGAAGGCCAGGCCATTGCGCGACCAGTCGGCGCGCGCCACGTCGTCTTCCAGCATGTCCTTGAGCATGGCGTTCAGGCGCTCCTGCTCGAAGGGCGACGGCACCACGCGCCCGGCTTTCGCCTCGTCGATGTAATGGGCGTAGCCGCAGACGTCGGTGACCAGCACCGGCAGGCCCGCGACCAGCGCTTCCAGCAGCACGGTGCCGGTGTTTTCGTTGTAAGCCGGATGAATCAGCAGGTCGGCGCCGAGCAGGAAGCGCGGAATATCGCTGCGCCCCTTGAGGATCTGCACGTTGTCCGACAGCCCCAGCGCCTTCACCTGCAGCAGGAACGGCTTGGGATCGTCCTGGCCGATGGCGATCAGCCGGGTGCGCTTGCGCAGCGAGCGCGGCAGCGCGGCCAGCGCCTTGAGGCTGCGGTCCAGGCCCTTGGTCTTGAAACCGGAGCCGATCTGCACCAGCAGCAGGTCGTCGTCACCCAGCTTGAACTCGCGGCGGAAATCGGCGCGGATCTCGGCGGCGTTGGCCGGCGCGCGACGGTCCTGGGCGATGCCCGGCGGCAACAGATGGAAACGTGCCTCGGGGGTGCGGTAATGCTTGATGAACAGCGGTTGCTGGACTTCGGAGATCATCAGGATCTCGGTCTTGGACTCCGGTGCAAACACCGCACGCTCATAATCGGCGAAGTGCTTGTAGCGGCCCCAGCGACGGTAGAAGGAATTGCGCAAGGTCTGCGCCTTGTCCTCGAAGCAACCGTCGGCGGCGTAGTAGACGTCCAGACCGGGCATCTTGTTGAAACCGATCACCCGGTCCACCGGCGAACGCGCGAGGTCCGCCGCCAGCCAGGCGCTGAATTTCTCGTTGCGGCGGTGGTTGAACAGCGACTTCACCGGCGCCACCCGCACGTCGAAGCCAGGCGGCACTTCGCCCTCCCAGATCGGCGTGTAGACGCGGATGGAGTGGCCGCGCTGCTGGCACTCCAGGGCAATGCGCATGAAATCGCGCTGCAGCCCGCCGAACGGGAAGTATTTGTAGAGAACGAAAGCCAGGGTCATCGAAGCGTCTCCGGGGCCAGCAGCAGTGCCTCCAGCTGGGTGGCCACACGCTGGGGATTCAGGCGCGTGAAGCACAGAGGCTGTTCATGCCGCAGGTCGAACTGGCGCTTGTCTTCGGCCGTCGGCTGGTAGGTGCAGGTCTTCTGCAGGCACGGCGCACACGAGGGCCAGTCACTGGCCAGGTGCACCTGCGAGCGCCCGTAGGCCCCCGTAAGACCGGGGTTGGTCGGACCGAACAGCGATAGCGTCGGCACGTCCAGGGCGGCTGCCAGGTGTCCGAGTCCGGTGTCGACCGCCACGCAGGCGGAAGCGCCGGCCAGGACCTTGGCCATGCCTGCGAGGCTTAATTTGGGGAGCACCGAGGCGTTTTCCAAGCCTTCGGCAAGCCGTTCAGCGCGTTGCCGCTCGGCTTCGTTGCCCCAAGGCAGGCGAACCTGCCAGCCGCGCTCGCCCATACGCTGGGCCAACTCGCGCCAGTAAACCTCGGGCCAGTGCTTGGTCACCCAGGTGGTGCCGTGCAGGAAGACCAGGTAGGGCTCGGTTTCCACCGAATCCAGCAGGCGATTGCGGTCCAGGCCGTAGTCACCGGTGTCAGCGGGCAGCGGGTAGTCCAGCGCCTGGGCGAACAGCTGACGCACGCGCTCGACGGCGTGCTGGCCCCAGGCGACCGGGTAGGTCCGGTTATAGAAGCGGCTGGCGGCCGGCTCGCGGGCCGACGCCTTGTCCAGCCCGGCGATCGGCGTGCGGCGGCGCGCATAGCGGGTCAGCCAGGCACTCTTGAGCAGGCCCTGGGCATCGATCACCAGGTCGTAGTCGACCTCCTTCAGGCGGCGCTTGAAGCGACTCCACTCACCGCTCTTGAGGGTCTGCCAGAGATTCTTGCGCCAGCGCCGGATCGCCACCGGGATCACCTGGGCCACGGCCGGGTGCCAGGCAGGAATCTCGGCGAAGCCCTCTTCCACCACCCAGTCGAACTGGATGCCGGGAATGGCGCGGGCAGCGTCGGTCAGTGCTGGCAGGGTATGGATGACATCGCCCAGGGACGAGGTCTTGATCAGCAGGACCCTCATTCGGCGCTTTCCACATCCACCGGGTCAGCGACCAGTCGGTCCAGCGCTTCGATCACCGGGCGCGGCTTCAGCTCGCGCAGGCAGTTGTAGTGGCCGAAGCGGCACACGCGATCGAAGCAGGGGCTGCATTCCAGGCCGAGGCGGACGATTTCCACGGCATCGGCCAACGGCGGGGTGAACTGCGGCGAAGTGGAGCCGTAAACCGCCACCAGCGGGCGGTTCAGCGCGGCGGCCACGTGCATCAGGCCGGAATCGTTGGTGATCACGGCGCCTGCGCAGGACATCAGGTCGATGGCCTCGGACAGCGCGGTCTCGCCGGCGAGGTTCACCGATTCTTCGCGCAGCCCGGGAATCAGGCGCATGCGAATGTCTTCGCCGCCGGGGTGGTCGTTCTTCGAGCCGAAGATCCACACCTGCCAGCCGGAGCGGATCTTCACCTCGGCGACCTTGGCGTAGTACTCCGCCGGCCAGCGCTTGGCCTCGCCAAACTCGGCGCCGGGGCACAGCGCCAGCACCGGGCGATCCAGGCTCAGGCCGAACTTGGCCAGCGCGGCCTCGCGGCTCTGTGGGTCGATGGCCAGGCGCGGCTGTGGATAAGGTTGCGGTAGCTCGGCGCCCGGCGCATAGGCCAGGGCCATGAAGCGCTCGATCATCAGCGGGTAGCGCTCTTTATCCAGCGTGCGGATATCGTTGAGCAAGCCGTAGCGCATCTCGCCCTTCCAGCCGGTGCGCTTGGGGATGCCGGCGAAATACGGCACCAGCGCCGACTTGAGCGAGTTGGGCAGGAGGATCGCCTGGTCGTACTGGCCCTTGAGGGTCTTGCCGATGCGCCGGCGCGAGGCGATGTCCAACACGCCATGGCCGAGCGGGAAGCTCAGGGCCTGGCGCACCTCGGGCATGCGCTCGAGGATCGGCCGGCTCCAGTCGGGCGCCAGCACGTCGATCACGCAGTCCGGATGCTGCTGCTTCAGACACTGGAAGAGTGTCTGCGCCATCACCATGTCGCCCACCCAGGAGGGGCCTACGATCAGAATTCTCATGCCTTTTCCAGAAACGACCGGGGAGGCTCTCGCCTCCCCGTACTCCATTCATCCAGCCGTGCGGTGCTTGCCCTCACGGTCAGGTGCCGAGCATCGAATGCCGGCAGTCTAGCCCAGCGCACCTGGCGGCCGGGCGGATTTCGTCACTCCCTGTGACCTGGCGCAATGGCATCACGCGCCCAACTCCTGACCTCTGTATAGCTGCACAAGCAACCGACAGCGCGGCCCGCTCCGGCGATCATCATCCCGCCGGATGCTGGCTACTTCATAGGAAATCGCAGCGAATCAGGTCAGCTCGAAGGCCTTCCACATCTGCATCACCATGCGTCTTTCCGCATGGAAGTGGTCGCCGCTCACCACGCCTGGCTGCTTCTGCAGGGACAATCGGTGCGCCGCCGCCCGGTAGGCCTTATAGGCGTCCTGCAACTTCAGGACATCCTCACCGGACATCAACCCGACCCGCTCCAGTGCTTCCAGGATGCGGATATTGTCGGTGAACTCCACCAGCTCCGGGTGTTGCCACGACCAGGCCAGGGCCGCGTATTGCACCATAAATTCGATATCGACGATACCACCGGCATCCTGCTTGAGATCGAACGGGGCCGCGGCCTCGAAGGCATTCGGCGCGGTGCCGGCAGCCGTGCTGGGGGTGCCGAGGTTGTCGCGCATCTTGGCGCGCATCTCGCTGACCTCCTTGCGCAACTCCGGCAGATCGCGTTGCTGGCCGAGCACTTTCGCGCGGATCGCCTCGAAGGCCCTGGCCACCCGCTGGCAGCCGGCGAGCACCCGGGCGCGCACCAGCGCCTGGTGCTCCCAGGTCCAGGCCTCGCCCAGCTGGTAGGCCTCGAAGGCGCGCAGCGAGCTGACCAGCAGGCCGGAGGCACCGCTGGGGCGCAGGCGCATGTCCACTTCATAGAGCATGCCCGAAGGCGTCTGCGCGGTGAGGAAGTGGATGATCTTCTGCCCCAGGCGCGTATAGAACTGCGCCCCATCGATGGGCTTGGCGCCGTCGGTCTCGCTCTGCGGGTCGCCATCGTGGATGAATACCAGGTCCAGGTCGGAGCCGTGGCCCAGCTCCAGGCCACCGGACTTGCCGTAGCCGATGATGATGAAGTCCGGATCGCACGGCGTGCCGTCCACACGGGTCGGCCGGCCGTGGCGCTGCACCAGTTGGTCCCAGGTCAGGCTCAGCACCTGTTCGAGGATCGCTTCGGCCAGCCAGGTCAGGTAGTCGCTGACCTTCATTAAAGGCAGAGTCCCGGCGATCTCCGAGGCCACCACGCGCAGGCCGTGGGCCAGCTTGAAGTGGCGCAGGGTTTCCATCTGCTGCTCGAGGTCGTCCTCCGGGATACGCATCAGCCGTTCGCGCAGCTCGGCACCCAGCTCGGCAGCCTGCGGCGGGCGGAACAAGCGCCCTTCATTCAATAGCTCGTCGAGCAGAATGGGGAAGCGCGCAATCTGCTCGGCCACCATCGGGCTGGCCGCACAGAGCGTCAGCAGACGCTCCAGCGCGCCGGGGTTTTCGGTCAGCAGCACGAGATAGGCGGAGCGCCGCGCCACCGCCTCGATCAGCGGCAGTGTGCGCTCCAGCAGTACATCCGCCGGGCCGCGCTCGGCAATCATGTTCAGCAGGCGCGGCATGAAGGCGTCCAGCCGCTCGCGGCCCAGGCGCTGCATGGCGCGCACCTGCGTACCGTGGCGCAGGTCGGTGAGGCGTTTCCAGGCCGCCGCCGGCTGGGTGAACCCGGCGTCGGCGAACTGCCGGCAGGCAGACTCTTCATCCACCGCCTCTTCCCACAAGGGGATCCACTCGCCACCGATGGTGGTATCCACCTGGCCTTCTGCATCTTCATCCGGATCGGCGATGACCTGGCGGAAGTGCCAGTCGATGCGGTCGCGCCACTGGTTGGTGGCCTGGTGGAAGGCCGACCAGTTGGCGAAGCCCATGATGAAGGCGACGCGGATACGCTCGAACTCGTCCTCCGGCAGCATCTGCGTCTGGCGGTCGGCGATGGCCTGCAACGCGTGCTCGGCATAGCGCAGGAATTCGTAGCCCTCGCGCAATTCGGCAACCACCTGCGGCGGCAGGTAACCCTGCCCTTCGAGGATCGCCAGCACGCGCAGCAGCGGCCGCTGCTGCAGGCTCAGGTCGCGACCGCCATGGATCAACTGGAAGGCCTGGGCGATGAACTCCACCTCGCGGATGCCGCCGGCGCCCAGCTTGATGTTCTCGCTCATGCCCTTGCGCCGGACTTCCTGCTGGATCAGCTGCTTCATGGTGCGCAGCGCCTCGATGGCGGAGAAGTCCAGGTAGCGGCGGTAGACGAACGGGCGCAGCAGGTCCAGCAGGCGCTGGCCGGCCTCCTGGTCGCCACCGACCACGCGAGCCTTGATCATCGCGTAGCGTTCCCAGTCGCGCCCCTGATCCTGGTAGTACTGCTCCAGCGCAGCGAAGCTGTGCACCAGCGGGCCGCTGGAGCCGTAGGGGCGCAGACGCATATCGACGCGGAAGGCGAAGCCTTCGACGGTGATGGCGTCCAGCGACTTGATCAGCTTCTGCCCCAGGCGAGTGAAGAACTCCTGGTTATCCAGCGCACGCTTGGCGCCCTGGGTCTCCCCACCCTCGGGGTAGCCGAAGATCAGGTCGATGTCCGAGGACAGGTTCAGCTCGCCAGCGCCCAGCTTGCCCATCCCCAGCACGATCATCTTCTGCGGCAGGCCCGAGCGGTTGCCGATGGGCACGCCGAACTGCTGGCAATGGCGCTGATAAAGCCAGGCCAGGGACTGGTCGATGCTGGCGTCGGCGAGGTCCGACAGGTCGCGACAGGTGCCCGCGAGGTCGCTGCGGCGAGTCAGGTCGCGCCAGATGATGCGCATCTGCTGGCGTCGACGGAAGCGACGCAGGCGGCGGCCCAGTTCGTCCTCGTCGGCGCAGTCGGCCAGCAGCGCTTCCAGTTGCGCGCCCATCTCACCGGGCTGCAGGGCACGCTCCAGTTCGCCGGTCGCGGCCAACGCCAATAGAAAGGCAGGATCGCGCTGGACCTGCTCGGCGACGAAATCGCTACCGGCGGTGACGCGGGCGAAATCGGCATGCCGCTCGTCGGACCAGCTGTCGAAGCTGTCGATCTGCTCGGCGGAAAGCGCGGCGATGGCGGTACGGAAATTCTGCTCAGCGCGCTCGGCGAGAGGCTTGAGAGTAGCCGGCAAAGCGGCCAGGGACGGCAGGCTCATGGTCTATCCTGAGTGGTCGGCGAGGCGCCGGCATTCCTGTCTTTTCGTGCCCCTGTAGTTTTACTACTAACTTTTTCGAGGGGAGGGATGTATCCGCTGGCGATTTGTAGTAAAACTACAACCCGCCGGGCGTACCCCCGGAGCACTTCCAAGAATTCGCCGCGTCGCCCACGAGGTTGGCGCAGCTATCGGCAACGATCTACTGGCTTCCGATTCTGGAAGCCTTTCCGCCCTGGAGCAAGCCATGCAAGACCTCGATCCCGTCGAAACCCAGGAATGGCTGGACGCCCTGGAATCGGTCCTGGACCGTGAAGGTGAAGACCGCGCCCATTACCTGATGACCCGCATGGGCGAGCTGGCCAGCCGGTCCGGCACCCAACTGCCCTACGCCATCACCACGCCGTACCGCAACAGCATCCCGGTGACCCACGAAGCGCGCATGCCCGGCGACCTGTTCATGGAGCGCCGCATCCGCTCCCTGGTGCGCTGGAACGCCCTGGCGATGGTGATGAAGGCCAACAAGAACGACCCGGATCTGGGTGGCCACATCTCCTCCTTCGCCTCCTCGGCGACTCTGTATGACGTTGGCTTCAACTACTTCTTCCAGGCCCCGACCGACGAGCACGGCGGCGACCTGGTGTTCTTCCAGGGCCACGCCTCCCCCGGCGTCTACGCCCGCGCCTTCCTCGAAGGCCGCATCAGCGAAGACCAGCTGAACAACTTCCGCCAGGAAGTGGACGGCAACGGCCTGTCTTCCTACCCGCACCCCTGGCTGATGCCGGACTTCTGGCAGTTCCCGACCGTATCCATGGGTCTGGGTCCGATCCAGGCGATCTACCAGGCGCGCTTCATGAAGTACCTGGAAAGCCGCGGCTTCATCCCCGCCGGCAAGCAGAAAGTCTGGTGCTTCATGGGCGACGGCGAGTGCGACGAGCCTGAATCCCTGGGCGCGATCTCCCTGGCCGGCCGCGAGAAGCTGGACAACCTGATCTTCGTCATCAACTGCAACCTGCAGCGCCTCGACGGCCCGGTTCGCGGCAACGGCAAGATCATCCAGGAACTCGAAGGCGTGTTCCGTGGCGCCGAGTGGAACGTCAACAAGGTGGTCTGGGGTCGCTTCTGGGACCCGCTGTTCGCCAAGGACACCGCCGGCCTGCTGCAAGCGCGCATGGACGAGGTCATCGACGGCGAGTACCAGAACTACAAGGCCAAAGACGGCGCCTACGTGCGTGAGCACTTCTTCGGTGCCCGTCCGGAGCTGCTGGAGATGGTCAAGGACCTCTCCGACGAAGAGATCTGGAAACTCAACCGTGGCGGCCACGACCCCTACAAGGTCTATGCGGCCTACCACCAGGCGGTCAACCACAAGGGTCAGCCGACCGTCATCCTGGCCAAGACCATCAAGGGCTATGGCACAGGTTCGGGCGAAGCGAAGAACATCGCGCACAACGTCAAGAAGGTCGACGTCGAGTCCCTGAAGTCGTTCCGCGACAAGTTCGACATCCCGGTCAAGGATGCCGACCTGGAAAACCTGCCGTTCTACCGCCCCGAAGAAGGCAGCGCCGAAGCCAAGTACCTGGCCTCCCGCCGTGCTGCGCTGGGCGGCGTGATGCCGGTTCGCCGCGAGAAGAGCTTCCAGGTCCCGGTTCCCCCGCTGGAAACCCTCAAGGCCATGCTCGACGGCTCGGGCGACCGCGAAATCTCCACCACCATGGCCTTCGTGCGGATCATCTCGCAGCTGGTCAAGGACAAGGAACTCGGCCCGCGCATCGTCCCGATCGTTCCGGACGAAGCCCGTACCTTCGGTATGGAAGGCATGTTCCGTCAGTTGGGTATCTACTCTTCCGTCGGCCAGCTGTACGAGCCGGTGGATAAAGACCAGGTGATGTTCTACCGCGAGGACAAGAAAGGTCAGATCCTCGAGGAAGGCATCAACGAAGCCGGCGCCATGTCCAGCTGGATTGCCGCGGGTACCTCGTACTCCACGCACAACCAGCCGATGCTGCCGTTCTACATCTTCTATTCGATGTTCGGCTTCCAGCGTATCGGCGACCTGGCCTGGGCCGCTGGCGACAGCCGCGCCCACGGCTTCCTGATCGGCGGTACCGCCGGCCGTACCACCCTGAACGGTGAAGGCCTGCAGCACGAAGACGGTCACAGCCACCTGCTGGCAGCGACCATCCCGAACTGCCGCACCTACGATCCGACCTATGCGTACGAGCTGGCGGTGATCATCCGCGAAGGCTCGCGGCAGATGATCGAAGAGCAGCAGGACATCTTCTATTACATCACCGTGATGAACGAGAACTACGTCCAGCCGGCCATGCCCAAAGGCGCCGAGGAAGGCATCATCAAGGGCATGTACCTGCTCGATGAGGACAAGAAGGACGCCGCGCACCACGTGCAGCTGCTGGGTTCGGGCACCATCCTGCGCGAAGTCGAAGCCGCCGCGAAGATCCTGCGCGAAGACTTCGGCATCGGCGCCGACGTCTGGTCCGTTCCAAGCTTCAACGAACTGCGCCGCGACGGCCTGGCCGTGGAGCGCTGGAACCGCCTGCACCCGGGTCAGAAGCCCAAGCAGAGCTATGTCGAAGAGTGCCTGTCCGGCCGCAAGGGCCCGGTCATTGCCTCCACCGACTACATGAAGCTCTATGCCGAGCAGATCCGCCAGTGGGTTCCGAGCAAGGAATTCAAGGTCCTGGGCACCGACGGCTTCGGCCGCAGCGACAGCCGCCGCAAGCTGCGCGACTTCTTCGAAGTCGACCGCCACTGGGTGGTGCTGGCCGCGCTGGAAGCCCTGGCTGATCGCGGTGATATCGAACCCAAGGTCGTGGCGGAAGCCATCGCCAAGTTCGGCATCAACCCCGAAAAACGTAACCCGCTGGACTGCTGAGGAGAGGCACGATGAGCGAACTGATTCGTGTACCCGACATCGGCAATGGCCAGGGTGAAGTCATCGAGCTGCTGGTCAAGGTGGGCGACACCGTCGAGGCCGACCAGAGCCTGCTGACCCTGGAATCCGACAAGGCCAGCATGGAAATCCCCTCGCCCAAGGCCGGCGTGGTGAAAAGCCTGAAGGTCAAGGTGGGCGACACCCTGAAGGAAGGCGACGAGATCCTCGAACTGGAAGTCGAGGGTGGTTCGGCTGCCGCCGAAGCGCCCAAGGCCGAAGCACCGGCTCCGGCCGCCGAGGCACCGAAGGCAGAGGCTCCGGCCGCTGCCCCGGCTGCCGCGCCCGCCGCTGGCGCCAGCGTCCAGGACATCCACGTCCCGGACATCGGCTCCGCCGGCAAGGCCAACGTCATCGAAGTCATGGTGAAAGCCGGCGACACGGTCGAAGCCGACCAGTCGCTGATCACCCTGGAGTCGGACAAGGCCAGCATGGAAATCCCCTCGCCGGCTTCCGGCGTGGTAGAGAGCGTATCGATCAAGGTCGGTGACGAAGTCGGCACCGGTGACCTGATCCTCAAGCTCAAGGTCGCAGGCGCTGCTGCCCCGGCCGCGGCGGAAGCTCCGGCTGCTGCTCCGGCTCCGGCCGCTGCTCCTGCCGCCGCTCCCGCGCCGACCGCCGCAGCTCCGGCCAAGGCACCTGAAGCTGCTCCGGTGGGTGCGCCCAGCCGTGACGGCACCAAGGTCCACGCCGGCCCCGCCGTGCGCATGGTTGCCCGCGAGTTCGGCGTCGAGTTGGGCGAAGTCAAAGGCACCGGTCCGAAAGGCCGCATCCTCAAGGAAGACGTGCAGGCGTTCGTCAAGGAACAACTGCAACGCGCCAAGTCCGGCCCGGCTGCGGGCGCTACCGGTGGCGCGGGCATCCCGCCGATCCCGGAAGTCGACTTCAGCAAGTTCGGCGAAGTGGAAGAAGTGGCCATGACCCGCCTGATGCAGGTCGGCGCCGCCAACCTGCATCGCAGCTGGCTGAACGTGCCGCACGTGACCCAGTTCGACTCGGCCGACATCACCGAGATGGAAGCCTTCCGCGTGGCCCAGAAAGCCGTCGCGGAGAAGGCCGGGGTCAAGCTGACCGTACTGCCGATCCTGCTGAAAGCCTGCGCCCACCTGCTCAAGGAAATGCCGGACTTCAACAGCTCCCTCGCCCCCAGCGGCAAGGCGCTGATCCGCAAGAAGTACGTGAACATCGGCTTCGCCGTGGACACGCCGGACGGTCTGCTGGTCCCGGTGATCAAGAACGTCGACCAGAAGAGCCTCCTGCAGCTCGCCGCCGAAGCCGCCGAACTGGCCGAGAAAGCGCGCACCAAGAAGCTCTCCGCCGACGCCATGCAGGGCGCCTGCTTCACCATCTCCAGCCTCGGACACATTGGCGGCACCGGCTTCACGCCGATCGTCAACGCGCCGGAAGTGGCGATCCTGGGTGTCAGCAAGGCGACCATGCAGCCGGTGTGGGACGGCAAGGCCTTCCAGCCGCGCCTGATGCTGCCGCTGTCGCTGTCCTACGATCACCGCGTGATCAACGGGGCGGCCGCTGCGCGCTACACCAAGCGCCTGTCGGACCTGCTGGGCGATATCCGCACCCTGCTCCTGTAAGTGCGGCTGCTGTAAGTGTTGTAAAGGCCGGCCCCGCGCCGGCCTTCCTCTCGACGAGCACGCCACGCTCGTACTCTCCAGCCCTGCCGGATGGCGGGGCTTCTTTTTTTGCCGGACAGGCGGTCACGCCTGGCTCCCGCCGCTCGCTCAACTTCGCTCTGTGATGGCCGATACAGTCTTGGCTTGTCATGGCCCCGTGCCTCATGCAAATCTTGCCAACGCCCATAGAAGTCGGGTGGGGCGAAGTACCCCATCCAGCACCCTGGAAATCTCCCGCGCATGAAGAGTCATCCCGATG
Organism: Pseudomonas nicosulfuronedens; assembly: GCF_005877905.1. Taxonomy (GTDB): domain Bacteria; phylum Pseudomonadota; class Gammaproteobacteria; order Pseudomonadales; family Pseudomonadaceae; genus Pseudomonas; species Pseudomonas nicosulfuronedens. Next base: position 18,936 of record NZ_SWDV01000019.1, on the reverse strand, counting down.
CCGCCAGCCGTCAGGCGGCCGAGGTTGTCACGCAGCTTCCCGTCCCTTCGAGGCTCGGGATGCTGCGCTTCGAGCGCCTGAATGAACCCAGCTGGACCCTGCTGTTCCTCGACCCCGGTTGTGAGCGGCAGATCGGCGTACCGGCCCAGGACCTCTGCGGCATCCTTGACGCCCCCTACGCCAGCCTGATGGAGCCCGAGGCGCGCCATCGCCTGCATGAGCAGGTGCAGCAGCAACTGCTCAAGGACGGCCGCTACCGGGTGCGCTACCTGCTCCACTCGCCGCGCGGCACGCTGAACGTGCTGGAGGTCGGCGAAAGTTTCCAGCAGCACGGTCGCCAACTGCTCCACGGCTACCTGCTGCAGACCGAGGCGGACGAGCACGAAACCGAACTCGACCCGCGCCTGCTGGACCTGGAAGCGCAGAACATCCGCCTGAAGATGTCCCTGGAGATGTACCAGCGCTCCCAGGACGAACACCTGCAGCACCTGGTGCGCTCGCGCACCCAGCAGAACCTGATCGTGCGCCTGGCGCGGCACCGCTACCTGTCCAGCGACCCGCTGCTCGAAGCCGCCCAGTTGATCGCCCAGGCCGCCTGCGAGGCCTACGACGTGGCCCGCGCCGGCATCTGGCGCCTGCACCCGGACCATCGCCTGGAAGCGGTGACCATCTACCGCCGCGACACCGACCAGTACGAAAAGCCCCAGGACATCGACGCCAGCAATTTCCCCAATTACCTCGACGCGGTCCACAGCGGCCGCGCCATCGACGCCCACAATGCCCAGCAGGACCCGCGCACCCAGGAACTGGCCGCACGCTACCTGCGCCCGCAGGGCATCAGCGCCATGCTTGACGCCACCATCCGCGTCGGCGGCGAAGTGGTCGGCGTGCTCTGCCTGGAACATGTCGGCGAAGTGCGCATGTGGCAGAGCGACGAGATCGCTTTCGCCGGCGAGCTGGCCGACCAGTATGCCCAGGTGTTGATGAACCACGAGCGGCGCAACGTCTCCAGCGCACTGCACCTGTTCCAGCGCGCCGTCGAGCAGAGCGCCAGCGCCTTCCTGCTGATCGACCGCGACGGCCTGGTGGAGTACGTCAACCCGAGCTTCACCGCGATCACCCAGTACGGCGCCGACGAAGTGCGCGGCCGTCGCCTGCCGGAGCTGCCGGCGCTGGCGAACCTCAGCGAGCTGCTGTTCGACGCGCGCTCCACCCTGGTGACGCAGAACAGCTGGCAGGGTGAGTTCCGCAGCCGACGCAAGAACCTCGAGCCCTACTGGGGCCAGCTGTCGCTGTCCAAGGTCTACGACGACAAGGGCGAGCTGACCCACTACATCGGCATCTACGAAGACATCACCCAGAGCAAGCTGGCCCAGCAGCACATCGAGAAGCTCGCCTACCGCGACAACCTCACCGGCCTGGCCAACCGGCACTTCTTCATCAATGCCCTGGAAGAGCGTCTGCAGGTAGGCAGCGAGCACTCGCTGAGCCTGCTGCTGGTGGACATCGACAACTTCAAGCGGATCAACGACAGCCTCGGCCACCAGACCGGCGACAAGCTGCTGGCCAACCTCGCCCGCCGCCTGCGCAGCAGCCTGAGCGACAGCGCCACCCTGGCGCGCTTCGCCAGCAACGAATTCGCCGTGCTGCTGGAAGAGTCCGTGGCCGGCCGTGGCGAGAAGGTCGCCGCGCAGATCCTCGACGTGCTCGACAAGCCGCTGTTCGTCGACAACCAGCTGATCAGCATCACCGGCTCGGTCGGCATCGCCTACGCGCCACAGCACGGCCAGGACCCGCAGACGCTGATGAAGCACGCGGGCCTGGCGCTGCACAAGGCCAAGGCCAACGGCAAGCACCAGGTGCAGACCTTTACCGAGGCAATGACTGCCGAGGCCAGCTACAAGCTGTTCGTCGAGAGCAACCTGCGCCGCGCGCTGGTGCAGGACGAACTGGCAGTGCACTACCAGCCCAAGCTGTGCCTGCGCAGTGGCGCGCTGCTCGGCCTGGAGGCACTGCTGCGCTGGCAGCACCCGGAGAAGGGGATGATCCGCCCGGACCAGTTCATCAGCGTCGCCGAGGAAACCGGGCTGATCATCCCCATCGGCAAGTGGGTGATCCGCCAGGCCTGCCGCCAGGTGCGCGAGCTGGCCGCCAAGGGGCTGGGCGAGCTGCACATGGCGATCAACCTGTCACCCAAGCAGTTCAGCGACCCGGACCTGGTCGGCTCCATCGCCGCGATCCTCCACGAAGAAAGCATTCCGGCCTCTCAGCTCGAGCTTGAACTCACCGAGAGCCTGCTGCTGGACGCCACCGACGACACCCGCCAGCAGCTGGAGCGCCTGAAGAGCCTTGGCCTGACCTTGGCCATGGACGACTTCGGCACCGGTTATTCGTCGCTGAGCTACCTGAAGAAATTCCCCATCGACGTGATCAAGATCGATCGCAGCTTCATCAAGGACATCCCGGACAACCAGGACGACATGGAAATCACCTCGGCGGTGATCGCCATGGCCCACAACCTCAAGCTGCAGGTGGTCGCCGAAGGCGTCGAGACCGCCGCCCAGTTGGCCTTCCTGCGGCGCAACCGCTGCGACATCGGCCAGGGCTACCTGTTCGACAAGCCCATCCCCAGCCACGACCTGTCTTCCAGCCTGCAGCGCTATCCCTGCCGCCCACATTGAGGCGCCCTGGCGCGGCGTGCCCGCAGCCAATCCCGCCAGCGGTATCAAACCTCCCGCAAAGCAAAACAAACGCTGTAATCTTCGGCGAGTACCCGAGTCTATTGCCGCCCCTATTCAGAGGAGACGAATGCCATGACCCTGCGCTCGCAAATACTTGCCCACAAGCTGGAACTGCCTAGCTCCGCCCAGGCCCTGCCCGGGCGCGAGAGTCCGATGTCGGTGCCCGAAGCGCATTACGTCAATGGCCACCCGCTGACCGCGCCCTTCCCGTCGGGCCTGCAGCAGATCGTCCTCGGCATGGGCTGCTTCTGGGGCGCCGAACGGCGTTTCTGGCAGCAACCCGGCGTGTGGGTCACCGCGGTGGGATACGCCGGTGGCTTCACACCGAACCCGACCTACGACGAAGTCTGCTCCGGGCTGACCGGCCACAGCGAAGTGGTACTGGTGGTCTACGACCCGCGTGAAACCACCATCGAGGCACTGCTCAAGGTGTTCTGGGAATCCCACGACCCGACCCAGGGCATGCGCCAGGGCAATGACACCGGTACCCAGTACCGCTCGGTGATCTACTGGTTCGACCAGGCGCAGAAAGCCGCCATCGACGCCAGCCGCGCGGCCTTCCAGAAAGAGCTCAGCACCAAGGGCTACGGCGAGATCACCACGGAGATTCGCGAAGTGCCGCCCTTCTACTATGCCGAGACCTACCACCAGCAGTACCTGGGGAAGGTTCCCTACGGTTACTGCGGCCTCGGTGGCACGGGCGTCTGCCTGCCGGCGTGAGCCGGCTCTTGTAGGAGCGAGCTTGCTCGCGAACCGGCAGCGCAATGAGGCTGTTCGCGAGCGAGCTCGCTCCTACACAGGCGCCGTATCCGCTCGGCGCGTTGCAGACACCGGCCGCGATCGGCCCTGCCCCACGCTGAACCAACACGGTCATAGCCATGAAAAAGCCCCGGCACTGCCGGGGCTTTTTTCATTCGGCGATCAGCCAGTCCACCTGGCTGCTACCTTCGCTCTGCGCCAGGGTCTCGGCCAGCCAGGGCAGCAGGCCGCGCAGCTCTTCGTCCAGCGGCCACGGCGGATTGACGATGACCAGCCCGGAGCCGTTCAGGCGATCGGCCGTCTCGGCCGGGTGCACGCACAGCTCCACGCGGAGCATCTTCGGTGCCGAGCTCTTTTCCAGGCGCTGGTAGAAGCGCTTGAGCTGGCGACGGTCCTTGATCGGATACCAGATCGCGACCACGGTCTGACGCATGCGGCCGATGGCTTCGTCCAGGGCGACCACGCAGCGCTCCAGGTCGTCAGGCTGCTCGAAGGGCGGGTCGATCAGCAGTACACCGCGCTTCTCCGACACCGGCAGAAAGGCACGGGGCAGCAGCCAGCCGTCGCCCTGGTGTACCGAGATGCGGCGCTCGCCGCCCATGTTGGCCTTGAGCAGGCGGCCGTCTTCCGGGTGCAGCTCGTTGAGCAGGACGCGGTCTTGCGGACGGGTCAGGCGGCGCGCCAGCTCCGGCGAGCCGGGGTAGTACTCCAGACCGCCATCGGGGTTGAGCGCACGCACCACCTCCAGGTAGTCCTGCAGCAGCTCCGGTAGGTCATCGCGCTCATACAGTCGGCCGATGCCCGACTCCCACTCGCCGGTGCGGCTGGCTTCATCGCCCAGCAGGTCATACAGGCCGATGCCGGAATGGCTGTCGAGGTAGGCAAAGGGCGTGTCCTTGCGCGCCATCAGCGCGAAGAGACGGGCGAGGACGATGTGTTTCAGCACGTCGGCGTGGTTGCCGGCGTGGTAAGCGTGGCGGTAGTTCATGGATAGCGGACTCCTCAAGGCGCGCAGTTTAGGTCCTGGGGCGGGTGCGGTGCGAGTCCGCCGTCGCCGGGGCCCGCCGGGAGGCCGGGCGTTTTAGCCCTTTATCACGCTCATGGATGATTCTGTGCGCGCTTCATTCACCAGACTAGACTGCGGCGATTCCCACGGAGGTCGATCCATGTCCGAGACCCTGCTCAGCTCCCGCAACCTCGCTTTCGAACTCTACGAAGTGCTCGACGCCGAGGCCCTGACCCAGCGCGAACGCTTCGCCGACCACAACCGCGAGACCTTCGACGCCGCCCTGGGCACCGCCCGCGGCATCGCCGAGGAGCTGTTCGCCCCGCACAACCGCAAGAACGACGAGAACGAACCGCAGTACGTCGATGGCGGCGCGGTACTCATCCCGGAAGTGAAGCCGGCGGTGGACGCCTTCAATGAGGCCGGCTTCCAGAACGCCTCGCGCAGCTTCGAACAGGGCGGCATGCAGCTGCCGCACCTGCTGTCGCGCGCCTGCTTTGCGCACTTCCAGTCGGCCAACATCGCCACCTCGTCGTACCCGATGCTGAGCATGGGCGCCAGCCACCTGATCGAGACCTTCGGCAGCGACGAGCAGAAACGCCTGTTCCTGCAGCCGATGATCGAGGCGCGCTTCTTCGGCACCATGGCGCTCACCGAGCCGCACGCCGGCTCGTCCCTGGCCGACATCCGCACCCGCGCGGAGCCGGCCGCCGACGGCAGCTACCGGATCAAGGGCAACAAGATCTTCATCTCCGGCGGCGACCACCCGCTGTCGGACAACATCGTGCACATGGTGCTGGCCAAGCTGCCGGACGCCCCACCCGGCGTGAAAGGCATCAGCCTGTTCATCGTGCCCAAGTTCCTGGTCAACGAAGACGGCTCCCTCGGCGCGCGCAACGACGTGACCCTGGCCGGCCTGTTCCACAAGATGGGCTGGCGCGGCACCACGTCCACCGCGCTGAACTTCGGCGACAAGGGCGAGTGCGTCGGCTACCTGGTCGGCAAGCCGCACCACGGCCTGGCCTACATGTTCCAGATGATGAACGAGGCACGCATCGGCGTCGGCATGGGCGCCATCATGCTCGGCTACGCCGGCTACCTGTACTCGCTGGAGTACGCCCGCGAACGCCCGCAGGGCCGCCCGGTGGACGCCAAGGACCCGACTGCCGCGCCGGTGTCCATCGTCCAGCACACCGACGTCAAGCGCATGTTGCTGACCCAGAAGGCCTACGTCGAAGGCGCCTTTGACCTCGGCCTGTATGCCTCACGACTGGTGGACGACTGCGAGACGCTGGCGACCGAAGAAGAACGCAAGCAGGCCCACGAGCTGCTGGACCTGCTGACCCCGATCGTCAAATCCTGGCCCTCGGAGTTCTGCCTGAAGGCCAACGAACTGGCGATCCAGATCCTCGGCGGCCACGGCTACACCCGCGAATACCCGGTGGAGCAGTACTACCGCGACAACCGCCTGAACCCGATCCACGAAGGCACCCACGGTATCCAGTCGCTGGACCTGCTGGGCCGCAAGCTGGCGCAAAACAACGGCGCCGGCCTCAAGCAGCTGACCCGCCTGATCAACCAGACCTGCGAGCGCGCCCAGGCGCACGCCTCGCTGGACAAGCTGCGCGAGCCGCTGGAGCAGCTGATGGCACGCCTGTCCGCGACCACCCTGAGCCTGCTCGGCGACCTGATGCAGGGGCGCGTGGCCCAGGGCCTGGCCAACTCGGCGCTGTACCTGAAGGTCTTCGGCCATGCCGTAATCGGCTGGCGCTGGCTGGAGCAGGCCATTCGTGCCGAAGAAGGCCTGGCGCGCGGCGATGCCGCCGATACCGACTTCTACCGCGGCAAGCTGCAGGCCGCGCGCTACTTCCTGACCTGGGAAGTGCCGTCCTGCCACCATGACCTGACGCTGCTCGAAGCTCGCGACGACACCTGTTCCACCATGCAGGACGCCTGGTTCTAGGCCCCCGCATGCCCCTTGTGCCCCGGTCACGTCCGGGGCTTTTTTATGCCCGTGGAAACGTGGGCCCTGGCAGCAATGCTGCAGGACACCGATTGAATTGAAGGAATATTCAGACAGCAACAGCTGACCAGGCCGACAGCGAAGTCGGGGGCGTTTGCCGTTGAATGGCGCCCGCGAAACTTTTCACCTTCATGACCATGGCCGCCTACCCCACCTTCCTCGCCAACGCTTCACGCCGCTGCCTGCATTGGCTGCCCCTGCTTGCCATCACGGTAGCGCTGGGTTGTGTGCTCGCCCTGTTCAACACCGGCCCGGCCGACGCCCTGCCCGAGGGCAACTCGCAGCGCAGCCAGAACGCGTCCCTCAGTTCCACCCCCATCTTCAACGAAGCCAATGACGAGGCCGTCCGGCACGTCGACGATTACCTGAAGAGCATCGATACGGCGATGAGCAACGGGCTCGAGGTCCTGCGCGGCGGCGATGGCAAGTCGATCACCGCGCAGGGCCGTTACTTCAATGCCCTGGTCAATGCGGGCTACGCCCAGTTCGGCTCGTCCTATTACGACCCGCTGGGCAGTTGCGGCGTAGCCGGCAGCTCCGCTCGCCACCTGTGGCACACGCAGGTCCGCGCGATCAGCGGCGAGACGAACATCGCCGGTGAAGTCGGCAAGGCCCGCACCACCTTGCAGCGTGACCGTCAGGCCTGCCTCGACTCCGTCCGGCTGCCGCTGGAGGAGGCCGTTGCCTGGGCGCCCACCCAAGTGACTTCGCCCAGCCTGGTGCCCACCTGGGCCACCAGCGGGGCCTGGCCCGAAACCACCGCCGAGCGGACCTCAACAAACCTTTGACAGCCTTGTAAATCCGCAGGTTAGAATCGATTGGCATGCGGCCTGCATCCTGATCCTTGAGTAGCGTCGCCACTCCCCCATTCTCCAGGAGGTCGACACCTTGGATGCCGTGGCCATCAACAGCTATTTCCTGATCGCTGCGGTGCTGATCGGCATGAGCATCCTGGTCAGCTCGCTGTCTTCGCGCCTGGGCATCCCGATCCTGGTCATCTTCCTTGCCGTGGGCATGATCGCCGGCACCGACGGTCCCGGAGGCATCGGCTTCTCCAACTACCCCATGGCCTACCTGGTGGGCAACCTGGCGCTGGCGGTGATCCTGCTGGACGGCGGTTTGCGCACACGGGTGTCGAGCTTCCGCGTGGCACTCTGGCCGGCCCTGTCACTGGCCACCGCCGGGGTGCTGATCACCGCCGGGCTCACCGGCATTGCCGCCGCCTGGCTGTTCAAGCTGAGCTGGATGGAAGGCCTGCTGATCGGCGCCATCGTCGGCTCCACGGATGCCGCAGCAGTGTTCTCGCTGCTGGGCGGCAAGGGCCTGAACGAGCGGGTTACCGCGACTCTGGAAATCGAATCGGGCAGTAACGACCCCATGGCGGTGTTCCTCACCGTCACCCTGATCGACATGCTTGCCCATGGCGAGAGCGGCCTGTCCTGGAGCTTCCTCTGGCACTTCCTCCGCGAATTCGGCATCGGCTCGGTGCTGGGCCTCGCCGGCGGCTGGCTGCTGCTACAGGTGATCAACCGCATCCACCTGGCCAACGGCCTCTACCCGCTGCTGGCAATCAGCGGCGGCCTGCTGATCTTTGCCCTGGCCAACGCGGTGCACGGCAGCGGCATCCTCGCCATCTACCTGTGCGGCCTGGTGCTGGGCAACCAGCCGATCCGCTCGCGCCACGGCATCATGCACATGCTCGACGGCATGGCCTGGCTGGCGCAGATCGGCATGTTCCTGGTACTGGGCCTGCTGGTCACGCCCCATGACCTGTGGCCAATCGCCCTGCCCGCCCTCGGCCTGGCGCTGTGGATGATCCTCTTCGCCCGCCCGCTGTCGGTGCTGGTCGGCCTGTTCCCGTTCCGCGCCTTCCATGGCCGCGAGAAGGCCTTCATCGCCTGGGTGGGCCTGCGCGGCGCGGTGCCGATCATTCTGGCGGTGTTCCCGCTGATGGCCGGGCTGCCCAACGCCCAGCTGTTCTTCAACGTGGCTTTCTTCATCGTGCTGGTCTCGCTGCTGGTGCAGGGCACCAGCCTGCCCTGGGCCGCCAAGCTGCTGCGCGTGGTGGTGCCGCCGGACCCGGCGCCGATCTCCCGCGCCGGCCTGGAGGTCCACCCCACCAGCGAGTGGGAGCTGTTCGTCTACCACCTCAGCAAGGAAAAGTGGTGCATCGGCGCCGCCCTGCGCGAGCTGAAGATGCCCGAGGGCACCCGTATCGCCGCGCTGTTCCGCGGTACCCAGCTCCTGCACCCGTCCGGCAGTACCATCCTCGAGGCCGACGACATCCTCTGTGTGATCGGCCACGAGCATGACCTCTCGGCGCTGGGCAAGCTGTTCAGCCAGGCGCCGGATCGCGGCCTGAGCGCACGCTTCTTCGGCGACTTCGTCCTCGAAGGTGACGCGCAGCTTTCCGCCGTGGCGTCGCTCTATGGCCTGAAGCTCGAAGGCGTGGACGGCGAACAGAATCTGGGCCGTTTCATCGCCCACGAAATTGGCGGCCAGGCGATCATCGGCGACCAGGTGGAATGGAACGGCCTGACCTGGACCGTGGCCGCGCTGGACGGGAACAAGATCCGCAAGGTCGGGGTCAAATTCCCGGAAGGCCGTCCCGGCCCCGGTCTGTTCCTCTGACCGCCCACCGGCACCCGCTTGCGGGTGCCGGCCTGCCAGCACTACCCTCACTCCACTTTTTTGCACGAGCCGCTGAACGCGACCATGTCATTCCTGCTGCGTACCCTTCTGACCGCCGTCCTCCTGGCCGGCTCGCTCACCGGCCTGCCCGCGCTGGCCGCCGAATCCACCGTGCCGAGCGCCGAGAAGGTGCAGCAGAGCCTCGACGGCCTGGCCGACCGCAAGCTGGCCGACGCCGAGGCCAAGCCGATCAAGGCCAGCCTGGAAAACACCCTCAAGTTGCTGGCCAGCAAGGCTGACAGCGAGAAGCAGCTGGAGGAACTGAACGGCAAGCTGGCCGACGCGCCCAAGCTGATCAACGAGAACCAGAAGGCCCTCACCCGCCTCAAGGCCACCAGCGAAAAACCGGCCAGCCAGCGCTACGGCAGCTACAGCGCCACCCAGCTGGAAATGCTCCTCAACGAGCAGTCCACCCAGCTTGCAGCCTGGCAAAAGGACATGGTCGACGCCAAGAGCGAGATCCTCACCGCGCAGACCCGCCCCGAGCGCGCCCAGGCTGACCTGAGCAAGAACCAGACGCGTCTGCTGGATATCAACACCACGCTCAAGGCTGGCAAGGAAGGCTCGAAGCCGCTCGCCGAGGAGCGCCGCAACGAGCTGCTGGCTGAACAGGCTTCGCTCACGGCGCAGAACCAATTGCTGCGCAAGCAATTGGCGGGCAACAACCTGCTGCTGGACCTCGCCTCCAGCCAGCGCGACCTGCTGGCCGAGCGCATCGGCCGCGAGGAACGCGAGACCCTCGAACTGCAGGCGATGATCAGCGACAAGCGCCGCGAACAGTCGGAGAAGACTGTCGCCGAACTATCCAAGGACAGCAGCCAGGCCGCCGGCACCGACAGCCTGCTGAGTCAGCAGAGCGCAGCCAACCTCAAGCTCTCCGACTACCTGCTGCGCACCACCGATCGCCTCAACACCCTCACCCGGCGCAACCTGGAAGCCAAGCAGCAGCTGGATAACCTGACCCAGGGCGAGCAGGCCCTGGACGAACAGATCAATGTGCTGCGCGGCAGCCTGCTGCTGTCGAAGATCCTCTACCAACAGAAGCAGTCGCTGCCGGTCATCAAGACCGACCAGGACCTCGCCGACGAGATCGCCGACCTGCGTCTGTACCAGTTCGAGCTGAACCAGAAGCGCGACGAGATCAACAACACCCAGGTCTACATCGACAACCTGCTGGCCCAGCAATCGCAGGAAAGCGTCACCCCGCAACTGCGCCATGACCTCGGCGAACTGGTGGACACCCGCCTGGAACTGATGGAGCGCCTCAACCACGAGCTGAACGCGCTCCTCAACGAAGCCATCACCCTGCAGCTGAACCAGAAGCAGCTCAAGGAAACCAGCGACAGCCTGCGCGCCACCCTTGACGAGCAGATGTTCTGGATCCCCAGCAACCGCCCGCTGGATCTGTCGTGGTTCAAGATGACCCCGACCCTGCTGCACCACCAACTGGCCGAAGTGCCCTGGGGCTCGGGGGTGAAGGAGCTGTTCGAAGGCCTGATCGACCGGCCCTTCCTGTTCCTGCCGCTGCTCCTGCTGGTCGCCGGGCTCTTGTGGAAGCGCAAGTTCCTCTACGACAAGCTGGAGTCGCTGAACGACGACATCGGTCACTTCAAGCGCGACAGCCAAGCCCACACCCCACTGGCCCTGCTGCTCGCCGTACTGCTGGCACTGCCCGGCACCCTGGCACTGGCCATCGCCGGCCTCGCGCTGCTGCTCGACGCCCGCGGGCAGAACGCTACCCTGGGCAGCGCGCTGCTGGAGATGGCGCAGGTCTGGCTGGTGTTCTACACCGCGCACCGCATCCTGCGTCCGGGCGGCATCGCCGAGCGGCACTTCCACTGGAGCCAGCCGCAGGTGCTGTTCCTCGGCAAGCTGATGCGCCGACTGGGCCTGGTGGTGATGTCGCTGGTCGCCGTGGTCACCGTCGCCGAGCACGCGCCAGCCTCCCTGGCTGATGACGTGATCGGCATTGCCGTGGTGCTGTTCGGCTACGGCGCCATGACCTGGCTGCTCGCCCAGCTGCTGTTCAAGAGCCCGTCCAGCGAGCGCCCGTCGATGATCAAGATGATCGTCGGCCTGGGCTTCACCGCCCTGCCGGTAGCGCTGTTCCTGGCCGTGGGCTTCGGCTACTACTACACCGCGCTCAAGCTCACCGATCGACTGATCGATACCCTGTTCCTGCTGATGTTCTGGATGGTGGTGGAAGCCACCTTCGTCCGCGGCATGGGTGTCGCCGCCCGCCGCCTGGCCTACCAGCGCGCGCTGTCGAAGCGACAGAACGCACCCAAGGAAGGCATCGAGGGCACCGAGGTGGTCGAAGAGCCGACCCTGGGCATCGAGCAGATCAACGACCAGTCCATGCGCCTGATCCGCCTGGGCCTGCTGATCGGATTCGTGGTCACCCTGTACTGGGTCTGGGCCGACCTGATCAGCGTCGTCTCCTACCTCGACAACGTGACCCTCTACCAGTACACCAGCGGCACCGGCGACGCGGCGTCCACCACGCCGATCAGCCTCAGTGACTTCCTCATGGCACTGGTGATCGCCGCCGTGACCGTGGCCCTGGCGCGCAACCTGCCTGGCCTGCTGGAAGTTCTGGTGCTGCAACGCCTGACCCTGGCCCAGGGCAGCGCCTACGCCATCACCACCCTGCTGTCCTACACCATCAGCGGCATCGGCTTCGTCAGCGCGCTGTCCACCCTCGGGGTGAGCTGGGACAAGCTGCAATGGCTGGTGGCCGCGCTGTCGGTTGGCCTGGGCTTCGGCCTGCAGGCGATCTTCTCCAACTTCGTCTCCGGCCTGATCATCCTCTTCGAGCGCCCGGTACGGATCGGCGACGTGGTGACCATCGGCACGCTGTCCGGCACCGTCAGCCGGATTCGCATCCGCGCCACCACCATCACCGACTTCGACCGCAAGGAAATCATCGTCCCCAACCAGACCTTCATCACCGGCCAACTGGTGAACTGGTCGCTGAGCGATACCGTCACGCGCGTCACCATCAAGATCGGCCTGGCCTACGAGAGCGACCTGCCGCTGGCGCGCAAGATCATGCTCGACGCCGCCCATGCCAACACCCGCATCCTGCGCGACCCGGAGCCGGTGCTGTACTTCACCACCATCAGCGCCAGCACCTTCGACTACGAACTGCGCTTCCATGTGCGCGAACTGGGCGACCGCAACCCGGCGGTGGACGAAACCCTCACCCGCATTGCCCTGGCCTTCCGCGAGGCTGGCATCGACATGGCCTTCAACCAGGTCGACGTGTTCCTGAAGAACTTCCAGGGCCAGGAAGCCCAGGTCATCGTTGGCCAGCAGCAACCCACCGCCACACCGGTGAAGCTGCCCGCAACGCAGAACGAGAAGCCCGCCGGCGACAAGGCCTAAGGGTGGACGCCTTCGGACAAGTCCGAGCACAATGCTCGGACTTGTCCCGGAGATGCGTGTGAAAAAGCTCGACGAACTGACCTTCGATAACCGCTTCGCCCGCCTGGGCGACGTGTTTTCCACCCAGGTCCTGCCCGATCCCATCGCCGACCCACGCCTGGTCGTCGCCAGCCCCGCCGCCATGGCCCTGCTCGACCTCGACGCGAGCGAGGCAGACAACCCGCTGTTCGCGGAAATCTTTGCCGGCCACAAGCTCTGGGAAGAAGCCGATCCGCGCGCGATGGTCTATTCCGGGCACCAGTTCGGCTCCTACAACCCACGCCTGGGCGACGGCCGCGGCCTGTTGCTGGGCGAAGTGGTCAACGACGCCGGAGAACACTGGGATCTGCACCTCAAGGGTGCCGGACAGACCCCCTATTCGCGCATGGGCGATGGCCGCGCGGTGCTGCGCTCGTCGATCCGTGAATTCCTCGCCAGCGAATACCTCACCGCCCTGGGCATTCCCAGCAGTCGCGCACTGTGCGTGACCGGTTCCAGCACCACGGTGTGGCGCGAGTCCAGGGAAACTGGCGCCATGCTGTTGCGCCTAGCGCCCAGCCACGTGCGCTTCGGCCACTTCGAGTACTTCTACTACACCCAGCAGGAAGAACAGCTGCGCACCCTCGGCGAGTTCGTTCTCCAGTCGTATTACCCGCAGTGCCTGGGCGACGAGAAGCCTTACCTCGCGTTCTTCCGCGAAGTCGTCGAGCGCAACGCCGAGATGATCGCCCTCTGGCAGGCCTACGGCTTCTGCCACGGTGTAATGAACACCGACAACATGTCGATCCTCGGCATCACCTTCGACTACGGCCCCTACGCCTTCCTCGACGACTTCGACGCCAACCACATCTGCAACCACTCCGACGACACCGGCCGCTACTCCTTCAGCAACCAGGTGCCCATCGCCCACTGGAACCTCGCCGCCCTCGGCCAGGCGCTGACGCCCTTCGTCGAAGTGGACGACCTGCGCGCCACGCTGGACCTGTTCCTGCCGCTCTACCAGGCGCACTACCTGGATCGGATGCGCCGCAGACTCGGCCTAACCAGCGCCGAAGACGGAGACCTGGAGCTGGTGCAGCGCCTGCTGCAATCCATGCAGAAAGGTGCGGTGGACTATTCGCTGTTCTTCCGCCGCCTCGGCGAACAAGCGCCGGAGCAGGCGCTGGCGGTGGTCCGGGAAGACTTCGTCGACCTCGCCGGTTTCGACGCCTGGGCCGCCGACTACCGGGCCCGAGTTGAGCGTGAAGGCGGCAGCCAGGACGAGCGACGCGCCCGCATGCACGCCGTCAACCCGCTCTACATGCTGCGCAATTACCTCGCCCAGGAAGCCATCACGGCTGCCGAACAAGGCGACTACAGCGTCGTGCGCCGCCTGTATGAAGTGCTCAGCCGGCCCTTCGAAGAGCACCCGGATGCCGAAGCCTTCACCCGTCGCCCGCCGGACTGGGGCAAGCACCTGGAGATCAGTTGCTCGTCCTGAGCCGGTTATAAGCTCAGCGAAAAGCGATCTAGCGGCGCCCCGGCCACATTGCTCCCGGTCATTGACCAGGGCCGGGCGCCGCTCGCATCCTCGGGGCTTTCTGCCACAAGGACGCTCGAACAATGAAACCGGAAACCCTGGCCATCCACGCCGGCTACAGCCCCGACCCGACCACCAAGGCCGTGGCCGTGCCGATCTACCAGACCAGCTCCTACGCCTTCGACGACACCCAGCACGGTGCTGACCTGTTCGACCTGAAAGTCGCCGGCAACATCTACACGCGCATCATGAACCCCACCAACGCGGTGCTCGAGGAGCGCGTGGCCGCCCTGGAAGGCGGCGTCGCGGCGCTGGCCGTGGCTTCCGGCATGGCCGCCATCACCTACGCCATCCAGACCGTCGCCGAGGCCGGCGACAACATCGTCTCGGTAGCCAAGCTCTACGGCGGCACCTACAACCTGTTCGCCCATACACTGCCGCGCTTCGGCATCCAGACCCGCTTCGCGCCGCACGATGACATCGCCGCCCTCGAAGCGCTGATCGACGAGCGCACCAAGGCCGTCTTCTGCGAATCCATCGGCAACCCGGCGGGCAACATCGTCGATCTCCAGGCCCTGGCCGATGCCGCGCACCGCCACGGCGTGCCACTGATCGTCGACAACACCGTCGCCACGCCGATCCTCTGCCGCCCGTTCGAACACGGCGCGGACATCGTCGTGCACTCGCTGACCAAGTACATCGGCGGCCACGGCACCAGCATCGGCGGCATCGTCGTCGACTCCGGCAAATTCCCCTGGGCCGACAACAAAGAGCGCTTCCCGCTGCTCAACACGCCTGACCCGTCCTACCACGGCGTCACCTATACCGAAGCCTTCGGCCCCGCCGCCTTCATCGGCCGCTGCCGCGTCGTGCCGCTGCGCAACACCGGTGCCGCACTTTCGCCGTTCAATGCCTTCCTCATCCTGCAGGGCCTGGAAACCCTCGCCCTGCGCATGGAGCGCCACTGCGAGAACGCGGTGAAAGTCGCCCAGTACCTGCAGGACCACCCCCAAGTCAGCTGGGTGAAATACGCAGGCCTTGCCGATCACCCCGAGCAGGAACTGGCGTTGCGCTACATGGGCGGCAAGCCAGCGTCGATCCTCTCGTTCGGCATCAAGGGCGGGCAGGAAGCCGGCGCACGCTTCATCGACGCACTCAAGCTGGTGGTGCGCCTGGTGAACATCGGCGACGCCAAGTCCCTGGCCTGCCACCCGGCTTCCACCACGCACCGCCAACTCAACGACGAGGAACTGCAGAAGGCCGGCGTGCCGCGTGACATGGTGCGCCTGTCCATCGGCATCGAGCACATCGACGATATCCTCGCTGACCTCACCCAGGCGCTGGACGCGGCCAAGGCCTGACCCAACTCGCCTCGCACGAGTCCCCAAGGGCCTCGTGCGGGCGCCCGCAATATCTCTTTGCCATCATTTCCGGGCGCAGCATCGGACGATTCCGTACAATCCCGCCCAGCGCCGACAGCCAGCGCGTAACCGCACCGCACGACACGCCAGCGAACAGGGATTTCGTCCGCCTTTCCCCCGCCCCTTGTCTTCCGACCCGCCTCCGGCGCGGGCCGGTGGATAACTTTTTCGCCCGTGACCATACGGTTCTGCCCCGACCTGCCGATAGGGTCTTGGCGCGGTCCGCCCGCCTGGCCCCCAACAAGAACAATCTCCGAACGGCCTGACTTCACACAACCTTTCCTGGAGATCGTCAATGAACCGCTGGATTTCCGACTTGAGCGTCAACCTCAAGTTGGCCCTGGGCTTCGGCCTGGTGCTCGCCTTCACCGCCATCCTCGCCATCGTCAGCTGGGTCGGCCTGGGCTCGCTGATCGACCGCAGCAACTGGATGAGCGACATCACCGAGCTGAACTCGCGCCTCACCAAGCTGCGCATCACCCGCCTGCAGTACATGATCGCCGACGGCGCCGAGCAGGAAGCCGCCAACGTCATGAGCACCCTGGCCGACTTCAAGGCCCAGCAGCAGAAACTGCGCGCGTCCTTCGTCAGCCCCGAGAACGTGCGCATGCTCGACCAGCTCGGCGGCATCATCGCCGACTACGAGAAGTCCCTGGCCGCCATGCGCGCCGGCTACCAGAGTGCCGGCATCACCCGCCGCGCCCTGCAGGACAATGCCGCCCGCGCCAATGAGCTGACCGCGCAGATCCAGCAGGACATCCTCAAGGCGCCGGCCGACGAAGAGCGCGCCACCCGCTTCCAGGCCATTACCGGCACCCGCGAGGACCTGCTGCAAGCGCGCTACGACGTGCGCGACTACCTCGCCACCGCCCTCACCAGCAACGGTGACGGCGTGACCCGCCAGCTCGATGAAAGCATCGCCGGCCTGCCGGCCCTGGAAAGCGTGCTCGGTGTCGCCGAAGCGCAATACGTTCAGCAACTCGGTACCGCCCTGCGCACCTACCGCGACGCCGTGCAGACCCTGCGCCAGCACATGGCCGCGATCGTCCAGGCGCGCAAGGAAATGACCGCCCAGGGACAAGACATCGTCAAGATCAGCGAAAATCTCTACCAGTTGCAGCTCGATCGCCGCGACGTCGAGAGCGCCAAAGCTCGCAGTCTGCAGACCCTGGTCACCCTGCTCGCACTGGTGTTGGGCAGCATCGCTGCGCTGATCATCACTCGCCAGATCACCCGTCCGCTGCACGACACCATGGCGGTGGTCGACCGCATCGCTGCCGGTGACCTGTCGCAGAGCATCCAGGTCAGCCGCCGTGACGAACTCGGCCGCCTGCAGCAGAGCATGCAGCGCATGAGTCAGAGCCTGCGCGAGCTGATCGGCGGCATCCGCGATGGCGTCACCCAGATCGCCAGCGCCGCCGAGGAACTCTCTGCCGTCACCGAGCAGACCAGCGCCGGCGCCAACACCCAGAAGGTCGAGACCGACCAGGTCGCCACCGCCATGCACGAGATGTCCGCCACCGTGCAGGAAGTCGCGCGCAACGCCGAACAGGCCTCCCAGGCCGCCTCCGCCGCCGACCACCAGGCCCAGGACGGCGACCGCGTGGTGAACAAGGCCGTCGAGCAGATCGAACGCCTGGCCATCGAGGTCGAGCGCTCCGCCGAAGCCATGCAGCGCCTGGAGCAGGAGAGCGAGAAAATCGGCAAGGTCATGGACGTGATCAAATCAGTCGCAGAACAGACCAACCTGCTGGCCCTCAACGCAGCCATCGAAGCTGCCCGCGCGGGCGAGGCCGGGCGAGGATTCGCCGTGGTTGCCGACGAAGTGCGCGGCCTGGCCCAGCGCACCCAGCAATCCACCGAAGAGATCGAAGCCCTGGTCGCCGGCCTGCAAAGCGGCACTCGCCAGGTCTCCAGCGTCATGCTCGGCAGCCGCGAACTCACCGCCAGCAGCGTCGCCCTGAGCCGCCAGGCCGGCGAGTCGCTGGGCGAGATCACCCGCACCGTCTCCAACATCCAGGCAATGAACCAGCAGATCGCCACCGCCGCCGAAGAACAGAGCGCCGTCGCCGAGGAAATCAGCCGCAGTGTCGTCAACGTCCGCGACGTTTCCGAACAGACCGCCTCCGCCAACGAAGAAGTCGCCGCCTCCAGCGTCGAACTCGCCCGGCTAGGTGGGCAGCTGCAAACCCTGGTCAGTCACTTCCGCGTGTGACCCCAAGGCCGCTGGCAGTCCCAGCGGCCACTGGCCGGAGCGGTCACTTTCGCGCGCTGCTGCCACACCGCAGCGCGCCGAGGCTAATCCGGCCTGATCGGTGCGAGCCAGCCGTCGCCGCTGCAGACACGCTCACACCGTCAGTCTGCCGGCCAACTCATCAGCCGCTACGTCTGCAACAAAGCTGGCCCAGTGAAGAATCAACGCTGGTCAAAAATCGATTTTTCTACCGCCGACTTGCGTCTCGCTACCGCTCTGATCGGCAACCATGGCCGAGGCGCCGACTGCATGTTGATTCGCCCATTCACGAAGCCTTGTAAATTCCTCCTTGCGCATTTTGCTCATGGGGACCAAGCGCGAAATAGTCGTTTCAAAATCAGCCATCGTCAGGTCGCTCGTATCATCGGCGCCAGACATTCTCCGCGAAAAAGCCTCAATCAGCGATTCCCCTACCCAGGCTTCGATTTCAGCACCGGACAGCACGACATCCTTACCAAAATTCGACTCTCCCCCCAGTGCAGCCAACTGGTCCAGGTCAAACTTCTGTGGATCGCGTTTCAACTTCTTCAGGTGAATTTCAAGGATCTTCTTTCTTTCCACTGTTGACGGGAAGTCTACGAAAAATATTTCATCGAACCGCCCTTTCCTCAACAGTTCTGGCGGTAGATTGCCAATATTGTTAGCCGTGGCAAACACGAAGACAGGCGCCGTTTTTTCCTGCATCCAGGTTAACAGCGTGCCGAACACGCGAGACGCCGTGCCACCATCCGATGCTCCGCCGGACGAGCCGGAAAGTCCCTTTTCAATCTCATCGATCCACAAGATGCAGGGAGAAATAGCCTCGGCAGTATGCAGCGCGGAACGAATATTGGACTCTGAAGAACCAACCAACCCCTGGAAGATCTTCCCCATATCAAGACGCAATAACGGCATGTTCCACGAGGAAGATACGCATTTTGCGGTCAGGGACTTACCGCAACCTGGAACCCCGGTTAAGAGCAACCCCTTTGGAGTTCCGACACCGAACGCCTGGGCGGCCTGCCCAAAACACCGACTGCGCAAATTAAGCCACTTCTTGAGCGTTGCCAGTCCGCCAACGTCATCAAGATCCACCTTGGAGTCGATGTATTCCAAG
>NZ_SWDV01000018.1 GCF_005877905.1 Pseudomonas nicosulfuronedens | reverse complement strand
GCCACATACAGCGGACCTTCGATGGTGCGCGGAGTGCCACCTTCGATGCCGACCGCCGCGTCCTGGGCGTCCAGCAGCAGGTCGAGGTAGTGCTCGATGCCCAGGCCGGCGACGACCAGGCCGGCTTCCTGGCGCGCGCCGAGACGATTGAGGTAGTCCACCGCCTTCCAGAACTCATCAGGGGTGACGTTCATGTCTTCGATGAGCCTGGCGGTGTCCTGCAGGATGCGCAGGATGAGGTTCTTCACCCGCGGATTGCCCTGGTCGTTCAGGGCGCCGCTGGCCTCTTCGAAGAACTTCTGGATGTCGGCAGTCTGGGAAATCTTCACGGTCACGGCGATTACCTCGTTCTTGTTGTCTGGGAGTCAGCCATCAGCTCGCGCGCAGCACGGCTTCGCGCTCGACGCGGTGGAACACGCGATTGAAGTACACCAGGCTGTCCTGGCGCTCGCGCACAGCGACCTTTTCCAGCTCGACGAACATCACCGTGTGCGAACCGACTTCCTTGCAGTCGCTGATGCGCCCTTCCAGGCTCACCAGCGCCTGGCGCAGCACCGGCAGGCCGGCGTAGCCGTCGTCCCAGAGGTCCCAGGTGAAGCGCTCTTCCATGGAGACCTTGGTCATCCCGGCAAAGTGCTTGGCCAGCTCTTCCTGCTCGCCGCACAGCACGTTGACGCACAGGTGGCCGTTGCTGCGGAACACATCGTGTGTCGCGCTGCCGCGGTTGACGCAGACCAGTACCGTGGGCGGCGAATCGGTGACCGAGCACACCGCGCTGGCGGTAATGCCACAGCGGCCTTCCGGGCCGTTGGTGGTGATGATGTTCACCGCCGCCGGCAGCTGGGCCATGGCGTTGCGGAAGTCGATCTGGGTCTGGCTGAGGGTGTTGGCCATTTCTTCGCCCCTTGTGCTGGAGTGGCCGGCACGCCCGGCCTTTCTTGTAGGGGGCCAGCGTAGGGCAGCGCCGCGGGACGAAACATTCAGACGATTACCACACCAGAAGGTAGTGGCCGCTAGTCATGTAGGTGGTTTCTTTATCGTCAGCCTCGGCGACTATGGGTATGCTCCGAGCCATGCCATTGCGACGACCGGGGCCTACACCCGGCGGACGCGGCCTACGTGCAGCTCTACAACGATAAAAAAAGAAAGTGGCAACGCCTGATGGAAGCTAGAAAACCCGTGGTCTACATCGTCGACGACGACAAGGACCTGCGCACCTCCCTCGCCTGGCTGCTCGAGTCGGTCAGCATCGAGTCGCTGTGTTTCGGCGGTGCCGAAGAGTTCCTGCGCGAATATGACCCCCGACTCCCCGCCTGCCTGGTGCTCGACGTGCGCATGCCCGAGACCAGCGGCTTCCAGTTGCAGGAAATGCTCAACGACAAGGGCATCAACCTGCCGACCATCTTCGTGACCGCCCACGGCGATATCCCGATGTCGGTGAAGGCGATGAAGAACGGCGCGCTGGATTTCGTCGAAAAGCCCTACAACCCACAGCAGATGCTGGACCGCATCCAGGCGGCGCTAAAAAGCGCGGTGCAGGTACACGCAGGTCAGGAACAGAAGCAGGTCCTGCAACACAAGCTCGACCTGCTCACCGGTCGGGAGCGGGAAATCCTGATGATGGTGGTGGATGGCAAGGCCAGCAAAGTCATCGCCCGCGAGCTGAACATCAGCGTCAAGACGGTCGATGTGCACCGTACCAAGATCAAGGAAAAGATGGGCGTGAGCAGCATCGCCATGCTGGTGCGCGAAGTGCTCAACGTGCCGCTGGAAGAGTCGCGCCCCTGAGCGGGGCACTTTCCTTTACCGGGCGTCGACGCGCTCGCCGCACAGGTCGAGCGCGAACAGCCGCTCGACCTCGGAAGGCGGCAGGCCACTGCCGATCAGGCTGAACAACTTGCCCAGCGCTGCTTCACGAGTCATCCCACCGCCAGACACCAATCCGGCATCGCGCAGACGACTGCCGGCCGCGTAGACATCGAAGGCCACATGGCCCTGCGGGCACTGGCTGATCGCCGCCAACACCACGCCGCGAGCGTGGGCTTCGCGCAGAGCGGCCAGCAGGTCTTCGTTGTCCGACGGGCCGGTGCCGCTACCGAAACACTCCAGCAGCAACGCCTGCACGCCTGTGCCCAACAAAGCGCGCAGGTGCTCGGCGCGCAAACCGGGGAACAGCGGCAACACCACAAGGTTCACCGGTTGACGCGGCTGGCGGTAGCTCAACTCGGCAGGCAGCGACTCGGCACGCTCCCCCTGGCGCTCGCGGGGCAGTACGGCGAAAGCATCGAAGGCGTCGCTGCGCAGCTTGGTGACACGGGCGCCGTGCATCAGCTCGCCGTTGAAGAACAACCAGACGCCCGGCTCGACGCCGCGCTCCAGCGCCGTCAGCGAACCCAGCAGGTTGGACGGGGCATCGCTACCCGGCGCGCCCATGGGCTGCATGGAGCCGGTCAGCAGCACCGGCACCTTCAGGCCCAGCAGCAGGAACGACAGCGCGGCGGCGCTGTAGGCCAGGGTGTCGGTGCCGTGCAGCACCAGCACGCCGTCATGACCGCCCAGCTCCACCGCATGGACAATGGCGTCGCGCATGGCCAGCCAGTTGGCCTGGGTCATGTTGGCGCTGTCGAGCAGCGGTTGCAGTTCGGCAAAGGTCCAGTTGAGGCGAGTCTCGCCCTGGCCTTGCAGTTGTTCGCGCATGCGAGCTTCGAAACCGCCAGCCGGGGCGAGGCCTTCGGCGGTTTGCAGCATGCCGATAGTGCCGCCGGTATAGAGGACGAAGAGATTCTTCACTCGACGCATGCCAGTGCTCTTGTAGGAAAGTTCACAGGATAAACCGCGAGGCCGGGAGAAGTCCCGGCCTCGCGTATCAGACCAAAGTCAGCGGATCAGCCCTGGGCGGGCAGGCTGCCGTGGGCCGGAGCAGTCGAATTGATCTTGTGCGCATCGCGCCAGGCATCGTGGTCGATGTCCAGGTCGGCGAACTTGCTGGCGTCGAACACCGGGCGCTCGATGCCGGCGCGGCGTTGTTCGTCGTAGTCACGCATCACGCGCAGCCCGGTCTTGATCAGCATCGCCAGGGCCACCAGGTTGACGAAGGCCAGGCAGGTCATGGTGATGTCGGCGAAGGCGAACACGGTGCCCAGGTTCTGCATCGAGCCCCAGAGGATCAGGCCCAGCACCAGCACGCGGAAGGCGATCAGCGCGGAGCGGCTGCGACCGACGATGAACTGCAGGGCGTTCTCACCGAGGTAGTAGTTGTAGGTGATGCAGGTGAACACGAACAGCGACAGTGCGACGCTGACGAAGATGCGACCCCAGTCACCGACCACGGCGGCCAGCGAGTTCTGCGTCAGGGTGATGCCGTCGCCTTCGAAGCCGGGGGTGTAGAAGCCCGAGAGCAGGATCAGCAGCGCGGTGCAGGTGCAGATGACGAAGGTGTCGAGGAACACGCTGAACGCCTGGACCACGCCTTGGGAGGCCGGGTGACGCACAGCGGCGACAGCGGCGACGTTCGGCGCACTGCCCAGGCCCGCTTCGTTGGCGAACACGCCGCGCTTCACGCCCATCACGATGGCGCTACCCAGCAGGCCGGCGAAGGCCGGTTCCAGGCCGAAGGCGCTCTTCACGATGGTGGTCAGCATGCCCGGCACCAGTTCGATCTGGGTGACGATCACGTAGAGGGTCACGGCGATGTAGGCCAGGGTCTTGACCGGCACCAGCAGGTCGGAGACCGCCGCAATGCGCTGGATGCCGCCGAAGAACACGATCGCCAGCAGCACGGCCAGGGCGATGCCCGAGTACAGCACCGGGATGTCGAAGGCGTTCTGCAGCGAGTGGGTCACAGTGAAGGCTTGCAGGCCGTTGAAGGCAAAGCCATAGGTGACCAGCAGCAGGACCGCGAAGGTCAGCGCCATCCAGCGCAGCTTCAGGCCGTGCTGGATGTAGTAGGCCGGGCCGCCGCGATACAGGCCGTCGCCGTCGCTGCGCTTGTAGACCTGGGCCAGGGTGCATTCGAAGAAGCTGCTGGACATGCCCACCAGCGCGGTGACCCACATCCAGAACACGGCGCCGGGGCCACCCAGGGTCACAGCGATGCCGACGCCGGCGATGTTACCGGCGCCCACGCGGCCGGCGAGGCTCAGCATCAGGGCCTGGAACGAGCTCAGCTGGCCGGACTGGCCGCGGATCGACTCCTTGAACACACCGAACATGTGGCCGAAGTGGCGGAACTGGACGAAACGGGAACGGATGGTGAAGTACGCACCGAGTCCTACGATGAGGACGATGAGGACTTTCCCGGAGAGGAAATCGTTGATCGCGTCGAGCATGTGCTGGGGCCTCGATTGTTATTGTGGGAGCACGGACCTGGGGCTGGCCCGCTCACTGGGGGCGCATGGTTGCGCCCGAAGCCTTGCGAAACAATTTCGCGGCTTGCTACGAATTGACGCCACTTGGCGCTATTATTGCGCCAGTCGCATCACCTGGACCTGGCACGAATGTCCGAAAACCTCGGCCCCAATCTCAAGCTGCTGTGCGCCCACTACCGCTCTATTTCGGAGGTTTGCCGGAAGCTTGCGATCAACCGCGCGCAGTTCAACAAGTACCTGGGTGGGCAGAGCCAACCCACGGCCTACAACCTCAAACGGATTGGAGATTTCTTCGGCGTCGAGGATTACGAGCTGCAATTGCCCCCTGAACAGTTCGCCCGACTGATTGGCGCACGGGGTGCCTCGCCGGCGAATAGTCAGCGTCATGATCCGCTGCTCGAAATGCTCCGCCCCTTGCGCGAGCACGCGGGCAACCTGTCGCGCTATTGCGGCTACTACTTCGAGTATTCCAACTGCATGTCAGTGCCGGGCTCGATCCTCTTGTCGCTGGTGCACCTGTATGAAGAGGACGGCAACTTCCTCTTCGAGCGCCAGGAGCGCCAGGAGCGATCGAGCAGTACCGATGTGCAGGCCGAGGACTGGGTGCGCTGCCGCTACCTGGGTGCAGCCTTCCAGCTGCAGGACCGGGTGTTCCTGATGGATTACGAGTCGCTCACCGTCAACGAGATGAGCCAGACCATTCTCATCCCCAGTTTCAAGAGTCGCATCACCCGCCTGAACGGCCTGAAGACCGGCGTTTCCAGCGGCGACCGGCGCACCCCGGCATGCACCCGCGTGGTCTGGGAATACCTGGGCCCGGAGATCAACCGCATCAGCGCCTATCGCCAGGTGAAGCTGTACCAGCCGGACGATCCACGCATCGACGACGACGTGCGTCAGCGACTGCAGGTCGGGCCGATCCGCCATGGCCTGTTCGAGATCGAATGACGGGCAGAACATTGTAGGAGCGAGCTTGCTCGCGAACCCGCCCAGCTCCCGAGCCGCCGGCAAATCCGTTCGCGAGCAAGGACTGAGCGTCCCCCTCGCTCCTACAGGAAGAGCAACGTGTCTACCGCTTGCGGCTCTGCAACCACGCCGCTGCCAGCCCGCTGCCGCAGATCACCGCGATACCCAGCAGCGCCGACGGTTCCGGCGTATGGCCGAAGATGACGAAGCCCAGCAGCCCGGCGAAGACGATCTGGCAATAGCTGAACGGTGCCAGCAGCGCTGGCGCCGCATGCTTGAAAGCCTGGGTCAGGAACAGGTGTGCGGTCATCCCGCAGGTACCCAGGGCCAACATCATCAGGCCATGCACCAACCCCGGCCATTGCCAGAAGAACGGCACCAGTGCGCTGACGATCAGGGTGTTGCACAGCCCGGCGAAGAAGTTGCTGGTGGTCGGGCTGTCCACCTGGCTGAGCTTGCGCGTCAGCAACTGGTAAAAGCTGAAGCACAGCGCCGAGCCAAACGGCAACAGCACCGCCGGGGTGAACAGGTCGCCACCGGGGTGGACGATGATCAGCACACCAGCAAATCCCACCAGCACCGCCGCCCACTGCCCGGCACTGACCCGCTCGCCCAGCAACGGTACCGACAGCGCCGTCACCAACAGCGGTGCGAGGAAGTTCACCGAGGTCGCCTCGGCCAGCGGGATGTACTGCAGGCCGGTGGTGAATAGAAAGCTGGTGCCCAGCAGGCACAGCGCACGGATCGTCTGCAGGAAGGGATGACGGGTGCGCAGCACGGCAAGGCCGGCGCGCGGCAGGAAGATGCCCGCCATCAACAGCGTGTGCACCACATAGCGCGCCCACACCACCATGACGATGGGATAGATGCTCGCCAGGTACTTGGACAGCGCGTCGTGGCTGGAGAACAGGAAGGTCGCCAGGACGATGAGCAGGATGCCCTTGAAGGGTTGGTGGACGCCGGACAACGGCGATTGACTGGTACTCATCGACTCACGGATTCACTAGGCAGATGCGGCGGGCGCGAGGCCAACAGGAAGAGCAGGACAGCCTAGCAGGGCGCGCCGGAGAAAGAATCCGTCACGCCAAGCCGGGAGCACCTCGCGGGTCCGCTGAAAGGCCGCACGATACAAGTCCCGCGCAGCATTGTGTCGGCCATCCTACGCGTAGTGCCGGCGGATGAATGTTCCATTTGGTTAATTGCCGTTCGAACAGCGAACGCTTACGCCTCGGGCGAATTGCGAAGGCGCTTCACGGAGCACCACTATGGCCCCAGTCGCCGCCTCGATGCGGCGCCAACAACTACTAATAAGAAAGGCCCGTTCACATGCTCACGCTCTCCCTGGCACGCCCGCGCGCGTGCATCGCCCCCGCCGTCTGTCTTCGCACGCTTGCTTGCACGCCCCTCGCGCCCGGCTGATCGCCTGATCCGCGCTCGCTGACCGTTTTCAACCTCCATCCGCCGCTCCTGACAGAGCCGCGCGGAGGGCCTCGTTCGCCCCGAACAACGACAAGAATGCCGAGGGAACCCCCATGCTCCGCCACCTGCCCCACCTCACCATCAGCGCCTGCCTGCTACCCGCCCTGCCCGTCCTGGCCAGCGCCGAGGAAGCCGGTTTCCTTGAGGGCGCCAAGGCCAGCGTGCTGCTGCGCAACTTCTACATGAACCGCAACTATGTCGGCGAAGCCCGCCAGGGCAAGGCGGAAGAATGGACACAGAGCTTCATCCTCGACGCCCGCTCCGGCTACACCCAGGGCACCATCGGGCTAGGCCTGGACGTGCTCGGGCTGTACAGCCTGAAGCTAGACGGCGGCAAGGGCACGGCCGGCACCCAGTTGTTGCCGACCCACGACGACGGCCGCCCCGCCGACGACTTCGGCCGCCTGGCGGTGGCCGGCAAGGCCAAGGTGTCGAAAACCGAATTCAAGGCCGGTGAATGGATGGTGGTACTGCCGATCCTGCGCTCGGATGACGGCCGCTCGCTGCCGCAGACCTTCCAGGGCGCACAGGTCACCTCGAAGGAAATCGACGGCCTGACCCTCTACGGCGGCCAGTTCCGCCAGAACAGCCCGCGCAATGACGCCAGCATGCAAGACATGTCGCTGTTCAATCGCCCGGCCTACACCTCCGACCGCTTCAACTTCGCCGGCGGCGAGTACCGCTTCAACGGCGACCGTACCCTGGTCGGCCTGTGGAATGCGCAGCTGAAGGACATCTACCAGCAGCAGTACCTGCAACTGCAGCACAGCCAACCGCTGGGCAACTGGGTGCTCGGTGCGAATATCGGCTACTTCTGGGGTAAGGAGGACGGCAGCGCCCGTGCCGGTGACCTGGACAACCGCACCTTCTCTGGACTTTTCTCGGCAAAGTACGGCGCGAGCACCTTCTATCTCGGCCTGCAGAAGGTCATGGGTGAGGACGAGTGGTTCCGCGTCAATGGCACCAGCGGCGGTACCCTGGCCAACGACAGCTACAACGCCAGTTACGAGAGTGCCAAGGAGCGCTCCTGGCAGTTGCGTCATGACTACGATTTCGCCGCTTTCGGCGTGCCCGGCCTGACCCTGATGAATCGCTACATCCAGGGCCGCAACGTGCACAACACCAGCACCGACGACGGCCGCGAATGGGGCCGCGAAAGCGAACTGGCGTACACGGTGCAAAGCGGCACCTTCAGGACGCTGAACCTCAAGTGGCGTAACTCCAGCATGCGGCGCGACTGGGGCAGCACCAACAGCTTCGACGAGAACCGGCTGATCATCAGCTATCCCCTCTCGCTGCTTTGATGCAGCTCCTGCAATCCATGAAAAAGCCCCGGCATGCCGGGGCTTTTTGTGTGCAGCGGGCGGCTTACTGGCCGACCGGCTTCTCCGCGTCTTCCGCCTCGATCTCTTCCAGCGCGAGTTCCAGCCCCCAGCTGGAAGCTTCCACCGGCTGGGCGGCGGCCGGGGGAGCGACGGGCGCCGGAGCCGGCGCGGCAGGCTTGGCCGCTGCGGGCGTGGCAGCGCTGCCGACGCTGCCCGGGTTGTCCTTGTACAGCTTGAGCTTCAGACGCAGGTTGTTCGCCGAGTCGGCGTTCTTCACCGCTTCTTCCTCGGTGATTGCGCCCTCCACTGCCAGGTCGAACAGCGCTTGGTCGAAGGTCTGCATGCCGAGGGCGCGGGACTTGTCCATGATTTCCTTGATCGAGCTGAAGTCGCCGCGCTTGATGATATCGCTGATGGTCGCGGTGCCCAGCAGAACTTCTACCGCTGCGCGGCGCTTGCCGTCCTGGGTACGCACCAGGCGCTGGGAGACGAAGGCCTTGAGGTTGTTGCCCAGGTCGTTGAGCAACTGCGGCCGGCGCTCCTCGGGGAAGAAGTTGATGATGCGGTCCAGCGCCTGGTTGGCGTTGTTCGCGTGAAGCGTGGAGATCGCCAGGTGGCCGGTGTCGGCGAAGGCCAGGGCGTGCTCCATGGTCTCGCGGTCGCGGATCTCGCCAATCAGGATCACGTCCGGCGCCTGGCGCAGGGTGTTCTTCAGCGCGGCATGGAAACTGCGGGTGTCCACCCCGACTTCGCGCTGGTTGATGATCGACTTGCGGTGCCGGTGCACGTATTCGATGGGGTCTTCGATGGTGATGATGTGGCCGCCGCTGTTGCGATTGCGGTGGTCGATCAGCGCCGCCAGGGAGGTGGACTTGCCCGAGCCGGTGCCGCCGACAAAGAGCACCAGGCCACGCTTCTCCATCACCACCTTGAGCAGCACTTCGGGCAGATTCAGGTCGGCGAACAGCGGGATATCCAGCTTGATGTTCCGCGCCACGATGGACACTTCGTTACGCTGCTTGAACAGGTTGATACGGAAGCGGCCGACGCCCGCGACGGAAATCGCCAGGTTCATTTCCAGTTCACGGTCAAACTCCGCGCGCTGCTCCTCATCCATGAGCCCGTAGCCAATGCGGGCGACGTCGCCGGCCTTCATCGGTTCGTTGGTCAGGGGTTTGAGTACCCCGTTGAACTTGGCACAAGGCGGAGCACCGGTGGAGAGGTAAAGATCCGAACCATCCTGGGTGGCCAGGATCTTGAGCATCGCTTGGATATCCATTGAACTGCATCCGTACGCAAGGTGGCGGCAGACGCTGTCTATCAGCAGCGTCCTAAGAATAAGAATTGGCTGATTGACTCTATGGAGCACTCCAGTGCCAGACAATGCAACCCATCGCGAAATGCGACCTGCATCACTGCTGCCGTACAATGCCCCGCAAACGCTTTCATTCAAGGACACAAACCAATGCCCGTCGCCATGGCCCGCCACATCCTGGTCAAGACCGCCGCCGAAGCCGAGCAGATCAAGCAGCGCCTGGCCAAGGGTGAGGACTTTGCCGCCCTGGCGCGCAAGCATTCCACCTGCGCTTCCGGCAAGCGCGGTGGCGACCTGGGCGAGGTGCGCCCGGGCCAGATGGTCCGTAGCATCGACCAGGTGATCTTCAAGAAACCGGTCGGCGTGGTTCACGGGCCGGTTAAAAGCCAGTTCGGCTACCATCTGGTCGAGGTCTATTTCCGGGACTGAGGGAACAGCAACCCATGACACCGCAACAGATCGCCCGCTTCTGCCTGGAGCTCCCTGGCGCCCGTGAAGACATCAAGTGGGGCAGTAACCGGGTGTTCTCGGTGGCCGGCAACAAGATGTTCGCCATCCTCGACTTTCTCGACAGCGGCAACGGCGGCCTGGCCTTCAAGGTCGGCCCGGAGCTGTTCCTGGGCTACGTCGACCGCCCCGGCATCCGCCCCGCGCCCTATCTGGCACGGGCCTTCTGGATTGCCATGCAGCGCCCCTACCCCATGGGCGACGCCGAATTGCGCGAAGCGCTGACCCGCTCGCATCAATTGGTGGTCGCCCGCTTGCCGAAGCGCCAACGCCTGGGCCTGGTGCTGGAGACGCCCTGATGCGTACGCTGGACTGGGAAGGCATCTGGCACGCACCGACGGCCAGCTGGGAGTCGCTGCAGCTGGACGAGCGGCGCGCCGAGAGCCAGCTCCGCGCCATCGATGAAGCAGGCGGGCCCTCGTACCAGCTCGACTACCAGTTGGAATGGGATGATCAATGGCGTCTGCGGGAAGCGCATTTCAGTGTGGAAAGCGCCCGCGGTACGCATCAGCTGCACCTGCTGACCGATGGCGATGGCCACTGGCAGAACGCCGAAGGCGACTCGCTGGAGGACCTGGGCGGCTGCCTGGACATCGACATCTGGCCGTCGCCTTTCACCAACACCTTCCCCATTCGCCGCCTGCACCTGGCCGATGGTGAGCGCCGGGAGCTGGCCGTCGTCTATCTGGAAGCGCCGGCCCTCAAGCCCGTGCGGATGCGCCAGGGCTACACGCGGATCGACGCCCACCACTATCGCTACGAGAACCTCGAAGGCACGCAATTCCAGGCGGTGCTGAGCGTGGATGACGACGGCCTGGTCATCGATTACCCCACCCTCTTTCGCCGCGCCTGAGCCGCTTTTCGTAGGAGCGAGCTTGCTCGCGAACGATTCGTCCGGCCGGCTCCGTGTCAAACGGTTCGCGAGCAAGCTCGCTCCTGCAACTCGGCACTGACTTGCAGGTAGTTCGTTAGCTAGCTTTCCTACACGCCAGACGCGGTCCATCATGTAGGACCACTCGCCGTACCGAACCGCAGCACATGTCCGCCGATTCCCGCTCGTCCTCATCCACCACCCTGCAAGTGGTGTCCGTCGTCCTTTTCACCTTCATCGCCTACCTGACCATTGGCATCCCGCTGGCCGTGCTGCCCGGCTACGTGCACAGCGACCTGGGCTTCGGCTCGGTAATGGCTGGCCTGGTCATCAGCATCCAGTACCTGGCCACTCTGCTGACCCGCCCCTACGCCGGCAAAGTGATCGACACCCTCGGGCCCAAGCGCGCCGTGCTCTACGGCATGGTCGGCTGCGCCGCTAGCGGTGCACTGATGCTCGGTTCCTGGGCGATGCAAGGCCTGCCGTGGATCAGCCTCGGCCTGCTGATGGTCGCGCGCCTGGTGCTGGGCACTTCGGAAAGCCTGGTCGGTAGTGCGTCCATTGCCTGGGGCATTGACCGTGTCGGCGCGGCGAACACCGCAAAAGTCATCTCCTGGAACGGCATCGCCAGCTATGGCGCTCTGGCCATCGGCGCGCCGCTGGGCGTCCTGATGGTCGGACAGCTTGGGCTGTCCAGTCTGGGCGGCAGCGTGGTCCTGCTAGCCATGCTGGGTTTCGCCCTGGCCTGGCCCAAACGCGCGGCAGCCCTGGTGCATGGCGAGCGGATGCCCTTCCACCACGTGCTCGGGCGGGTATTCCCCCATGGCATGGGCCTGGCGCTGGGTGGCATCGGCTTCGGCACCATCGCGACCTTCATCACGCTCTATTACGCCAGCCTTGGCTGGAAGGACGCGGTCTACTGCCTGACCGCCTTTGGCGGCTGCTTCATCGGTGCACGCCTGCTGTTCGCCAATGCGATCAACCGCCACGGAGGCTTCCGCGTCGCGATTGCCTGCCTGTCGGTAGAAAGCCTCGGCCTCCTCCTGCTGTGGAGTGCCCCGACGCCCTGGATTGCCCTGGCTGGCGCGGCGCTGACCGGCTTCGGCTTCTCCCTGGTTTTCCCTGCACTGGGCGTGGAAGCAGTGGGCCTGGTGCCTGCTTCCAATCGTGGCGCCGCCCTGGGCGCCTATTCGCTGTTCATCGATGTGTCCCTCGGCATCACCGGGCCGCTGATGGGCGCCGTCGCCAACGGCTTCGGCTTCGGCTCGATCTTCCTCTGCGCCGCACTTGCGGCATTCAGCGGGCTGATTCTCAGCCTCTGGCTGTTCCAGCACTCGTTCTCCCGCTGACCGTGGCGTCGCGGCAACCTGCCGCGACTTCGCCCATCCCCCGCGAGCCGGCGTGATCCGGTAGCCAAAACCGCTGATCAGGTAATCATGACGGGCGCGTGACAGAGGCTGGACGAAAAAGTTCGAACCTCTGCTATTATCCCGCGGCGCCGGGGCGACCACGCCCCGAATACAACCAAAAGAATATGCCAGCACAGGACTCCACCTACCCCGATCACGCACTTCGGGGCGGAGAGCTTTTTCTTTCTGTTCGCTGGCGCTGCACCATTAAGGAAATCAAGATGCTGAACCACCGGATCAGTCTGCTCGCACTGGGGATCCTCGCGTCGACCGCTGCAATGGCCGATGACCAGTCCACCGCCAAAGGCTTCACCGAAGACAGCCACCTGGACCTGTTCTTCCGCAACGCCTACATGAACCGTGACTACAAGCACGGCCGCGACGACAAGGCAGAGTGGGGCCAGGCCGCCACCGCCACCTTCACCTCCGGTTTCACCCAGGGCACCGTGGGCTTCGGCGTTGACGCGTTCGGCATGTACGCCCTGCGCCTGGACGGTGGCCAGGGCAAGAGCGGCGCCGCCGGCATCGACTTCTTCAAGCAGGGCGACAGCGGCGAAGCCGCCAATGACCTGGCCCGCGCCGGTGGCGCAGTGAAGGCTCGCTTCTCCAACACCGTGATCAAGTACGGTGACCAGATGCCGGCCCTGCCGATCCTCAGCTACGACAACTCCCGCCTGCTGCCGGAAAGCTTCACCGGCACCCTGATCACCTCCAAGGAGATCGAAGGCCTGGAGCTGAACGTCGGCCGCTTCACTTCGGAAACCCGCAAAAGCGCCGAAGGGCGTGACAGCGGCGGCCTGAAGCGCATCGATGTGTTCGGTGGCAGCTACAAGTTCACCGACAACTTCAGTGGCTCGCTGTACGGCTACGAGAGCGAAGACGTCGCCCGCAAGCAGTACATGAACCTGAACTACGTCATCCCGGTGGCCGACAAGCAGTCCCTGACCCTGGACTTCAACGGCTACCGCACCCGCGTGAACGAAGACTTCGCTTCCGACAACGGCATCGACGGCACCAAGAACACCATCTGGAGCCTGTCGGCCGCCTACAACATCGGCGTCCATACCTTCATGATCGCGCACCAGCGCAACAACGGTGATTCCGGCTACAACTACGGCTGGTACCAGAACCAGGGCGGCCTGGGCGACGGCGGCACCACCATCTGGCTGGCTAACTCCTACTGGTCGGACTTCAACGGTGAAGACGAGCGTTCCTGGCAGGGCAGCTACAGCCTGGACTTCTCCGAGTACGGCGTGCCGGGCCTGAGCTACACCGTGGCCTACGTCTATGGCGACAACATCAAGACCGCCGAGACCAGCAACGGCAAAGAGCGCGAAATCTTCAACCAGCTGAAGTACGTCGTACCGAGCGGCCCGGCCAAGGACCTGTCGGTCAAGCTGCGTGGTTCCTGGCTGCGCGTGTCCAACGACGCCCGCTCCTACAACGACGACGGCAACGAAGTGCGTGTCTTCGTCGAGTACCCGGTCAACATCTTCTGATGACCTGATCAGGCTCGAAGGAAAACGCCCCGTGGCAGCGATGCCACGGGGCGTTTTTCGTTCTGACTTGCTTCTGCTCCAGGCCGCCTACTCCAGGCTGCGTCGCCTGGGCAACCAGGGCATCGGCGGCAGCGCCATGCGCAGGATGTGGAAGCACAGCAGCAGGATGAGCGCGCCGGCCAAGAAGGAGCCGAGGCGCTGGGCCGGTTCGAGCGTGTCATTGAGCACATTGAGGAACAGCATCGCGCTGCCGCCCAGCATGCAGGCCAGCAGGAACACCGAGAGAATGTAGATCTTCAGCGTCAACAACCGCCAATGCCAGCGCATGCGGCGGCGGACGGGGACTTCATCGGGGGGAAGTTGCGGCATGATCCATTGCCTCCTGACAGGTTTCTGACGGGCTCACGCAACTGCGGCATGCGACGTCGAGATATTGGCAGGATGCTAGCCATCATCGTGCAGAATGCCAAGTCGCACAGCGCGCAACCGTCGGGTCGCAGGCTGTGCGCCGATGAATGGCTGCTGCTCAGCGCACCACGCTATTGATGTCGTGGCGATTGAGCGAAGTACGCATTTCTTCGTACCACTCCGGGATCACGTCCTTCAGGCGCTCCTTGGCATCTTCCAGCTTGAACGGCTGGGTGTAGCGCTTCTTGCGGTAGGAGTAGATGAAGTAGGTGCCGTTACGGTAGAGGATTCGGTCGAAGGTGTAGAAGCCGATGTGCGTGCCGTTGCAGCGCGCCGTCAGCACCATGTCGCCTTCTTCGTAGGGCAGCACGCCCTCCGCGCACTCGTAGGTGAAGAACTCGCGCACGTCTTCCCAGTCCACGCCGTCGCTGCTGGCGTGGAGGAAGGCTTCAGCTTGCTCCTCGGACTCATCGGAATGGTCGCTGTACCAGATGAACAGCGGGATGCTCTGGTTGGTCTCGTCACCCAGCCAGCTCTCTCCGTCCAGGTACTGCGCGCTGCGTGCCAGGCTGGCCTGAACGCGGCGATGGCTCTGGCGGTACTCCTCCAGCTGCTCGTCGAAGGCCCGCGAGTCCTGGCCCAGCACCACGCCTTCCATGCCCTTGATCTCGCTCACGCGCGCCAGGTACTCGGCATACAGCGCTGCGTCCTGGATCACGGTGCAGGTGTCACGAGTGAGGCTCAGGCCGATTTCGGTGAAGTTGGCGCTGCCCAGCACGACCACATCCGGCTCGATCAGGATCAGCTTCCAATGCACGCTGTTCTGCGCGCGGAAGTCGACGTGGAGGGTGACGTTAGCGCCGGCATCGCGGACGCAGAAATCGATGAAGTCCGGCGAGCTGAACGAGTTGATGGTGCCCACCAGCAGGTCCAGGCGATTGCCCTTTTCCACCAGGGTTTCGATCAGTGACTCGGTTTCACTGGCGGAGGCCGAGACCACGGTGATCAGCTTGTCGCTGACCTGCTCCAGGTAGTGCCTGAGCGAATGTTGAGCGTTTAGGATTTTCATACAGCCCCCACCGGAATTCTGAACACCGAATTCTGATGCAGGACTATGGGGGGTTTCAACTGTCTGATACTGCCACACGCCCGCAGAACGGGAGCTGTAGCGGCAAAGCATGCAGTGCAGGCCTGGCTGTGGCATAATGAGCGGCTTTGCCAGGCGCCTGTCGGCCTCGTTCGACAGCGCATGCCTTCCCTGCCCGCCCGCGCCGTCCGCGCCCGGCGCGCACCATGTCCAGCCAAGGGTCAGTCAGTTGATTTCCACCGCCAATATCACCATGCAGTTTGGCGCCAAGCCGCTGTTCGAAAACGTTTCCGTCAAGTTCGGCAACGGCAACCGCTACGGCCTGATCGGCGCCAACGGTTGCGGCAAATCCACCTTCATGAAGATCCTCGGTGGTGAGCTGGAGCCTTCCGGCGGCCAGGTGATGCTGGAAAACGGCGTGCGCCTGGGCAAACTGCGCCAGGACCAGTTCGCCTACGAAGACTTCAGCGTGATCGACACCGTGATCATGGGCCACGAGGAATTGTGGAAGGTCAAGGCCGAGCGCGACCGCATCTACTCCCTGCCGGAGATGAGCGAGGAAGACGGCATGGCCGTGGCCGAGCTGGAGGTCCAGTTCGCCGAGTTCGACGGCTATACCGCCGAATCCCGCGCCGGTGAACTGCTGCTGGGCCTGGGCATTCCACTGGACCAGCACTTCGGCCCGATGAGCGCCGTCGCTCCGGGCTGGAAGCTGCGCGTGCTGCTGGCCCAGGCGCTGTTCTCCGACCCGGACCTGCTGCTGCTCGATGAACCGACCAACCACCTGGACATCAACACCATCCGCTGGCTGGAAAACGTCATCACGGCGCGTAACAGCACCATGATCATCATTTCCCACGATCGTCACTTCCTGAACAGCGTCTGCACCCACATGGCGGACCTGGACTACGGCGAGCTGCGCCTGTTCCCGGGCAACTACGACGAGTACATGACCGCAGCCGAACAGGCCCGCGAGCGCCTGCTGTCGGACAACGCCAAGAAGAAAGCCCAGATCGCCGAGCTGCAGACCTTCGTCAGCCGCTTCTCGGCCAACGCCTCCAAGGCCAAGCAGGCCACCAGCCGTGCACGCCAGATCGACAAGATCCAGCTGGAAGAGGTCAAGCCGTCCAGCCGCGTCAGCCCGTTCATCCGCTTCGAGCAGCACAAGAAGCTGCACCGCCAGGCAGTGACCCTGGAGAAGGTCAGCCAGGGCTTCGACGGCACCTCGCTGTTCAAGAACCTGAGCATGCAGGTGGAAGCCGGCGAGCGCATCGCGATCATCGGTCCGAACGGCATCGGCAAGACCACCCTGCTGCGCACCCTGGTGGGCGACATGTCGCCCACCGCCGGCGAAGTGAAGTGGACCGACAGCGCGGACGTGGGCTACTTCGCCCAGGACCACGCCGAGGACTTCGAGGACGACTACAACCTGTTCGACTGGATGGCCCAGTGGACCCAGGGCGGCGAGCAACTGGTGCGCGGCACCCTCGGCCGCATGCTGTTCTCCAACGACGACATCAAGAAGTCGGTGAAGGTGATCTCCGGTGGTGAACAGGGCCGCATGCTGTTCGGCAAGCTGATCCTCAAGCGCCCCAACGTGCTGGTGATGGACGAGCCGACCAACCACCTGGACATGGAATCCATCGAGTCGCTCAACCTCGCGCTGGAGAACTATCCGGGCACCCTGATCTTCGTCAGCCATGACCGCGAGTTCGTGTCCTCCCTGGCCACCCGCATCATCGAACTGTCGGAAAACGGCGTGACCGACTTCAGCGGCAGCTACGATGACTACCTGCGCAGCCAGGGCGTGATCGTCTGATCAACGCCAAGCTGCAATGAAAAAGCCCCGCCCAGTGCGGGGCTTTTTCTTGCTCCTTGATCTTCGTAGGAGCGAGCTTGCTCGCGAACCTGTCTGACACCAGTGCAGCCGGGAAACCTATTCGCTAGCAAGCTCGCTCCTACAAGGGGCACCTTTTTGCTCAGCCCCGGATCAACGCCCCGACGTCTGCATCGTCGCGCTACCGAGACTGACATCGAAGAATTCCGCCGCCGAGGCCGCCAGGTCACGGTGGATGGCCTGCCGGTCCAATCCCTGGGTGTCAGTGCAGAGATCCGGCGTAGCTTCCTTCTCCTCCTCCGAACAGGGCGACATGAAGACAAAGTGCCCTGCCCCATCCAGCACTCGCAGGTCCGCCTGCTGCGGCAGCTTGCGCGCCAGCGCGCCGGCATTTTTCTTCCAGTCGAGAATCTTGTCATCGTTGCCGGTATAGAGCAGCACCGGTACCTGCACGTCTTCCAGCTCATGGACGCCATACATCAGGCTCAGCGGCGCCAGCAACAGCAACGCGCCGATGCGCGGATCGGCCATCGGCACCAGGTCGTTGCGATCAGCGCGCACCTGGCCCTTCTCGCTGCAGGCATCGCGGTCGTCCGGGCGCTCCTGGCAATATTTGATCAACCGTTCCAGGCGTGGCTGGGCGCCGGCCAGGATCAGCGCAGTCTCACCACCGGCGGAATAGCCGATCACCCCGACCTTGCGCGGATCGGCAATGGCCGCAACCTTGGGATCGAGCAAGGCGGCGCTGATGGTTTCCGACACCTGCAGCGGCCGCCCGTAAAGGTTGCTCATCGCGCCCAGGCGGCTGTGGTCATGCAGGTTATCGCCGGGATGCAGCAGGGTCACCACCACGAAGCCTTTGCGCACCAGCGCCTCGATCAGGTCACGATGGGCCAGCGGTGTGCCGTAGTTGCCATGGGACATCACCAGCAGCGGGAAGCGACCGTTGGCAGTCTGCCCTTCATAGGCGACATCGAGGATGAAATTACCCAGGTGCAGGGGCTGTTCGGATGCGCGCGTCGGATAGAAGGCGATGGCCTTCATCGGTTGCTGGTCCAGCGGGTCGCTCACCTGCAGGCGGTGAAAACCCACATTCCAGCCCTGCACCGCCCAACTCGCGGTACTGAAGGTAACGAGCAACAGGAACCAGAACAGGCGCCTCGCCATGGTGCAGTTCGCTCCGATTTGTCTCCAGATCAGGCGCCACGAGGCTTGTTGGTGAATGCAGAGACCGCCGGGCGCCGCCTGGAGAGAACCTCTGCATAGTACGCGCCAGCGGGACTGGCTCCGTGCCCGCAGACAGACGGCAGTGCCCAGGCGCAAAAAAGCCCCGCATGGGCGGGGCTTTTTCTGCTCACGGCAGCGATCAGGCAGCGGCGAACTGGCTGGCGATGCTCGCCTGGGCGCCGGCGATGGCGTTGCGGCGCGGCTCGTCACCGTAGGCAAGGCCTTCGGCACGCACGACCTCGATATCGGTGATGCCGAGGAAGTTAAGCACCAGCTCCAGGTAGTTCTCGTGGGCGACACCGCTGGGCTGGCCGGCATGGATACCACCGGCGGTGGACACAATGATCACTTTCTTGCCGCCGGCCAGGCCTTCCGGACCGCTCTCGGTGTAGCGGAAGGTCTTGCCGGCGACGGCGATGCGGTCGATCCAGGCCTTCAACTGACTGGGGATCGAGAAGTTGTACATCGGCGCGCCAATGACGATGGCGTCGGCGCCGAGGAACTCCTCAATGCTCTTCTCGCCCAGATCGGCTTCGTGCTTCTGCGCCGCATCGCGCAGCTCGGCCGGGGTGCCGGCGGCAACCAGGCTGGCGGAGGACAGGTGGCTGATGGCGTCGGCGGCCAGGTCACGGTAGGTCACTTCGACGCCCGGCTCGGCGGCGGCCCAGGCAGCGACCAGTTCGGCGCTCAGCTGGCGGGAAGTGGAGTTGTCGCCAAGGATGCTCGAATCGATGTGCAGCAGTTTCATGAGTCTTCTCCAGTCGATGACGCCAAGTGAGTTGGCGGAGGAATTCGTCGTTGGAGGCAAGACTACGCATGTAGCCAATCTTCGATAAGTCGGCAAAAATGCAATGATTCGTCTCACCAGCAGGACAATCCCATGCAGGACCTCAATGACCTCTTCTATTTCGCCAAGGTGGTGGAAGCTGGAGGCTTCGCCGCCGCCGGACGCCTGCTGGGCCTGCCGAAGTCTCGCCTGTCGCGGCGCGTAGCGGAACTGGAAGCGCGCCTGAATGTGCGCCTGCTGCAGCGCACCACCCGCAAACTGGCGCTCACGGACCTGGGAGAGCGCTATTACCGACATTGCCAGGCAATGCTCGTGGAAGCCGAGATGGCGGACGAAGTCGCCGCGCAACTGAGCGCCGAACCGCGCGGACGGGTGCGCTTGTCGTGTCCGGTGGCGCTGGCGGAAACCTCGTTGAACGAGATGCTGCCCGGATTCCTCGCGGCCTATCCGCAGGTGAACCTGGAGCTGATGCTGACCAACCGCCGCGTCGACCTGCTCAACGAAAGTATCGATGTCGCCCTGCGCGTGCGCTCGCCGGGGGATGAGGACCTGTCGCTGATCTCGCGGCGCCTGCGCCGGGCGAAGACCGCCCTGGTGGCCGCGCCCTCGCTGCTCAAGGGCGTCAAGTTGCGCACGCCGGAAGACCTGGCCACCCTGCCCGTCCTCGGTGCCATCGACAATGATCGCCGCGTGCACATGAAGCTGACCGGCCCGCAAGGTGAGGTGAAGGAAGTGGCGCTGGAGGCGCGACTGGCGGTGGAGGACTTCAACCTGCGCAAGAACGTGGCACTGGCGGGACTGGGCGTGACCATTCTGC
Source organism: Pseudomonas nicosulfuronedens (assembly GCF_005877905.1). GTDB lineage: Bacteria > Pseudomonadota > Gammaproteobacteria > Pseudomonadales > Pseudomonadaceae > Pseudomonas > Pseudomonas nicosulfuronedens. The sequence continues at coordinate 145,169 of NZ_SWDV01000018.1, read as the reverse complement.
CGCTGCATTACTGCACAGGGGAGCTGGAGGACGGTCGCCTGGTGCGTGTACTGCCCGCCTGGAGCGAGCCTGAGGCCTACCTGCAGGCAGTCTACCCGCACCGGCGCGGCATCCTGCCGGCGGTGCGGGCGTTGCTCGACTACCTGGAGGAAGGCTTCTCGAAGGACGACTGGCCCGTCTGACCGGATCGATCAGGTCGGGGCGGCGCCCAGCCCAAGCAGTGCGCCAATCCAGCCCAGCAACCGGCCACCGCTGAGCCAGTCGATCCAGAACAGCTGGTGCAGCACGACGATGGCCCAGAACACCAGCTGGAAGGACAGCTTGCGGGTCTTGTGACGGAACACCTGCTGCGCGAGGAAAGCGCCCGGCCAACCGCCGAGCAACTCCAGCAGATGCAGGCTCTGTTCCGGAGTACGCCAGTCGTTGCGCTCGGCACTGCGCTTGTCACGCCAGTAAGCGAAGAAAGCCAGGATGCTGAAGACCGGATAGAGCAGCAGGAACCAGACGAAGTAAGCCTCCTTCAGCCAGAGCACCGAGCCGATGACGGGCAGCGCCAGCAGCGCTGCGAGGGCGACCAAGGCGCGCCCGAGCGAGCGTTTCGGTGCACTGGGGAAGGCTACTTCGCGGCCACTGCGAACGCGCTCGCGGGTGGCTGTCGCGGCGGGTCTGCGGCGAATGGCCGGAGTATCGATGGCCAGTCCCGCCAGACGGGCATGATCGGCGCGGGGGCGGCCGTCCTTGCCGGCGCCTTCGACGTAACAGACCTGGTCGCCCGCTGCCGGGCGGCGGTCGCCACGAAAGTCGGAGATATGCAGGAAGACTTCCTTGCCGCCGGCCTGGGGACGGATGAAGCCGAAGCCCTTGTCATCGTCCCAGCGGCTGATGGTGCCGTTCTTTTCCACGTTCACTCGCAATCGGATCAGGGTTTGGCGCTGCTCCAGTCGATCAAGGCGAACTGCCAGGTCGCCAGGATCAGCAGGCCGAACACGATACGGTACCAGGCAAAGGCCGCATAGCTGTGGTTGGCGATGAACTTGAGCAGGCCGCGTACGGCAATCATCGCGAAGATGAAAGAGGTGACGAAGCCGACGGCAAACACCGGCAAGTCCGCAGGCTGAAAGACATCGCGATACTTGTAGCCGGAGTAGACCGCAGCACCGACCATGGTGGGCATCGCCAGGAAGAAGGAGAACTCGGTGGCTGCCTTGCGCGACAGGCCGAACAGCAGGCCGCCGATGATGGTCGCACCGGAGCGCGAGGTGCCCGGGATCAGGGCCAGGCACTGGCAACAGCCGACCTTCAGGGCTTCCTTCCAGGTCATGTCGTCCACGGTTTCGGCGTGGATCACGTGCTGGCGCTTCTCCGCCCAGAGCATGATCACGCCGCCCACGACCAGGGCAACGGCCACGGTGATCGGGTTGAACAGGTAGTGGTGGATGTAGTCGGCGAACGCCACGCCCAGCACCACCGCCGGGAAGAAGGCGATCAGCAGGTTGACGGTGAAGCGCTGTGCCTTAGGCTGGGTGGGCAGGCCAAAGACGATGTCGAGAATCTTGCGGCGAAACTCCCAGACTACCGCCAGGATGGCGGCCAGCTGGATGATGATGTTGAAGGCTTCGGCCCGCTCGCCGCCAAAGCCGATGAGGTCCGCCACGATGATCTGGTGGCCGGTGCTGGAGATCGGCAGGAACTCGGTAAGCCCCTCGACCACGCCCAGGATGAAGGCCTGAAAGGCGCTCCACAAATCCATACTACTGTCCCCCGCGAGGCACGCTGGCTCGCTCATTTCTAATGGTTATTCCCCGCTGTCTGCTCCTGGCGCCCAAGCGCCACAGCGGCGTCGGCATGCTAATGCATTGCCTGCAGATCGCTACGAAATTCACAAAAATTTCTCCTGCGCAGCGCAAGCAGAGCATGCGTTGGCACTTCAGCAAAATTGACTCTGCCTCCGTCGCCAGGAAGATGCAGACAACCGCGATACGGGCGGGTTCGCGCCATCATGCAAAATGCCTAATTCATTGAAAAGACTGCAGTACTCAAGTACCAAAAAACCTACAAATTCTTCGTTTCTGTTAGCACTACGAAACACTCGAATCCCCGCAAAGGCCTGCGGATCGGGCCTCGCCCTTCCCCACCCAAAGTTGTGTATCACCGACGAAACAGAATCCGCTTCACCCGTGATAAAGGCCCCGTTCTAGGGCCTGCGAAGCGCTTTGGCACGGCAGTTCTGTATCAGCGTGGAAACACTCGCCCCCCAATGGCTCACATGGCCTCGCGCCATGTCATTGATTCTCAATGACAGTTTAAAAGCGGCACAGCAACTGCTCCTCCTTGGTACCGCTGGTTAGGGCTCAGCGCACCAAGAAGGAACCGCCATCATGGGGAACATCGACTCACGGATAGTCGGCATTCTCGTCACGCTCGCTTGCGGCGCGGCCAGCGTCCCGCTGTGCCCGGTTGCACAAGCCGGCGACGGCACCATCGTCCTGCAACGCCAGGTGCAGCCACGCGTCGCCACCCGGCCGACCGACATTCCCGACCCAAACCCGATCACCGTCAACCCGAACATTTCCGAGCAGATCGTGCGCCAGACCGGAAACGCGGAGCTGAGCGACAGCGACTTCGCCGGTGTCACCAGTGGCTCCAGCCTGCAACGGCACATCCTGCCCGGAGGCCAACTGGTCGGCATGGACAACGGCGCCAACCAGACCCTCAACGGCAACAGCATGGGCGCGGGTGCGGCCGGTGGCGGCGCCGGCATCTCCAACTCGGTGAACCGCACCGTCCAGCAAGGGCTTTCGCCCCTGCGCATGCTGACGGGGGACCGCTGAGATGAACACCCGCCTGCTCGCTCTCCCTCTCCTGCTCTGCAGCGTCACGGCCCTGGCTGCTGATCCTTCGACGGTCAACAACGCCAGCATCGACAGCGCCGTACGCAATTACCGCGGCGTCGCCAGCGTGAACCAGGCCGCCGGGGATGCACAGCAACAGGCTAACGGCCGAGCCATTGCCATCGGCAGCAACGCCCAGGCCACCACCCAGTTCCGGCAAACGGTCAACGCCTTCGTTGACCCCAGCCAGGCCGCGTCCGCCAGCATCACCGGCAACGCTTTCACCAACGGCAACGGAGCCCTGGGCGTGAACCAGGCAGCCGGGGCCGCCAACCAGCAAGTGAACGCCATGCGGATCAGCGTCAGCGCGATTCCGCAGAGCGTCGATGACAGCGTGCTTTCCCAGCAGAACGTCGCGCTGCCAGTGAACTCAGGCTCGATGGACGCCACCACGGGTAGCCGGCAGGTCGTTACCAGCGACCAGGCCTTTGCCGGCAGCCGGGGTGTCGTGCAGATGAGCCAGAGCGCCGGGGTCGGCAATCGCATTGCCAACACCCTGAGCATCCGGGTCGCGGATTGACCCAAGCCAACTCCAATAACACTAAACACGCCAAACAAAGCAAAGGAGATACACCATGAAACCAAGAATGGCTCTGAAGCCTCTGGTTTTCGCTGTTGCAGCGGTCATGGCTGTAGCAGTGCACGCGGATAACCGTAACAACAACGGGCATGGTCACGGCCACGACAATGGCCACGGTCATGAACAACATCAACCCAAGACCCCGTACGATCCCTACAAGGACCCACGGATCGAGGCAGGCGCCAGTGCAACGGTGGAAGACACCCAGGAAAGCAGCGACAACACCGTGGTGAACATGGGCACCAAGAACACCGCGACAGTCGACGGATCGTTGGGGAACGCATCCGGGAACGTGGGCGTCAACGTCGCCGCCGGCGATATGAACCAACAGGCCAACGCCGCCGCCCTGGCGACTGCCGATGAGAAGTTCATCTTCGGTACCGCCTATGCGTCGACTGAAGTGACCCAGAACAACACGGACAACCAGGCCTGGAACTTCTCCACCACCAACAAGGCTTCGCTGAACAACTCCGGCAGCAACTCCTCCGGGAACATCGGCATCAACATCGCGTCGGGCAACTACAACCAGCAGAAAAACGACATGGCAGCCGCCGTGTCCGGTGGTCGTAGTGCTGACTCCTACAGTGGCGCCACCCAGACCTCCAGTGGCAACACCGTGGGCAACGTAGCCTTCCTGACTTACGAGAAGGAAACCTTGCGGTCCACCTTCAGCGCCCATGGCACCTACAAGGGAGCAGGTGCAGGCTACGTGGTCGACGAGTCGGGCCGTGGCGGTCATGACGATAGCCGCAACAGCGGTGGCAGCAAAACCGACAAGGATCCGCTGTTCTTCGTCGAAGCTGGCACTGTTGATCTCAGAGGCCAGGCCACCTATCAGGTGCTGATCCCCACCGGCTGGAAAGACCCGGTGCGCAACGATGCCTCCATCAACAACTCGCTCAACAATGTGTCGGGCAACCTCGGCGCGAACGTTGCGGCTGGTGTAGGCAACCAGCAGAGCAACTCGCTGTCCATCGCCGCAGGCTGCAAATCCTGCCTGTAAGCGAAACGGCGTAGCACCTGGAGGCTCCGGCAACGGAGCCTCCTTCTCCTGAGCCACCCCAAGGCGTCACGATCATGCGTACGTCCGCCCTGCTTTTGCTCGCCCTTCTCTCGCTCACGGCACAGGCCGCGCAGCTCCCCTTCGCCGTTCTTCCCGGTGGGGCGGTGGCCTACAAGCCAGTCGAGAGCATCCGTGAGCGCAAGTTCAGCAATCTGGTCCAGCAGAAGACCGATTTCAGCTGCGGCGCCGCCGCGCTGGCAACGATCCTCCGCCAGGCCTACGCGCTGGACGTGGACGAGGAATTCGTGATCAAGGGGATGCTGGTCCGGGCCGACCCGGACCTGGTGCGCACGCAGGGCTTTTCGATGCTCGACATGAAGACGTACCTCGAAGGCATCGGCATGCGCGCACGCGGGTACCGAATCCCGCCGGCGTCTCTGGAGAAGCTGACGATCCCGGTGATAGTGCTGATGGATATCCGTGGCTACAAACACTTCGTCGTGATGCAGCGTGCCTACAAGGGCTACGTCTATATCGGCGACCCGGTGCTGGGCCACAAGCGCTTTACCCAGGAAGATTTTCTCAAAGGCTGGAACGGCATCATCTTCGCCGTCATCGGTCCGGGCTACGAACAGGCCAATGCCCTGATGAACCCGCCCGATCCACTGACGGCCAGGGACCGAATCAATGCGTTCAGCCCGGTCAAGGATGCGGAGCTCATGGAATTCGGTTTTATCCAGAGCGACTTCCTCTAAGACCGCACAAGAACGGAAGGCAGGAATCCTTCCGGGGAGAACCCCAATGAAAGTGATCCCATTGCTTGCCGCCACCTGCATAGTGGCCTGCCTGCCGGTCCAGGCAGAAAGCGTCTTCAAGCCGATCGAGCTGAAGGATCAGGAGCTGGCCCAACTTCGCGGCAAGTACGTGATGCCTGGCCGGGTCATCAGCTTCGGCATTGTCATGAGCAGCACCTGGAAGAACGCCGTGGGCGACAACATCGGCGCCAGGGTCAGCATGCAGGTCCAGGAGTCGACCATCAAACCGCAGTTCTACGTGACCACTATCGATGAACCGGCCACCGGCAACCCGGCTCCGCCCGCGGCGGGTACCGGCACGGTCACCGGCGGAGCGGGCCTCAGCCAGTCCCAGGGTGTCACTCAGAGCGTTCGCGCAGCAGGCGACTACAACACGGCCGCCAACACCGTCAGCATCGACGTGAAGGAGGCCGACCAGCCGCCGCCCGCCGTGGCCCAGCAGGGCACACCGCTGAACAGCACTCCGATTACCGCCAGCAACGGCGCCGGTGACGTCAGCGTCACGCCGGGCAATGGCAGCATCCAGCTAGCCATCAATGCCAACGGCCAGGGTGCCGCCATGCAGCAACTGGCTGCCGGCGGGCTGCTCCAGGCCGCGCAGATGGTGGGTGGGAATAATGCCGTCAATAACCTGGCACAGCTCAGCGTGGTGCTGAAAAACAACCTTCCGTCGTCTGGAGCGCTCGACTGCAATCTCGACCAACTCAAAGGGCTTCGCACTATGGGTATGTGATCTACGCTCCAGTGCGACTGTGAGGTCCAACCTATAAGAAGGACAGCGCGCCATGCACCGATCGCTATCGCTAGGAACTGCAATCTGTGTATCCGCATTACTCCCCTCGACCTTCGCCGCTGCGGCGACGGAAGCCGAGGTGGAGACGTTGAAACAGGAGCTGCTTGAGCTCAAGCAGCGCTACGAGGCCCAGCAGAAGGCCCTGATGGTGCTCGAGCAACGGGTCAGGCAGGTCGAGGAAGCTCCGGCCACGCCCGCCCAGCCCAAGCGCCTGGTCACCTCCACCGGCAAGCCGACACCGCCCGGAACCGGCAACACCGTTGCCTCCAGCGGCAGCTCCTACGGCGAGTCGCTCAAGGATGACGCCAGCCCACCCAAGAGCGTGGAGAACCTCTACGACGAGGCCAGCGGCTTCTTCGGCAATGGCGCGTTCAGTTTCGAGACGGGCATTACCTACACCCACTACGACACCAAGCAGCTGATCCTCAATGGCTTCCTGGCGTTGGACACGATCTTCCTGGGCAACATCGGCGTGGACAACATCAACGCCGACAACTGGACCCTGGACCTCACCGGCCGCTACAACTGGAACAACCGCTGGCAGTTCGACATAAACGCCCCCGTGGTCTACCGCGAAAGCACCTTCGAATCGGCCGGCGCCGGCAACTCCACGGCGCAGTCCACCGACGAGAAGGTCACCCGCGACCCGACACTGGGCGATGTCAACGTCGGCATCGCCTACAAGTTCATGGACGAAACCGAGTCGCGCCCCGACGCGGTGGTCAGCCTGCGGGTCAAGGCGCCCACCGGCAAGGAACCCTACGGCATCAAGCTCAAGCGCGCCTCGGACAACGACAACCTCAACGTGCCCGAGTCCCTGCCTACCGGCAACGGCGTATGGTCGGTCACCCCCGGCATCTCGCTGGTCAAGACCGTCGACCCGGCTGTGCTGTTCGGCAGCCTCTCCTACACCTACAACTTCGAGGAATCCTTCGACGACATCAGCCCCACCCAGGGCGTGAAGCAGAAAGGCAAGGTCGATCTCGGCGACTGGTTCCAGATCGGTGCGGGCGTGGCCTTCGCCCTCAACGAGAAGACCAGCATGTCGTTCTCCTTCTCCGACCTGATCGCCAAGAAGAGCAAGATCAAGGCCGACGGCGGCGACTGGACCACCGTCACCGGCAGCGACGCCAACGCGGCGTACTTCAACTGGGGTCTGACCTACGCGTGGAGCCCCAACCTGACCATCGTGCCGAACCTGTCCATCGGCATCTCGCCGGATGCGCCGGATTTCAGCTTCAGCGTGAAATTCCCGTATTACTTCTGACGGCTCGGCAGTCCAAACGCAAAGGCCCCTTTTCGGGGCCTTTGGCATTCTCCAGCGCCGCGTCTCTGCCGGCTCGGGTCATGACCGAGGATCGCGTGTGGCGTGCACCTGCAGGTCCAGCCCGGTGTCAGCTCGTGGGGCGGATTAGCCGGATCGCCGTAGGATGGGTGGAGCACGGCGATACCCATGCTGCCTGTGCAGGAGAGCGATGGGTATCGCTGCGCTCCACACCATCCTACAGCCGGACACCGGCGCAAGGGTTTTCGCGCGGAATCTCCCGACAAGCTCTCAGTTCCCGCAAGCCACCGCGCCAGGTACGCGCTTCGGCTGCTGCACGCTTGGGAACGCCCCTACACTGCGCCGGCGTTGCGGTCCTACGAGCCTCCTGCTTAGCGTTTCGCCCTGCCACAGCGTCATCGTGGCCAGGTGTGGAAACCTGTATTGACCTAACCAATGCAATAGCGGGAGCAATCCGGCATCACCTCGATGCCGGGTCGCTTTGCTGCCTATGGCGGACCGTGTGAGGCGGACTTCGGTCCGGCCGGGTTTGGTTAGGTTCAACCGGTTTTCCACCCTTGCACGGTCCGCCTCCCACTTTTCGCCAGTTTCGGGCGGCGGCTTCTTGAACGTACAAGGAGCTCCAGCATGAACCTTTCGATCGCCCCGGCCGACGACGGCCTGATCCCGACCCCTTTCATTCGTTACAACCGCCCATTGCGCGCCCTGCTGATCGAGCAGCAGGCGTGGTTTGTCGCCAGCGATTTGGGCAAGCTGCTCAGCTACAAGATCGGCGCGCCCTTCCTGACCCGCCTGGACAGCGACCAGCTTCGTCACGAGCGACTCGCCGGCAAGCCTGAGCCCGAGCTGCTGGTCAGCGAAAGCGGTCTGTACGCCCTGCTGCTGGTCTACTGCTACCACCCGGAAAACCGCAGCCTGCGCCAGTGGCTGAGCAACGAAGTGGTGCCCGCCCTGCGCGACCGCTGCAACCTCGACACGCGCCTGCCACGCCGGCGCATGCAACAGCTGCTGGGCGAATCACTTCCGGTCATGGATTGGCAAGGCAACCTGTGGCTGCGCTGGCGCGACGCCGTAGGGTTGTTGGAAAACCACCTTCACGCCTGAGCCGCTTTCGTAGGATGGGTGGAGCGCAGCGATACCCATCGATTCCTTGCCGCGACAACATGGGTATCGCCTAGGCTCCACCCATCCTACGACTCGCCCCGGCGCGGCATCCGTAGGGCGCATAACGCGCCAGCGTTATCCGCCGCAGGGGGCTGGCGGATAACCCGTTCCGGGTTATTCGCCCTACAACCCGGCAGCGGATTGCACCCGCAGGAGCGCACCCGACGCACGATTGCGGGCACCGCCTGGTGGCAGGGTGAAACCACGTGATCGCCTGCGGTTGCACCGCATCGCGGCGGGTAACGGCTCCACGTCCGTTCCCGCCCCGACCGGTTTCCCCGCCCTAGCGCAACTGATGCTTGTGCAACAAGCGATAGAAGGTCGGCCGCGAGATACCCAGCATCCGCGCCGCCACACTGAGGTTATCGCCGTGCCGGGCCAGCGCATCGCACATGGCCTGGCGCTCGGCACCGAGCTTGTATTCTTCCAGGGTCACCAGCGGCAGGTGCGCCGAGCGGCCCTTCTCCCGCTCCAGACCCAGGTCGCGGGACTCGATCTGCCGTCCCTCGGCCAACACCAGGCCACGCCGCACCCGGTTGGCCAGTTCGCGCACGTTGCCCGGCCAGCTGTGCTCGGCCATGGCCGCCAAGGCATCGTCCGAGAAGCGCCGCGGGCGGCGGCCGGTCTCGACGCTATAAAGGTGCGCGAAGTGATTGGCCAGCAGCGCCAGGTCGCCATTGCGCTCACGCAACGGCGAAGTGGATACCTGCAGGACGTTGAGCCGGTAGTAAAGGTCCTCACGGAACAGCCCCGCGCGCATTGCCTGCTCCAGGTCGACGTGGGTCGCCGCCAGCACCCGCACATCGACATCGATCGGCTGGCTGCCGCCGACGCGTTCGATCTGCTTCTCCTGCAAGACGCGCAGCAGGTTAGCCTGCAACTCCAACGGCAGGTCACCCACCTCGTCGAGGAACAGCGTGCCGCCGTTGGCCTGTTCGAAGCGGCCGATCTTGCGCTGGTGCGCCCCGGTGAACGCGCCCTTCTCGTGGCCGAACAGCTCGGACTGGATGAGCGCCTCGGGCATTGCCCCACAGTTGATCGCCACGAAGGGCCGGACCGCCCGCCGCGACTGGCGGTGCAGGGTACGCGCCACCAGTTCCTTGCCGGTGCCGCTCTCGCCGCGGATCAGCACGGGCGACTCGGTCGGCGCGAACTTCGCCAGCAACTTGCGTAGTTCACGCACATCGCGGCTCTCGCCGAGCAACTCATGCTGATGATCGTCACTGTGCACGCTGCCACGCCCGCGCAGACGCGCCATGCCGAACGCCCGACCGAGGGTGACCTGCACCCGCGCTACATCGAAGGGCAAGGTATGGAAATCGAAGAACCACTCGCTGACGAAATCGCCCACCTCATTGAGAGGCAATACGTCCGGGCTGAGCACGGCTATCCACTCCGTGCCGCTGCGGCTGATGAGTTCCTTGACGGACTCCCGGCGTTCGAGATGCCGGGGTTGCAAGCGCAGCAGGCCGACGTCACAGCCGCGATTGCTGGCACCGTCCAGCTCGCAACTGTCTACCTCCCACCCTGCTGCCCGTAATCCGGGTAATAACCTGCGGCAGTCGTCGCACGGATCGACAACCAGCAGGCGACGAGTATTCGCGGCTGCCTCGAGCATGCTCCCTTCCTTGGCGCCATTATTTTGAAAAACTTTAAAAAACAGTTGGTTGGCGCTCCAATTTGTAACGCTAGCAATATCTTGACGCCGCACATCGACCGTTTTCCTATAAGGTCAATACCGAATCGATCTCACCACCCGCGACCGCGCCGCTTGACTTCCAGACGCCGAACGAACTCCTCGAGCACCAGCTTGTAAAGGTCGTCTCCCAGGTAGACGTCCTCCACCCCGCAATCGATGTTCGGGTTGTCGTTCACCTCGATGACCACCACCCGGTCCCCCGCCTGCTTCAGATCCACGCCGTAGAGCCCGTCGCCGATCAGGTTGGCGGTTTTCACCGCCAGTTCCACGACCTTGCGCGGCGCCTCGTGGACGGCCATCGTGCGGAAATCGCCGCTCACTTCCTGGGCGTCCGGGCTGTGGTCGTAGATCTGCCAGTGCCCCTTGGACATGAAGTACTGGCAAGCGAATATGGGTTTCTGGTTCAAGACGCCGATCCGCCAGTCGTATTCGGTATAGAAGAACTCCTGGGCGAGCAGCAGCACCGAGCGCTCGAACAGCTCCGCGCTGGCCTTGAGCAACTCCTCCTGGTTGCCCACCTTGATCACCCCGCGGGAGAAACTGCCGTCGGGAATCTTCAGCACCAGCGGGAAACCCAGGCGCTCGCCGACCTTCTCCAGCTCCGCCGGGTTGTCCTTGTAGAGGATCTCGGTGGCCGGCATGCCCAGCTTGTGGCTGCGCAGCAGGTCGGCGAGGTAGACCTTGTTGGTGCAGCGCAGGATCGACACCGGGTCGTCCATCACCACCATGCCCTCGCTCTCGGCCTTCTTGGCGAAGCGGTAGGTGTGGTCACTGACGCTGGTGGTCTCGCGGATCAGCAGTGCGTCGTACTCGGCCAGGCGCGAGTAGTCCTTCTTTTCGATCAGCTCGACGTCTATGCCGAGGCTGCGGCCGATGCGGATGAAGTTCTTCAGCGCCTTGCGGTCAGACGGCGGGAAGGCTTCTTCCGGGTCGTGCAGGATCGCCAGGTCATAGCGGTACTGCTTGCGTGAACGCGGCTTGCGCCAGATCTGCCGGCTGAATCCCTCCAGCGCGGCGGCGAACTGGTCCTCCTGGTCCTCGCGCAGCTTGTGGATGTTGCCCGGTTTCACCCCTTCGATGTGCCAGCCCCGGTTCTTGCGGAACTCCACCAGCAGCATCGGGCACGGCAAGGCTTCGAACAGCTGGCGCGCCAGGTCCTGCAACGGTTCGATATCGGTGCGGCCGAAGTACAGCGTCAGGGTGAAACCATCGGTGCTGCCATAGGGATGATCGGCCAGCGCCTTGTCGAGGGTCTTCTCCAGGTCCTCCAGCGCCAGGCTGTAGAGCGACTTCTTCGCCAACTCGCTGATGCTGCGCACCGACGGGATCACCTTGTGCCCGCGCGCTTCGGCCAGCAGCGAGCAGTAATAGCCGTGGCCCAGGTACTTGTAGTTGCGGCACAGGTTGATCACCTGCACGCGCTTGCCATTGTCGTCGTCGATGGGCATCTCCAGGTACTCCTGGGCGGTGACCACGTCTTCGCTGGGGTAGTACGAAGCCCAGTCTTCCTTGCGTTCCACGATGATGAACAGCTTGCTCACGACACCTCCGAAGCTGGCTGGCGCGCTTGCCGCGCCCTGCCCCTGGGACAATACTGGTTGAGCTTCGACCGCAAGACGCAATGCCCGTTCGCAGCCAGCACCGGACAAGGTGCGCCCCGCAGATTAACGAATGCTTACTCTATGAAACTCCAGTTCCGCGCTGCCACCGCCGACGACCTGCAAGCCCTGGTCGACATGGAAAACCGCTGTTTCGAACATGACCGCCTGTCCCGCCGCAACTTCCAGTGGATGATCACCCGCGCCCACGCCAGCCTGACTGTCGCCGAATCCGACGGTCAGTTGCTGGGCTACGCGTTGGTGCTGTTCCACCAGGGAACATCGCTGGCACGCCTGTACTCCATCGCCGTGGACGAACGCGCCCGCGGCATCGGCCTGGGCCAGAAGCTGCTGGATCAGGCCGAGGCCGAAGCGCTGCAGAACGACTGCGCCTACCTGCGCCTGGAAGTGCGCCCGGACAATCGCGGAGCTATCGCCCTCTACGAACGTAATGGCTACCGCCCGTTCGCCACGGTGCGCGACTACTACGAAGACCATAGCGAGGCCCTGCGCTTCGAGAAGCGAATCCGTCACATCAACGAGCGCACCCACCGCCATGTGCCCTACTACCGGCAGACCACCGAGTTCACCTGCGGCCCCTCGGCGCTACTGATGGCCATGGGCGCACTGGAGCCCGAGCGCCACCTGGAGCGTCGCGAGGAACTGCGCCTGTGGCGCGAGGCGACCACCATCTACATGACCGCCGGCCACGGAGGGTGCAGCCCCCAGGGGCTGGCGCTGGCGGCACACCGCCGGGGATTCCGCGTGCAATTGCAGTTGTCGGAGGATGGCCCGTTGTTCCTCGATGGCGTGCGCAGCGAGGAAAAGCGCGAAGTCATGCGCCTGGTCCACGAGGACTTCGCCGCCGAACTGGCTCGCAGCGACGTCGAACAACTGCTGCTCAGCCAGTTGGACATTGACAGCGCACTGGAGGCTGGCGGTCAGCCAATGGTGCTGATCAGCAGCTACCGCCTGACCCGCTCCAAGGCGCCGCACTGGGTGACCGTCACCGATTGCGACGAGGACTTCGTCTACCTGCACGATCCCGATGTCGACCACAGCCAGCACCGCGAGCCGCTGGACTGCCAGCACATCCCGGTGAGCCATGGGGAGTTCGAGCAGATGAGCCGCTTCGGCCGCAGCAAGCTGCGCGCGGCGGTGATCCTCTACAAGCGCTGACGCTAGCCGGCCAGCGCCTCGCCACCGAGCCTCAGCACGCCAGTGTCGATGGCCAGGTGCACCAGCTCGGCGTGGGACACCACCTGCAGCTTCTGCTTGAGCAGAGTGACGTGGTTCGACACGGTCTTTGCGCTGATGCACAGGTGCTCCGCCACCTGGCGCACCGGCAGGCCACGGGCGAGCATCACGAATATCTCGAATTCGCGCTGGGTCATGCCCTGCAGCCGTGGGTCCTGGCCATCGGCACCCTGGGGCTGCCGCGCCAGCTGAGTGGCCAGCGGCTGCTCGATGTAGGCATGGCCGGCCAGGATGCGCCTGACCGCCTCCACCAGCACCGCCGGTGACGCCCCCTTGGTGATGTAGCCCGACGCACCGGCGTCCAGCGCCTGGCGTACCAGGGGCAGTTCGTCGTGCATGCTGAAGAACAACACCCGCAGTTGCGGCAAGCGCTGGCGCAGCCGGCGGGTGACTTCCAGGCCACTGATACCGGGCAGGCCGATATCCAGGATCACCAGACTGGGGACGCTGCGCTGCACTGCCTCCAGTGCGGCTTCGCCATCGGCGGCCTCGATCACCTCGACCTCGGGGAACAGGCCACGCAACAGCGTGGCAATGCCATCGCGGACGACGAAATGGTCGTCCACCAGCAGAATCTTCACATCCTCTCTCCTTCCATCACGCTTTCCGTCAGCGGCATCCACAAGCGCAACGCCAGACCGCCGCCCGGACGGCGGCGCAGGTGCAGCTCGCCTCCCAAGCAACGTGCGCGTTCGCGCATGGAGCGCATGCCGATTCCCGCGCGCGGCAGCCCCTGACAGCCCCGGCCGTCGTCACGCACCCAGAGGAACAACCGCCCCTCGCGTCGCCGCAGAACCACACGCACATGGCGAGCGCCCGCGTGACGGGCCACGTTGGTCAGTGCCTCCTGCAACAGGCGATACAGGTGGGCCTTGGCAATGGCAGGCAGGGCGGGCAGCTCGTCCAGACGAAGCCGGCAGGCCACGCCCTGGCTGGCTTGCCATTGTTCGATGTGCAGGCGCAGCGCCTCTTCCAGGCTGACCCGCTCCAGCACCACCGGGTAGAGATCGCGCACCAGCGCGCGGAAGCTTTCGTTGAGTCCCTGGCAATGCTGCTCCAGGCGGTCGAGCGTGACGACGCCGATACCGTCCTGGCGCTCCAGGCTACGCAGCAGGAACACCTGCGCACGAATTCCGGCAAGGTATTGACCGATGTCGTCGTGCAGCGCCTGGGCGAGTTGCAGGCGTTCGCGCTCCTGCACCGCGAGCAGCGCACGGGTCAGCTCGGCGTTCTCCACGCAGGCATGCTCCAGCGCCGCCGCCATACCGTTGAAACCGCTGGCCAGGCGTTGCGCCTCGGGTAGCGAGTGATCCGGCAGACGCACCTGGAACTGACCGCGGGAGACATTCCCCAGCGCGCCATGCAGTTGCTCCACTACCCGCAAGCCACCGCGCACCGCCCAGCGGATCGCCAGCAGGCTGGCCAGCAGCGCAACGCCGAACAGCACCAACAGCTGCACCAGCGAATCGCGCACCTCGTCGATTTCATCGCGCGGATCGAGGCTCAACTGCACGCGCCGGCCATCCGCCAGGGTCAGCAGGGTTGGCGCCGGCAGGTCCGGGTACAGGCGCGTCACCAGCCAATCGTCCAGCCCCGAGTGCGGCGCGGGCGCAGCAGTGTCCAGCCAGTGCACGCGTACATGGCGCAGTCCGGAGGTGAGGTCCGGATCGAGGCTGGCGGGGTCGCGTTGCGCCGCTTCGCGCAGGTAGTCGAGCACGCCCCGGGCGGCGTCCATCTCGCGGCGTACGTCGTCGTTGCCCTGGTGCAGCAGAACGACCAGGCACACGGCAGCTAGCAGGCCGAAGAACACCCCGACCAGCAGGTTGATTCGCCACAGCGCCGACATCTACGGAACGCTGCGACAGGTCGAGATACACCCGACCGGCGCCACGGGTGCCCGCAGTTCCGCTGCCGGCAGATAGCCGTTACGGGTATAGAGGAAATCGAAGCCGAACAGGCTGAGCATCAGCAGGATCGGCAGGACGAGAGTGACGGCGATACGCATGGCGACGCTCCTCTTCTGGTTCTTGTAGCGCCATCCTAGGCCGTGGGGGCGGCGCGCAACCTACTACCTTGGTACTGCCCCAACCGGTACTTTCTGCATATTTGCCGCACCCCTGGCGCTTCCTATGCTGGCCGCACAAGAACTTGTCGACCCGGAAAAGGAGTCGCTCCATGCGCCAGTTCGTCCTGCACGGCGTGGCCTATCTGCTCGCGGTTGCCTGCGCCGCTGTCTTCAGCATCGACGCGCGTGCGGAGGATGCCCCCGCGCTGGATATCCGCATCGGCTACCTGGGCTACACGCCCGATCCCGGCCCGCTGCTGTCCAACGTCATCCCCGAGCCCACCGACGCCGGCCTGCGCGGCGCAGAGCTGGCGATCACCGACAGCAACAGTACCGGGCGCTTCCTAAAGCACCACTACAGCCTGGAGGTCGCCAGCACCGACCCCCCTGAAAAGCTGCTGGCCGAAGCCAGGCGCCTGCACGATGCCGGCCTGCGCCTGTTCGTGGTCAACGCCCCGGCCGATTCCCTGCGCCAACTGGCTGCCGCCCTGCCGGACAGCCTGCTGTTCAACGCCGGCGCCGCCGATGACGAGCTGCGCGCCAGCCAGTGCCCGGTAAACGTGCTGCACACCCTGCCCAGCCGACTCATGCTCACCGACGCCCTCACCCAGTTCCTGGTGCTGCGCAAGTGGACGCGCTGGCTGCTGATCGTTGGCCAGCGTCCCGAGGACGCCGCCTACGCTGCCGCCTTGCGGCGCTCGGCCAAGCGCTTCGGCGCGAAGATAGTCGAAGAAAAACCCTTCACCTTCGACAACGACCAGCGCCGCAGCGCCCAGGCCGACATGGCACTGTTCACCCAATCCAGCGAGGACTACGACGCCGTGCTGGTGGCCGACGAACACGGCGATTTCGGCGAGTACGTGCCCTACAACACCTGGCTGCCACGCCCCGTGGCCGGCACCCAGGGGCTGGTTGCCACCGGTTGGCACAAGACCGTGGAAACCTACGGCGCCGCGCAATTGCAGAAGCGCTTCGAAGAACACGCCGGACGCTGGATGAACGACCGCGACTTCGCCGCCTGGATCGCCGTGCGCAGCATCGCCAGCGCCGTCACCCGCTTGCGCAACACCGACCCCATGACGATCCGCACGCTGTCGCTGTCCCCCGACCTGCCGCTGGACGGATTCAAGGGCTACAAGCTCGGCTTCCGCCCCTGGGACGGCCAGCTGCGCCAGCCGATCCCCCTGGTACAGCCGCGCGCTCTGGTCAGCACCTCGCCGCAGGAAGGTTTCCTGCACCCCACCAGCGAACTCGACAGCCTCGGCCTCGACGCACCGGAAAGCCAGTGCCACCTCGCCGACGCAAAGCCATAACAAGAATCACCTTGAGGAATCCGCCATGCCCCGCCTGCTTGCCCTCTCCTGCCTGAGCCTCGCGCTCGGCCTCGTACCCACGGCCTTCGCGGCCACCGCTTACGTCTCCAACGAGAAGGACAACAACCTCAGCGTCATCGACCTGGACACGCTGACCGTCACCGGCAGCATCGACACCGGCAAGCGCCCGCGCGGCCTGGCGCTGTCCCACGACAACAAGCTGCTGTACGTCTGCGCCAGTGACTCGGACACCGTGCAGGTGATCGACCTCGCCACCCGCAAGATCGTCAAGCAACTGCCTTCGGGCGCCGACCCCGAGCAGTTCGCCCTGCACCCCAATGACCGCTGGCTTTACGTCTCCAACGAGGACGATGCGCTGGTCACCGTGGTCGACACCCACACCGCCCAGGTGCTCGGGCAGATCGACGTCGGCGTCGAACCCGAGGGCATGGCGGTGAGCCCGGACGGCAAATGGGCGGTGAACACCAGCGAGACCACCAACATGCTGCACTGGATCGACACTTCGACCCAGAAACTGGTGGACAGCACCCTGGTGGACCAGCGCCCGCGCCATGCCGAGTTCACCCATGACGGCTCGCAGGTCTGGGTCTCGGCGGAGATCGGCGGCACCGTCAGCGTGGTCGATACCGCCAGCCGCAAGATTCTCAAGACCCTGCGTTTCGCCATCCAGGGCGTACACCCGGACAAGGTGCAGCCGGTTGGCGTGCAGCTGACCGCCGACGGCAAGCTGGCCTTCGTCGCCCTCGGCCCGGCCAACCATGTCGCGGTGGTGGATGCGAAGACGTTCGAGGTGCTCGACTACCTGCTGGTGGGCCGCCGCGTCTGGCACCTGGCCTTTACCCCGGACGAGAAGACCCTGCTGGCCACCAACGGTGTCAGTGGCGACGTCTCGGTGATCGACGTCGACTCGCGAAAGGTCACCAAGTCGATCAAGGTGGGCCGTTATCCGTGGGGTGTGGTGGTGACGCCATGAACGCGCCCACCATGAACGCACTCAGCATGAATGCGCTGGCGGTCCGCGACCTCGGTTTCTCCTACGGCCCGCGCCGTGCCCTCGACGGCCTCGCGTTCGAGCTGCCTGTCGGGCGCTTCACCGCCTTGCTGGGGCCCAACGGCGCCGGCAAGTCAACCCTGGTCGCCCTGCTCACCCGCCTCTACGACCTGCAGCAGGGCGAGATCGACGTGCTCGGCTGCAGCCTGCGCCGCCAGCCGCGCCTGGCACTGCGCGAACTGGGCGTGGTGTTCCAGCAGAGCACCCTGGACCTGGACCTGAGCGTGGAGCAGAACCTGCGCTACCACGCAGCCCTGCACGGCCTGCCGCGCAGCGTGGCGAACGAACGGATTGATGCCGAGCTGGCCCGCCAGCAGTTACTGGAACGCCGCCACGACAAGGTCCGCGCGCTCAACGGTGGTCACCGACGCCGGGTGGAGATCGCCCGTGCGCTGCTGCATCGCCCTCGCCTCCTGCTGCTCGACGAAGCCAGCGTCGGCCTCGACCCGGCGGCGCGCCAGGCGCTCAACGAACACGCACGCCGGCTGTGCCGCGAGGACGGCCTGGCGGTGCTCTGGACTACCCATCTGCTGGACGAGGTGCGCAGCGAAGACGCGCTGCTGGTGCTGGATCGAGGCCGCCTGGTCGCCCGAGGCGAAGCGTGGGACATCTGCGCACCCGATGCCGGCAACCTGGAGCGCACCTTCGAGCGTCTGACCCGTCTGGAGGCCTGCGCATGAGTGCCGTGGAAAGCCTCCGCTTCGGCCCTGCCGCCTATTGGCAATGCCTGCGCGGCATCGTCGTGCGCGAATGGTTGCGCTTCGTTCTGCAACGCTCGCGCTTCCTCAGCGCGCTGGTGCGTCCTCTGCTCTGGCTGCTGGTGTTCGCTGCCGGTTTCCGCGCCGCGCTGGGCATCTCGATCATCGAGCCGTACGACACCTACGTCACCTACGAGACCTACATCGTGCCGGGGCTGTGCTGCATGATCCTGCTGTTCAACGGCATGCAGGGTTCGCTGTCGATGGTCTACGACCGCGAGATGGGCAGCATGCGCGTGCTGCTGACCAGCCCGCTGCCACGCGCCTTCCTGCTGGCCAGCAAGCTGCTGGCGACTGCGCTGGTGTCGCTGCTGCAGGTCTACGCCTTCCTGCTGATTGCCTGGCTGTATGGGGTGCAACCACCGGCTATGGGGCTGGTGGCGGCGCTGCCGGCGTTGCTGCTGGCCGCCCTGTTGCTGGGGGCGCTAGGGCTGCTGCTATCCAACGGTATTCGCCAGCTGGAGAACTTCGCCGGGGTGATGAATTTCGTCATCTTCCCGCTGTTCTTCCTCTCCTCCGCGCTCTACCCGTTGTGGAAGATGCGCGAAGCCAGCCAGTGGCTCTACTGGCTGTGCGCGCTGAACCCGTTCAGCCATGCGGTGGAGCTGGTGCGCTTTGCGCTGTACGAGCGCTTCAACCTGCTCGCCACGGGCGTCTGCCTGGGCCTGACGCTGCTCTTCGCCGGCCTCGCCGTGCTGACCTTCAACCCGCAGCACGCCGCCCTGCGCAAGGGGTGAAACCTACTACTTTGGTACCGGTTCGCCCCTCCTGACGTCGAATTTCCAAAGCCTCACAAGCGGCATCTAATGGCCACTACAAGAAGAACGACCAGAGATACCGCCATGCCTCGCCTTGCTCCTGCCCCCTACGGCCATGTGAGCGGCTGCCTCGCCGCGTGCCTGCTCAGCCTTGCCCTCGCGCTGCCGACCGCGCAGGCCGAGGAAGCACCACTGTTTTCCGCCGACGGCTACCGCCAGGCCCAGTACCGCAGCCCCACGCCGCCTTCCACCGACCACGCCACCACCCTCGACACCCGCGCCCTGCAGGTGCTGCTCAAGCGCGAGCCGCAGACTCGGCTGGTAGACGTCTACCGTCGCACCTTTCTCAACGGCCAATTCGTCGAGGACGAAAAGCACCGCAACCTGCCCGGCAGCCTGTGGCTGGCCAACGTCGGCACCGGCACCCTGGAGCCGCAGTGGCAGGCCTACCTGGAGCAGAATCTCTCCCGCCTCACGGAGGGCGATGCCAAACGCCCGCTGGTGTTCTACTGCCGTTCCGACTGCTGGATGAGCTGGAATGCCATCCGCCGCGCGCATGCGCTGGGCTATGCCAGCCTCTACTGGTACCGTGATGGTATCGATGCTTGGGAACAGGCAGGACTGCCCCTGCAGGACGCCCAACCGCAACCGTTTCCGTGACACTTGCTTCCGTGACACCTGTAGTAGCCTGCGACCGCAAGCCGCTCGCCACCCATAACGACAACAACGAGGTGTAGGCCATGTACAAGATCCTGATCGCCGACGATCACCCGCTGTTCCGCGAGGCCATCCACAACGTCATCGCCGACGGCTTCCCCGGCAGCGAAGTGATGGAGACCGCCGACCTCGACAGCGCCCTGGACCTGACCCAGGAACACGACGATCTCGACCTCATCCTGCTCGACCTGAACATGCCCGGCATGCATGGCCTGAACGGCCTGATGAGTCTGCGCAACGAGGCACCGACCATACCGGTGGTGATCGTCTCCGCCGAGCAGGACAAGCAGGTGGTGCTGCAAGCTATCACCTACGGCGCGGTGGGCTTTATCACCAAGTCGTCGCCGCGCGTGCAGATGACCGAGGCCATCGAGCAGATCCTCAACGGCAACGTCTACCTGCCGTCGGACATCATCCGCACGCAGAAATCCTCGCCACGCCGCAGTGGCCAGGAGGATCACAGCATCCCGCCGGAACTGCTGCAGGCGCTGACCCGCAAGCAGTTGCTGGTGCTGGAGCGGATGACCAAGGGCGAGTCGAACAAGCAGATCGCCTACAACCTGGAGATCGCAGAAACTACCGTGAAGGCCCACGTCTCCGCGATCCTGCGCAAGCTGAAGGTGCATAACCGCGTGCAGGCCATCCTCTGCGCGGGCGATATCGACTTCGCCGCCTACCTTCGTCGTTGAAGCGAGGCCCGCCGATTCATAAAGTGCCGTTGCGACCGCTACCGGGAACCACTCGATGCCCTCCACCCGCACCCTGAGCCTCACCGGCCTGGCGATGATCGCCTTCGCCGGCAACTCCATCCTCTGCCGCCTGGCCCTGAAGGCCACCAGCATCGACGCGGTGAGCTTCACCGGCATCCGTATCTTCTCGGGCGCCCTGGTGCTCGCCCTGCTGCTGCAACTGCGCCACCGGGTCGCCAGCGAAGGCGGTAACTGGCGCGCGGCGGCGGCGCTGTTCGTCTACGCCGCAGCCTTCTCTTACGCCTACGTACAACTGGATGCCGGTACCGGCGCCCTGCTGCTGTTCGGCGCGGTGCAGGTGACCATGATCCTGGTCGGGCTGCTGCGCGGAGAAAGCCTGCGCGGGCAGGCGCTGGTGGGCTTCCTGCTGGCCCTGGGTGGGCTGCTGGTCCAGCTGCTGCCCAGCGCCAGCGCTCCACCGCTCGCGGGTGCGCTGCTGATGCTGCTGTCCGGCGTGGCCTGGGGGCTGTACTCGCTGCTCGGGCGCAAGGGCAGCGATCCGCTGGCGATCACGACGGGCAATTTCGTGCGCGCCATTGCCTTTGCGGCGTTGCTGGCGGTGTTCTTCCACGCCGACCTGCGCATCGACACGCTGGGCATCGTCTATGCCGTGCTCTCCGGCGCAGTCGCCTCGGGGATCGGCTATGCGATCTGGTACAGCGCGCTACCGGGCCTGTCGGCCATCCAGGGCGCCTCGGTGCAACTGAGCGTCCCGGTCCTGGCGGCCCTTTCCGGCGCCGCGCTGCTGGGCGAAGCGATCAGCCTGCGCCTGGCGCTGGTGTCACTGGCAGTGCTGGGTGGAATCGCGCTGATCCTGCTGGCCAAGGTGCGTGCGCCCGCCGCCCAGCGTGCCTGAACGAGAGCTTTTCGTAGGAGCGAGCTTGCTCGCGAACCGCCCAACGCGGAAACATCGTTCGCGAGCAAGCTCGCTCCTACAGGTCCATCTGGCGACGGAGTATCCCTGTAGGAGCGCGCCACGCGCGCGATCGCGGGCATGGCGCGCTCCTGCAGGAGAGACGCTGCAGTCTGCCTCGATTAACCCGGGGCCGGAGCCGCTAGCGAGCGTTATCGATCAGATGGCACAGCGCCGTCTTCAGCTTCATCGGCCGCACCGGCTTGTGCATCAGGGTGTGCCCCAGCTCGCGAACCTGTTGCTTGAGCTCGTTGCTGTAGTTGGCGGTGATCATCAACGCTGGTAGCGGCGTGCCACGGCGCGCGTTGATCGAGGCCACCGCATCGACGCCGTTCAACCCGTCGTCGAGGTGGTAGTCGACGATCAGCAGGTCTGACTCGGCGTGGAAATTGTCCACCTGGCGCGCCAGGTCCTCTTCCGACAACGCCGTCACCACCTGGCAGCCCCAGGCTTCCAGCAGCGTGCGCATGCCGGCGCAGATCGAGGCGTCGTTGTCCAACACCCACACGCGGGAGCCACGCAGGCGCTCCAGCAGGCCGTCGGTGGTCCGCTCCGGTTCCGGTGCAGTGCGCGCCACGCGGCGCGCCAGCGGGACTTCGATGGCGAAGCACGAGCCCTTGCCCGGTACCGACTCCACCTGGATGCGATGGCCGAGCATGCGCGCGATCTTCTCGACGATGGCCAGGCCCAGGCCCAGGCCGCGATCCTGGTGGAAACGCTGCACATCGCCGCGCTTGAACTCCTGGAATATCTCGCCCAGCTTGTCGGCGGCAATGCCCACGCCAGTATCCCAGACCTCGACCCACAGGCTGTGCCGACGTCGCCGGCAACCCAGCAGCACACGGCCGGAAGGCGTATAGCGAATGGCATTGGTCAGCAGGTTGCGCAGGATCCGCGCCAGCAGCTGGATATCGCTGCGCACCTGTGCGCCGCAAGGCACGAAGTCCAGCGCCAGTCCCTCGCTGGCCGCTACCTGGCGGTACTCGGCGGCGAGGTTGCCGAGCAGCTCGCTGACATCGAACGAGGCAATGTCCGGCTTGATCACCCCGGCATCCAGCTTGGAGATGTCCACCAGGGTGCCGAGCAGGGTCTCCACGTCCTCCAGCGACTGGCTGATGTTGCGTACCAGCGCCTCGTCACTGCGCTCCTGGAGCGCGCTGGTAAACAGGCGCGCGGCGTTCAGCGGCTGCAGCAGGTCGTGGCTGACGGCGGCGAGGAACTTGGTCTTCGACAGGTTGGCCTGCTCGGCCTCGCGCTTGGCTTCGCGCAGGCGGCCCTCGACCTGGCTGCGCTCGTCGATCTCGCGCTTGAGCTGGTCGTTCAGGCTGGTCAGCTCGGCGGTGCGCTCACGCACCCGCTGCTCGAGGTTCTGGTAGGCCTGGTGCAGCGCCTCGGCGGTGCGGCGGCGTTCGGTGATATCGCGGATCAGCACGAACAGCCCGCTCACGGTGCCGTCGGCCTGGCGGTTGGGCACGTAGGAGCGCTGCATGTAGCGCTCCTGCCCGGCCAGGTTGGTCTCGGCGATCTCGAAGGTCACACTCTCGCCCGACAGCGCGCGTTCGAAGTACGGTTCCAGGCGCTGGCAGTGTTCGGCGCTGTGCACCTCGCGCAGGTTGCGTCCGAGCATCGAACCACTGGGCCAGCGGTACCACTCCTCGTAGACCTTGTTGGTGAAGTCGTAGTCGAGGTCGGCAGTCAGGTAGGCGATCAGTGCCGGCACCTGGTCGGTGATCAGGCGAATCCAGCGCTCGCTCTCGCGCAGCGCCTCGGCATGGCGATAGCGCTCGGTGATATCGGTGAAGGTGTTGACGAAGCCGCCGGTGGGCAGCGCGTGGGTGCGGATTTCCAGCATGCGCCCGTCGAACAGCCGTTGCTCGATCACGCCCTCCGCCTCCCCCTTGCGCGGGCGGCTACGCGGGGTCAGCAGCGGCAGTTCGCTGTCGGCCATGACCTCGGCGAAGGGCCGGTGCGCGCCAATAGGCGCCAGCCCGCAAAGTTCCAGGAAGCGCCGGTTCCACAGCTCCAGCGCGCCATCGGCGCCGACCATGGCGACGCCCTGGGACAGGTTGTCCACGGCGCGCTGCAGCAAGTGCGACTTCTGCGCCACCGCCTGTTCGCGGCGGGCCATTTCATTCTGCTTGATCTCGGTGATGTCGCTGTAGAGCACGACCAGGCCACCGTCGCGGGTTGGCCGCTCGGTGACGCGCACCCAGCGGTCGTTGCGCAAGCGATAGAGGGTGTGTTCGTCGTCGCTGCTGCGCTGCTCCTCGACGATCAGCCCGCTGCTCTGTGCCAGCCGGCGCACTTCGGCGAGCCGCGTTCCTGCACCGACACGGGCGCGGGTCTGCGCCCAGAACGCACGGAAGCGCTCGTTGTACAGGACGATGCGCTGCTGCGGGTCGAACAGCACGAAGGCATCGGAGATGCTCTCGATGGCGTCCAGCAGGTGCTGGTGCGCGGTCTCGGCGCGCAGGCGGGCATCGCTGAGCAGCTGGTTGCTGGATTTCAGCTCGACCATTGCCTCGCTCAGCGCATCGGTGCGTTCGCGCACCTGCTCGGCCAGCACCACCGAATGCTGGAAGGCACCGTAGGCGTTGTCGCCCCGCGAGGTAGCCGACTCGACCCGCTCGATCAGCGCCGCATTGATTCGCTGCAGCTTGCGGTTGTCGCGCTCCAGCTCATCGATGCGCGCGCGCAGCTCAGCATCCGGCGTTGCCCCGAGGACGGCCAATGGCGACACCGGTGAAGGTCTGGTTGATATGCATGCCATTGAATTGTTCCCCGTAGGTGTTGAAGCCGATCACCTGCTGGCTGCGGAGAAACTCGGCGGTGGGCTCGGTATCGCCGGCCACCTCCAGCTCCAGACGCCGCAGGAAGCAGTCGCAGCCGATGGTCAGCAATGGCGGGCCGAGGCGTTCGTGCAGGCGCTGGAACTGCGCCTGGAGCCCCGGCAACAGCGGGCCGGTGCTCATGGCGGTGAGGACGATGCCGTTCTCCACCGCGCAGTAGAAGGTCAGGCTGAGGTCGTCGTTGATCTGCTGGATCGAGCGTACGTAGTACTGGTCGCGCACCCGAACAGCCAGCGGATGTGCCGGGAACAGCGAGAAGTCCAGCTGTTCCAGCGGCACCCCGACCAGCCGGGCGAACTCCAGCGCGGCCGGCTCGGCGTTGAGCTCCAGCACGCGGCGGCTGTCGCTGTCGGCGCGGGTGACCACCAGCTTCTCCTCGCTGGGCAACACGTGGTGGGTGGTGAACACCTCGAAGTCCAGCCAGGTGTTGAACAGCACCACTACCGCCGCGCCCGTGTGGAACTGCCCCTGGTAGTAGACGTGGGTGTGGGTCAGGTGGTTGTCGTCACCGGCCGAGCCGCCGAAATGCGGAATGGCGCCCAGCGCGGCGCTGAGCGCGGCGAGCACCACCTCCTCGCGGCTGGAAAGTCCGTCGAGCAGGGTCAGGGCGAAACTGTGGTCCTTGATCGGCGCCAGGCCGGCGCTGCGGCAGTCCGCCACCAGCGACTCGACCATCTGCTGCGCGTCGATCAGGCTGAAGCGCTCCATCTCGTCCACCAGCGCGCAGGAGATGGCGAAGTTGCGCAGGTCGAAGCCCACGGCGGTGACGCAGCCACGGCCGTAGCCCTGCGGGGTGATCTCCCCGGCGGTGGTGCAGCCGGCCAGGTCGATGCCGCCGAAGTACTGCTCCAGCGCGGCGGCCAGTGCCGGCAGGTCGTACTCGGCCGAACAGAAGAACAGCACAAAGCCGAGGTTGGGGTGGATCAGCTGGCGCGCCAGGTCCTGGGCGACCGCCTCGACGTCGCGGGCGTTGGACATGCCGCGAACGACTCCTTGTGTTTCGTGCATGGCGTACGCCCAGTCAGGATATCGACGTGGGCATTCTACGAAGCAGCCAGGGCGCGCCCCATGCTACTTGGGTCGCGGCGGGTCTATCCGAAAGTAGCGGGATACCTTGTAGGAGCGGAGCTTCTCCGCGATCCGTCGGCAAGCGGGTTCGCGAGCAAGCTCGCTCCAACAGGCTGGCCACACACCGGAATCAACCTGTCCGCGCAGCTTCCGCCGCGATGGGTTTCGCGGACAAGGTCCGCTCCTACGGCGCTGATACGCCATCAGGTCCGCATCAGACAACCGGCCAGAACAGCAGCGTCAGCACCAGCATCCCTGCGTAGAACCCGGTCTCCAGCGTCTCCGTCCACGGCTGGATGCGCCGCAGCGCGCCGTAGATGTGCACCACCACCATGAACCCCGCCACCGCCGCCAGTACTTCGAAAGTGGTCACCAGCGCCTCGCCGGTCAGCGCCGCGCACAGCATGAGTGCTTCGACGATGAGTATGAACGCCCCCAGGCAGCGCCCGAAATACACCGCCAGATCGGTGTGCTCCGGCAGCGTCCACTGCATGACCCGCGCCCACAGCAGCGGCACCAGGAAGATGGGCAAGGCGAACACCAGGGTGGTGGCGAGGGACAGAACCAGCAGGTAACTCTGCGCGTGCGCGCTCCACAATCCGATCATGACAAACCTTCCATGAGATGAAGAAAAAGGCGGGCGACACGCAGTGCCGACCCGCCGAAATGGAGCCAAAGGAGTTGGGGACTTACCAGTTGAGGACGGCACCTACCGCGAAGGTGTCGGTGTCCTCGCTGACCGTGGAGCCTTTGCGGCCGTCGATCTCGTAGACGTTGTACTCGGCCACCAGCTTCAGGTTGTCGTTGATGGTGCGGAAATAGGCGATGCCCTGGGTGGAATAGTCCGCCGCGCTGCCCAGGCCGTTGCCGTCGTCGCGGGTCTCGCCAGTGGACAGCGCCACGCGGTTCTTGCCCCAGCTGTAAGAGCCCTGCAGCAGTACGCCACGGCTGTCTACTTCACGCAGCGCGGCTTCGCCGGCGTTGTTGGTGAAGAACGGGTTGATGCCCTTGGCGGTGAAGCCGGAACCGGTCAGCGAGAAGCCGCCCATCTTCGCCTGGATGCCGTACCCGAGGCCCTTGGAGGTCACGCTGTCGACTTCGTCGTTGGTGTTCTTCGAGGTCTGGTAGGCGCCGTTGACCCAGCTGTAGATCTGCGCGCCGCCGAGGTCGAACTGGTAGCTGATCTCGCTCTCGTAGCGGGGGTTGTCCTGGTAGGCCTTGTCGTCGAGGCCGTCGCTGGCGTCCTTGTCGATCTGGTTGGTGTCGATCGGATCCATGATGCCGACGGCGACGCGCAGGCCGTCCACCAGGTTGTTGTTGCGGTAGGTGATCTGCGAGGTCGGGAACGGGTACGGGTAGCCGGTGCCGATGTTGCCGAAGGACACGCCCTTGCCGTCCACCAGGCCGAGGGTATCGCTGGCGTTGCCGAAGCCGGCGAGCAGTTCGTCGAGGAAGATGTTCGAACGCGAGAACAGCCCGAAGTCCTTGCCGATCAGCACCTCGCCCCAGTCGCCAGCGACGTTGCCGTAGAACTGGCGGACGTCGATGGCGGTGTCGGTGCCGTCCTGCTCGCTGTCGTTGATGGTCACCCAGAACGAGGAGCGTCCGGTGAGGGTCAGGTCGTCGATCTTCTTGCCGAAGTTGAAGCCGATGTAGTTGGGCAGGAAGCCCATTTTCACCCGCGACTGGCGGCGGTCGTAGGTGTCGCCGTTACGGTCGACGTCGCTGTTCACATAGAAGGCGTTGAAGTAGCCGTCGGTGGAAAAGGTGGTGTCGTCCTTGTCGTACAGCATGATGTCGGCGCGAGCCCCGCTCGACACTGAAGACAGGGCCAGGGTGGCCAGTGCCAGCGGCAGCAGCTGGCGGCGGACGGCGATCTTGTTCTTGTTCATGGCGCTCTCCGGGTGGATGGATCGACTGCGAGTCAGTCGTGTCGGAGGCGATTATCGAAACGCCGCAAGCCACGCCATACGCTGCTTTGGCGCTGGATGCACAGGTCTTGAGAGCGTCTTGCGGGAGCACGGCGCAAGGCTCTGCGACTACCGCTACCTGGGGTGCGCGGCGATGGTCGCGGGTACTCGCGACCGCCGGCCAGCTACCTTGGGCCAAGCCGCCAGGCGTAAGGCAAAAGTCGCCCTGGGCACCGCCTTGCGGACAGTACCCTCAGCCGGAAGGAGGAGAGTCAGGAGCGGCTGAGCAGCAGCCAGTGACCGCCCTGGGCGGAGCTCAGCGCCGAATGTGCGGCGCGCAGCTCGGTGGCGCAGAGATTGCCGAGCGCCTGGACCATGGCCTCGCGGTGCAACGGCCCGACACCGACCACCTGGTCGCTCCAGGCCTGCTGCAGGCGCTCGGCGAAATCGCTCGGCGCACGTGCCAGTTCGGTGGCCAGCGGAGCACGCAGGCTGTCGACACGTTGCGGGTCGATGCGCAGCAGGGCTTCACCCTGGCGATAGAGGAAGCTGTCGACCTCGGCCAGCAGCTCTACGGCCGACAGCAAGGGCGACTGCACGGCGAAGAGGATGCCGCGGCGCATACCCACCTGACGGAAACCGCAGTACAGCGCATAGGCCAGCTGCCGCTCGCCGCGCAGCCAGTGGAAGAAGGCCGGTTCCAGCACGCGGGCCAGCAAGCGCCAGGCGGCTTCGTCCGCCGCCGAGCGGGACCCCAGCGGGCAGAACAGCAACAGCGCCGCCTCGCCCGGCAGCTCCAGCACCTGGCGATGCCGGCCGGCTGGGCCATCTCGCGGCGGCA
Source organism: Pseudomonas nicosulfuronedens (assembly GCF_005877905.1). Classification (GTDB taxonomy): domain Bacteria; phylum Pseudomonadota; class Gammaproteobacteria; order Pseudomonadales; family Pseudomonadaceae; genus Pseudomonas; species Pseudomonas nicosulfuronedens. Next base: position 117,071 of record NZ_SWDV01000018.1, on the reverse strand, counting down.
ACGCGCTGGTGGTCGTGTAGCCGGCCAGGGTGTCCGGCAGCTCGAGGCCCATGACCAGGTCGTCCCAATGGGCGGCGGACCAGTCCGGTGAAGCGTCACCGTCTCCGGCCAGCACCTGGGGCAGCAGATCGAGCAACTGGCGGATCGGCATTTCCCCTTCGCGGCGGCGGCGTTCGGCAGCGAACAGACGCTCCCCCTGCCCCAGCACCGCGGCAGCGGGATGCTGAAGAGCCTGAATCGCACCCTCGGCCAGCTCGGCAAGGTGGTTCTTCGCCCCCGACAGCATCAGCGTCCAGTCACTTTCCATGGCCTCCAGGCGCAGGCTAGCGCCCTCGTGACGCGCCGCGCCAGCCAAGGGGCGCAGCGCCTGGCGGGCGCAAAGGAATGCGATCCGGCCCGGTGCCTGCGCAAAACGCCAGCGCAGGTAAAGGGCCGCGGGCTCTGCTTGCGTGACTGCTTGCGTCGGTGTGAAGGTCCACGGCTCGCCACGCAGCGGCTCGATACTGCGCTGCGGGCTACGCGTGACATCGAGGGCGAAACCGGCCGAGGTCAGCGACTCGCCGATGACCGACTCACAGGCAAGCAGGCGGATCAGCCGCGACGTCACCAGTTGGTCGAGCCATACCACTGGAGTAGCACTTCCCGCGCGGCGCTGCAGCTGCTCCAGAACGCCGGTTGGCTTATCGACAGGTGCGGCGGCGAGAACATCCGCCGGCAACTTGCGCAGCGCCTCCAGCCAGGAGCGGAAGGCCGACTCCACCAGATCGGCGGTGGAGGCTTCGGCCAGTTCGAAATCGAAACGCAGCATGGCCTGGCCGTTGGCGAAGCGACTCAGGCGCACACGAGCAGTGTCGGCCAGTCCGTTCTGTCCCAGGCAGGCCAGCAACGATCCGGGCGCCTCGTCGGCCAACCAGCCCTGTAACTGCTCCAGCAACGCGCGCCCCTCGCCCACCACACCCTCCAGTGCGAAGGCCAGGACCAGTCGCGGCGCGCCGGTCAGGCGCAGCTTCAGTTCGTGACCGGCCAACGGCAGGAGGGACTCGTCGCTGGCGGAGTCGGCCAACGCGCCAGACGAGAACACCGCGGCTTCGCGCTCGGCCAATGCCGCCAGTTCTTCCAGCGACTGCGGCCCCTGCAGCCAGATCTCCAGCGCCCCGCCAACCTGGCAGGAGCGGATGAAGTCACGCAGCGCCTTCTGGAACTCGGCGCTTTCCACCTTGAGGCTGTCGCGGCGGCCGGCCACGAAGCGCCCCAGCGGGTGCCCCGGCGCCACCGCCAGCGCCAGGGCGGCATCGATCAGGGTGTCAGGGTCGCGGCCGCGGGCGAGGAACTCGGCCTCCAGCACTTCACGTTCGGCGACCTGTACGGCCTCGTCCAGCACCGGCCGCGCCAGCATGTCCACCAACCGTGCCAGCCCGTCACTCAGGGCGTCGGCCGGCACCTCGAAGAAGTAATCGGTCTGTCGCGCGCGGGTGCTGGCATTCACCCGTCCGCCTCGTGCCTGCACCCAGGGCATGAGGCGTTCACCTTCGACGAAGCGCTCGCCGCAAAGGAACAGCAGGTGCTCGATGAAGTGGGCAAGGCCGGGGAAGGCTTCCGGCTCATCGTGGCTGCCACGGGCGATCCGCAATAGCGCGGCGGCGCGGCTGGCACCGGGGGCGTGGATGACGGTGGCGCGCAGGCCGTTGGCGAAGGTCAGGGACTTGGCGGGAAGGCTGTTCATCGGCATCCGGTCCGGTTCAAGGCTGTCACCATCGCCGAAGGCGCGGCAAAGGGAAATACGGCTTTGGCAGCAAGCGCAGCCCGGCATTGGCCTATGGCGGCATGCCCGCTACCATTTCCGCCTCCACTCCACCCACGGTTTTCCCTTGAAAGGAGCACGCTGGTCATGAGCACCGCCCTGCTGATCATCGACGTCCAGTCCGACCTGTGTACCGGCGACTACGCCTGTTTCGACATCGACAACGTGCTGCAGCGCATCAACGGCATGAGTCGCGCGGCGCGAGAGGCCGGCGTGCCGGTGGTGCTGGTGCAGCACGAGGACGACGACCTGCAGTATGGCAGCGCCGGCTGGCAGCTGGAACCGCGCCTGCTCACCGACAGCACGGACCTCAAGGTGCGCAAGACCACCCCGGATTCCTTCCTGCGCACCGAGCTTACCGACCTGCTGCAATCGCGCGGCATCGATCACCTGGTGATCTGCGGCCTGCAGAGCGATTATTGCGTCGACACCACCACCCGCCGCGCCCTGGCCCAGGGTTACGGCGTGACACTGGTGGGCGATGCCCACTCCACCGTCGATAACGTCGTGCTCAGCGCCGCGCAGATCAGCGCGCACCACAACGCCGTGCTGGGCAGCATCAGCAGCTTCGGTCCGCGCGCCAAGGTTGTCGCGGCTGCCGACGTGCGCTTCTGAGAGGCACCATGAACTTCGACTGGAACGATATCCCGATCCTGCTCGCCCTCGCCCGCCACGGCAGCATGAGCGCCGCCGGCCGCGCGCTGGGCGTCGATCCCTCGACCATGAGCCGGCGTCTGGTGGCAGCTGAGACCGCGCTGCAGACGCGCCTGTTCATCCGCGACAACGCCGGCTACAAGGCCACCGATGCCGGCGAGGCCTTCCTCAGCCATGCCGAGCGCATTCTCGGCGATGTGCAGAGCATGTTGCTGGAGACCCGCGACGAAGCCAGCGCCATCAGCGGCAGCGTGCGCATCACGGCGGTGGATTTCCTCTTCAGCCACTGGCTGGTGCAGCACATGCCCCACCTGGCGCGAACGTACCCGGCCCTGCAGCTGCAACTGATTCCGGCGAACCGTTCGCTGTCCTTCACCCGCCGCGAGGCCGACTTCGCCCTGCGCCTGGCGCGCCCGGCGGAGGACGCCGCACTGGTCATGCGCAAGGTGGCCGACATCGGTTTTGCGGTGTACGCCGCGACCTCCTTCTCCCGCGTGCCGGTGGAACTCTGGCCACAGCAGGCCTGGCTCGGCTATGGCGAGGAGCTCGACGATACCCCGGAGATGGCCTGGGTGCGTGGCTTCGCTCCCAAGGCAAACCTGGCCCTGCGCGCGAGCAGCGTGACGACGCTGATCCACGCCTGCCAGAGCGGCCTGGGCATGGCGCTGCTGCCCTGCATCCTCGGCGATCGCGAGGGGCTGGTGCGGCTCTCCGGGCCGGTGGTCGCTCGTGAAATCTGGCTGCTCAGCCATCGCGATGCCGGCCGTATCGGACGCTTCCAGGCAGTCAGCGACTGGTTGCGCGAGGTCTTTGACCAGGATGCCGCCCAGCTCAGCGGCGAGCATCTGGATGCACGGGTGCTGGGGCCGGTGGAGATCAGCCGGGGCTGAGCCTGAAAAAGCCCGGATATCCTGCGATATCCGGGCTCGCTGCCATCGGTGCCGAATGCGTGGTTACGGCTGGACTGGCGGCAGGTACTGCAGGGTGGTGCCCAGCGCCCAGAGCAGGAACAGCACCAGGGGTACGTGGACGAGCAGCTGGACGAAGCTGAAGCCGATCAGGTCGCGCGCCTTCAGGCCCAGCACACCCAGCAGCGGCAGCATGTAGAACGGGTTGATCAGGTTCGGCAGCGCCTCGGCGGCGTTGTAAATCTGCACCGCCCAACCCAGGTGGTATTGCAGCTCGTTGGCCACCTGCATCACGTAGGGCGCCTCGATGATCCACTTGCCGCCACCGGAAGGAATGAAGAAGCCCAGCACCGCCGAGTACACGCCCATCAGCAGCGCATAGGTATCGTGGGAGGCGATCTGCACGAAGAAAGTGGAGATGTGGTGAGCGATGGTGGAACCGTCACCGCCCTTCACGGTGGTCAGGATCGCTGCGATGGAGCCGTACAGCGGGAACTGGATCAGTACCCCGGTGGTGGTCGGCACGGCACGGGCCACGGCATCGAGGAAGTTGCGCGGACGCCAGTGCAGCAGCGCGCCCACCATGATGAACAGCAGGTTGTAGGTGTTCAGCCCGGAGATCGCGGTGATCGCCGGCTTGGTGCTGAACTCGTGGAACAGCCAGCCAGCGGCCAGCGCCACCAGCATCAGGATAAGCAGCGGGCTGTGTTCCAGCCATTCGCCGGGGCGGGTCGCCCTCGGTGCGCTGGGCGGAGTGAAGCTGACGTCCACGCCGCAAGCCTTGGCGTCACGGGCACTGGTCGCGCCGGGCGCGGTCATGTAGGCGATGACCAGCGACACCAGCACCAGGGCCAGCAGCATCACACCGGACTGCCAGAGGAAAATGGTCTCGGTGAACGGGATGACGCCGGTGATCGCCAGGATCGACGGCGGCAGGCTGGCGGGGTTGGCCTGCAACTGCGCGGCCGACGACGACAGGCCCAGCGCCCACACGGCGCCCAGGCCCAGGTAAGCGGCGGCTCCGGCGGCGCGGTAGTCCATCTTCAGGTCTTCGCGGCGCGCCAGGGCGCGTACCAGCAGGCCGCCGAACACCAGGGACAGGCCCCAGTTGAGCAGCGAGGCGACCATGGAAATGACCGCGACCCAGGCAACTGCCGAACGGCCATTCTTCGGCACGCGGGCGAACAGGTCGATGAGTCGGGAAGCCGGGCCGGAGCTGGCAACCACGTAGCCGCCAATGACCACGAAGGCCATCTGCATGGTGAAGGGAATCAGGCTCCAGAAGCCGTCACCGAAGGCCTTGGCGGTTTCGGTGGCCGGCGCGCCGATGGCCAGCGCGGCGACCGTGACGATCAGCACCGCGAGTGCGGCGAAGACCCAGGAGTCGGGGAACCAGCGTTCGGCCCAGTTGGAACAGGCCATGGCGAAGCGCGCGGAACGGCTGTCCTGCACAGCAGTACCGGGGGTGTGCACGTGGGAATTCATAAGGTCTACCTCATTGTTCTTGTCATGGCTCAATTCGGATGAGCTCGTTGTGGCAATGGTGCGGTATTCAGAAACAGAAAAACCGCCCGGCCTGCGTGGGGCCGAGCGGTGACGCAAGGGTTTGCCGGCACCGGGGGACGCCGAAAACCGCGGCGGGATGTCGTCTGTCGGTGTGCCCACCTCCCATCCCACCTGCCGGAGCAGCATTGCTACAAGCCGCCCGGCGCTCGCCAATAGGTCGTTAGTCGCGCGCCTCAGTCCCGGACGAGGGCCATGGCGACACCCTGGCCACCGCCGATGCACAGGGTCGCCAGGCCCTTCTTCGCATCGCGGCGGAGCATTTCGTGGAGCAGCGTCACCAACACGCGAGCGCCGGAAGCACCGATCGGGTGGCCAAGGGCGACGGCGCCGCCGTTGACGTTGACCTTCTCGGCGTTCCAGCCCAGCTCCTTGCCGACCGACAGGGCCTGAGCGGCAAAGGCTTCGTTGGCCTCGATCAGCTCGACTTCGTCGAGACTCCAGCCGGCCTTTTCCAGGCAGCTGCGGGTCGCGGTCACCGGGGCGATACCCATGATCGAAGGGTCTACGCCGCTGCTGGCATAGGCTTGGATGCGCGCCAGAACCGGCAGGTTCAGACGCTTCGCGCGCTCGGCGCTCATCAGCAATACCGCCGCTGCGCCATCGTTGAGGGTGGAGGCGTTGCCGGCAGTGACGGTGCCGTCCTTCTTGAAGGCAGGCTTGAGCTTGCCCAGGGACTCCGCGGTAGTGCCAGCGCGCGGTTGCTCATCGGTGTCGAAGGACAGCGGCTCACCCTTGCGCTGGGGAATCAGCACCGGGGTAATCTCGTCCTTGAAGCGGCCAGCTTCGATGGCCGACGCGGCTTTGAGCTGGGACTGCGCGGCGAAGGCGTCCTGCGCTTCGCGGCTGATGCCGAACTTTTCTGCCAGGTTCTCGGCGGTGATGCCCATGTGGTAGTCGTTGAAGGCATCGATCAGGCCGTCGCGCAGCAGGGTGTCCTGCAGCTCGGCATGGCCCATGCGCAGGCCGGTACGCGCCTTGGGCAGCACGTAAGGCGCGAGGCTCATGCTCTCCTGGCCACCGGCGATGATGGCGTCGGCATCGCCACAGCGGATCGCCTGGACGCCGAGGAACAGCGCCTTCAGGCCGGAGCCGCAGAGCTTGTTGAGGGTCATCGCCGGCACTTCCACCGGCAGGCCGGCGCCGATGGCGGCCTGGCGCGCGGGGTTCTGCCCGGCACTGGCGGTGAGCACCTGGCCGAGGATGACTTCGTCGATCTGCTCCGGCTTCACGCCGCTGCGCTCGAGCAGCGAGCGGATGACCAGGCTGCCCAGTTCATGGGCGGGAACATTCGCCAGGCTGCCCTGGAAGGCGCCGATGGCGGTGCGGGTGGCGGCAACGATGACTACGTCTTGCATGAATTTCTCTCCGGAAGGCTTGGGCTGCCCTCTCCCCCCGCCCTCTCCCGCAAGCGGGAGAGGGGGCTGTTCGCGTCAGGCTGACTCCCGTGCCAATCCCGGCACCGTGTCACCCCCTCTCCCTTCAGGGAGAGGGTTGGGGAGAGGGAATCGCGGAATCACTCAGAAGGTCATTTCCTTCACATCGTCCGGCACGATCAGGCGGCCGGCGGTCTTCTCGGCAATCTCGGCGACGCTCACGCCCGGCGCGGTCTCGCGCAGGATGAAGGCGCCGTCCTCGATCTCGAGGTAGGCCAGGTCCGTCAGCACCTTGCGGATGCAGCCGGCACCGGTCAGCGGCAGCGAGCAGCGCTCCAGCAGCTTGGACTCGCCGTCCTTGGAGGCGTGGGTCATGGTCACGATGATGTTGTCCGCGCCAGCCACCAGGTCCATGGCGCCGCCCATGCCTTTCACCAACTTGCCGGGGATCATCCAGGAAGCGATGTTGCCCTGTACGTCCACCTCGAAGGCGCCGAGCACGGTAAGGTCGACGTGGCCGCCGCGGATCATCGCGAAGGATTCGGCAGAGGAGAAAATCGACGCGCCCTTCACGGCGGTCACAGTCTGCTTGCCGGCGTTGATCATGTCGGCGTCGACGCTGTCCTCGGTGGGGAACGCGCCCATGCCGAGCAGGCCGTTTTCCGATTGCAGCATCACTTCCATGCCCTCAGGCACGTAGTTGGCGACCAGGGTCGGGATGCCGATGCCCAGGTTCACGTAGAAGCCGTCCTGCAGCTCGCGCGCCACGCGCTGAGCCATCTGTTCGCGGGTCAATGCCATCTTCTTGTCTCTCTTGTCCGGTGGGCTCAGGAACGAACGGTGCGCTTTTCGATGCGCTTCTCGAAGGTTCCCTGGATGATGCGGTCGACGTAGATGCCGGGCGTATGGATCTGGGTCGGGTCCAACTCGCCCGGCTCGACGATCTCCTCCACCTCGACGACGGTGATGCGGCCCGCGGTGGCGACTACCGGGTTGAAGTTCTGCGCGGTGTGGCGATAGATGACGTTGCCGTAATGGTCGGCCTTCCAGCCCTTGACGATGGCGAAGTCGCCGGTGATGGCGCGCTCCATGACGTAGTGGCGGCCGTCGAACTCGCGCACTTCCTTGCCGTCGGCGACCGGGGTGCCGTAGCCGGTGGCGGTGAAGAAGGCCGGGATGCCGGCGCCGCCGGCACGGAGTTTTTCCGCCAGGGTACCCTGCGGGGTCAGCTCGACCTCCAGTTCACCGGACAGCAGCTGCTGCTCGAACAGCGCGTTCTCGCCAACGTAGGAAGCGATCATCTTGCGGATCTGGCGGTCCTCCAGCAGCACGCCGAGGCCGAAGCCATCGATGCCGCAGTTGTTGGAGACCACGGTCAGGCCCTTCACGCCCAGCTTGCGGATCTGCGCGATGAGGTTTTCCGGGATGCCGCAGATGCCGAAACCGCCCGCCAGTACCGTCATGTCGTCGGTGAGCCCGGCAAGGGCTTCCTCGTAACTGCCTACACGCTTGTCGAGTCCTGCCATGTTGCTGCTGCCTCTTGTATTTGGAATGTCCGACCCATCGGTCAGAGAGCGAATGCAGCTTCACCGGCGGAGACTGATTTGTTAAGTTTGTTTTTCCAATCGATTGATTTGGCGATCTTATAAATGACCGTGAAGCAGCTGCGCGCCTTCCTCGCCGTTGCCCAGAGCCTGAGCTTTGCCCAGGCCTGCGAGCGCCTGCACCTGTCGCAACCGGCACTGAGCCTGGCGATCAAGAGCCTGGAGGAATCCCTGGGCGGCCAGCTGCTGGTGCGCACCACCCGCAGCGTGGCGCTCACGCCCGAGGGCGAAACACTGCTGCCGCTGGCCCGCCGCCTGCTGGCGGACTGGGACAATGCCGAGGAAGTGATGCATCAGCACTTCACCCTGCAACTGGGCAAGGTCTCCATCGCCGCCATGCCCTCCTTCGCCGGCAACCTGCTGCCCGCCGTGCTGCGCACCTTCCGCGACCGCCACCCGAAGGTGAACGTGGCGGTGCACGACGTGATCAACGAACAGGTGCTGGAGATGGTCCGCAATCGCCGGGTGGAACTGGGCATCGCCCTGGAGCCGGACAGCCTGGACGGGCTGATCTTCACTCCCTTCTATACCGACCGTTTCGTCGCGGTGCTGCCGGCGGATTCACCGCTGGCGAATGAGGCGCGAATTACCTGGGAGCAGTTGCTGGAAGATCACTTCATCACCCTGCAGCGCCCGTCAGCCGTGCGCTTGTTGCTGGAAGACCAGTTGGCGTCACGGCACGGTCGACTGCCGGTGGCGTTCGAAAGCCACCAGTTGGTGACGGTGGGCCGGATGGTGGCCGAAGGACTCGGCGTCAGTGCGGTGCCGCGCCTGTGCCGGCAGCAGATGGAAGAACTGGGCGCGCGCTGCGTAGCGCTCGACGAACCGCGCATCGAGCGCCGCGTAGGTCTGTTCTGCCTGGCGGAGCACCAGCTGTCCAGCGCCGCGCAGGCGCTGAGCGATGTGCTGGTGAAGGGGACGGATTGGGCGGGGATGGAGCAGGAGTGAGGTTTACCTGTAGGAGCGAGCTTGCTCGCGAACCCGCACCTCCCGGTCACTCCGCTGTCAGGCCATTCGCGAGCAAGCTCGCTCCTACAGAAAGCTCCGGGCAGTAGGCGATTAGTATTCGCCCCCCATCCGCAAGCTGATCTCCCGAGCGGCTTCCAACAATGTCCGCGCCGCCTCCCCTTGCGCTTCAGCGGCAAAGCTCGCCTGCGAACCCACCACGGTAATCACCCCGGCCAGTTCGCGGCCGGTCTTGAACAGCGGCACCGACAACGCGTTCACCCCCGGCATCAGCAAACCGTGGATCGCATGCAGTCCTTCGCTGCGAATGCTCTCCAGCACTGACTGGTCCGCGCCCTCCTCCAGCCCGGTCTTGAATGCCGCGAACACCAACCCGGTGGACGAACCGTGCAGCGGCAGCACCGAGCCGACCTGCGTTACCAGCGTGACCATGCCCTGGGCCGGCTCGACCTGCACTACGGTGGGCCCGTGGCTGCCCCAGATGGCGAGGAAGCAGGTCTGTCCCAGCGCATCGCGCAGATCGGCCAGCGCCGGGCTGGCGACCTTCACCACATCCAGCCGGCGGATTGCGGCCAGGCCGACGTACAGCGCCTCACGCCCCAGGCCGTAATGGTTGGTCAGCGGGTCCTGCTCGGCGAAACCGCTGGCGATCAGCGCCTGCAGGTAGCGGTGGACCTTGGCCGCCGGCATGTCCAGGTACTCGCCCAGATGCTTGAGCGAGGTGCTCGGTGCAAGGTCCGCCAGGGCCTTGAGGATCTGCGTGCCCACCTCGGCGGACTGCACCTTCGCGCCCTTCGTCGGGACGGTGTCTTCGGTGTCGTTCATGGTCTTCAACTTAAAGGAACTCCCAGACGGACTTGACGGGCCGTCGACACGAAATTACGTTAATCGTAATTCAATTACGATAAAAAGAGTGAAACCACCATGACCGCCTCCCCTGCCTACCAGTCCGGGTTCGGCAACGAATTCGCCAGCGAGGCCCTGCCGGGTGCACTGCCCGTGGGCATGAACTCGCCGCAGCAGGTGCCGTTCGGGCTCTACGCCGAGCAATTCTCCGGCACTGCCTTCACCGTCCCACGCAGCGAGGCCCGGCGCACCTGGATGTACCGCATCCGGCCGTCCGCCGCGCACCCGCGCTTCGAACGCCTGGAGCGGCAGATCACCGGCACCGCCCTCGGCCCGGTCACGCCCAACCGCTTGCGCTGGAACAGCTTCGTGACGCCCGAGGAGCCTACCGACTTCGTCGACGGCCTGCTATGCATGGCCGCCAATGCTGAGGCAGAGGCCTGCAGCGGCGTCAGCCTGTATGCCTACCGCGCCAATCTCTCCATGCGCCGGGTGTTCTTCAACGCTGATGGCGAGCTGCTGATCGTGCCCCAGGCCGGCCGCCTGCGCCTGGTCACCGAACTGGGCGTGCTGGAGCTGGAGCCACTGGAGATCGCCGTGATCCCGCGCGGCATGCGCTTGCGCGTCGAACTGCTGGAAGCCGAGGCCGCCGGCTATGTGGCGGAAAACCACGGCGCCGCCCTGCGCCTCCCCGACCTGGGCCCCATCGGCAGCAATGGTCTGGCCAACGCGCGCGACTTCCTCACCCCAGTGGCGCACTTCGAAGACGTCGAAGGCCCGGTACAGCTGGTACAGAAGTTCCTCGGCGAACTCTGGGCCACCCAGCTCGATCACTCGCCGCTGGACGTGGTCGCCTGGCACGGTAACAACGTGCCCTACAAATACGACCTGCGCCGCTTCAACACCATCGGGTCGATCAGCTACGACCACCCGGACCCGTCCATCTTCACCGTGCTGACTTCGCCCAGCGACACCCACGGCATGGCCAACATGGACTTCGTGATCTTCCCGCCGCGCTGGATGGTGGCCGAGAGCACCTTCCGCCCGCCGTGGTTCCACCGCAACCTGATGAACGAGTTCATGGGCCTGATCCAGGGCGTGTACGACGCCAAGGCCGACGGCTTCGTCCCCGGCGGCGCCTCGCTGCACAACTGCATGAGCGCCCACGGCCCGGACAACGCCACCACCGTGCAGGCGATCGCCGCCGACCTCAAACCCCACAAGATCGACAAGACCATGGCCTTCATGTTCGAGACCGGCCGCGTGCTGCGCCCCAGCCGATTCGCCCTCGACTGCCCGCAGCTGCAGGGTGACTATGACAGCTGCTGGAGCGGCATGCAGAAGACCTTCGACCCTTCCCAGGAGCAGTAACATGAGCACCGCCCAGAACACCCAAAGCTGGATCGAATCGGCCAACGGCCACCCGGATTTCCCCCTGCAGAACCTGCCGCTGGGGGTATTCAGCCCACCCGGCGACTCGCCCCGTGGCGGCGTTGCCATCGGCGACTACATCTTCGACCTCAAGACCGCCTGCGAAACCGGCCTCTTCCACGGTGCTGCCCACCAGGCCGCGCTGGTGGCCAGCGGCGACAGCCTGAACGCATTCTTCGCCCTGGGCGGCACGGCCCGCCGTACCCTGCGTGACGCCTTGATCCACCTGCTCAGCGAAGGCTGCGGCGAACAGAAGCGCATGGAACACCTGGGCGCTGCGCTGCTCAAGCCGCAGGCCGCGTGCCGCATGCACCTGCCGGCCAAGATCGGCGACTACACCGACTTCTATGTCGGCATCCACCATGCGCAGAACGTCGGCAAGCTGTTCCGCCCGGACAACCCTCTGTTGCCCAACTACAAGTACGTGCCCATCGGCTACCACGGTCGCGCGTCCACCGTTGTGCCCTCCGGCACCGAAGTGCGCCGCCCCAACGGCCAGACCCTGCCCGCTGGCGCGGAGGCGCCGGTGTTCGGCCCCTGCGCGCGGATGGACCTGGAGCTGGAGCTGGGCATCTGGATCGGCCAGGGCAACGACCAGGGCAAGGCCATCCCGATCAACGCCGCGTCCGGTCATATCGCCGGCTTCTGCCTGCTCAATGACTGGTCCGCACGCGACATACAGGCCTGGGAGTACCAGCCGCTGGGGCCGTTCCTGTCCAAGAGCTTTGCCACCACGGTGTCACCCTGGGTGGTCACCGCCGAGGCGCTGGAACCGTTCCGCGTCGCCCAGCCGGCCCGTCCGGAAGGCGATCCGCAGCCGCTGCCGTACCTCTACGACCAGGGCGACCAGCACCGCGGCGCGCTGGACATCGAACTGGAAGTCCTGCTGCACACCGCCCGCATGCGCCGCGAGCACCAGCCGGCGGAGCGCATCGCCCTGAGCAACACGCTGAACATGTACTGGACCGTCGCACAGATGGTCGCGCACCACAGCGTCAACGGCTGCCGCCTGCAACCGGGTGATCTGTTCGGTTCCGGTACCCTCTCCGGGGAAACCCCGGACAGCTTCGGCAGCCTGCTGGAGCTCACTGGCGGAGGTAAACAAGCGCTGGTGCTGGGCAACGGCGAGGAACGCCGCTTCCTCGAAGACGGCGACGAGATCATCCTGCGCGCCCGCTGCCGCCGTGAGGGGCATGCCTCCATCGGCTTCGGCGAGTGCCGTGGGCGGATTCTGCCCGCCCACTGACAGGCTTACCGCCGCGCCCGGCACTCCACGCAGGATGGCGTGGAGCGAAGCGATACCCATCAACGCCCCGCGCCATCAGCATGGGTATCACTGCGCTCCATCCATCCTACGAATCGCCATCCCGATCTCCGCCGTGAACTGGCTCTTCGTAGGAGCGAGCAAGCTCGCTCCTACAGGTTTGCCACACCTGAATGGCGCGCAAAAAAAACGGGCCCGAAGGCCCGCTGCTAAACGAGGGTGTTGCTCTCACTATCAATCAGTGCGCGATGCACACCGACTTGATTTCGGTATAAGCCTCGACCACGGCGCGGCCGAATTCACGGCCCATGCCCGACTGCTTGACGCCGCCGAAGGGCATGCTCGGATCGAGCAGCACGTGGGCGTTGACCCATACGGTGCCGGACTCGATGCGCGGCACCAGGTTCATGGCCTTGGACAGGTCGTTGGTCCACAGGCTCGCACCCAGGCCGTACTCGCTGTCGTTGGCCATCTCGATGGCCTGGTCTTCGTCGTCGAACGGCAGCACCGCCAGCACCGGGCCGAACACTTCGTCGCGGGCCACGGCCATCTGCATGGTCACGTCGGCCAGCACGGTGGGCTGTACGTAGAAACCGTTACCAGCGATCTGCTCGCCACCGCAGACGATACGCGCGCCCTGTTCGCCGGCTCGGGCGATGTGTTCCAGCACGCTGCGCTGCTGCTTGGCGGATACCAGCGGGTTGATCTGCGCGCTCGGATCCATGCCCTCGCCCAGGCTCATGCCAGCTACTGCGGCGGCCAGCTTTTCGACGAACTCGTCATAGCGCGAACGGTGCACGTAGAAGCGCGAAGCCGCAGCGCAGACCTGGCCGTTGTTCAGCAGGCCGCCCAGCAGCGCGCCCTGCACGGCATTGTCGATATTGGCATCCGCCAGCACGATCATCGGGTTCTTGCCGCCCAGTTCCAGGGCAAAGCGGGTCATGTTCTGCACGGCGGCCAGACCGACGCTGCGACCCACCGCCGTGGAGCCGGTGAAGGACACCTTGTTGATCAGCTTGTGGCTGGCCAGGCCGCCACCGATACGCGGGCCGTCGCCGGTCACCAGGTTGAACACGCCGGCCGGCACGCCGGCTTCGAAGGCCAGTTCGGCCAGGCGCAGGGCAGTCAGCGGGGTTTCCGAGGCGGGCTTGATCACCACGCTGTTGCCGGTGGCCAGTGCCGGGATCAGCTTCCACACGGCGATCATCAGCGGGAAGTTCCACGGCACGATGCCGGCCACCACACCTACCGGCTCGCGGCGGGTATAGGCGGTGAACTTGGCGCCGGGCGGCAGCGGGATGGAGACGTTCAGCGACTGCCCTTCGATCTTGGTCGCCCAACCGGCCATGTAGCGCATGAACTCGACGGTGGCGCCCACATCCAGCATGCGCGAGATGTTGATCGACTTGCCCTGGCTGAGGGTTTCCAGCTGGGCCAGCTCTTCGCCGTTGGCTTCCACCAGATCGGCGAAGCGCAGCAGGATGCGCTCGCGGTCGGCCGGGCGCAGGTCGGCCCAGACCCGGGACTTGAACGAAGCCTGGGCGGATTTCACCGCGCGGTCGAGCAGGTCGGTATCGATGTCGGCAACGCTGGAGATGGCTTTACCGGTGGCCGGGTTGAGCACGTCGGTGCGGGCCCCCTCGGGCACCACCCAGGCGCCGTCGATGAAGCAGCCATGCTTGCGCTGCAGGAAGTCAGCGACCTTGGGCAGGATTTCAGTGACGTTCATGGTCTCTCCTGAGGGATCAGTGCTGCTGGCTCAGCCAGCAGGTGAGCGCCCGCCGCTCGGCCGCGTCGGCCAGGCCTGCGAAGGGCATGTAGGTACCGGGCACGGCGGCCTGGGGTTGGCTGACGAAGGCGTCGAGGCTGTCGCGGGACCAGGCCGCGCCCTTGCCCTTCATCGCCTGGGAATAGCTGAAGCCAGCGAGCGAGCCGGCCATGCGACCGACCACGCCATGCAGGTTGGGGCCCATCATGCCGGGGCCGTCGGCCTTGGCGGTGTGGCAGATCGAGCAGTCGCGGGCGAACACGGATTCGCCCTGCTGGGCATCGGTTGCCGGGCAGTCGCCGGCGAACGCCAGGATCGGCTGCAGCAGCGCGCCGGCCAGCAGCAGGCCAAGGGCGCCGAATCGGAACTTGTTGCGGGACATCGGGATATCACCTTCGAGTACAGCGTGCGGCCGAGAAGGCGCGCGTCATCGAAAGTGATTGTTGCCAGCGGCGCTGGGCGGGGTCTTTTCCTCTGTGCCAGTCGTATTGGCGGGAGTGCCAGGATGGCGCTCAGGTGACGAGGATCATTGTGCGAAAGCGTTCGCGGGTACGGTACGGGTGCACCCCGGCAGCATGGGTATCGCTGCGCTCCACCCATCCTACGAAGGCGTCAGTCGAGGGCAATGGTGCAGGCGGGCATCAACGTAGGATGGCGTGGAGCGCAGCGATACCCATCATTCCCGTGGATACCGCTCGCACCACATGAATCAGTTGGCGTAGCGCTTGCGATACTCGCCCGGAGAAACACCAAAGCGCCCTTTGAACGCCGTGGAGAAGTAGCTCGAGTCGGAGAATCCCCAGGCATAGCCCAGCGCCGACAGCTTCTGCTCGAACTGGGCGTTGCGCAGGGTCTCGGCGCAGAAGTCCAGGCGGCGGTTCTTGATGTACTGCGCCACCACCAGACCCTTCTTGGCGAACATGCGATACAGGCCGCGCACCGAGATGCCCACTTCGCGAGCGATCAGCTCGGGGCAAAGTTCTTCGGCGCCGATGTGCTGGTCGATGAAAGCCGTGGCCTTGCGGAACATGCGTTCATGGTTGTCCTGTTCGGCGTCCTGGCTGGCCAGCGCCGGGCGCAGCAGCGTCACCAGGGCGTCCAGAGTCGCCTCGCTTTCCAGCATGCCGAGGCTCTCCTGCTGGCTGGTCTCGACGATCAGGCGGTTGGCGAGCACGGCGATCGGCGAACTGGCCGGGATCTTCGACGCGCAGGTGACTTCCGACATGCGCAGGCCGCGCTCGATCACCTGGCGCGGCAGGATCAGCGAAAGCTGCCGGGACTCCTCCAGGTACGTCATGTCGCTGGGCCGGCTGGCATCGATCAGGCTGATGTCGCCGCGCGACAGCTCCACGCGGTTGTCGCCCTGCTCGAGGCGCGAGCGCCCTTCGAGCTGGAACACCGCATAGTAGTGCCCGCCCGCGCTGGAGCCGACTTCCTTGCTGGTCCGGTACAGGTGCACCTGAGCCATGTCGACCACGGAAAGCTTGATCGCACCGCCCTGGTACTCGCGCAACCGTCCATGGAACTGGGGGCCGAGGGTGCGCGCATCGAAACGACCGCACGCCCGGTTGACCTGTCCCAGCCACGCCTCGAAAGCGTCATCCCTCAATGTCGATGAAGAATTCATGACCTGCAAAGCCTCACACGCATTGTTTGTTGTTATTCAGCGACGGCCTCATGGGCCTGTCGTCATCGTCCGTCGCTCATCTTCTCAGGAAGACTCACGCCGGTGTCCCCACCCTGCAACCGCAGCGCTGCAGAGCGGGAGGCATTTTTCACGCCAACTCCTGTCAGTTCAATCCGCCGAAGCGCTTGTAGAAGCTTTCGCCGACATCCGGTAACGGGCCGTCAGCGGTCTCCAGGTTGCGGTTCAGCCAGTCCTCGGCCTTGGCGTGGATCAGTCGGTAGATATTGCGGCACAGCTGCCGTGCCGCGCGCCCTTCCCAATCGCCCGGCAACAGTTCGTCGGGCAATTGTGGGTCACGCAGGAGCAGCCGGCGGTATTCGTGGATCAACAAGGTGCGCGCCAGGAAGCAGTCTTCCGGGCGCAGCTGGTCCTGCTCGCGCAGCGCTTGCCAGAGCGGGCGGAACAGCTGGATGAATTCGCTGTAGTGCTCGCCGAGTTCGTCGATCTTCCAGCTCTCGCGTACCTGCATGCGCATGGCCCGGGAGGCCAGCACGTCCTGGGCGCGGGTTTCGAAGACGATGCAGTCGTCGGCCACATCCAGGTCCTGCAGGGTCGCCATCACGTCGCTGCGGTCGGCGCGCGGGCAGGCCATCACGGTCGGCGAGATTGCGCCGAAGCCTTGCCATTCCAGCTCCTCGCGGACCTGCTTGCGCTTGTCGGCGGCGATCTGCGAGAGCATCACCAGCGTCCAGGAGCCATCCCAGGCCGGCAGGCTGGAGCTGTACACGCGCTTGAAGGCCTTCTCGAACCGCCGCCGGCCGGTGCCGGTCAGGCTGTAGTAGCTGCGCCGGCCGACCTTCTCGGCGGTCAGCCAGTCTTCCTTGGTCAGGCGGAAGATCGAGGTGCGGATCAGCCGCTCGTTGATGCCGAACGGCTCCAGCAAGTTGATCAGGCTGCCCAGCCAGACGGTACCGCCATGGGGTTCGATGGCATCGCCATAGAGGGTGATGATCAGCGAGCTGGCGCGGATCGGCGTCTGTTCCTGGAAGCGATTGATCAGCTGATTCAGCGGTGCTAGAGCGGTCATGGCACGTTGCGCAGGCGAAGGAGCGGCGACTATACCTGCCCGCCGCACCGCCTGGCCATTGGAGCGAACCCCAGTACTCATGCGTCCTTCCCTGCCCCAGCCTCTGCCTTGGGCCGGAAACCGGAGTCGCCCAGGCGCGGGCGTTCTTCCTCTACTTCCGTCAGCGGCTGGCATTCCACCAGGCTTTCGATGCAGCGCTTGGCCAGGGACTGGTATTCCTCGGTTCCACGGCGCTTCCAGGCGATTTCCTCATCGCTGAGGCTACGCTTGACGCTGGCCGGCGCGCCCATCACCAGGCTTTGCGGAGCGCACTCGAACCTGGCCTTGACGAAGGCCGCGGCTGAAACGATGGAGCGCGGGCCGATCTGCGCATAATCCATCACCACGGCGTTCATGCCTACCAGGGCGTCCTCGCCAATGCGGCAACCATGCAGGACCGCGCCATGGCCGATGTGGCCGTTGCGCTCCACCACGGTGTCGCTGTCCGGGAACCCGTGCATGACACACGTGTCCTGAAGGTTCGCGCCTTCTTCGAGAACGATCCGCCCGAAGTCGCCCCGCAGCGCCGCCAGCGGACCGATATAGCAACCGGGGCCGACGATGACGTCGCCGATCAACACGGCAGTGGGATGGACATATGCGGTCGGGTGAACGACCGGGCGCACGCCTTCGAGGCTATAGCAGGGCATCGGGTTCTCCTGCGGCGCTGCCGGCCTTCGGCATCACCGCACAAAGCGATTTGTTCTTTTGAAAATCTTGTATCACATCAAAGCGAGTACCTCCAGTCTAAAACTGATGTATCACTTCTGACCAACCACGAAAGAACAACAAAAAGCCTTATAAAACCAGCAAATACGCTGTACTCAAGACCGTCATCAGCCACCTTTGATACCTGCCCTGTGGCACCGCCAGAAACATTTTAGACACGCGATTAAACTTTCGTAGTTGTTTTCTTGTATCGCTTTAGGCCTATACTGCGGGAAGGCCGGAGTCGGGCAACGCCTGCCTCCCATAATTCCAATACAGCCGGCCATGCAGCCGCGCGTGCAGCCTGAGGACGATGTCATGCCTCGCACCCTTGCCGTTCAGATGCCTGAAGCAGGCGTCCGCCTGATTACATTGCAGCGCCCCGAGGCGCTGAACGCCCTGAACACCGAACTGCTCGGCGAACTGGCCAGTGAACTGGACGCCGCCGAACAGGACGTCGAAACCCGCGCCGTGGTGCTGACCGGAAGCCGCAAGGCGTTCGCTGCCGGCGCCGACATCAAGGAAATGGCCGAGCGCGACCTGGTCGGCATCCTCAACGATCCGCGCGTCGGCTACTGGCAGCGCATCGCTGCCTTCTCCAAACCGCTGATCGCCGCCGTCAACGGCTTTGCCCTGGGTGGCGGCTGCGAGCTGGCGATGCACGCTGACATCCTGATCGCCGGGGAAGACGCCCGCTTCGGCCAGCCGGAAATCAATCTCGGCATCATGCCGGGCGCAGGCGGCACCCAACGCCTGCTGCGCGCCGTGGGCAAGCCGCTGGCGATGCAGATGGTACTCACCGGCGAAGCCATCGATGCGCGCCACGCCCAGCGCGCCGGTTTGGTCAGCGAAGTCACCCAACCCGAATTCACTGTCGAGCGCGCCCTGCAGGTCGCCAGGAGCATCGCCGCCAAGGCGCCACTGGCCGTGCGCCTGGCCAAGGAAGCGCTGCTCAAGGCCCAGGACACCGATCTGGCCAGCGGCCTGCGCTTCGAACGCCACGCCTTCACCCTGCTGGCCGGCACCGCCGACCGCGACGAAGGCATCCGCGCCTTCCAGGAAAAGCGCAAGCCGGCCTTCCTTGGCCAGTAGAGCCGGGACCGCTGAGCGCACCCCCCTTTCTTTTCTGGCAAAAGCCTGCCCTTTGATGGAGCGAGTCCGCCCATGAACTTCGAGCACATCCTGTTTTCCATCGAGGACGGCGTCGCCCTCCTCAGCCTGAATCGCCCCGAGCAGCTGAACAGCTTCAACACCGCCATGCACGGCGAAGTACGCGAGGCGCTCAAGCAGGTCCGGCAGAACCCCGAGACCCGTGTCTTGCTGCTGACCGGCGAAGGTCGCGGTTTCTGTGCAGGCCAGGACCTGTCCGACCGCAATGTCGCGCCGGGTGCCGAGGCGCCCGACCTGGGCCAGTCCATCGAGCAGTTCTACAACCCGCTGATCCGCACCCTGCGCGACCTGCCGCTCCCGGTCATCTGCGCGGTGAACGGCGTGGCCGCTGGCGCTGGCGCGAACATTCCGCTGGCCTGCGACCTGGTGCTGGCGGCGCGCTCGGCCAGCTTCATCCAGGCCTTCTGCAAGATCGGCCTGATCCCCGACTCCGGCGGCACCTGGACCCTGCCGCGCCTGGTCGGCATGGCCCGCGCCAAGGCGCTCGCCCTGCTGGGTAATCGCCTGACCGCCGAGCAGGCCGAGCAATGGGGGCTGATCTACCAGGTGGTGGACGACGCCAGCCTGCGCGAGGAAGCGCTCAAGCTCGCCCGTCATCTCGCCACCCAGCCGACCTATGGCCTGGCGCTGATCAAGCGCAGCCTCAACGCCAGCCTGAACAACAGCTTCGACGAACAGCTGGAGCTGGAGCGCGACCTGCAGCGCCTGGCCGGGCGCAGCGAGGACTACCGCGAGGGCGTATCCGCCTTCATGGAAAAACGCACCCCCAGCTTCAAGGGCCGCTGATCGATGAGCGCACTGTCTAAAGACGCGAAAGTCGCGGTGATCGGCGCCGGCGCCATGGGCGCGGGCATTGCCCAGGTCGCCGCCCAGGCCGGCCACCCGGTAAAACTCTACGACAACCGCCCCGGCGCCGCTGCCCAGGCCATCGATGGCATCGACCGCCAGCTTGGCCGGCTGGTGGAGAAAGGCAAACTGGGCGCCGAAGATCGCAGCGCCATCGTCGCGCGCCTGCAGCCGGTGGAGGCCATCGAGGCGCTCGCCGATTCGAAGCTGGTCATCGAAGCCATCGTCGAGAACCTGGAGGTCAAGCGCGGCCTGTTTCAGCAACTGGAAGCGCTGTGTGGCGAAGACTGCGTTCTCGCCAGCAATACCTCCTCGTTGTCCATCACCAGCCTGGCGGCCGGTCTCAAGCGTCCGCAACAGGTGGTTGGCATGCACTTCTTCAACCCGGCGCCGCTGATGGCGCTGGTAGAAGTCGTCTCCGGCCTGGCCACCGATCCGGCGCTGTCCGACAGCCTCTACGCCACCTCGCTGGCCTGGGGCAAGAAGCCGGTTCATACCAAGTCCACACCCGGCTTCATCGTCAACCGCGTAGCGCGCCCCTTCTACGCCGAAAGCTTGCGCCTGCTGCAGGAAGGCGCTGCCGATTGCGCCACGCTGGATGCGCTGATGCGCGACGCCGGCGGCTTCCGCATGGGCGCCTTCGAGCTGACCGACCTGATCGGCCACGACGTCAACTACGCCGTCACCTGCTCGGTGTTCGCGGCCTATTACGGCGACTTCCGCTTCCAGCCTTCGCTGATCCAGAAGGAACTGGTGGATGCCGGCCGACTCGGCCGCAAGAGCGGCCGAGGCTTCTACGACTACGCGGAAGATGCCGAGCGCCCGCAGCCGGCCAACCTGAGCAGCACCACGAACATCAGCACCTGCGTACTGGAGGGCGATCTGGGCGTCGCCCAACCGCTGGTTCAGCGATTCAAGGATGCGGGCATCGAGATCACCCAGCGCGCCGGCACTGGCCTGCTACGCGTCGGCGATGCAGTGATCGCCCTCTCCGACGGCCGCCTCGCCAGCCAGCGCGCCAAGGAAGACGGCCTGCGCAACCTGGTGCTGATCGACCTGGCACTGGATTACACCAAGGCCTCGCGCCTGGGCATTTCCTGCTCGGCCGATACCACGCCCGACGCACTGGACCAGGCCGTCGCCCTGCTGGCCAAGGCCGGCATCGCCGCCAGTCGCCTGAGCGACAGCCCCGGCCTCGCCGTGCTGCGCACCGTCGCGATGCTCGCCAACGAGGGCGCCGATGCCGTGCTGCAAGGCGTCGGCAGCGCCAGTGACATCGACCTCGCCATGCGTGCTGGCGTGAACTACCCGCAAGGCCCGTTGGCCTGGGCCGGGCAGATCGGCATCGGTAACGTGCTGCGCGTGCTCGACAACCTGCAGGCCGCCTATGGCGAGGACCGCTACCGCCCGTCCCTGCTGCTGCGCCGCCTGCACGCGGAAGGGAGAGCTTTCCATGACTGACGCCACCCAACTCGCCCGCGCCTGCGCCGAGGCGATGTACGAGCGCGACCAGGCCACCCGGCGCATGGGCATCCAGTTGCTGGATGCCGGCCCGGGCAGCGCCAAGCTGTCGATGCGCGTACGCGAGGACATGATCCAGGGCCACGGCACCTGCCACGGCGGCTACCTGTTCGCCCTCGCCGACTCGGCCTTCGCCTTTGCCTGCAACAGCTACAACGACGCCACCGTCGCCATCGGCTGCAGCATCGACTACGTGGCACCGGCCCGCGAGGGCGACGAGCTGATCGCCAGCGCCTGCGAGCAGAGCCGCAGCGGCCGCACCGGCAACTACGACGTACGCATCGAGAATTCCCAGGGCCAGCTGATCGCCCTGTTCCACGGCAAATCCTACAAAGTGCGCGGCACCGTGCTGGCGCAGGAGACCTCCGAATGACAGACCTCACCGACGCCCTGATCATCGACGCGGTGCGCACGCCCATTGGCCGCTACGCCGGTGCGCTGTCCGGCGTACGCGCCGACGACCTCGCGGCGATTCCGATGAAGGCCCTGATGCGGCGCCACCCGGAGCTGGACTGGAGCGCCATCGATGACGTGATCTTCGGCTGCGCCAACCAGGCCGGCGAAGACAACCGCAACGTTGCCCACATGGCCTCCCTGCTCGCCGGCCTGCCGGTGAGCGTGCCGGGCACCACGCTCAACCGCCTGTGCGGCTCGGGCCTCGATGCGGTAGGCAGCGCCGCCCGCACCCTGCGCTGCAACGAGGCCGGATTGATGCTCGCCGGCGGCGTGGAATCCATGTCCCGCGCACCGTTCGTGATGGGCAAGTCCGAGCAGGCCTTCGGTCGCAGCGCGGAAATCTTCGACACCACCATCGGCTGGCGCTTCGTCAACAAACTGATGAAGCAACAGTTCGGCATCGATTCCATGCCCGAGACGGCGGAAAACGTCGCCGAGCAATTCAACATCAGCCGCGAAGATCAGGACGCGTTTGCCCTGCGCAGCCAGCACAAGGCCGCCGCCGCCCAGGCCAATGGCCGCCTGGCGAAGGAAATCGTCCCGGTGGAAATCCCCCAGCGCAAAGGCCCGGCCAAGGTGGTCGAGCAGGATGAACATCCGCGCGGTGATACCACCCTCGAACAACTGGCCAAGCTCGGCACGCCGTTCCGCGAGAACGGCAGCGTCACCGCCGGCAACGCCTCGGGCGTCAACGACGGCGCCTGTGCCCTGCTGATGGCGACCCCGGCCGCTGCCGCGCGCCACGGCCTGAAGGCCCGCGCCCGCGTCGTCGCCATGGCCACCGCCGGCGTCGAACCGCGAATCATGGGCATCGGCCCGGTACCGGCGACCCGCAAGGTGCTGGAACTGGCTGGCCTGTCGCTGAACGACATGGACGTGATCGAACTGAACGAAGCCTTCGCCGCCCAGGGCCTTGCCGTGCTGCGCGAGCTCGGTCTTGCGGACGACGACGTGCGGGTGAACCCCAACGGCGGCGCCATTGCACTCGGCCACCCACTGGGCATGAGCGGCGCGCGCCTGGTCACCACCGCCCTGCATGAGCTGGAGGAACGCGGCGGCCGCTACGCCCTGTGCACCATGTGCATCGGCGTCGGCCAGGGCATCGCCCTGATCATCGAACGGATCTGATCCATCGGCCGGATCGAACCCCGCACCGCCAGTCGCCTCCGTGCAACGACTGGCAGGCAGAGCAAAGTCTCTGGCAGGGGTTCGAATCCTTCCGCGAACGGGGGCGCTATCCTGCTCCCATGACACTCGCAGCCCTCACCGGGGCTGGCGTACAAGAACAAATCGAGTGAACCCATGAACATGTACCATGATGCCGAACGCGCCCTGCTTGACCCGATGGAAACCGCCAGTGTCGACGAATTGCGCCAGCACCAGCTGGAGCGCTTGCGCTGGAGTCTCAAGCATGCCCACGACAACGTCCCGCTGTACCAGAAGCGCTTCGCCGAAGCCGGCGTACACCCGGACGACCTGACTTCCCTGGACGATCTTGCCAAGTTCCCCTTCACCGGCAAGAACGACCTGCGCGACAACTACCCCTACGGCATGTTCGCCGTACCGCAGAGCGAGATCGTGCGCCTGCACGCCTCCAGCGGCACCACCGGCAAGCCCACGGTGGTCGGCTACACGCAGAACGACATCGACACCTGGGCCAACGTGGTGGCGCGCTCCATTCGCGCCGCCGGCGGCCGCAAGGGTGACAAGGTGCACGTGTCCTACGGCTACGGCCTGTTCACCGGCGGCCTGGGCGCGCACTACGGCGCCGAGCGCCTGGGCTGCACCGTGATCCCGATGTCCGGCGGTCAGACCGAGAAGCAGGTCCAGCTGATCCGCGATTTCCAGCCGGACATCATCATGGTCACCCCGTCCTACATGCTCAACATCGCCGACGAGATCGAGCGCCAGGGCGTCGACCCGCACAGCCTCAAGCTGCGCCTGGGCATCTTCGGCGCGGAACCCTGGACCGCCGAGCTGCGTCGCGCTGTCGAAGAGCGCATGGGCATCACTGCCCTGGACATCTACGGCCTCTCGGAAATCATGGGGCCGGGCGTGGCCATGGAGTGCGCCGAGACCAAGGACGGCCCGACCGTCTGGGAAGACCACTTCTACCCCGAGATCATCGACCCGGCGACCGGCGCGGTACTGCCCGACGGCCAGTACGGCGAGCTGGTGTTCACCTCGCTGTCGAAAGAAGCGCTGCCGATGATCCGCTACCGCACCCGCGACCTGACCCGCCTGCTGCCGGGCACCGCGCGGCCGATGCGGCGCATCGACAAGATCACCGGCCGCAGCGACGACATGCTGATCATCCGCGGCGTCAACGTGTTCCCGACCCAGGTCGAGGAGCAGGTACTGAAGATCAAGCAGCTCGCCGAGTGCTACGAGATCCACCTGCACCGCAACGGCAACCTCGACTGCATCGACGTGCATGTCGAACTGCGCCACGACCAGCAAGGCCTGTCGGCGGACGAACAGAAGGCCATCGGCAGCGAGCTGGGCAAGCAGATCAAGACCCACATCGGCGTCAGCGCCCGCGTGCTGGTGCAGCCGTCCCACAGCCTCAAGCGCTCGGAAGGCAAGGCCTGCCACGTCTACGACAATCGGCCCAAGGGCTGATCGGTCGGCGTCGTCAGAAAGCCCCGCCTCGGCGGGGCTTTTCTTTTCCCGCCCTCTAAACGCCGGCCTTGCCGGCGATTCGCGGATAAGATCCGCTCCTACGAAAGCAGCTCCGCAGCCAACCTGTAGGAGCGGACCTTGTCCGCGAAATCCATCGCGGATGACACGATTCCGAAAGCCGGGCACAGTGCATCGCGCCCGCCCCGATTCGCCGCCAGGCGATTCGACGACCACCTGTCGCCCCACCGCCCTTCCCTGTCGATCCGTCACCCCGCCCTTCGACTATTCCTCAAAGGCAGGCGGCACCCGCCGTCCGCCACACCCAGGAGATGAACGATGAACTATGTCGATGGCTTCCTCGTACCCGTACCCACCGCCAGCCGCGAGCGCTACATCGAAGTTGCACGCAAGGCGGCGGCGCTGTTCAAGGAGCATGGCGCCCTGAGCGTCGTCGAGTGCTGGGGCGATGACGTACCCGAGGGCAAGGTGACCTCCTTCCCCATGGCAGTGAAGCTCAAGGAGGGCGAAATCGTGGTGTTCTCCTGGATCACCTGGCCCAGCAAGGCCGCGCGCGACGAAGGGATGAAGAAGTTCATGGAGGATGCGCGAATGAAGACCGACTTCAACGACATGCCTTTCGACGGCCAGCGCATGATCTTTGGCGGCTTCCAGGTGATCGTCCAGGCCTGATGCCGGCCCCTGCCAACTCGCACGGCCCTTTGTAGGAGCGAGCTTGCTCTCGAACGATTTTCCCGGCAGCTCCGGCGCTGGGTGGGTTCGCGAGCAAGCTCGCTCCTACAACCCCTAACATCCGCATACGATTCACTCATAAGAATAAATTTTCGTATCGCTTCATCGTATTTCCAAGGCATGGGCAGTGCGCACAGCACGCAAACGGTTACGCCTCATAACGCCATCAAATACCCGCACAATCAGCGATTTTCATGTATTTAAATCCATGAAACGCGCTCCCTCTTGCGCCCACAACAACGCCAAAAACTGCTAAAGCGATACAGAATCCAATTACGACACATCATTTAGTGTTAGACATTCATTTCTGTATCATTTAAAAATACCGCCATGGCCAAGGCCGTCCCACGAACAAGACAAAAGGCTGGAGACACAGCATGTACGCACAACTGGTTGAGACCGGCGTGAAGCGCATCAAGGCGCTGGAGGAGATGTCCCCCGAGGAACGTGCCTTCCAGGAAAAGATCGATGCCGAGGTGAAGATCGAGGCAAAGAACTGGATGCCCGACGCCTACCGGCAGACGCTGATCCGGCAGATTTCCCAGCACGCCCACTCCGAGATCGTCGGCATGCTGCCCGAGGGCAACTGGGTGACCCGCGCCCCGACCCTCAAGCGCAAACTGCAGCTGATGGCGAAGATCCAGGACGAGGCTGGCCACGGCCTCTACCTCTACAGCGCCATGGAAACCCTGGGCGCCGACCGTGACGCCGAGATCGCCAAGCTGCACAGCGGCAAGGCCAAGTACTCGAGCATCTTCAACTACCCGACGCTGAACTGGGCCGACATGGGCGCGGTGGGCTGGCTGGTGGATGGCGCGGCGATCGTCAACCAGGTGGTGCTGCAGCGCACCTCCTACGGCCCGTACTCGCGCGCGATGATCCGCATCTGCAAGGAAGAGAGTTTCCACCAGCGCCAGGGCTACGAAATCCTCCTGACCATGATGCGCCACGGCAACCAGGCGCAGAAGGACATGGTCCAGGACGCCATCAACCGCCTCTGGTGGCCGGCCCTGATGATGTTCGGTCCCAGCGACGCCGACTCCCCCAACAGCGCCCAGTCCATGGCCTGGAAGATCAAGCGGCAAAGCAACGACGAGCTGCGCCAGCGCTTCGTCGACCAGACCGTGCCGCAGCTCGAACTGCTCGGCTGCACCGCCCCGGACCCGGACCTGAAGTGGAACGAGGAGCGCGGCCACTACGACTTCGGCGACATCCAGTGGGAAGAGTTCTACGAAGTGCTCAAGGGCAACGGCCCGTGCAACACCGAGCGCGTCGCTACCCGCCGCAAAGCCATCGAAGACGGCGCCTGGGTCCGCGAAGCTGCGGTCGCCTATGCCCGCAAACAACAACAGAAAAAAGACGCCGCCTGAGCCGCGAGGAGAGAAAAGTCATGTCCGAGTGGACTTTGTTCGAAGTATTCGTGCGTAGCAAACACGGCCTGAACCACAAGCACGTCGGCAGCGTCCACGCCGCCGACGCCGCCATGGCCATCGAGAACGCCCGCGAGCTGTACACCCGCCGCAACGAAGGCGTGAGCCTGTGGGTCGTGCCCTCCGCGCTGATCACCGCCTCCTCCCCCGACGAAAAGGATCCGCTGTTCGATCCGTCGCAGGACAAGGTCTACCGCCACGCCAGCTTCTACGAGCTGCCGCCCGAAGTCGGCCACATGTGAGACGCGTGCGATGAACCCGAACAACGACAAGATCGAATACCTGCTGCGCCTCGCCGACAGCGCCCTGATTCAGGGCCAGCGCCTTTGCGAATGGTGCGGCCACGCCCCGGCGCTGGAAGAAGAACTGGCGCTGATGAACGTCGGCCTCGACCTCGTGGGCCAGGCACGCAACTGGTACGAATACGCCGTGGAACTGCTGGACGACGGCCGCGACGCCGATGCCCTGGCCTTCCGCCGCGATGAGCGGGCCTTCCGCAACCTGTTGCTGGTCGAGCAGCCCAACGGCGACTTCGCCGTGACCATCACCAAGCAGTTCCTCTATGACACCTGGCACTTCCATGTACTGCACGCCCTGAGCAGCTCCAGCGACGAGCGCATCGCCGCCATCGCCGCCAAGGGCCTGAAGGAAGTCACCTACCACCTGCGTCGCTCCGGCGAATGGATGCAGCGCCTGGGCGATGGCACCGAGCAAAGCCATGCGCGCATGCTCGCGGCGATTCCGCAGGTGTGGCGTTTTACCGTCGAACTCTGCAACGCAGACGACATCGAGCAGCGCCTGTTCGAAGCCGGGATCGCACCGAACCCGACCGAGCTGGCCGCCGCCTGGAAGTCCAAGGTCGCCGACATCTTCGCCGCCGCGACCCTGCCGGTGCCCGAACCGGCGGTGAACTTCTACCTCAGCGGCCGCCGTGGCCTGCATACCGAGCACCTGGGCATTCTGCTGGCCGAGATGCAGTTCCTCCAACGGGCCTACCCCGATGCGACCTGGTGAGCTGATTACCAGCGATCGCGGCGCCCGTGCCGGCACGGCTGACGACCTCAGCCGCGCCTGGCACGTGCTCGGCGCGGTGATGGACCCGGAAGTGCCGGTGGTCAGCGTGGTCGACCTCGGCATCGTCCGCGGCCTCGACTGGCAGGACGGGCATCTGCACGTGGTAGTCACCCCGACGTACTCCGGTTGCCCGGCCACCGAGGTCATCGAGCAGGACATCCAGCACGCCCTGGAGCACGCCGGCTTCGCCGCGCCGCAACTGGAGCGCCGGCTGAACCCGGCGTGGACCACCGACTGGATCAGCGACAGCGGCCGCGAAGCGCTGCGCGTCTACGGCATCGCACCGCCGTCCGGCAGCACCAGCAAGCGCAGCCTGCTCGGTGAAAGCCCGGAAGTGTGCTGCCCACAGTGCGGCAGCGCGCACACCGAGCTGCTCAGCGAGTTCGGCTCGACCGCCTGCAAGGCGCTGTACCGCTGTGTCGACTGCCGCGAGCCGTTCGACTACTTCAAGTGCATCTGAGCGGCAACGCCGCCGGAGAAGAACAATGAGCAAGTTCCACAGCCTGAAAATCAAGGAAGTACGCGCCGAAACCCGCGACGCCGTGTCCATCGCCTTCGACGTCCCGACGGACCTGGCCGACAGCTTCCGCTTCCAGCACGGCCAGCACCTGGTCATGCGCACCCAGCTCGACGGCGAGGAAGTGCGCCGCTCCTACTCCATCTGCAGCGGCGTGAATGATGGCGAGCTGCGCGTGGCGATCAAGCGCGTGCCGGGCGGGCGTTTTTCTGCCTACGCCAACGAGTCGCTGAAGGTCGGCGCCAGCCTGGAAGTCATGCCGCCAGCCGGCCACTTCAACGTCGCACTGGACCCGGCACGCCACGGCAACTACCTGGCGGTCGCCGCCGGCAGCGGCATCACGCCGATCCTGTCGATCGTCAAGACCACCCTGGAAACCGAGCCGAACAGCCGCGTCACCCTGCTCTACGGCAACCGCTCCAGCAACGCCGCGATGTTCCGCGAACAGCTCGAAGACCTGAAGAACCGCTACCTGCAGCGCCTCAACCTGATCTTCGTGTTCAGCCGCGAACAGCAGGACGTCGACCTCTACAACGGCCGCATCGACGCCGACAAGTGCGGCCAGCTGTTCAGCCGCTGGCTCGACGTGAAGAGCCTGGACGCTGCCTTCATCTGCGGCCCGCAGGCAATGACCGAGACCGTGCGCGACCAGCTCAAGGGCAATGGCATGCCGGCCGAGCGCATCCACTTCGAACTGTTCGCCGCCGCCGGCAGCGAGAGCAAGCGCGAAGCCCGCCAGGCCGCCGCCGCAGTCGACAGCGCGAAGAGCCGGATCACCGTGATCAGCGATGGCCGCGAGCTGTCCTTCGAACTGGCCCGCAACAGCGTCAGCGTGCTCGACGCCGGCAATGCCCAGGGCGCCGAACTGCCCTACTCCTGCAAGGCCGGCGTGTGCTCGACCTGCAAGTGCAAGGTGGTTTCCGGAGAAGTGGAAATGGACAGCAACTTCGCCCTGGAGGATTACGAAGTGGCGGCCGGCTACGTGCTGAGCTGCCAGGCGTATCCGGTCAGCGACAACGTCGTACTCGATTTCGACCAGCTCTGAGCCGTTCCTGCAGGACCGAGGGGGACGCCTAGTCCTTGCTCGCGAACCGCACTCTGCCGCAGCCCCGGCATGCGCAGAAGGATTCGCGGACAAAGTCCGCTCCTACAGGGTGGTCCCGGCGCGCTTTGCGTAGGAGCGGACCTTGTCCGCGAACCGCCGGCAAGGCCGGCGTCGAGCAGGCTCGCCTTCTGCGACAACGATTCAGCTCCACCGCCAGCGCCCCACAAGGACCCTGGCGGACCTTTTCCGGCGGCTTAGTCCCGCCAATTAATTAAGCGCCGCCGACGCCCACCCGGCGCGGCGGTCACCGGCACCAGCCGGCACCCTTGCGTAGCGATCCGGAGGAAGACAACCATGGCCCAAGAGCCAATCCTGCAAAGTTTCATCGGCGGCCGCTGGGTCGGCCAGCACGGCGCCCAGGCGCTGCGAAGCGCGCTCAACGGCCAGACCGTGGCACGCACCCACGAAGAGGCACTGGATTTCGCCGAAGCCGTCGCCCATGCCCGCGAGCAGGGCCTGAAAGAACTGATGTCCATGGACTTCCAGCAGCGCGCCCAACGCCTGAAGGCCCTGGCGCTGTACCTCACCGAGCGCAAGGAACAGCTCTACGAGATTTCCCGCCACAGCGGCGCCACTCGCGCCGACAGCTGGATCGACATCGAAGGCGGCGCCGGTACGCTGTTCGCCTACGCCGGCGTCGGCGGCCGCGAGCTGCCCTCGGGCAACGTCGTCCACGAAGGCCCGGCCATGCCGCTGGGCAAGACCGGCAAGTTCGCCGGCAGCCACATCCTGGTGCCGCGCGGCGGTATCGCCGTGCACATCAACGCCTTCAACTTCCCCATCTGGGGGATGCTGGAGAAGTTCGCGCCGAGCTTCCTCGCCGGCATGCCCTGCATCGTCAAACCGGCCACTGCCACCAGCTACATCACTGAAGCCGCCGTGCGCGTGATGCACGAGTCCGGCCTGCTCCCGGCTGGCAGCCTGCAGCTGATCATCGGTGGCACCGGCGACCTGCTGGACCGTCTGCAAGGCCAGGACGTGGTGACCTTCACCGGCTCCGCCGACACCGCCGCCAAGCTGCGCGTGAACGCCAACCTGATCCGCAACTCGGTGCCGTTCAACGCCGAGGCCGATTCGCTCAACTGCGCCATCCTTGCCCCGGACGTCACCCCGGACGATGAAGAATTCGACCTCTTCGTCAAGGAAGTAGCCCGTGAGATGACCGTCAAGGCCGGGCAGAAATGCACCGCCATCCGCCGCGCCATCGTCCCCGCCAAGCACGTCGACGCCGTCGCCGAACGCCTGCGTGAGCGCCTGGCCAAGGTCGTGGTCGGTGACCCATCGGTGGAAGGCGTGAAGATGGGCGCCCTGGCCTCCCACGCGCAGCAGGCCGACGTCGCCGAGCGCGTGGAAGCCCTGCTGAAGTCCAGCGATCTGCTCTTCGGCGCGAAGGACGGTTTCGCTCCACGCGGCGACGGCGTGGCCGAAGGCGCGTTCTTCGCCCCGACCCTGCTGCGCAGCCGTGATCCGCACGCCGAAGGCGGTGCCCACGACATCGAGGCCTTCGGCCCGGTGACCACCCTGATGACCTACGACGACATCGACGAGGCAGTGGCCCTGGCCGCACGCGGCAAGGGCAGCCTGGTGGCCAGCCTGATCACCCGCGACCCGCAGGTCGCCGCGAAAGTCGTTCCGGTCATGGGCGCACTGCACGGTCGCCTGCATATCCTCGACCGCGAATCCGCCGCCGAATCCACCGGCCACGGCTCGCCGCTGCCGGTGCTCAAGCACGGCGGCCCCGGTCGCGCCGGCGGTGGTGAAGAGCTGGGTGGCCTGCGCGCAGTGAAGCACTACCTGCAACGTACCGCCGTGCAGGGCTCGCCGAGCATGTTGATGGCCGTCACCGGCGAATACGTGCGCGGCGCCAAGGTGTACGAGACCGAGGTGCACCCGTTCCGCCGCTACTTCGACGATCTGAAGATCGGCGAATCGCTGCTGACCCATCGCCGTACCGTCACCGAGGCCGACCTGGTGAACTTCGGCTGCCTGTCGGGCGACCACTTCTACATGCACTTCGACGAGCTGGCGGCGAAGGACTCGCAGTTCGGCAAGCGTATCGCCCACGGCTACTTCGTGCTCTCGGCGGCGGCCGGCCTGTTCGTCTCCCCCGGCGTCGGCCCGGTGCTGGCCAACTACGGCCTGGACACCCTGCGCTTCATCAACCCGGTGGGCATCGGCGACACCATCCAGGCCCGCCTGACCTGCAAGCGCAAGATCGACCAGGGCAAGAAGAGCCCCAAGGGCGAACCGCAGGGCGTGGTGGCCTGGGACGTGGAAGTCACCAACCAGCTGGGTGAACTGGTCGCCAGCTACGACATTCTGACCCTGGTGCTCAAGCGCGCGTGATGCGCTGATCGCTGCAACTCCAGTGTCATTCTCGACCGGCCTTCGGGCCGGTTTTTTTATGCCTGCACCACACCCTGTAGCGCGTAGGGCGGATAACGCTGGCGCGTCATGCGCGTTGCGGTCCTGGCACGATCGGCTCTTCGTAGGAGCGATCTTGCTCGCGAACCTGCCTCACCCCTGACGCATCCTACGCATGCTGTTCGCGAGCAAGCTCGCTCCTACCAGTTTCCGCCCCATCGGAGCCGCCTGGCCCCCTCTGCCTTCTCCCGCGGAAAACCCCACCTTGCGTCTTTGCGCATTTCTGATATCGCCCCACCCCGCGCCCTCCGTACCTTCTCCCTGCCCGCTGCTCCTGACGGCGGGCGCGTGCACCACCCCATAAAACAACAAGAAGGGCCGCCCCATGACTCCACGCATTCAACCGTCGGCATCCGCCGGCCATCTCCCTTGCCCGCTGCGCCCAGGCGCACGCGGCTGACTGCCGCTCACTACTTCGATCAATCAAAGGCAAGGGACAACCACCATGCTCAAACAAGGCGTACTCCGCTGGCCCCAGATCGCCGGGCTCGGCATTTCACTGGTCATCGCCGGGCAGTTCTCCGGCTGGAACTACGGCCTGGCCAGTAGCGGCTGGGCCAACATGCTCGTCGCCACCCTGCTGATGGCCGTGCTCTGCGGCGGCCTGGCACTGTGCGTGTGCGAACTCTCCACCGCCCGGCCCCACGCTGGCGGCGTGTTCGCCTACGCACAGCTGGCCTTCGGACCCTTCGTCGGCTACCTGGTCGGTGCCGCCTGTGCACTGGCTTTGACCATCGGCACCGGCGCGGCCGCCAACTTCCTCGCCGCCTACATGGAATCGGTGTTCGGCTTCGGCGGCTGGCCGGTACGCATCGGCCTGTTCGCGGTGATCATCGGCATCCACATCATCGGCGTGGGCGAGGCTCTCGGGCTGACCCTGCTGGCCGGCGCGGTGGCAGCCATCGCACTGCTCGCCTTCGGCGGCGCCATGCTGCCCCACGTGCACTGGGAGAATCTGCTGGCTACATCCGGCAGCGCACTGCCGGGCGTGAGCGTCTCCGGCGTGTTCGCCTGCGTCCCCTTCGCCATCTGGATGTTCATCTGCCTGGAGCAGGTCGCCTCCGCTGCCGAGGAAGCCGCCGAACCGGGCCGCAGCATGCCGCGCGGGATCATCGCCGCCGTCGGCACCCTGCTGCTGACCGCCCTGACCGTGGTAATCAGCGCGCCGGGCGCTGCCGGCGTGGAAGTGGTCGGCAACGCGGGTGATCCGCTGTACGCCGCCATGACCCACGGCGGACTCTACGGCGAGCGCGACTGGCTGCCCTTGCTGGTCGGCTCCGGCGCCGTGTGCGGCCTGCTGGCGACCTTCTTCTCGGTGGTGTTCTCCGCCTCCCGCCAACTGTTCGCCCTGGCCCGCGACGGCTTCTTCCCCGCCGCTCTCGCCCGCACCAACCGTCGTGGCTCGCCCTACGTGGCCCTGCTGGTGCTGACCGTGATCGGCCTGCCGCTCACCCTGGTGCCGCCGGAAAAACTCCTGCTGTGCATCGTCCTGCTGCTGGGCAGCTGCCACCTGGTGCTGTTCGCCGCCTACCTGCGCCTGCACCGCACCCAGCCCGGCCTGGTGCGCCCCTTCCGCCTGCGCGGCGGCCCGGCCGTGGCCAGCGTCGGCATGCTGCTGACGCTGGTGGTGATCGCTGCCTGCTTCCAGCTGGAAGTGGCGATGCTCAGCGCCCTGGCCCTGGTGGTCGTCGCACTGATCCTCAACTACCTGCTGCGCGCCGCGAGCCGCGCCGGCAAGCCCCTGGAGAATGCCGAGAATGTCTGAAGCAACCCTGCTGCAACGCCGCCACCAGGTCATGGGCGATGCTTCGCCGCTGTTCTATGACGAGCCGCTGGAACTGGTGCAAGGCGAAGGCGTCTGGCTCATCGACGCCGCCGGCAAGCGCTACCTGGACTGCTACAACAACGTGCCCTGCGTCGGTCACTGCCACCCCAGAGTGGTAGCCGCCATGGCCGAACAGGCGGCGACGCTGAACATCCACACCCGCTACCTCAATGAACGCGTGGTGCGCTACGCCGAAAGCCTCACCGCGACCTTCGCCGACCCGCTGGACAGCCTGATGTTCACCTGCACCGGCAGCGAGGCCAACGAACTGGCCCTGCGCATGGCGCGCTTCGCCACCGGCAACAAGGGCATCATCGTCAGCGACTACAACTACCACGGCAACACCACCACGCTAGCGGCGGTGACCACCGCGCTGCCCAGTTCGGAGCCGTTCTCGGCCCATGCGCGGGCCGTGCCTATCCCCTGCCTGTACCACGCGGACGGCACGCCCGAGCAGGTCGCCGACCGCTATGTCGCCAAGGTCGCCGAAGCCATTGCCGAGCTGCAGGCGGCCGGCGTAGGCCTCGCGGCCATGTTGATCGACACGCTGTTCGCCAACGAAGGCATCCCGCGCCTGCCGGCCGGCTACCTGGAGCGCGTCGCCAAGCTGGTGCGCGAGGCCGGCGGCCTGCTGATCGCCGACGAGGTGCAATCGGGCTTCGCCCGCACCGGTGATCACCTGTGGGGCCACCAGTCACACCCGCTGGTGCCGGACATCGTCACCCTCGGCAAGCCCATGGGCAACGGTTTCCCCCTGGCCGGTCTGGTGACCAGCCGCGAGCGCGTCGAATCCTTCGGCCGCGCCAACCTGTACTTCAACACCTTCGGCGGCTCGCCCGTGGCCGCGGCCGTCGGCCAGGCGGTGCTCGACGTGATCGCCGAAGAGGACCTGCAAGGCAACGCCCGGCGCCAGGGAGCTCGCCTCAGCGCCGAACTGCATCGACTCGCCGAGCGCCACTCGATCATCGGCGACGTGCGCGGCCAGGGCCTGTTCTTCGCCGTGGAACTGGTGCGCGACCGCACCAGCCGCGAGCCGGCAGGCCCGGAGGCACGGCGCATCGTCAACGCGATGCGCCAGCGCGGCGTGTTGATCAGCAAGATCGGCGGCGACGACAACATCCTCAAGATTCGCCCGCCACTGCCCTTCCAGGGCGAACACGGCGAGCTGTTCATCCACACCCTGGACCAGGTCCTGGGCGAGCTTTGAAGGAAACCGGCATGACTGACTTCTCTTTGCTCGACCATGACCAGCAGATCGCCTGCCTGCGCGACCTGGCGCTGGACGCCCTGCACCACTGGGACGGCGACTTCGTCGGCCTGGAACTGCTCAAGTACCGCGAGAACGCGGTGTTCTGCGCCACCCGCAGCGACGGCACCCGTAGCGCCCTGCGCGTGCACCGCGGCGGCTACCACAGCGAGGCGGCGCTGCGTTCCGAGCTGACCTGGATGGAGCAACTGGCCGCCGGCGGCATCGGCGTGCCCAGCATCATCCGCACCCGCAGCGGCGAACACCTGGCCGAGGTACGCAGCACCGCACTGGCGGAGCCGCGCTTCGTCGACATGCTCGGCTGGCTTGGCGGCAGCACCCTGGGCTCCGCCGAACAGGGCCTGAGCGCCGATGGCGACATCGAGGCGCTGTTCCACCAGGCCGGCGCCGTCGCCGCGCGCATCCACCTGAATTCGGCCCAGTGGCGCCAACCCAACGAATTCACCCGGCACGCCTGGGATGAGGAAGGTCTGATCGGCGCCAATCCGTTCTGGGGACGCTTCTGGGAGCTGGACCTGCTCAGCGACGAGCAACGCGAACTGCTCCAGCGCGCGCGCCAGGAAGCCCGCCTCGACCTGCGCCGTTACGGCCGCAGCCTGGGCAACTTCGGCATGATCCACGCCGACCTGGTGCCGGAGAACCTGTTGCTCGAAGGCGGCGAACTGCAGCTGATCGACTTCGACGATGCTGGCTTCGGCTGGCACATGTTCGAGTTGGCCACCGCGCTGTACTTCTGCCTGGACGATCCGCGCCTGGCGCAGATCCAGGCGGCGCTGCTGGCCGGCTACGACTCGGTCAAACCGCTGTCCGCCGCCGACCGGGCCGCCCTGCCACTGTTCCTCGCGCTGCGCGGCACGACCTACCTGGGCTGGGTGCACACCCGGCGCAACAGCGAAACCGCACGGGAACTGGCCCCCATGCTGATCGAACGCGCCTGTACACTGGCCGCCGCCTACCTCGCCGACCGCTGAAACTGGCAGAGCGCCGCAACACCCTGGCGTGCAGGCACAAGCCTGCACGCCAGCACTGACCGATACTCGGCGCACCACCGAGGTGAACCGCCATGACCGGCATAGCCCGCCACCAGGCAACCGACTCCGATGAACTGGCCTGCGCCCTCGCCGGCTGGAGCCAGGACTACACCCAGCTCGGCCATGGCCGCCTGCAGGCGGAGCTGCTGCATGTGCAGCTGCCCGGTGCCTCGCTGATCTACGAACACTCCAACCTGCACCTGCACGAGAACATGGCGCCACCGGCCGGACACCTGGTGATCGGTATTCCCCTGCGTGCCAGTGCCGATTCGCGCTTCAACGGCCAGTCCCTGCATGACGACACCCTGCTGGTGCTCGAAGGCGGCCGCGAGCTGGAAATCTGCGCCGCCGGGGAAATCCACATGCTCGGCCTGACCTTCAGCCAGCCGCAGCTGGAACGCCTGCTCGGCACCGAAGAGCGCGAGTTGTTCGAGCGCGCGCTGCAGCAACGGCGCCTGCAACTTTCACCGACGGGGGCCGGCGATCTGCGCCGCAGTCTCTGTGGCGCCCTCGCCGTCTTCGAGGCCGAACCGTGGCGGGTGGACGATCCGCAACAGGCCGGGCACGCCGTCGCCCTGGTGCTGAGCCACGTGCTGCAGGCGCTGGAGGAAATCCTTCCCGGCACTGACCGCGAGGGCGCGCCACGCTCATTGCAGCAGCATCGCCGGCTGGTGCTGGCAGCCATCGAGCGCATGCAGGCGGACCTTTCCGAGCCACTGTCGTTGCTGGAACTGAGCCAGAGCCTGAACACCAGCCAGCGCACCCTGCAGTACTGCTTCCGGCAGATCTGCCAGAGCACGCCGCAGCAGTTCTTTCTCAGCCTGCGCCTGGCCGAGGCGCGCCGCCGGCTCAAGCAGGAGCCGCAGCAGAGCATCACCAGCCTGGCGCTGGACCTGGGCTTCGCCAGTTCCAGCCATTTCTCGGCCTTGTACAAGCGGTTGTATGCGGAGCAGCCGTCGCTGCTCTCGCGCATGCGCTGAGCTTCTGCTCTTCGTAGGAGCAAGCTTGCTCGCGAACAGATCCACCGGCAGTTCCCGCGTCAAGCGGGTTCGCGAGCAAGCTCGCTCCTACAAAAGGCACACCACCGGATCTGGCAACCACACCCAATCACTTGGCAGACACACGCAACGGCACAACGCCAGCCCTTACTTAGCATCGGCAGAAGACCCATCCCCTCCAACCGACAAGAACAACGGATGCCTTCGCCATGACCCACGCCGCCGTGCTGCGCCCCACCCTGCTCGCCCTGCTCATCGCCGGGGCCAGCTCCGCCAGCGCCTACGAGCTGTACGCCACCGACGACACGCACCTGAACGCCGATCTCTCGGCGACCTTCGGGCTGTTCCACAGCCAGGAGCGCTACAACATGACTGGCACGCTGGATGAAGGCTCGTCCTCCTGGCAGGAAGGTTTCATCAAGTACGGCCTGAGCGGCGACCAGAAGCTGGGCGGTGCGGGTACCGCCTACGGTGCCTTCAACCTGATCAGTTCCGGCACCTGGGGCGACGGCGACGCCGCCGGCTTCACCGACGGCTCCGAACGCACCACCAAGATCGAGGACGCCTACGCCGGCTGGCGCTCGGGCAACCTGTTCCCGATGCTGGGTGAGGACGGCATCGACCTCTCCGCCGGCCGCCAGAACGTCGTGGTCGGCGACGGCTTCCTGATCGACGGCGACGCGCTGAACATGGGCAAGGGCCTGGCCGACGGTGAATACAACCGTGGCGGTGCCTATTACCTCGCCGGCCGCCGCGCTTTCGACGAGACCGCCGTGCTGCGCATCGGCGGCAAGGAAGGCTGGCGCGGCGACCTGATGCGCCTGAAGTCGGACAACCGCGCCCAGGCCAACTCCGAGCTGTACGTTACCACCCTCGAGCACGTCGCCCCAGAAGCCACCTTCGGCCTGACCTACATCGACGTCACCGACGTTGACGAGCGCTACGCCTCGCCCATCCAGCTCGACCGCAAGGACATGAAGACCTACAGCCTGCGCGGCACTGGCAACGCCGGCGTGGAAAACCTGTTCCTCTCCGGCGAATACGCCTGGCAGGACAAGGACAATGCCCAGTACAGCGACGACAGCGAGAACGCCTGGTACCTCGAAGCCGGTTGGACCTTCTCCGACATCGCCTGGAAACCCTACGTCAGCTACCGCTTCAGCCGCTTCTCCGAAGGCTACGACACGCTCTTCTACGGCTTCAGCCGTGGCTTCGGGACCTGGTTCCAGGGCGAAGTGGCGGGCAACTACTCCGGTCCGTTCAACAGCAATACCCGCGTGCACAACGTCGGCGCCAAGGTCACCCCGCTGGAGAACCTTTCCATCGGCGCGCAGTACTTCGACTTCCACACCCTGGACACCGACCTGGGCAACACCGACGGCCGCGAGCTGGACCTCTACGCCGAATGGGCGATCAACGAGCACCTGATGATCATCCCGCTGGTGGGCCTGTACCAGCCGAAGAAGAGCGCGGCCGAAGGCGGCACCCAGATCGGCAACGACAACAGCAACCTGTACAGCCAGCTGATGTTCTCCACCACCTTCTAAGCCCCCTCACCCAGCAGAAAGAAGAGCCCGCCATGCCCAGCCTCCTGACTTCGATCCAGGGCCGCATCACCTGGCTGGCGGGCCTCTGCCTGCTGCTGGTCTCCAGCGTCCTGATCGGCCTTTCGCTGTACCAGGCGCGGCAGGACAGCCGTACCATCCAGCACGACAGCGGCGAACTCTTCGCCGTTGCCGCGCAGCACAACCTGGAAACCCAGGGCCAGGTGCAGGCCCTGCTGATCCGCGAGCGCCTGCAGAACAACCTGCTGCTCGGTGAAGGACTGCTGCGCACGGTGCAGACCCTGCGCGCACAACAGCGCCAGGGCGTCCTCGACCCCACTGCGCTGCGCACCGCGCTCAATCACTCGATGGCCGATACCCTCGGCGCCCACCCGGAGCTGCTCGGCCTGTTCCTGGTGTTCCAGCCCGATGCGCTGGATGCCGCCGACGGCCAGTTCACTGCCCGCGAAGACCTGGGCAGCAATGAAACTGGCCGCTTCGCCCTCTACCTGCTGCAGAACGGCAAGGAGACCCAGCGGGTGATCGGCACCGAGCAAGTGCTCGGCGACACCACGCCCGGCCCCAGTGGTCAGCCCTACAACGCCTTCTTCACCTGCTCCACCGGGCACGCCCGCCCCTGCGTGCTCGATCCCTACTTCGACGACGCCTCAGGCCAGCGCCGGCTGGTCACCAGCGTCACCCTGCCGCTGCTGGAGAACGGCAAGGCAATCGCCGCCGTGGGCTTCGACATCGATCTGGCGGCGCTTCAGCAAAGCAGCGCAGAGGGCAGCCGCAGCCTGTTCGACGGTCAGGGCCGCATCCGCATCCTCAGCCCCAACGGCCTGGTTGCCAGCGACAGCGGCGATGCCTCGAAACTGGGGCAGAGGTTCGACGACAAGGCCCTCCTCGCCGAGATCGCCGCCGGGCGCTCGCAGTCCAGCGACGACGGCGAATCCATCAGCGTGCTGCACAGCCTGGCGCCGGTGCCGGACGCCGCCCCCTGGGGCATCCTGCTCAGTGTGCCGCGCGCGGTGATGCTCGCCCCGGCGGAACGTCTAAAGGGCACGCTGGATGATCTGCGCTGGAAAAGTACCGCACTGGAGACTGGCGTCGGCATCGCCGCCGGGCTGCTCGGCATGCTGCTGGTGGCACTGACCGCACTGGGCATCAGCCGGCCGATCCTGCGCCTGGCGCGCATGCTCGAGGACATCGCCGATGGCGAAGGCGACCTCACCCGCCGGCTCGACTACCCGCGCCGCGACGAACTGGGCCGCCTGGCCACCGCCTTCAACCGCTTCCTCGACAAGCTGCAACCGAGCATCGCCGCCGTGCAATCGGCGACCCGCGAGGCGCACTCCACCGCTGATCGCTCGGCACAGATCGCCCGGCAGACCAGCGACGGCATGCAGCAGCAGTTCCGCGAGATCGACATGGTCGCCACGGCGCTCCAGGAGATGTCCGCCACCGCCCAGGATTCGGCGCGCAGTGCCGCGCGCGCCGCAGAAGCCGCGCGTACGGCGGAACAGGCCTGTGACGATGGCTTCCGCACCCTCGACGCCACCAACAGCGGCATCGACCTGCTGGCGACCGGGATGAACCAGGCAATGGCTGAGTTGCAGCAACTGGCGGCGAGCAACGAGCAGATCGGCTCCATCCTCGAAGTCATTTGTGGCATCGCCGCGCAGACCAACCTGCTGGCGCTCAACGCCGCCATCGAAGCGGCGCGCGCTGGCGATGCCGGCCGCGGTTTCGCCGTCGTGGCGGACGAAGTACGCGGGCTGGCCCGGCGCACCCAGGAGTCCGTGGAGGAGATTCGCCAGGTGATCGAGAACCTGCAGGCTCGCGGCCACTCAGTGACCAGCGCGATGCAGGGCAGCTTCGCCCAGGCCCAGGGCAACGTCGATCAGGCGCGCCAGGCCATCGACGCCCTGCGCCGGATCGGCGAGGCGGTGAACCTGATCAGCGAGATGAACCTGCAGATCGCCAGCGCGGCAGAGGAACAGAGCAGCGTCGCCGAGGAGATCAATCGCAACATCGCCGGCATCCGCGACGTCACCCAGACCATTTCCGATCAGGCGCAGCAAGCCGCCAGCGCCAGTCGCTCACTGAACGACCTGGCCAGCCGGCAGCAGGGATTGGTGGAGCAGTTCCGCGCCTGAATCAGATGTCGCTGCAGCGCGGGGTCTGGCGCAGGTACTTGACGGTGTGCTGCTGGCCCTGGGAGTCCAGGTAGACCATGGTGGCCTGGCTGACTTCGCAGCGTTCGTTGGGTTGGGAGATGCTCAGCACCTTGGCCACGTCCAGCGGCATGCCGTAGTGGTACACGGCTGCGTTGTCGGCGAAAGCGCTGAAGGACAGCAGCAAGGCGGGAATGGCGAAGAGTGCGCAAAGGCGGGATTTCATGGCAGGAACCTCAGGGATCACGCGGGTCGCGTCGATCGTGGCCCACTGCCATGAATTTAGCCGATGGGACCGTTCCTACACAGCGCGACTTCGACAATGCATTTCTACTGATCCCGTAACAATCGCTCTGTTCATCGACGCTACGGCGACTATTGTCACGCGCACTGTCAGCTGATTGGCTGCATTCGCACTCTTAAAGCGTTTGCAGCCAGACCACTCCACCGCAAGAATGGATGCCTTCTGTCAGATCGAGAGGGGCCATGAAACGCGTAGCCATGCTGCTGTTCCCCGGCGTGCAGGCGCTGGATGTTTCCGGGCCGCTGGACGTGTTCGCCGAGGCCAATGCCTTCGTGCCCGCCGGCCAGGGTTACCAGGTAATTACCCTCGCTGCGCCACCGTTGCCTTTGCGCGCATCCAACGGGCAGCTGCTCGGTGCCGATTTCAACCTCGAACAGGGCCACAGCGCCGCCGATATCCTGCTGGTGCCGGGTGGGCCGACCTTGCCGGAAGAGTCGCCTGCATCCGAGCTGCTCGACTGGTTGCGCAGCGCTTGCGCCCTGGCGCCGCGCTACGGCTCGATCTGCACCGGTGCCTTCCTGCTCGGACATGCCGGACTGCTCGACGGCAAGCGCGTGACCACCCACTGGAGCGATGCGCGTCGGTTGGCGGAATTGTTCCCGCAGGCACAGGTCGAGCCGGATCGCATCCATGTCCGCGATGGAGCGCTGGTGACGTCGGCGGGCGTGACCGCCGGCATCGACCTGGCGTTGGCCTTGGTCGCCGAGGACCACGGCGCAGCGGTGGCGCTGTCGGTCGCGAAACGGCTGCTGGTGGTGGCACAGCGTCAGGGCGGGCAATCGCAGTTCAGCCCCTTCCTGCAGGCGCCGGCCGATGAAGGCTCGCCGGTGGCGCGCATCCAGCGCTATGTGCAGGAGAACCTCGACCAGCCGCTGGGCGTGCCGCAACTGGCCACCGAGGTGGCGATGAGCCCGCGCAGCTTCGCCCGTGTGTTTGTCCGCGAGGCGGGCGTAACGCCGGCCGAGTTCGTCCAGCGCGCCCGCATCGACGCCGCGCGAGGGCTGCTCGAAGGCGGTGATCTCGCCTTGAAAGTGGTCGCCTGGCGCTGCGGCTTCGGTAGCGCGGCACGCATGCGGCTGGTGTTCACCCAACGCCTTGGGGTGACGCCGACGCAGTATCGGGAGCAATTCCGCCGCGACGGTTGATCTGTTTTTTGTAGGAGCGAGCTTGCTCGCGAACCGCACTCTGCCGATGTTTCAGTGCCTGCGGTAAGCCATCGCGGACGAAGTCCGCTCCTACGCCTGGGCGGGACGGGCCGGCTGCTGTAGGAGCGGATTCATCCGCGATCGGGTCGGCGCCACACCGAGCCGCAGGTTCGCGAGCAAGCTCGCTCCTACACAGCACTCGTCTCTCAGATCGGTGGCGCCGAGCGCAGCATCACCGACTTCAGGGCGAACGCCGACTTGATCCCTGCCACGCCGGGAATCTGCGTCAGGGTGTTGGTGAGGAACAGCTGGTACGCCGACAGGTCCTTCACCACCACCCGCAGCATGTAGTCGGCGTCGCCGGTCATCTGGAAGCAACTCATCACCTGCGGCGCCTGGACGATGCGTTCTTCGAACCGGGCGAGGTAGTCGCCGGTCTGCTTCTCCAGGGACACCGAGACGAACACGCTCATGCCACCGGAAAGGCGCTCCTCGTCGAGCCGGGCGAAATACCCCTGGATGTAGTGTTCCTCTTCCAGGCGGCGTACCCGGCGCAAGGTCGGGGTCAGCGACAGGCCGATGTTCTGCGCCAGATCGCGCCACGAGAGGCGGCCATCGTCGGCCAGGGCGCGGAGGATTTTCAGGTCGGTGCGGTCGAGATCAGCCATTTTCTGTCGTACTACTCAGCGCTGTTTTTATAGTGCAAACACACTAATCCGTAAGCTCTGAGCTAGTCAATTTGGAGCAAAAAACCAATCGGTCACACCTATACTGAAACCACAACTACAACAACCGAGGACCTCACCATGAGTGATGTCACCCCCCGCCACGCGACCCCGCGTGGCACCCGCACCGTAGCCCTACCCGGCCGGGTGCGCCCGCCGGGCATGGCTTCTTCCGTCTGCTGATCCACACCCACGATCACAACTGGAGACCCGCCATGACCGACTATGCTCCGCTTCGCCTGCACGTCCCCGAGCCCACCGGGCGTCCGGGCTGCAAGACCGACTTCTCCTACCTGCACCTGTCGCCCGCCGGCGAAGTGCGCAAACCCGACATCGACGTAGAACCCGCGCAGACCACCGACCTGGCCTTCAGCCTGGTGCGCGTGCTCGACGAGGACGGCCATGCCGTCGGCCCCTGGGCCCCGGACCTGAGCCACGAGCAGTTGCTGCGCGGCATGCGCCTGATGCTCAAGACGCGCATCTTCGACGCGCGCATGCTCACCGCCCAGCGCCAGAAGAAGATGTCCTTCTACATGCAGTGCCTGGGCGAGGAGGCCATTGCCACCGCCCACACCA
This sequence comes from Pseudomonas nicosulfuronedens, assembly GCF_005877905.1. Taxonomy (GTDB): domain Bacteria; phylum Pseudomonadota; class Gammaproteobacteria; order Pseudomonadales; family Pseudomonadaceae; genus Pseudomonas; species Pseudomonas nicosulfuronedens. The sequence goes on along the minus strand of NZ_SWDV01000018.1, from coordinate 73,922 downwards.
TGGCGTTGCGCGACGGCGACATGACCTTTCCGACCTACCGTCAGCAAGGCATCCTGATCACCCGCGACTACCCGCTAAAAGACATGATCTGCCAGTTGCTCTCCAACGAGCAGGACCCGCTCAAGGGCCGCCAGCTGCCGATCATGTACTCCAGCCGCGAGAAGGGCTTCTTCTCCATCTCCGGCAACCTCGCCACCCAGTTCATCCAGGCCGTCGGCTGGGGCATGGCCTCGGCGATCAAGGGCGACACCAAGATCTCGTCCGCCTGGATCGGCGACGGCGCCACCGCCGAATCCGACTTCCACACCGCCCTCACCTTCGCCCACGTCTACCGCGCGCCGGTGATCCTCAACGTGGTCAACAACCAGTGGGCGATCTCTACCTTCCAGGCCATCGCCGGCGGCGAAGGCACCACCTTCGCCAACCGTGGCGTGGGTTGCGGCATCGCCTCGCTGCGGGTGGACGGCAATGACTTCCTCGCTGTCTATGCCGCCTCGCAATGGGCCGCCGAGCGCGCCCGCCGTGGCCACGGCCCCAGCCTGATCGAGTGGGTCACCTACCGCGCGGGTCCGCACTCCACCTCGGACGATCCGTCCAAGTACCGCCCCGCCGACGACTGGACCAACTTCCCCCTCGGCGATCCCATCGCTCGCCTGAAGCAGCACCTGATTGGCCTCGGCATCTGGTCTGACGACCAGCACGAAGCGCTGAAGAAGGAACTGGAAGCCGAAGTGATCGCCGCGCAGAAAGAGGCCGAGCGCCACGGCTCGCTGGTGGACGGCCACGTGTTCAGCGCCGCCAACCTGTTCGACGACGTCTACAAGGACCTGCCGGAACACCTGCGTCGGCAGCGCCAGGAGCTTGGGGTATGAATGCCATGAACCCGCAACACGAGAACGCCCAGGCGGTCACCAGCATGACCATGATCCAGGCCCTGCGCTCGGCCATGGACGTGATGCTCGAGCGCGACGACAACGTCGTGGTGTTCGGCCAGGACGTCGGCTACTTCGGCGGCGTATTCCGCTGCACCGAGGGCCTGCAGAAAAAGTACGGCACCTCGCGGGTGTTCGACGCGCCGATCTCCGAGAGCGGCATCATCGGCGCCGCCGTCGGCATGGGCGCCTATGGCCTGCGCCCGGTGGTGGAAATCCAGTTCGCCGACTACGTCTACCCGGCCACCGACCAGTTGGTCTCGGAAGCTGCACGCATCCGTTACCGCTCGGTGAACGACTTCACCGTGCCGATGGTGGTGCGCATGCCTTGCGGCGGTGGCATCTACGGCGGGCAGACCCACAGCCAGAGCCCGGAGGCGATGTTCACCCAGGTCTGCGGCCTGCGCACCGTCATGCCGTCCAATCCGTACGACGCCAAGGGCCTGTTGATCGCCTGCATCGAGAACGACGACCCGGTGATCTTCCTCGAACCCAAGCGCCTGTATAACGGCCCGTTCGACGGCCACCACGACCGCCCGGTGACCCCGTGGTCCAAGCACCCGGCCAGCCAGGTTCCCGAGGGCTACTACAGTGTTCCGCTGGACAAGGCCGCCATCGCCCGCCCCGGCTCGGAACTGACCGTGCTGACCTATGGCACCACCGTCTACGTGGCCCAGACCGCCGCCGAGGAAACCGGCATCGATGCCGAGATCATCGACCTGCGCAGCCTCTGGCCGCTGGACCTGGACACCATCGTCGAGTCGGTGAAGAAGACTGGCCGCTGCGTCATCGTCCACGAAGCCACCCGCACCTGCGGCTACGGCGCCGAGCTGATGTCGCTGGTGCAGGAGAACTGCTTCCACCACCTCGAAGCGCCGATTGCCCGTGTCACCGGCTGGGACACGCCCTACCCGCACGCCCAGGAATGGGACTATTTCCCCGGCCCCGCCCGCGTCGGCGCGGCCTTCAAGCGCGCCATGGAGGTCTGAATGGGCACTCACGTCATCAAGATGCCGGACATCGGCGAAGGCATCGCCGAGGTCGAGCTGGTGGAGTGGCACGTCCAGGTCGGCGACGAGGTCCATGAGGACCAACTGCTCGCCGAAGTCATGACCGACAAGGCCACGGTGGAAATCCCCTCGCCGGTATCGGGCAAGATCATCGCCCTGGGCGGCGTGCCGGGCCAGGTGATGGCCGTAGGCGGCGAGCTGATCCGCCTGGAAGTGGAAGGCCACGGCAACCACAAGGAAGCCGCGCAACCCAAGGCCCAAGAGGAAGCCCCGGCCCAGCCGGAAGCCAAGCCGGCCCCGGTCGTCGATGCGCCCAAGCCAGCACCGCGCGTGGAGAGCAAGCCAGTCGCCCCGGCCGCACGCCCCGCTCCGTCGCCGGCTCCCCGTCGCGCGCCGGGCGAGAAACCACTGGCCTCGCCGGCGGTGCGTCAACGCGCCCGCGACCTGGGCGTTGAATTGCAGTTCGTCCAGGGCAGCGGCCCGGCCGGACGCATCCTGCGCGAGGACCTGGAACACTTCCTGGAGCATGGCGGCGCCACCATCGCTTCGGGCTACACCGCACGCCACGATGAGCACCAGATCCCGGTGATCGGCCTGCGCCGCAAGATCGCGCAGAAGATGGCCGAGGCCAAGCGGCGCATTCCGCACTTCAGCTACGTCGAGGAAATCGACGTCACCGACCTGGAAGACCTGCGCGTCCACCTCAACGCCAAGCACAGCGCAGCGCGCGGCAAGCTCACCCTGCTGCCCTTCATCGCTCGCGCCATGGTCGTTGCCCTGCGTGACTTCCCGCAACTCAATGCGCGCTATGACGACGACGCCGACGTGATCACCCGCTACGGTGCCGTGCACCTGGGTGTCGCCACCCAGAGCGACAACGGCCTGATGGTGCCGGTGCTGCGCAACGCCGAATCCCGCGACCTGTGGGGCAACTCCGCGGAGGTGGCACGCCTCGCCGAGGCCGCCCGCCACGGCAAGGCCAGCCGCGAGGAGCTGTCCGGCTCGACCATCACCCTCAGCAGCCTCGGCGCCCTGGGCGGCATCGTCAGCACGCCGGTGATCAATTACCCGGAAGTCGCCATCGTCGGGGTCAACCGCATGGTCGAGCGCCCCATGGTGATCAACGGGCAGATCGTCGTGCGCAAGATGATGAACCTGTCCTCGTCCTTCGATCACCGGGTGGTCGACGGCATGGATGCCGCGGCCTTCATCCAGGCCGTGCGAGCCCTGCTCGAACATCCCGCCACCCTGTTCATCGACTGACGGAGCCGACTCGTGAAGCAGAACCAGACTCTCGAAACCACCCTGCTGGTGATCGGCGGCGGCCCCGGCGGCTACGTCGCGGCGATCCGCGCCGGCCAGCTGGGCATCCGCACCGTGCTGGTGGAAGGTGCTGCCCTGGGCGGCACCTGCCTGAACATTGGCTGCATCCCGTCCAAGGCACTGATCCACGCCGCCGAGGAATACCTGAAAGCCCGCGAGTTCGCCGGCAAGTCGCCGCTGGGCATCAGCGTGCAGGCGCCGAGCATCGACATCCAGCGCACCGTGGAATGGAAGGACGGCATCGTCGACCGCCTGACCACCGGCGTCGCCGCACTGCTGAAGAAGCACGGCGTCACCGTGGTCAACGGTTGGGCGAAGATCGTCGACGGCAAGACCGTCGAGGTCGATCTCGCCGAAGGCGGCACCCAGCACATCCACACCGAACACCTGCTGCTGGCGGCCGGCTCGAAGTCCGTGGAGCTAGCGTTCCTGCCGGTGGGCGGCAATGTCATCTCCTCCACCGAAGCCTTGGCACCGAAGACGCTGCCCAAGCGCCTGGCAGTGGTTGGTGGCGGCTACATCGGCCTGGAACTGGGCACCGCGTACCGCAAGCTGGGCGTGGAGGTGACAGTGGTGGAAGCGCAGCCACGCATCCTGCCAACCTATGACGAGGAGCTGACCAAGCCGGTAGCCCATTCTCTGCGCAAGCTGGGCATCGAGCTGTACCTGGGCCACAGCGTGATGGGCCTGGAGCCGGACGGCAAAGGCCTGCGCGTGCAGGACGGCGCCGGCTCGCAACGTGTGATTGAAACCGATCAGGTGCTGGTCGCGGTCGGCCGCCACCCCAACACCGCCGGCTGGAACCTCGACACCCTGCGCCTGGACATGAACGGCCGTGCCGTGCAGATCGACGACCAGTGCCGCACCTCCATGCGTGACGTGTGGGCGATCGGCGACATCGCCGGCGAGCCGATGCTGGCCCACCGCGCCATGGCCCAGGGTGAGATGGTCGCGGAGATCATCGCCGGCAAGCGTCGCGCCTTCACCCCCACGGCCATTCCAGCCGTGTGCTTCACCGATCCGGAAGTGGTGGTGGTCGGGCTGTCGCCGGAACAGGCCCAGGCCACCGGCCATGAAGTGCTGACCGCGAGCTTCCCGTTTGCCGCCAACGGCCGTGCGATGACCCTGGAATCCAGTGACGGATTCGTCCGTGTGGTGGCCCGCAAGGACAACCACCTGATCCTTGGCTGGCAGGCCGTGGGCAAAGCTGTCTCGGAGCTGTCCACGGCGTTCGTACAGTCGCTGGAAATGGCTGCCTGCCTGGAAGACATCGCCGGCACCATCCACGCCCACCCGACCCTCGGCGAAGCGGTGCAGGAAGCTGCGCTGCGCGCGCTGGGGCATGCCTTGCACGTCTGAAGCCGGCTCTCTCCAACGGGCTTCCCCCTCCTGACCCGCCGATTGGCGGGTCTTTTTTTGCCGGCCGGCTTTTCGTAGGACCGAGGGGGACGCCCAGTCCTTGCTCGCGAACCCGTTGTCCCACTGCGGAGATCGTTCGCGAGCAAGCTCGCTCCTACAGGTCTGCCGTTACGTCGTACCCGCTACGTCTGGTCGATCACCGCCCAGCAAGTGAGCTTGGTTATTTTCGAGACCTTGGAAGGAAAACCACCGGATCGCCGATTTTCTTCATGCTTAGCTCCAAGATCGCTGTATTTACCGGCACACCTTGCCAATCTCCATCAACATTGACCAAATTAACCATTTGGTACATTTTGACTCCACAGGCCTGCCCCATAGGCCATACAAGAACAACGGAGCCAAATTCCATGCCGCAAACCCTGCTCGTGCTCAACGGGCCAAACCTAAACCTGCTCGGCACCCGCGAACCGGCTACGTACGGCCACGAAACCCTCGACGACATTGCCGCGCTTTGCCAGCGCACCGCCACCGAACTGGGTCTGGAAATCGAGTTTAAGCAGACCAACCACGAAGGCCAGCTGATCGACTGGATCCACCAGGCGCGTGGCCGCTGCGCCGGGATACTGATCAACCCCGCCGCCTGGACCCACACGTCGGTGGCGATTCGCGATGCGCTGGCCGCCGTGGAGTTGCCGGTGATCGAAGTGCACCTGTCCAACGTGCACAAGCGCGAGGAGTTCCGGCACCACTCGTTCATCTCCGCCATTGCCGTGGGCGTCATTGCCGGACTGGGCAGCGACGGTTACCGCGCGGGCCTCCAGCACTTCGCCAAGCTGCTCAAGGGGTGAGCTCCATGAACGACTACCGCACCGTGCTGGCCGGCCTGATCGGCGCCGGCATCCAGGCTTCGCGCACCCCGGCCCTGCATGAGCGCGAAGGCGACGCCCAGGGGCTGCGCTATCTCTATCGGCTCATCGACCTGGACAGCCTGGGCGTGGATGCCGGCGCCCTGCCCGACCTGCTCGCCGCCGCTGAACGCATGGGCTACACCGGGCTGAACATCACCTTCCCCTGCAAGCAGGCGGTGATTCCGCTGCTGCACGAGCTGTCCGACGAGGCGCGCGGCATCGGCGCGGTGAATACCGTGGTACTACGCGAGGGCAAGCGGATCGGCCACAACACCGACTGCCTGGGCTTTGCCGAAGGCTTTCGGCGCAACCTCGGCGATGCAGCGCGCGAGCGCGTGGTGCAACTGGGCGCCGGCGGTGCGGGTGCCGCCGTGGCCCATGCGCTGCTCAGCGAAGGTGTGCGGCAACTGACGATCTTCGAAGTGGACTCGGCCCGCGCCCAGGCGCTGGTGGACAACCTCAACGCGCATTTCGGCGGACAGCGCGCGCGGGTCGGTCACGACCTGGCCGGCGCAGTCACCGAAGCGGACGGGCTGGTCAACACCACGCCCGTGGGCATGGCCAAGCTCCCCGGCGCGCCCCTGCCGCTGGAGTTGCTGCACTCGGGCCTGTGGGTAGCCGAGATCATCTACTTCCCGCTGGAGACCGAGCTGCTGAGGCATGCCCGCCGCCTCGGCTGCCGCACGCTGGATGGCGGCAACATGGCGGTGTTCCAGGCGGTGAAGGCGTTCGAGCTGTTCAGCGGCGTGCCGGCGGATGCGGAACGCATGTTGGCGCATTTCGCCAAGATGTGAGTTTACAAAGAGCGTAGGAGCGAGCTTGCTCGCGAACAACCTTCGCTCCAGATCCGAATCCGGTTACGGCTGCACGTACCGTAAAACCGCCTCGATGATCATCTCCTTGTGCCGCGCCTTGATCGCCGGGTCCTCCAGCTCGACCTGGAACAGCGAGCCGACGGTATGGCGGTTGGACACCCGATAGAAACAGAACCCGCTGATCAGCATGTGCACGTCGATGGCCTGCAGGCCATCGCGGAACGCGCCGCTGGCGGCGCCGCGCACGAGGATGTCCTCGATGGTACGCAGGATGTTGCTGTTCATCGAACGGATCGCCTCGGAGCCGGAGGCGAACTGGCCGTAGTGGATGTTCTCGATGCTGACGATACGCACGAAGTCGACGTTGCGGTCGTGGTGGTCGAAGGTGAAGTCCACCAGCCGGCGCATGGCTTCCAGCGGCTCCAGCTCGGCCAGGTGCAGGGTCTGCTCGGTGCCGCGAATGTCGCCGTAGAGTTTCTCCAGCACCGCCTGGTAGAGCTGCTCCTTGCTGCCGAAGTAGTAGTAGATCATCCGCTTCGAGGTGTTCATGCGCTCGGCGATGGCATCCACTCGCGCCCCGGACAGCCCCTGCTGGACGAACTCGACGATGGCCGCCTGGAGGATGTCCTCGCGGGTCTTCTCCGGGTTGTTCTTGCGGCCCCGGCGGGCAGTTTCAGCAGGAGTCGGCTGGGTGGCGCTGTCGGTCATGGCTTTGCATCGTCAGGCAGGCGCCAGGGGCGACTGCTTCATGGTGAAGAGGTGCGCGGATTATGCGCGCCCCTACGCCTTTCAGGCAAAGCGCAGCGGCTCAGACCTTCGGTCGACGCGTGGTGCCGTTGCGCGCCTGGGCCATGGCCGCCAGGCGCACGGCGACGTTGGCCGCGCCGTAACCCGCATAGCCGCCACGACGCTGGATGATTTCGAAGAAGAAGCGCTCCTCGAACGGCTCGGTGTACACATGGAACAGCTCGCCGCCGTTGGCGTCCCGGTCGTAGAGCACGTTGAAGTACGCCAACTCGCTGAGGAACTCGTCATCGAAGTCGAAGCGCGCCGCAAGGTCGTCGTAGTAATTGAGCGGGATTTCCAGCAGTGGCACGCCGGCATCCTTGGCCCGCGCGACTTCGGCGAAGATGTCCTCGCAGGCGAAGGCGATGTGGTGGACGCCGGAGCCGCGATAACTGGACAACGCATGGGAAATCGCCGTGTTGCGGTTCTCCGAGATGTTCAGCGGCAGCCGCACGCTGCCGTTGGCGCTGCGCAGGGCGCGGCTCTTCACCAGACCGTAAGGGTCGGGCAGCACCACTTCGTCGTCGGCCTCGAAGTCGAACAGGCCCTTGTAGAACAACACCCAGCTGTCCAGCCCATCCGCCGGCAGCGCCATGGCCATGTGGTCGATGCGCTGCAGCTGGCCGCTGGGCTGGGCCTCGGGATCGAGACGGAAGTCGACGTCATAGATGGTCTTCCCGGCGGCACGCGCTTCGACCAGGTAGATCAGGCTACCGTCCGGAGCACGCACGGCGGGAATCTCCCGCTCGTTGGGGCCGACCAGCCCGCGATACGGTTGTCCCTTGTAGTCCTGCGCACGCTCCAGCGCACTGGCGGCGTCACGCACACGCAAGGCGGTGGCGCACAGCGACGGGCCGTGGGCTTCGAAGAAGCTGTGGCCGAAGGAATATGGCTCGGCATTCAGTACGATGTTGATGTCGCCCTGACGCAGCAGGCTCACTGCCTTGGAGCGGTGTTCGCCCGCACGGGCGAAGCCCAGGCGCTCCAGCCAGTTGCCCAGGCGTGCGCCAAGCGCTTCGTCGACAGCGAACTCAAGGAACTCGACGCCGTCGAGCTGGCTGGCCGGCGGCGGTGCGAACAGGCAGCCAAGCTGTTCCTGCGGGGCGCCTTGGTCGAGCAGACGCTCGCGGGTTTTCTCCTCCAGGTACAGCAGCGAACGCAGGCCGTCGGCGGCGTTGGCGCGCGGCGGCGCAGCGCGGAAGCCGTCATTGAAGATTTCCAGCGACAACGGACCGCGATAGCCGCTCTTCAGGATCGGCGCGAGGAAGCCCGGCAGGTCGAACTCGCCCTGCCCGGGGAAGTTGCGAAAGTGCCGGCTCCACTCCAGTACGTCCATGGCCAGGATCGGCGCGTCGGCCATCTGCACGAAGAAGATCTTCTCCCCCGGAATCTGCGCGATGCCGGCCGGGTCGCCCTTCAGCGAGAGGGTATGGAAGCTGTCGAGGATCACCCCCAGCGCCGGGTGGTTCACTTCCCGCACCAGGTCCCAGACTTGCTGCCAGGTGTTCACGTGGCGCCCCCAGGCCAGCGCCTCGTACCCCACGCGCAGGCCACGGGCACCGGCGCGCTCGGCAGCAAGGCCGAGATCCTCGAGGAGGAAGTCGCGCTCGCCCAGGGAGTCGGCGGCGACGTTGCTGCACATCAGCACCAGGTCGGTGCCCAGCTCCTGCATCAGGTCGAACTTGCGTTCCAGGCGGTCGAGGTTGCGCGGCAGGCGGTCGCGGCGGCAGCCCTCGAAGTCGCGGAACGGCTGGAACAGGGTGATCGCCAGCCCCAGATCCGCGCATAGCCGGCGTACGTCGCGCGGGCTGCCGCCGTAGTAGAGGAGATCGTTCTCGAAGATTTCCACGCCGTCGAAACCGGCGGCAGCGATGGCTTCGAGTTTGTCCGGCAGGGTTCCGCTCAAGGAAACGGTAGCGATCGAACGTTGCATCTCTGGACTCCTGCCGGGCGGGGTGAGGGGCTTGTTGGAATCGGTCTCCGGCTGCGTCTGATTATTCTGGCGGTCCAGGCCGGCAGCAATTTAAAGTGTACTAACTGGTTAGTTTTGTGTTCGATTACCGAACCAAAGGCCGTTTATCGAATTGACGCTCCTCCGGTCGCTGCTCAAGATTTAGCCACGTCGACGCAATCCGGCTGCCCGGGGACCTGCCTCAATCCCTGGAACAACGACAGCCGCTGCGAGATGGCCTGCGTGTCATCCATAACAATTTCAAGAACGGGTAAATGCTCATGTACATCCCCCACCCTCGCCTCGCTGCTTCCATCCCTCATCCGCAAACCGTCCTGGCCCGCCTGATGCCAGGGTTATGCAGCCTGCTCGGCCGCCATCGCGCCCACTGATTTTCGCCAGCCACCGCATGCCCCTCCTCAAGTCCACGCCGATCGGCGGTGGAGCACGGGGAACGCCTGCGGCACGACAATAATTCCTGAGGCTGCGCGTCAGCCCGATAACGGATGGCCCCGATCATGATCCATACGCAATCCGCTCCCCTCGCCGCCGTCGCTCCGCACGGTTCCTCCTTCTTCGGCAAGGTGCGTGGCGCCATGGCCGTCGGCAAGGTGCGCTGGGGCATGCTCGCCCTGGTGTTCTTCGCCACTACCCTGAACTACATCGACCGCGCCGCCCTGGGCGTGATGCAGCCGATCCTCGCCGAGAAGATGGCCTGGACGGCCATGGACTACGCCAACATCAACTTCTGGTTCCAGGTAGGCTACGCCATCGGCTTTGTGCTGCAGGGCCGGCTGATCGACCGCATCGGCGTGAAGCGCGCGTTCTTCTTCGCCGTGCTGCTGTGGAGCTTCGCCACCGGCGCCCATGGCCTCGCTACTTCGGCAGCCGGCTTCATGGTCTGCCGCTTTATCCTCGGCCTGACCGAGGCGGCCAACTACCCGGCCTGCGTGAAGACCACGCGCCTGTGGTTCCCGGCCGGTGAACGCGCGGTGGCGACCGGCATCTTCAACGCTGGCACCAACGTCGGAGCCATGGTTACGCCCGCCCTGCTGCCGCTGATCCTCTCGGTCTGGGGCTGGCAGGCGGCGTTCCTGTGCATGAGCGCGCTGGGCTTCGTCTGGGTGGTGCTGTGGAGCCTGAAGTACTTCAACCCCGAAGAGCACCCGACGGTGAAGCAGAGTGAACTGGACTACATCCAGGAAGCCGACGAGCCGCCCGCCGAACGTGTGCCCTTCTCCGCCGTACTGCGCATGCGCGGCACCTGGGCCTTCGCCCTGGCCTATTCGCTGACCGCCCCGGTGTTCTGGTTCTACCTCTACTGGCTGCCGCCCTTCCTCAACCAGCAGTACGGCCTGGGCATCAGCGTCACCCAGATGGGCATCCCGCTGATGCTGATCTGGTTGACCGCCGACTTCGGCAGCATCGGCGGCGGCATCCTGTCGTCGTGGCTGATTGGCCGCGGCATGAACTCCATCCACGCACGCCTGCTGTCGATGTTCATCTGCGCCTGCGCCATCATCGGCGTGATCTTCGCCGCCAAGGCCAGCGGCCTGTGGATCGCCGTGGCCGCCATCGCCCTGGGCGTGGGTGCGCACCAGGCCTGGACGGCGAACATCTGGAGCCTGGTGATGGACTACACGCCCAAGCACCTGATGAGCACGGTCTTCGGGTTTGGCGGCATGTTCGCGGCGATTGGCGGCATGTTCATGACCCAGGTCGTCGGCTACATCCTCACCGTCACCCACAACAACTACGCGATCCTCTTCACCATCATCCCGACCATGTACTTCCTCGCGCTGGCCTGGATGTTCTTCATGGCCCCCCGCAAGGTGCCGGGCACACAGGCGTGAGATCGACTCGCGCAGGGCGCATAACCTGGAACAGGTTATCCGCCGATGCCAGCGTGACGGACGACAAAAGGCCGGCATAACACCTGTCCCGCTACGAACAACCCCACCAATTGGCGGGGTTCTTCATTGCGCTCACTGTTTCAGCGGCGTCAGCACCGGGGCTTTCTCGTCCAGCAGCATCCACACCAGCAGCTTGGCCGGCTTCTGGTTGCTGGCATTACGCGACACCAGGTGTGGTGTGTTCGGTGCCTCGTACCAGGACTGGCCGGCCTGGTAGGTCACCGGCTTCTGCCCTTCCAACTGGGAGATCACTGCACCTTCGAGCACGTAGGCGAACACCGAGCCACTGTGCACATGGGCGCCGGAGGCCTGCCCGGGCTCGTAGGAAACCGTGATCATCAGGCCTTTCTTGCCAGCGGCGTCAGGGAGTTTCTGCTCCTGCTGGACTTCGATCTTCTCGGCATTGGCACCGTCGCCATGGGCGAAAACGGGCAGGCTCAGGGCCAGGCCGAGGCCGGCGAACAGGAACTTCAGGGACGTGGATGCGAGCATGGTGGAATCCTCGGGTGGTCAGGTCGTGGGATTCACGCTACGCCTCGCGAGGTGGCGGACCAACAGCCAATTCCGCGGAAGATCGGGGTGCCATTGACAACAAGCGCAGCGCGCGCCTTCTCCGGCCCCTCTCCCCAGCCCTCTCCCTGAAGGGAGAGGGAGCCGTTTGGTGTGTAGTGATATTGCGGAGTCAGCCGGCGAGCACGGAATGTTCCGTCCGCTCGGGACAGTCCCCTCTCCCTTCAGGGAGAGGGTTAGGGAGAGGGCATCGCCAAATGCCCGCACACTAGCCTGCCCCCAAAAAGCCCGCACGCTGGCGGGGCTTTCGAGGTGCGGCAAAGGATCAGCCCAGCAATGCACTCAAATCCAGCAACCCATCCTTGCGCGGCGGGCACCAGTAGTAGCCGCCGGTCAGCGGTCGGCTGAAGCGGTACAGCGCGTCGGTGATGCCGTCCTCCAGCCCGCTCATGCGGCGCAGTTGCACTTCGAAGGCATCCAGGGTGCAGCCGAAGGCGAGGAACATCAGCCCGGCGTCCTGGCCCTGGGTCCAGGGCATGGAGCGGCGCACGATGAAGGCTTCCGGCTCGAAGCTCTCCTGGGCGGTGCGCTTGACGTGGGCGGACTCCGGCGCGTCGTCCAGTTCTTCGTTGTCGCTCAGGCGACGGCCCATGATGTCGTCGCGCTCGTGCTGTGGCAGCGCGGCGAAGTCCTGCAACTGGTGGCGCCATTGCTGGATCGCGGCGAAGCTGCCGCCGGCCAGCCCGGCTTCACCTTCGACGATGGCGGCGGCGATGGCGTCGTCGTCCTGCGGGTTCTCGGTACCGTCCTCGTAGCCGGTCAGGTCGTGGCCGCTGCCGTGGCGGAAGGCTTCGGTCAGGCTGGTCAGCTCCAAAGCCGGGGCCAGCAGGGCCTGGACTTCCTGGGTACGCAGCAGCAGCTCGCCGCGCTCGTTACCACGCAGCCAGACCCACAGGGCATGCGGGGTCGACGGGTTGTCGACGCCCACCCCGGAGATCGCCGGGAACTCGCGCAGCCCCTCGATACGACGGCCGAGCGCACGCACCAGCGACTCACCGAAGCCAACCACCGCGCGCTCGCCATCGGCGAACTGCAGCAGGCGATCCAGCGCGGCAGGCAGGTCCTGCAGCGACTTCAGATCGAAGAACAGGTGGCGGGCGTGGGCGGGAACCGGGGTGGCGAGAATGCCGGGCTGGTGAAGGCTCATGACAGCGTCCTTGAACGAAAGAGCGGCGATTCTAATCGCCCCGCGCACGAATCCAAACCGCTCTGTATCAAGGACTTGGCGATCAGTTCGCGGAGGTGTCGAGCTTGCGCTTGTGGCGATGCCGCACGTAGCGCCACAACGCCAGACCGGCGAACACCAGCACCACCGCGATGAATACCGGCAGCCGATAAGGCCGCAGATTGCCCAACCACTGCTCCAGCAACTGGCCGGCCCAATAGCCGGCGCTTGCGAACAGCAGCGCCCAGCAGAAGGCACCGAGCAGGTTGATCAGCAGAAAGCGCAGCGGGCCTACCCGGCTCGCGCCGATCAGCAGTGGCCCGGCCAGCCGCATGCCGTAGAGAAAGCGCACCGCGAAGATCGACAGATGCGGATAGCGTTCGATCAGAGCGGTGACCCGCTCGATGGCCAGCCCGCGTCGTTGCAGCCAGGGTACGGCACGGTCGCCCGCGCGCCGGCCGGCCCAGAAGAGCAACTGATCGCCCAGGGTTCCCGCCAGCGTCGCCCACACCACCACCGGCGAGAAACCAAGCAGCCCCTGATGCGCCGCGATGCCCGCCAACAGCAGCATCGACTCGCCCTCCAGCAGGCAACCGAGAAAAAGCACCGGATAGCCGTAGCTGGAAAGCAGTTGGGCGAGATCGAGATGCTCGAACATGAACGTCCTTCCAAAGCGTGCCGTGCCAAGAGCCTAGCGGCTTGGCGAATGTTCTGCTTATCGAACATCGACTGTAAAAAATAAACGACTAAACGGTCACTCCAGATCGTTAGCAACCAATCAAATCAATCCTTTAGCTACACCATTCGTCTAAGGATGTAATTTTTTTCGCTCATGATCGATTCAAGTGTTTGACATATTTAACGGATTTGGCAGACTGCGGCCCGTTGTCGCAACTGGTTACGTTTTCCGGCTTCCCTGCCTGGTGCACCGGATGACCTTGGCCGCGCAACCCAACAAAAACAACTTTGTCAGTCGTGGCCCACCTGCCTGAGTTTCGTCTCGGCAGCACGGTTCCCGGCGAGCCAACGGAACGAACAAATGCTGATCTGGTTTGTAGCGGTGTATCTGGTGATCACCGTAGCTGTCGGTTTCTACGCCACCACCCGCGTGCACAACTCCTCGGACTACGCGGCCGCCGGTCGTAGCATGTCCTTCCCCCTCGTCGTGACCATGGTGTTCGCCACCTGGTTCGGCTCCGAAGCCGTGCTGGGCATTCCGGCCACCTTCCTCGAAGAAGGCTTCGCCGGAATCATCGAAGACCCCTTCGGCTCCTTCGGTTGCCTGATGCTGGTCGGCGTGGTCTTCGCCCGCCCGCTGTACCGTCTGAACCTGCTCACCATCGGTGACTTCTTCCGCAAGCGCTTCGGCCAGCACGTGGAAATCTTCACCAGCCTGGTGATCATCATTTCCTACATGGGCTGGGTCGCCGCACAGATCACCGCGCTGGGCGTGGTCTTCAGCGTGCTCTCCGACGGCGGCATCACCACCACCCAGGGCATGATCATCGGCACCATCATCGTCCTGCTGCACACCCTGTTCGGTGGCATGTGGTCGGTGGCGCTGACTGACTTCCTGCAGATGATCATCATCGTCTGCGGCCTGTTCTACCTGGTCTGGCTGATCGGCGACATGGCCGGCGGCCCGGTCAACGTGATCAGCCATGCCGCCAGCGAAGGCAAGTTCACCTTCCTGCACGGCACCTCGGCCAAGGACATCGTCGCCTTCCTCGGCGCCGCGGTAACCATGATGTTCGGCTCCATCCCGCAGCAGGACGTGTATGCCCGCGTGATGTCGGCCAAGACCGAGACGATCGCCAAGCGCGCCACCATGACCGGTGCCTGCTGCTACCTGGTCTTCTGCATGCTGCCGATCTTCCTGATCTACGCCGCGCAGATGATCGAGCCGGAGATGGTCAAGCACTGGCTGACCGAAGACTCCCAGCAGATCCTGCCGCGCCTGATCCTGGAACGCACCCCGCTGTTCGCCCAGATCATGTTCTTCGGCGCCCTGCTCTCGGCGATCATGTCCTCCGCCTCCGGTGCCCTGCTGGCCCCGTCGGTGACCCTGACCGAGAACATCGTCAAGCACTTCCTGCCCAACATGAATGACCGCCAGGCCCTGCTGGCCATGCGTTGCAGCGTGCTGGCGATGACCGTCGCCACCTGCCTGTTCGCCCTGCTGTCCAACGCCAGCATCTACGAGATGGTCGGCAACGCCTACAAGGTGACCCTGGTCGCCGCCGTGGTGCCGCTGTTCTTCGGCCTGTTCTGGAAGCGCGCCACTACCCAGGGTGCCCTGACCGCCATCGCCTGCGGCCTGATCGGCTGGGTATCGCTGGAGCTGGGCCACCAGGAAGGCGACTTCTGGCCGCCGCAGCTGGTGGGCCTGATCTGCAGCGCCATCGGCATGATCGCCGGCTCCCTGGCTCCGCAATTCAGCGCACACCGTGGCGAAAGCGTGTCGGACATGGCCGCCGCCGCTGCCAGCAACTGATTGCCTGAGCAAAGACGAAAAAGCCCCGCCTGATGCGGGGCTTTTTCATGGGCGTCGTCAGAAGGTGAAATCCACCGCTGCAAACAGCGCCCGCCCCGGCTGATTGTAGGTACTGGCGCCGGCGCTGCTGGCATTGCCTTCACGATAGATCTGCTTGTCGAAGACGTTGTTCACGCCCACCCGCACCTTGTAGTTCCGAGTGAAGGCGTAGCCGGCGCTGACATCCACGAGGCCATAGGGATCGAGATCCTGTTGTGCGGCCTCGTCGTAGTCCTCCTGCAGGCGATAGTTGTAGCTGGGCGATTCCTGCTTGCCGTAGTAGGTGCCGGCCAGCTGGAACGACAGCTGGTCGGTGGCCTGCCAGTCCAGTGTGGTGTTGACCGTGTATTTGGGAATCACGCTCAGCGGCTCGCCGGTGTCGCGATCGTCGTTCTTCATCATCACCGTGAGGTTGGTGTTCCAGTCCAGGGTCGGCGTCAGCTCGACGAAGAAGTTGCCCTCGACACCCTCTACCAGCGCCTTGTCGGCATTCACCCACTGGGTGACACGGCGCCCGCTGTTGATGGTGTAGAGCACATCGGTGCCACCGATGATCTTGTTCTTGTAGTCGTTGCGGAAGTAGGTTCCGCTGACGCGCCAGTCGCCCTTGTCGTAGAGCAGGCCGATTTCCTTGTTGATGCTGGTTTCCGGCTTCAGGTCGGCATTGCCCACCAGGTAGCAACCACCGGAGTTGGTCTGGTTCACGCTGCAGCCGTTACCGCGGCTGTACAGCAGGTAGTTGGGATTGGACTGGTACAGGTTCGGCGTCTTGTAGGCGCGGGCGATGCCGCCCTTGATGCTCAGCGCGTCGGTGATCTGGTGCGCCAGGTTCAAGCTCGGACTCCAGTTGTCGCCGAACTGGTTGTGGTGGTCGAAGCGCAGGCCGGGCGTCAGGGTGGTGTCGCCGTACTGGATGTTGTCCTCGACGAACAATGCGTTGCTGCTGGCGGTCATCTTCGAATCGGAGCGGTCGAATCCGGCAATCGCATCGCCCGAGCCGTTGCTCGGATCGAAGCTCTGCGGGCGGAACGAGCCCTGGTCGTTGAGCGACTCGTAGAGGTATTCACCGCCAAGGGTCAGCATGTGTGGGGTCTCGCCCCAGGCCAGCGGCAGGTTCACCTCGCTGCTGGCGCGGGTATTGCGCAACCGCGACATGGCCGCGCCGGTATCGTTGATCGAGCCTTCCGGCCCGCCGGCCAGGCCTTCGTTCATCCGCCAGTTGCGCACGTACTCATAGTTCAGCGAGCTTTTGGTGGTGCCCCAGTCGAAGTGGCCGAGGTGGGTCAGGTCCCAGGTACTGCGCTGGATGACATTGGTCTCGTGGCCGTAGAGGCTGGAGATGTAGTCAATGTCGCCGCCGCCATTGCTGTTCATGGTGTCGCCGGCATAGATGTTGCCCTGGCGCCCATAGCCGGCGCTCAGTTCCAGGGTGTGTTCGTCGTTGACCCGCCAGCTCAGCAGGCCGTCGATGTCCTTGTTGCGCACACCCTCGCGACCGGCCGGCAGCGCCGCCTTGGCCTGGTCAGCGTTGATGTCGAGGTCGTCCGCATCGGTCTTCGACAGACCGCCGTAGGTGCGGAAGGTCAGGTTGTCCGCCAGGGCGCCGCTGAGGTTGAAGTTGGCGCGCTGGCTGGCGCCCTCGGCCTTGTCCTCGGGCATCAGCGTGTAAAGGCTGACCTGCCCCTTGAGCTCTTCGCTCGGGCGCTTGGTAATGATGTTCACCACCCCGCCCATGGCGCCGGATCCATAGCGCGCCGCCGCCGGACCGCGAAGGATCTCGATTCGCTCCACCGCCTCGGCCGGTACCCAGTTGGTATCGCCCCGGGTATCGCGGTCGCCGTTCCAGCCATAGCGCACGGCATTACGCGAACTGGAGGGCTTGCCGTCGATGAGGATCAGGGTGTTTTCCGGGCCCATGCCGCGCAGGTCGATCTGCCGGTTGTTGCCGCGGGCACCACTGGCGCTGTTGCCGGTCAGGTTCACGCCGGGCTGGCGACGGATGATCTCCGACAGGTCGTTGGCCGGCGGGTGGCGCTCGATGTCCTCGGCGGTGATCACCGAGGAGCCCAGCGCCTGCTTGGCCTCCTGCTCCGCGGTGACGACGGTTTCGCCGAATTCCACGACGTCACCGGGGATCTCGGCATCGGCGGCCATCACGGCCAACGGCTGAAACGACAGGACCATGGCCAGCGCCAGGCGATTAGGGGTGAATAGGGACTCCATGTGTGCTCTCCACGCAACTGCAGGGGCAAGTCGACCTCCCCGGCGGCGCAGTATTCGCGGACTCCCCCGGTCGATCGGGTCGACTCAGGCGTATAGAGGGTATCCATATGCAGATGCGAATCACTATTATTTACTAAATTTACGAAACGCCCCTTTGCGTTGTTGACAGGAGCAGACAGCCTCTGCCGCCTACCGCTTGCTGGATGCACTGATCCGCCTGGACGCCTGATCCGCGCGGAACATGTGACTGGCGGCGCATCCCTGCCTATCCTGAAACTCGACCCGTCGAGGACAGACGAACCAGCCAGCCCGCCCCAGCACGGACCCGGCCCCATGGACAGCCCCCTGACATCGCGCCCCGGCGCAGCGCTCCGGCCCCTCGACGACGCCCCTGGCACTCGTCGCCCGTCCACGGTGGCCGCATGAAGCGCTGGAGCCGCAAGCCCCTGACCCTGCGCGTACTGATCCTGGTCTTTGTCCTGCTTGCCGCCCTGGCAACCCTCGGCAATAGCCTGTACGTGGCCTATACCGTGCAACGCTCGGCCCTGATCCACTCGACCCTGGAAGCCAACCGCGCCTATGCCGCCAAAGTCGCCTCGAGCATCAGCGAATTCATTCATTCGGCGCAGCGCAACCTGGCCTTCAGCGCCAATATCCTCGCCGCGCACCAGGGCGACCACGCCGTATTGCGTGCTGAAGCGATGCGCCTGCAATCCCAGGACACCTACTTCAACTCGATCGCCGTCGTCGACGCCCAGGGCAAGGTACTGGAGGCCTATCCCGACTCCCTGCAGATAGTCGGCACCACACTGCGCTCGGTCGGTGTTCAACAGGCGCTGCAACTCAAGCGCCCGACAGTCAGCCAGGCCTACGTATCCATTGCCGGCAACCTGGTGGTGTTCATCTCCCAGCCGATCATCAGCCCCTCCGGCGAATACCTCGGGCTGGTCGGAGGCTCGGTGTACATCCTCAAGCAGAGCGTGCTGCACACCATCATCGGCAGCCACTTCCACCACGAGGGCACCTATGCCTTTGTCGCCGACGCCAACCGCCGCCTGCTCCACCACCCCGAGGCTCAGCGTGTGGGCGAACTGCTCAAGGACAATCCGACCGTGGAGTCCGCCCTGCGAGGCGAAACCGGCTCGATGGAAGTGCAGAACACCCAGGGCATGGAAATGCTCGCCGGCTACGCCCAGGTACCCGAAGCCAACTGGGCGGTGGTGGCACAGAAGCCGCGCGACCTGAGCCTGGCCCCGCTGGGCCTGCTGATGAAAGACATGTTTTTCGGCCTGATCCCCGCCAGCCTGCTGGGCGTGCTGCTGATCTGGGGCGGCGCCCTGCTGATCACCCGGCCGTTGCGGCAACTGGCCTACAGTGCCGAGCGCCTGTCGGCGCCGGAAACGCCGGGCGAGCTGCGCGCCATCAATACCTGGTACCGCGAGGCCGCAGCCATTCGACAGGCGCTTTTGACGGGTGTAGGGCTCATGCAGCAGAAGCTCGGCCGGCTCAGCCAGGAAGCCCAGAGCGACGCCCTCACCGGCCTGGCCAACCGCCGCGCACTGAGTGCGGCCCTGATAACACTCGAGCAGTCTGCCCTACCCTATGCGGTGCTGCTGCTGGATATCGATCACTTCAAGCAGGTCAACGACAGCTGGGGTCACGACGCCGGCGACGAAGCTTTGCGCCAGGTCGCCAGCGTGCTGCGCGACTCTTCCCGCGCCGAAGACCTGGCCTGCCGCTCCGGGGGTGAAGAGTTCGTCCTGCTGCTGCCGGGGACAAGCCTGGAAGCCGCTCGCAGCATCGCCGAACGTATCCGCGAGACAGTCGCCGGCACGCTGATTCCGCAGGTGGGCAAGGTCACCCTGTCCATTGGCGTGGCCGAGAGCGGCGGCACATCGCGTCCGTCCGATGCCGTGCTCAAGCAGGCCGACCAGCGCCTGTACAGCGCCAAGCAGGCCGGCCGCAACCGGGTTGTCAGCAGCGACGCGCCCTGACCTGTCGCGCTGCGGATAAACCGTTCGTCCCCTTTCTCCGAACAGCCGAGCCGTGCCACCAGTCTTACCTGAACACGGCGCGCGCTCGTCCCGACTCCCTGCGCCACCCGGTCATCGGGTTTTAGTCAATCGAAGGAGGTGCCGACGATGGGCTGGAACGATCATCAGGACGTGGAACTCACCGACGGGCTTCGTCGTCTGCTCGACGAAGGAACGCTGGATGCCAACGGCGACCCGGCGATACTCGCCCAGTACATCCTCAACCACGGCTTGGCCGCCCTGTCCGAGGACCAACAACAGCAGTTCCAACGGGAGCTGCTGTCCTTGCTCAACTGTCGAGCACGAAGCGAAGGGCTGATGCCGCAGGGCGAGTTGGACGCGCTGATCAACGACCCGGGCAATGAAGACCCCGGTTCACTGATCGAGGTGGAAACCTCGGAAGGCTTGAACCTGCGACGCTGATCCCCCACGACGGCTCCCTCGCGGTGGACCAGGGGCGATCCCCTAACCCGTGCCCCTGACCCTCCGCAACAGGGAATACAGCTGCTCGCGGTCGAACGGCTTGGGCAGTCGCGGGACCGAGTCGGCGAGGATGTCAGGACGACCGGCGTAACCGGTGGTGAGCACGCAGGTCAGCGCCGGCTGGAGCAAGCGTACTTGCTGGATCAGCTGCATGCCGTCCATGTCCGGCATGGCGAAGTCGGTGATCAGCAGGTCGAACGGTGACTGCTCCAGCAAGCCAAGCGCCGTGCGCGCTGACTCGGCACGGGAAACCTGGCACCCCAGATCGGCCAGCAGCGCGCTGGTGCCCATGAGCACCAGCGCGTCGTCGTCCACCACCAACACCCGAAGGCCCAGGGGCTCATCCGGGTCAGCACTCATCTCAATCGGAGTGGCCACTTCCGGCACCGGCGATTCCGCCTTGGGCTTGACCGCCGGCAGCCAGATCTCCGCCGTGGTACCCATGCCGGGTGTGCTGCGCAGTAACAAGGCACCACCCTGCTGCTGGGCCAGCCCGTGGACGATGGAGAGCCCGAGGCCAGTGCCCTTGCCGGTGGCCTTGGTGGTGAAGAAGGGCTCGGCAGCGCGGCGCAGGGTTTCCTCGTCCATGCCCTGCCCGGAGTCGGTGACTGCCAGGCAGACATAGTCACCGGCTGTCAGCTTGCCGCTCTGGCGCGGCCCGACCTGGGCGTTGCGCGCCGAAAAGGTGATGCTGCCACCGCCAGGCATGGCGTCACGGGCGTTGGTGGCAAGGTTGATGATCGCCAGCTCCAACTGGTTCTGGTCACTCATCACGCAGTCCAGTTGCAGCGGAAAGCGGGTTTCCAGGGCGATGGTCGGCCCCAGGGAGCTGACCAGCAGCTCGCTCATGTCCTGCAGCAGCGCGGGTAGCTGGATCGGTTGCGGGAACAGCCGCTGCTTGCGGGCGAAGGCCAGCATCCGCTGGGTCAGCTGGGCACCACGGCGGGTCGCTTCCAGGGCATTGCGCCAGATGCCCTGGACCTTTTCGTTATCGCGGGGCAGCTGCCGCTCCAGCAATTGCAGGCCGCCGAGGATCACCGTGAGCAGGTTGTTGAAGTCATGGGCCACCCCACCGGTGAGCTGGCCGAGGGACTCCATCTTCTGCGACTGGATCAGCTCGTCGCGGGCGCGCTCCAGTTCCTCCTGGGCGCGACGTTTGTCGGTGATGTCGCGGGTGATCTTGGCGAAGCCCAGCAGCTTGCCGGTGTCGTCGAACACCGGGTCGATGACGATGTTGGCCCAGAAGCGCGAACCGTCCTTGCGCATCTGCAGGCGCTCTTCCTCGTAGCGTCCCTCGGCCAGCGCAGTATCCAGGCTGGCCTGCGGGACGCCGCCCTGGCGGTCCTCGTCGCAGTAAAAGCCGTCGAAATGTCGGCCGATGATCTCCTCCGGGTGATACCCCTTGATCCGCTCGGCTCCGGAGTTCCAGCTGGTGACATGGCCCTCGGCATCGAGCATGTACAGGGCATAATCGGTCACGCCATTGACCAGCAGACGGAACTGCTGCTCGCTGCGCCGCAGGGCCTGCTCGGTTTCATGCTGTTCGGTGCGGTCGCGGGTGATCTTGGCGAAACCCAGCAGCTCGCCATCGGCACTGCGAATGGCATCGATCACCACGTGGGCCCAGAACGAACTGCCATCCCGGTGCAGACGCCATCCTTCACTCTCGTAACGGCCGACCCGCGCCGCCTCACCCAGGGCCAGCTCGGGCAGCCCGGCCTCACGGTCGGCGGGCGTGTAGAAGCGTGAAAAATGCTCGCCGAGAATCTCGTCGGCGGCGTAGCCCTTCAGCCGTTGCGCTCCGGAACTCCAGCTGCTGACCCGGCCATCGGGGTCAAGCATATAGATGGCATAGTCGGTAACCGCCTCGACCAGCAGGCGGTAGCGCGCATCTTCGACGAGTTGGGCGGTGCTGGCGGTCGTGTCGGGCATCAGATCGGCTCTCTTGGCTCATTGGAGCAAAGCATAGGCGTAACGGCCCCATCGGAGATGCCGCCAGACGGCGCTCAATCCAGCGGCAGGTAGAGGCTGAACGCCGCGCCCTGCCCGGGCTCGCTGCGCAGCTCGATACGACCGCCGTGGGCCTGGACGATCTGCTCGGAGATGTACAACCCCAAACCCAGCCCAGCGATACGAGCCGCGCCGGCACCGCGCTCGAACTGCTGGAAGATGCGCCGCTGCTCATCGACGCCGATGCCGTCGCCATGGTCGCGTACGCAGAGCTGCGCCTGTCCCTCCTGCACTGCGACAGTCACCTCCACCGGTTGGCCGGGCCCATAGCGCAAGGCGTTGCTGACCAGATTGCTGATCACCTGCTCCAATCGGTAGGCGTCCCATACGCCCTCCACCACCTCGGGTGAATTCAGGCTCAGCTCGCAGCCAGCAGCCTGGGCCTGCACGGCGAAGTTGCCCAGCACGCGACGGGCGATGTCGGCGAGGTCGGCCGGTTCCGGGCGGATGGACAGCTTGCCCGTGCGAATGCGCGAGACATCGAGCATGTCTTCGATGAGTCGGTTCAGGCCGGTAAGCTGGCGTTCGTCGCGCTCGAACAGCACGCCAAGGCGGTCGGCCGCGAAGTGCTCCAGCTTGCCCTTGGCCAGGTGCAACCGACGCAGCTGGGTATCGAGCATCAGGCCATTGAGCGGCGTGCGCAGTTCATGGGAAACGATAGACATGAAATCGTCGCGCATCTTCACCGCGCGCTGCAGTTCCACCTGGGTTTCGCGCAGCTCGGCAAGCAGTGCGTCCTGCTCCGCACGCGCCTGCTCCAGCGCTTCCAGCTGCCGTGCCAGCACCTTGCGCTGGCGGTACAGATCGACGAAGACGTTCACCTTGCTGCGCACCGCATGGTTGTCCAGCGGTTTGTAGAGAAAGTCCACCGCGCCGCTCTCGTAACCCTTGAAGGCATAGTTCAGCTCGCGCCCGGCGGCGGTGACGAAGACGATGGGGATATTCTTGGTGCGCTCGGTGCCGCGCATCAGCTCGGCCAGGGCGAAACCGTCCATGCCCGGCATCTGCACGTCGAGCAGCGCCAGGGCGAATTCGTGCTCCAGCAGCAGCGACAGCGCCTCGTCCGCCGAGGACGCCTTGAATACCTCGCGACCCTCGCCCTTGATCAAGGCCTCCAGTGCCAGCAGGTTCTCCGGCAGGTCATCGACGATCAGCAGTTTGCTTCCCTGGTTACGCAGCATGTGGGGTGCCCATTCGGGTCAGGAGCGCGTGAATCTCACGCAGCGGAAGAATGTGGTCCGGGGCATGCAATGCGATCGCCGCCTCCGGCATGGTGGACACGGCGGCTTCGGCCGGGTCCTGGACGATACTCAGCCCGCCCTGGCGCTGGATGCGCACCAGCCCCTCGGCGCCATCCTGGTTGGCACCCGTGAGCAGGATGCCCGCCAGCCCCTCCCGGTAGGCGTCGGACGCCGAGTCGAAGAGGATGTCGATCGACGGCCGGGAGAAGTTCCTCGGCGCCTCGCGACTCAGGGCGAAGGTGCGTTCCCGCTCGATGGACAGGTGATAGCCGGCGGCGGCGAAGTACAGCGTGCCGGCTTCCACCGGCGCCTTGTCACGGGCCTCTTGCACCGGGATCGCCAGGCGCCGGGCGAACAGGTCCACCAGCTGGCTCTCATGGTTTTCCGGCAGGTGCAGCACCGCCACCATGGGCAAGGCGAAGTCCGCCGGCAACCCGCCGAAAAGCTGGAACAGGGCGTCCACGCCGCCCGCAGAGGCGCCGATGACCACGGCCTGGATCGTGCGTTGCGCGCTCATCGCTTGCGAAACACCCGCTCGCGGCGATTCACCACTTCGAATTCCGAGGCGAAGTCGGTGAAGTCCAGGCTTTCCTTGCTGCCCAGGCCGAGAAAACCCCGGTGGCACAGCGATTCGTGGAACAGCCCGATGGCACGGTTCTGCAACTGACGGTTGAAGTAGATCAGCACGTTGCGGCAGGAGACCAGGTGCGTCTCGGAGAACACGCTGTCGGTGGCCAGGCTGTGGTCGGCGAAGGTCACGTTGGCGCGCAGCATCTTGTCGAACAACGCGCCGTCGTAGGCCGCCGTGTAGTAGTCCGACAGCGAACCCTTGCCGCCGGCCGCGCGGTAGTTCTCGCTGGCCTGGGCCAGATCCTCGACGGCGTAGATACCGCGCTGGGCCTGTTCCAGCGAGCGCGGATTGATGTCGGTGGCATAGATCAGCGTGCGTTCGAGCAGACCTTCCTCGTGCAGCAGGATAGCCAGCGAATGCACTTCCTCACCGGTGCTGCAGCCCGCCACCCACAGGCGCAGCGACGGGTAGGTCTGCAGCACCGGCACCACCTCCTGGCGCAGCGCGAGAAAGTAGCTGGGGTCGCGGAACAGCTCGCTCACCGAGATGGTGAGGTACTGCAGCAGCTCATGGAAGGCGTGCGGGTCGTGCAGGATGCGCTCCTGCAGCGCCGATATGCTGCGGCACTCGAAGAGCTTGGTGGCATGCAGCACACGGCGCTTGAGCGAGGTGCCGGAGTAATCCCGGAAGTCGTAGCTGTACTTCAGGTAAATCGCCTCGATCAGGAGGCGCAGCTCGATATCCTGGCTGCGATCGGGCATGTCAGATGCGCTCCAGCTTCGGCAGCCAGACCCGGACCAGGGAGAACAGGCGATCCAGATCGATGGGCTTGGCCAGGTAGTCATTCGCGCCCGCGCGCAGGCACAGCTCGTGGTCGTCCTTCATCGCCTTGGCGGTCACCGCGAGGATCGGCAGCTT
This sequence comes from Pseudomonas nicosulfuronedens, assembly GCF_005877905.1. Taxonomy (GTDB): domain Bacteria; phylum Pseudomonadota; class Gammaproteobacteria; order Pseudomonadales; family Pseudomonadaceae; genus Pseudomonas; species Pseudomonas nicosulfuronedens. The sequence continues at coordinate 49,178 of NZ_SWDV01000018.1, read as the reverse complement.
CTTCCAGCGCGCGTCCTGGCGGATCAGCCGGGTCGCTTCGTAGCCGTCCATCTCCGGCATCATCACGTCCATCAGCACCAGGTCGATGTCGCTCACTTCATTGAGCCTCTCGATCGCTTCGCGGCCGTTGCGCGCCACTTCCACCCGCGCGCCCTTGTGCTCCAGGGCGCTGGTGAGGGCGAAGATATTGCGCACGTCGTCGTCCACCAGCAGGATGCGCCGCTCCTCGAACGCGCGGTCGCGGTTACGCGAGGTGCGCAGCATGCGCTGGCGTTCGCTGGAGAGCTGCGACTCGACCTTGTGCAGGAACAGCGTCACTTCGTCCAGCAGGCGCTCCGGCGAGCGCGCGCCCTTGATGATGATCGAGCGTGAATACTTGAGCAGCTCGGCTTCCTCGTCACGGGTCAGGTTGCGCCCGGTGTAGACGATCACCGGCGGGAAGGAGCAGATGTCCTCCTCGCCCATGCGCTGCAGCAGTTCGTTGCCCTGCATGTCCGGCAGCTTGAGATCGATGATCATGCAGTCGTAGATGTTCTTGCGCAGCAGCTCCAGGGCCTGCGCCCCCTGCTCCACCGCGGTGATTTCGATGTCGTCGTCGCCGATCAGGCGCGAGACGCTGTCGCGCTGCAGTGGGTCGTCCTCCACCAGCAGGATGCGCTTGACCTCCTGGGTCAGCTTGGCTTCCAGCTTGCCGAACACCTCGCGCAGTTGCTCGCGGGTAGTGGGTTTCAAGGCATAACCGATGGCGCCCAGGTGCAGGGCCGCTTCACTGCGATCCTCCACCGACACCACATGCACCGGCACATGGCGGGTACGAGGGTTGGCCTTCAGGCGCTGCAGCACGGCGAGGCCGGATTCGTCGGGCAGGTGCATGTCCAGCAGGATGGCGTCGGGGCCGTGCTCATCGGCCAGGCGCAGGCCCTCCTCGGCGCCCATGGCGACCAGGCAGCGATAGCCCAGCTCGCGGGCCAGGTCATAGAGGATGCGGGCGAACTTCGGCTCGTCCTCCACCACCAGCACGCAACGCTGCCCCACATTGACCTGCTCGCGGTCGTCGGCGAAGGCCGCCGCAGCCGGCGCGCGCACCACCGGCGGCGCGACCGGGGCCGGCGCCACGATTGGCGCGGGCGCACTGACGATTTTCTCTTCGGCAGGCGCCTGGTAGTTCAGTGGCAACAGCAGGCTGAACACACTGCCCTTGCCCGGCTCGCTGCTGACGATGATGCTGCCACCCAGCAGGTGCGCGAGGTCGCGGGAGATCGACAGGCCCAGGCCGGTACCGCCGTAGCGACGGTTGGTGGCGCCATCGGCCTGCTGGAAGGCTTCGAAGATGCGCGCAAGCTGGTCCTCGGCGATGCCGATACCGCTGTCGCGCACATCGAAGCGCAGGCCCTCGGGTGCGGCGCTCACACGCAGGGAAACCTCCCCGGCATCGGTGAACTTGAAGGCGTTGGACAGCAGGTTCTTGAGGATCTGCTCGACCCGCTGGCGGTCACTGTAGAGCAGCGTCGGCGCGCCCTCCTCGACCTCGGCGACGAAGCGCAGCCCCTTGTCATCGGCCTGTGGGCGGAACAGTGTTTCCACCGCCTCCACCAGACGCCGCACGTGGGCATTCTCCGGGCGCACCTCGAGCTTGCCGGCCTCGACCTTGGAGATGTCGAGGATGTCGTTGATAAGGTTGAGCAGGTCGTTACCGGCACCATAGATCGACTCGGCGAACTTGATCTGCTCGTCATCGAGGTTGCCCTGCTCGTTGTCCGCCAGCAGGCGCGCCAGGATCAACGAACTGTTGAGCGGCGTGCGCAGCTCGTGGGACATGTTGGCGAGGAACTCGGACTTGTAGCGGCTGGCGCGCTGCAGTTCGTCGGCGCGGCCCTGCAGGTCCAGACGAGCCTGGTTCAGCTCGGTGTTCTTGCCGTCGAGGTCGTCGCGCTGGGCGGCCAGTTCCTGGGTCTGTTCGGCGAGACGTTCGTTGGTCTGCTCCAGTTCCGCCTGCTGGGCCTCCAGGTGCGCCTGGGACTCCTTGAGGACCCGCGACTGTTCCTCCAGCTCCTCGTTGGCGGTTTTCAGCTCTTCCTGCTGCACCTGCAGTTCTTCGTTGAGCTGCTGGGTTTCCGCCAGCACGTCTTGCAGGCGCTGGCGATGCAGCGCCGCCGCCACGGCACTGCCCAGGGTGTCGGCCACGCCCTGGAGGAACGCTTGCTCGCGGTCGCTCAACGAGCGCAGGAAGCCCAGCTCCAGCACGCCGACCACGCCCCCCTCATTGAGCAACGGCAATAGCGCCACGCTCACCGGCGAGCCGTTGCCCAGCGCCGAATTGACCTTCAGATAGTCCGCCGGCAACCCGTCCAGCACACGCAGCTTGCGCTGGCGCGCGGCCTGGGCAATCAGGCTTTCATCGGCGGCGAAATATTCCACGCCTTCCTGTTCGCGGGCGAAGCCGAAGGTCGCGCCGCGCAGCAGGCCGCCATGGTCATCGCGCACGTACAACGCACCGATGGGCGACCCGACGAACTCGCCGAGGAACTCCATCAGGTTGCGTCCCAGCGAAGGCAGCGACTGCTGGCCGATCAACTGCTCGCTCAGGCGGCTCTGGCCATCGCGCAGCCAGGCCTGTTGCTGCAGCTGCTCGTTATGCAGCACCTGCCGCCGCAGGGACTCGGCGTAGGACTCGGACAGGCTGACCAGTTGCCGGCGCCCGAAGTAGGCCAGCAGCGTGCCCACCACGATGCTGAACACCAGGTAGAGCACCACCACGCCGGTGGACAGGGTCGAAGCGAACTGGTTGCGGTCGTGGCGCAGTTGCTGCTCGGTGTTGATCATCGCGCCGTACTGGACGCGGATGGCGTCCATCATGCTCTTGCCGCGCCCGGCCTTGATGGCGTCCGCCACGTCCTGGCCGCTGCGGCGCAGCTGGATCATCTCCTGGGCGAAGCTCAACCACTCTTCCTGCATGGAACCCAGGCGCTGCACGCGCTCCACCTGCGGGGGATTGTCGGCCACCAGTTCGGCGAGGTTCTTGAGCCCCGAATTGATGCGCGGCCGCGCCTGCTCCAGCGGTTCGAGGAAGCGTGGATCATTGGTGATCAGGAAGCCGCGCAGACCGCTTTCCTGGTCCACGCTCAGGCGCTGCATCTCGTTGGCGCTGGAGATCACCCGATCGGTGTGCTCGACCCACCCCAGCACGTCGAGCATGTAGAGAATCAGACCGATGAACAGCACCGCTCCCAGCAAACAGATGCCCAGCGGCAGCGCCATGTTGCGCGCGAGGATGCGGCGGAAGGCGCTTTCGTCGGCGACGACTTTCTGGTTCATCGATGGATTCCCTGATGCAGTCCTTCCCTGGAAGCAATCGGCCGGTGTGGCAGCGACGGCAAGAAAGCCAGGTAAGTGTTTGAAGTTATTGTAAGAACGCTCTTAAAACGGCAGAAATAATAACGTGAAGCGTTGTAGGCTACACACCGGCTGGCCAATTGACACGCGACCCCGCACGGGCGTTCGAATTATTTGCGACCGGCCACGGAGAAAAGTGGAATCTTCTGTCACGGGGCCTTTCCAACGTCCGACAAGGAACAGAAGATCAATCGATCGCAGGATTTGCTCGATGCCAAGCTCCCAGGGGGACACCCCTATTTCGCCAGGCGATTTCCTCAACAGCAGTAGCGCCATGGCGCCGCTGATTCGTCAGCATGACTGGGCATCCTCCCCGCTCGGCCCCATGGATCAATGGCCGGCCATCCTCAAGGGCATCCTCGAAGTCGGGCTGAACTCGCGCCTGCCGGTGTGTATCTACTGGGGCCCCGAATTCATCCTGCTGTACAACGATGCCTGGAGTGCCATTCCCGGCGACAAGCACCCCGCCTGCCTGGGCCAACCGGCCCACGTCGCCTGGTCGGATATCTGGTCGATCCTCGACCCCATGTACAACGGCATCCTGCAGACCGGCGTCGCCGCCCACGAAGAAGATCGCCTGCTGCCCATGGTGCGGTTCGGCTACGTCGAGGAAGCCTACTTCACCTACAACGTCAGCCCGATCTTCGGCCAGGACGGCAAGCCCGTCGGCCTGTTCAACACCGCCGTCGAGACCACCGGCAACGTCATCGAACAACGCCGCCAGCGCCTGCTCACGCGCCTGGCCGAACGTCTCGGGCAGGCCGAGGACAGCGCGCAGATCTGCGCCCGCGCTTTCGCCCTGCTTGCGGAAGCCAACCATGACGTGCCCTTCTGCCTGCTCTACCAGGCCGGCACCCTGCTCGGCTCCTGCGGCACCGACACCAGCGACCGTTTCGCGCCAGCGCAACTGACGCTCGACGACGACCCACTGCACCTGTTCAACGGTTTGAAGGAAGCCCATCAGTCCCCGCTGGGCAGCCAGTACGTGCGCGCCTTCGCACCCTGGCCGGAAGTGCTCGACAGCACCTATGCCACCCCGCTATCCGACCACGTCGACAGCCTCGCGGTGTTCGGTATCAGCCCGCGCCGACGCCTGGACGAGCACTACGCGACCTTCTTCAAGGAACTGGCCGCCCTGCTCGGCCATGCGCTGGCGGCCGCCAGCCAGCGCACGGAGGAACGCCGGCAGAAGGAAGCGGTACAGGAGGAAGCCCGCCAGCGCACCCTGGAGCGCGACCGCGTCTGGACGGTCAGCCAGGACCTGCTCTGCGTGCTCGATCACCAGGGCGTACTGCGCAGCGTCAATCCCGCCTGGGGCAGCCTGCTGGGCTGGAGCGAGGAGCAGCTCACCGGCCGCAGCAGCGAAGAGCTGGTGCATCCGGACGACCTCGCGCCGAGCATCGACATCCGCGCCACCCTCACCCGCGGCGAGCGCCTGCAGCACTTCGAGAACCGCATGCGCCACGCCGATGGCAGCTACCGCTGGATTTCCTGGCACGCCACCGAGGACAAGGGCGTGATCTACGGCTGCGGCCGCGACATCACCGAGCAGAAGCGCGGCGCCTTGCTGCTGGAGCAGGCGCAGGCTGCCCTGCTCAATGCCCAGCGCATGGAAGCCGTCGGCCAACTCACCGGTGGCATCGCCCATGACTTCAACAACCTGCTGGCGAGCATCCGCTTCAGCCTCGACCTGATCACCCGTCGCGCGCCAGCCAACGCCCAGCCGGAGCTGAGCCACATCCTTCACGCTGCCACCCAGGCCACCGAGCGCGCCGCCGAGCTGACCCACAACCTGCTGGCGTTTGCCCGTCGCCAGGCGCTGGCGATGCACCCGGTGGACCTCGCCCAACAGTTGCGCGACTGGCGCGATGAGCTGGTCGAATACGCCGGCCCCGACGTCGCCCTGACGCTCGCCCTGGATGACGTGCAGAGCGTACTGACCGACCGCGACCAGTTGCACAAGGCCATGCTCCACCTGGTGGAGAACGCCCGCGATGCCATGTCCGGCGGCGGCCGCCTGGAGATCACCCTGCAGCACCAGGACATCCTCACCGGCGAGCATGACCTGCCGGCTGGCGACTACCTCGCCCTCTCCCTGCAGGACAACGGCCAGGGCATGAGCAAGGCAACCCTGCCTCATGTCTTCGACCCCTTCTTTACTACCAAGGGCATCGGCCCCAACAGCGGGCTGGGGCTGTCGATGGTCTACGGCTTCATCAAACAATCCGGCGGGCACATCCGCCTGCGCAGCGAACCCGGCCAGGGTACCTGCGTCACACTCTATTTCCCGAGAGGCAACTCAGTGGTCAGCATTCCCGACGTCCCGACGCCCCCCAATGAACCAGCCAACCAACCACTGTGCGTCCTGGTCGTCGAGGACAATGACCTGGTACGCATGCTCACCGTGGAAGTGCTGGAGGAGATCGGCTACCAGGTACTGCAAGCCGAGGATGCTGAAGAGGCGTTGCCGATCCTGCAGGGCGACACCGTCATCCACCTGCTGCTGACCGACGTCGGCCTGCCGGGCATGAACGGCGAGGAGCTGGCCAGCGCCGCGCGGGATGTCCGTCCGGAGCTGCCAATCCTGTTCGCCACCGGCTTCGCCGAGATCGTCCACATCGATGGCAGCGAGCTGGCCACGCGCATGTCGATGATCGCCAAGCCCTTCTCCATCGACGCGTTGCGCGACAAGGTCAACGGCATGCTCGGGCGCAAGAACGGCTGATCGACCAGCGCCCCTTCAATGGCTGAGCAGCACGCTCAATGTCGCGCGCAGCTTGCCCGGCTTCACCGGTTTGTTCAGTAGCGGCATCCCCAACCGCTGCAGGGCGCGGCGACAGTCGTCGCTGCGGTCGGCGGTGATCATCAGCGCCGGCAGCTCGCGGCGGAAATACTCGCGCAACCCGCGCACCGCCTCGCACCCGGTACGCCCCTGGTCGAGGTGGTAGTCAGCCAGGATCACCTCCGGCGCCTTGTCATCCAGCGCCTGCAGCGCTTCCTCATAGCTGGTCGCCACCAGCACCTCGCAGCCCCATTGCCCGAGCAGCGCCGCCATGCTGGCGAGGATTGCTTCCTCGTTGTCGATCACCAGCAGGCGCCGGCCCGGCAGCGGGTCGCCGGTCACCGGCCGCGGGCCGCTCTCGACCAGCCCTGGTTGCGGCAGGTCTCGTACCAGCGGCACTTCGATGGCGAACACCGAACCACGCCCCGGCACCGAGCGCACCTGCACCCGGCAGCCAAGGATGCCGGCAATGCGATCGACAATGGCGAGCCCCAGACCGACACCCCGGCGACTGGCCGCGCGGCCGGCGTCGAGCTGGTTGAATTCGAGGAAGATGGCTTCCAGCTGGTCCGCCGGAATCCCGCGTCCGGTGTCCCAGACTTCCAGCCTGACGCTATCGCCGCGGCGGCGCGCCGCGAGCATCACGCTGCCGCGCTCGGTATAGCGGCATGCGTTACTGAGGAAGTTGCGCAGGATGCGCGACAGCAGGCGGTGATCGGTGCGCACCGCCAGCGCGGGAATCCGTGAGCGCAGACGCAGCCCGGCGGCGCGGGCCACTTCGTCGAACTCCGAGACCAGCGGGCCGAGCAGTTCGTCCAGCGGATACACCTCCAGGTCCGGGCGGATCGCGCTCTGGTCCAGGCGGGCAATTTCCAACAGGTCGGTGAGCAGGTCCTCGGCGCCCTCGAGCGCCTGGTGCGTGCGCTCCACCAGTACCTGCTCGGCGTCCGGCAGCTTGCGTTCGCGCAAGGTGGAAACCAGCAGGCGCGCAGCATTCAGCGGTTGCAGCAGGTCATGGCTGGCGGCGGCCAGGTACTTGTCCTTGCTGTTGTTGGCGGCTTCGGCGGCGTCGCGGGCCTCGCGCAGTTGCTGGTTCAGCCCTTCCAGCTCACGGGTACGTTCGGCGACGCGCTGCTCCAGTTCCTCGTTGAGGTTCTGCAGGCGCTGCTGGGCCTGGACGCGCTCGGTGATGTCGGCGACGAAGCCCTCCACCAGGCCTTCCTCGTCCGGTTTCATCAACAGGTTCATGAGCACGATGACATGACTGCCATCGCGGCGGCGCAGCCGCGTCTCGTAGCCGAACAGCCCACTGCCCTCGCGCAGCAGCGCACGGATGCCACGCATCTCCGCCTCGCCGCCGACGAACAACTGGCTGGCCATGTCCTGCAGGTTCCACAGCACCTGCTGCGGGTCGTCATAGCCGAGCATCCGCGCCAGCGCCGGGTTGGCGGCGCGCAGGCCCTGGCTCAGGCTGGCCTGGAAGATGCCGTGGACGGCATGCTCGAACAGCCATTTATAGCGGTTGCGCTCGGCCCCCAGCTCGTCCAGCCGCGCCACCAGCTCGGGATAGTGGCTCTTGCGCGCGGAATGGCTGCCCAGCCCGAGCAACCCGGCCAGGGCCTGTTGCTGCTGCTCGTCAGAGGGCCTCGCCATACACCACCTCGACATCGCGCTGGCTGGACTCGCGAGGGTTGGTGAGGATGCACGGGTCCTGCATCGCGTGGCGCGAGAGGAAGGGAATGTCGGAACTGCCCACGCCATGCAGGGCGAGGCTTTCGTGGAAGCCTACGGCATTCTTCAGGGCGATCAGGTGCTCCACCAGGCGCTGGCGGATCTGCGCATGGTTCATGCCACGGCAGTCGATGCCGAAGGTCTCGGCAATCACCTTGAAGCGTTCCGGCGCGGCGCTGTAGTTGAAGGCCACCACGTGCTCGACCAGCACCGCGTTGCACAGCCCGTGCGGCAGGTCGAGGTAACCGCCAAGGCTGTGGGACATGGCGTGCACCGCGCCGAGAATGGCGTTGGAGAACGCCAGCCCCGCCTGCATGCTGCCGAGCATGATCTTCTCGCGCAGGGCGATGTCCGCCGGATTGGCGATCATCTGCACCAGGTTGCCGTTGATCAGCCGCATGGCTTCCAGCGCATGAGGGTCGGTGAGCGGCCCGTGGCCAGTGGACACGAAGGCCTCGATGGCGTGCACCAGCGCGTCGATGCCAGTGCAGGCGGAGAGGAACGGGTCCATGGTCAGGGTGGTTTCCGGGTCGATCAGCGACACGTCGGGCACCACTGCCTTGCTGACGATGGAGAACTTCATCCGCTCGTCCTGGTTGGAGATGATCACGAACTGCGAAACGTCTGCCGAGGTGCCGGCGGTGGTGGGAATCAGGATCAGCGGCGGGCTGGGCACGCGCAGGGTGTCCACCCCCTCGAACTCGAGGATGTTGCGGCCGTGGGCGGCGACGATGCCGATGCCCTTGGCGCAGTCCATGGGGCTGCCGCCGCCGACCGCGACTATCACGTTGCAGCCTTCGCTGCGGTAGACGTCGGCGCCGCGCATGACTTCTTCCACGCGCGGATTGGGCGACACATCGGTGTAGCGGCAGAAGGCAATGTCCTGGGCGGCCAGGCTGGCTTCGATGTCAGCGACCCAGCCGGCAGCGACTACACCGGGGTCCGACACCACCAGCACCTTGCGGGCGCCAAAGGTTTTTACGTAATTGGCGACATTGTGCCGGCATCCGGCACCGAAAATGATCTCAGGCGAGACGAATTTGCGCAGCTGGCTGAGCTCGTGGGACATCGGGGGCTCTGTCGTTATTGTTATGGGATATTTCCGGCAGCCTACTGTATCCGTCAGGTATTGCAATGCGACCTTGGCAGACGGTTCTTACAGCCGGCTCGGGCCGGGATCAGCCCCCCAGAAGCGCCTGATAGAAGCGCCACTCGGCCTCCAGTGCATGGGCCTGGTTGGCGGCCTGGCGGAAACCGTGGCGCTCGCCGGCGTAGCGGTGCACCTCCACCGGTACGCCGCGCTGGCGCAGGCTGTTGACCATGGCGTCGGTCTGTGCCGGCACCACCACCGCATCCAGCTCGCCCTGGAAGAAGATCACCGGCGCGCGGATGCGCTCGGCCAGCAGCACCGGCGTGCGCTCGCGGTAACGCTCGGCGTCCTGTTGCGGGTCGCCGATCAGCCAGTCCAGGTAGTCCGCCTCGAACTTGTGGGTCACCCGCGCCAGCGCCTGCGGGTCGCTGACGCCATAGAGGCTGGCGCCCCCGCGCAGGCCCGGCAGCCGCGCCAGCGCCATCAGCGCGCTGTAGCCGCCAGCACTGGCGCCACGCACGAACACCCGCTGACGGTCGATGCGCCCGGCCCTGGAGAGAAAATCCAGCGCCGCGCCGATGTCCTCCACTTCCACCTGCCCCCAGCCCAGGTGCAGGCGCTCCCGGTAGGCGCGGCCGTAGCCGCTACTGCCGCGATAATTGATATCGGCAACGGCGAATCCCCGGCGCGTCCAGAACTGGATGCGCCCGTCGAATACCGGGTAGCAGGCCGAGGTCGGCCCACCGTGCAGGAACACTACCAGCGGCGGCGCCCCGTCCGTGGCGTAGGGCGGATAGAAGAACCCGTGGCCGCATTCGTCCTCGCCCACCGGGTAATGGAAGGCCTCGCCACGGGACAATTCGGCCTCCGGCAGCGGCCTCTCGCCACCGGCCAGCACCTGGGTGGAGCCATCCACCCGCCGGATCGCCAGCAGCGTCGGCAGACGGTCCGGCGCGGCGGCAATGCAATAGAAGTGGCGCTCGTCCGCGGCCAGCGAACGGAAGCGGCTGTACTCCGGTGCAAGTCTGCGCTCCTTGCCGCGCTCGTCATAAACCACCAGCAGGCCGCAACCATCGACCTGGCGCGTCGCCAGCAGCCTGCCGTCCGGCAACGGCAGGAAGGTGCGCCCGCCCAGCTGCCAGGGTGCGCTGGCATGGTCGGCGGCAGCACTGGGCAAGGTGCCGTGCCCTTCGTGGTGAGGCTGCCAGTAGCCATCACGGTCACTCAGCCAGTGCAGGCGGCCGTCCTCGGCGAAGCGCGGCTGCTGGATAGACTCGTGGCGAGCCTGCCCGGCCAGGCAGCGCTCCTCCCCGGCGAACGACTCGCACAGGCGAGTGCGCGTCCAGGGCTGGTGCGGGCGATCCCACTCCACCCAGACGATGCGATCGGCTCCGCTGTCAGCCACCGGGGAGGCATAGAAGTCCGCGCCGGACGCGATCACCCGGCGCCGGCCATCGGCGTCGAGACGAACGATGCGGTGGCTTACCCCGCCGCTGCCGTACTCTTCTTCCACCGCCAGTAGCGCGTTCCACGCAGGCACGTAGTGCAGGTCGCCATAGCGGCAGTCGTCGCGATGGGTAATAGGCCGAGGCGTGCCACCCAGGCGCAGCCAACGCACCTGCTGGTCACTCTCTTCCACCCAGGCCACGCCGTCGGCGGTGGCGCAGCAGGAACCGCCGCCGTATTCGTAGACGCGGCTGCGCACCGAAGCGCCGGGCGGGGTCAGCTCGACGCTCTGCCCCTCACGGCGCAGAAACAGCCGACAACGCGCGCTGGAAGGGTCGAACGCCGCCCACAGCAAGCCGCCATGGGCCACGTGCAGTTCGGCAAAATCCCCCGCGGCGGCGACCGCGCGTTCGGCACTCCAATCGCTGCGTTCCACGCTCACGCCTTGCAGATCAGTTGTGAGGCGCGCTCGTTGCGCAGGGTCAGCGCACTGAGCGGCGCGGCCGCCGTTTCCGCCTCGCGACGGGCGTCGAGGATGATCCCGTGGTGGGCCGACTTGGCGCACACCGGGTCGGTGGCTTCGGCGTCACCGGTGAGCATGAACGCCTGGCAGCGGCAGCCGCCGAAGTCGCGCTCCTTCTCGTCGCAGGAGCGGCACGGCTCGGGCATCCAGGCATCGCCGCGGAAGCGGTTGAAGCCGAAGGACTCGTACCAGATGTGCTGCAGGCTGTGCTCGCGCACGTTGGGGAACTTCACCGGCAGCTGCCGCGCGCTATGGCACGGCAATGCGGTGCCGTCCGGGGTGACGTCGAGGAACACGCTGCCCCAGCCACCCATGCAGGCCTTCGGGCGCTCCTCGTAGTAATCGGGCACCACGAAGATCAGCTTGCACGGGTTGCCTTCGGCGGCCAGGCGCTCGCGGTACTCGGCGGTGATGCACTCGGCGCGTTGCAACTGCTCGCGGGTCGGCAGCAGGCCGGCACGGTTCAGCTCGGCCCAGCCGTAGAACTGGCAGGTGGCGAGTTCGACGAAGTCGGCCTCCAGCTCGATGCACAGCTCGATGATGCGCTCGATGCTGTCGATGTTGTGCCGGTGGGTGACGAAGTTCAGCACCATCGGGTAGCCGTGGGCCTTCACCGCGCGGGCCATGGCGAGCTTCTGGGCGAAGGCCTTGCGCGAGCCGGCGAGCAGGTTGTTCACCTCCTCGTCGGCGGCCTGGAAGCTGATCTGGATATGGTCGAGCCCGGCGTCGGCGAACTCCTTCAGGCGCTTCTCGTTGAGCCCGATGCCGGAGGTGATCAGGTTCGTATAGAACCCCAGCCCGCGCGCAGCAGCGATCAGCTCGGCGAGGTCCTGGCGCACCAGCGGTTCACCGCCGGAAAAACCCAGCTGCGCCGCGCCCATCTCGCGGGCCTGGCGGAATACCTCGATCCATTGCGCGGTGGACAGCTCTTCGCCGCCCCTGGCGAAGTCCAGCGGGTTGGAACAGTACGGGCACTGCAGCGGGCAGCGGTAGGTCAGCTCGGCCAGCAGCCAGAGCGGAGGACCCACCGGCGCCTCAGCGCAGCTCGATCCAGAATTGCGCATGGGCCACCTCGAGGAATGCCAGGATGTCTTCGTCGATGCCCGGCACGCCAGGGAAATCGGCGCGCAGGCCATCGATGATGCCGGCCACATCGGCTTGCCCGTCGACACGGCCGAGGATGGCCCCGGCGCTGTCGTTGAGCTTCACCATCCCTTCAGGATAGAGCAGCACGTGGCACCCCTGGGCCGGCTCGAACTGCAGGCGGAACCCCCGACGTAGCGCCGGTACGCTATCCAGTGAAGGCAGACTCATCACATTACACCCCTGTGCCACACGCGCTCGGCTGTCACCGTGTGGTACGGCGGGCGCTCTAGTTCATAGGCCATGCTCATCGCGTCGAGCATGCTCCAGAGCACGTCGAGCTTGAATTGCAGGATTTCCAGCATGCGCTCCTGAGCCTCGCGGGTGCGGTAGTGCTCCAGGGTGATGCGCAGGCCGTGCTCGACATCGCGGCGCGCCTGGGACAGGCGCTTGCGGAAGTAGTCGTAGCCGCTAGCGTCGATCCACGGGTAGTGCTGCGGCCAGCTGTCCAGTCGCGACTGGTGGATCTGCGGGGCGAACAGCTCGGTCAGCGAGCTGCTGGCCGCCTCCTGCCAACGGGCACGGCGGGCGAAGTTGACGTAGGCGTCCACCGCAAAGCGCACGCCGGGCAGCACCAGCTCCTGGGACAGCACCTGCTCGCGGTCCAGCCCAACGGATTCGGCCAACCGCAGCCAGGCCTCGATGCCGCCCTCCTCGCCCGGCGCGCCGTCGTGGTCGAGGATGCGCTGCAGCCATTCGCGGCGCACCTCGCGGTCCGGGCAGTTGGCGAGGATCGCCGCATCCTTCAGCGGAATATTCAGCTGGTAGTAGAAGCGGTTGGCCACCCAGCCCTGGATCTGCTCGCGACTGGCGCGGCCTTCGTACATGGCCACGTGGTACGGGTGGAAGATGTGGTAGCAGGCGCCCTTGGCGCGCAGTGCCTGTTCGAACTCGGCGGGACTCATGGCTTCGCGGGTCATCGCGAGGCTCCTTCTGAAAGGGCCGTCACAGGAAGATGCCCATGCCGTCGTACGCCACCTCGATACCGCGCGCATCCAGTTCGGCGCGTTCGGGCGAGGCGATGTCGAGGATGGGATTGGTGTTGTTGATGTGGATGAGCACCTTGCGCGGCCCGTCGATACCGTCGAGCACCTCGATCATGCCGCCGGGGCCGCTCTGGGCCAGATGGCCCATCTCGCTGCCGAGCTTGTCGCCGACTTCGCAGACGCGCATCTCGTCGTCGCGCCACAGCGTGCCGTCCACCAGCAGGCAGTCGGCGCGGCGCATCCAGGCCAGCAGACCATCGTCCACCTGGCCCAGGCCAGGCGCGTAGAACAGCTTGCCGCCGGTGGAGGTGTCCTCGATGAACAGGCCGATGTTGTCGCCCGGATGCGGGTTGCCCCGGTGCGGCGAATACGGCGGTGCGCTGCTGCGCAGGGCGATGGCGGTGAGGCGCAGGCCCGGGCAGGCCGGAATACTGAAGGGCTCGGCATCCAGCTCGATGAGGTTGTGCTTCAGCCCGCCGTTCCAGTGCGACAGCATGGGGAACAGCGGGAAGCCGGTGGACAGGTCCTGATGGACCATTTCCGTACACCACACTTCATGCGGGCAGCCCTCGCGCAGGCTGAGCAGGCCGGTGGTGTGGTCGATCTGGCTGTCCAGCAGGACGATGGCGGCAATCGCCGAATCGCGCAGGCGCCGCGCCGGCTGCAGCGCCGGGAAGGACGCCAGCTGGGCGCGGATATCAGGTGAGGCGTTGCAGAGAATCCAGTTCTCGCCGTCGTCGGACAGCGCGATGGAGGATTGCGTGCGTGGCTGCGCGATCACGCTGCCGTCGCGAACGCCGCGACAGTTGCGGCAATTGCAGTTCCACTGGGGAAAGCCGCCACCGGCGGCCGACCCGAGAATTCGGATGTGCATGACAGTGCCCCGTGGGCAGGGGCCCCGGCGGACCGGGGCGCAGTGGATCAGCGGTTGGCGAAGTACAGGGTCACTTCGAAGCCAAGGCGCAGGTCGGTGAAGCTAGGCTTGGTCCACATGGGTCTGTCCTCTTTCTTGTTGGAAGGCGCCGGCAGAACCGGCAAGGTCGAGTTAAACACCAGGGTCAGGCACTCCGAATGATACTTTCGAAGGAGATTCCCCCCTGATTTGGTAGCGGGCCCGCGACAGCTGTCGCGCCCCGCCGCTACAACTGTCCCATCGCTGCGACAGCCATTGCCCCATTGCGCCCGGCGCCTTGGGCGGCGAGCGGTCTGGCGCGGGGCTGGGCGCCCCGCGCGGTGTATTTCGGCACAGGCCTTGCTCGGGCTCTCGTCGCCCGTGACCGACCGGTCTAGACTGTCCAGTCCCAAGAGACTCCGTCCCAGGATCGGTCCTACACGAAGCCGATCCCCTACAAAAACAATGCGCCGCAGTCCGACTGACGGCCGCCGGGAGTGACCATGCACCCGCAATCCCTGGACAACTGCCCGAACGACCTTGCCGCCTTCATCGCCGATCACTTCGGCGAGCGTGACATCCAGCCCGAGGGCGCCATTGCGCGCTCCTGGTACCGCAGCGTGATGGAGCACCATCTCGACCCCCGTGCACGGGCGGAAAAACACATCCTCACCGCCGGGGAAATCCGCGAGCACCAGGGCCTGCATCAGGACTACCTGGCGATTGCCAGCCAGGGCGTTACCGGCCTGGCCCGGCGCGTGCTGCCGGCGGGCTTTGCGGTGCTGCTCAGCGACGAGCGCGGTATCACCCTCGATGCGCGCCTGCCCAGCGAGCGTGACCGCTACACCCAGGCCGGGTTGATCATCGGCGCGCGCTGGGACGAATCCATCGCCGGCACCAACGGTATCGGCACCGCGCTGGCCGCTGGCGAAGCACTGACCATCCATCGCCAGGAACACTTCCTGGTGAGCAATTTCCGCCTGAGCTGCTCCGTGGCGCCGATTTTCGATGCCCAACATCGGCTGCGCGGTTGCCTGAACGCCACCTGCCTGTACAACGACGGGCCCAAGGACGCGCAGTACCTGACCCTGCAGCTGGTCATCCTGTATGCGCGGCTGATCGAGAACGCCAGCTTCCGCCAGCGCTACCGCGACCGCCTGACGCTGTCGGTGAAGGCCCGCGACGAGGTGTCGGACCTGGCCAACGAGCAGCTGATTGCCCTCGACGAACAGGGCCGGGTGATCGGCGCCAACCATGCCGCCTTCACCGCCTGCCGGGGCGACCTGCTGGGCAGCCGAATCGAACAGCTGCTGGAAGCGGACGTCGACCAGTTGCTCGACCTGAGCCAGGGCGGCGCGCGGGGCATTCGCCTGCGCACCCTGGCCGATCACGCGCTGGTGGATGTGGGCCTGCGCACCCCAGCCAGCCCACCGCGCCGCCAGGCTCCGCCGCGCAGCGGGTCGCACAGCCCGGAACATCCCGACCTTTCTCGCCTCGCCGGCTCCGACCCGCGTCTGCAGGACGGCGTACGCAAGCTGCGCAAGGTGCTCGACAAGGGCATTTCCATCCTGGTCACCGGCGAGACCGGCACCGGCAAGGAAGCCTTCGCCCGCGCCATCCACCAGGCCAGTGCCCGCCATGCCGGGCCCTTCGTCGCGCTGAACTGCGCGGCGATCCCGGAGAGCCTGATCGAGAGCGAACTCTTCGGCTACCGCGGCGGCAGCTTCACCGGCGCCAGCAAGAAAGGCATGAAGGGCAAGCTGGAACTGGCCAATGGCGGCACCCTGTTCCTCGACGAGATCGGCGACATGCCCGCGCATTTGCAGACGCGCCTGCTGCGCGTGCTGGCCGAGCGCGAAATCCTCCCGCTGGGCGCCGAAGCCCCGGTGGCGCTGGACGTGCAGGTGGTCTCCGCGACCCACCAGAACCTCGCCGAGATGATCCGCGCCAAGGGTTTCCGCGAAGACCTGTTCTACCGCCTCGCCGGCATGACCCTGCAGCTGCCGGCGCTGCGCGAACGCACTGACCGCGAGGCGCTGATCGACGGCCTGCTGGCGGGCCTGGACGGCGACCTGCACCTCGACAGCGCGGTGCGCGAGCGGCTGCGCGGCCATCCCTGGCCGGGCAACATCCGCCAGTTGCTGAACTGTCTGCGCTACGCCGCCGCGCTGGCCGAGGACGGGCGCATCGATCTGGACTGTTTGCCGATGGAGTTGCATCAGGCCACTCCCGACATCGTCGCCGACATGCAGCCGCCAGCCACCGCCCTCGCCGCCCGCCTGGACGACGACGAGGCACGCCACCTGCTGGCGGTTCTACGCGAGCAGCAGTGGAACATCAGTGCGGTGGCGCAGCAGTTCGGCATTGCCCGGTCGACCCTGTATCGGAAGATGAAGAAGCACGGCATCGTGCAGCCCAACGCGTTGTATTGATCGCTTCCCTTTTCCCTGCGCTCGACCGACTCCAAGCGCAGGGAAAAAGGAGCGAGCCGCACCTGGCAAGGACGGCCCGCCCAGTCAAACCTTGGTCTGTTTACAGCGCGGTTTCGCCCTCCCTGGAGATTCGGCGCATGCCTTGGCGCCCTCTCTCCAGCCCTCTCCCTGAAGGGAGAGGGCGCCGTCCGTGCCGGCTGATGGCACGGCTTCACCCTGCGCCGACCCAGTCCCCTCTCCCTTCGGAGCGGGGCGCGCAGCCAGGGTTAAGGAGAGGGGCTCTTGCGGACGCCACCCAGGCACGGACTACCCACCAGCTCACTCCTGCGCATACACCACATGGGTATGGGTGTACTCGTACAACCCATGCTTGCCGTCCGCGCCGCCGATGCCGGACTTGCGTGTACCGGCGTGGAAGCCCTGCATCGCCTCGAAGTTCTCGCGGTTGATGTAGGTCTCGCCGAAGTCCAGCTCGCGACTGGCCTTGAGCGCGGCGCTGAGGTTGCGGGTGTAGATCGATGAGGTCAGGCCGTAGTCGCTGTCATTGGCCAGGGCGATGGCTTCGTCGAGGTCCTCCACCACCTGGATCGGCAGCACCGGGCCGAAGATCTCCTTGCGCATGATCTCCATGTCGCCCGTGCAACCCGCCAGCACGGTGGGCTGGTAGTGGAAGCCCTTGCCAAGATCGGCCACGGCGCCGCCGGTTATCACCTGGGCGCCCTGCCCGGTCGCCGTGCGGACCATCTGCGCAACCTTGTCCAGGCCGATGCGGTTGACCAGCGGGCCCATGTCCAGGTCGGCCTGCACGTTCGGGTCGCCGAAGCGGGTGGCGGCCATGGCGGCGGCGATCTTCTCGATGAACTGGTCGGCCACCTGGCGCTGCACGTAGACGCGCTCGGCGCAGTTGCACACCTGCCCGGTGTTGATCACCCGCGAGGCCTTGATGGCGTTCACCGCCAGATCCAGGTCGGCGTCGGCGAGGACGATGGCCGGCGCCTTGCCACCCAGTTCCAGGTTCAGCTTGGTGATGTTCGGCGCGGCCGCGGCCATGATCCGCGAGCCGGTGGCGACGCTGCCGGTGAAGCTGATCAGGTCGACGCCGGCGTGGCTGGTCAGCGCACTACCGGCGCTGGCCCCGGTGCCGCCGACGACGTTGAACACGCCGGTGGGCAGGTCGATTTCCGCCACCAGGCGGGCGAATTCGAAGCAGTTGATCGGCGTTTCTTCACTGGGCTTGATGACGATGGTGTTGCCGGTCAGCAGGGCCGGCGCCATCTTCCGTGCGATGAGGAAGAACGGGAAGTTCCACGGCAGGATGCCCGCCACCACGCCCAGCGGTTTGCGCAGCAGGAAGATGTGCTCGCCGGCGCGGTCGCTGGTCAACACCTCGCCCTCCAGGCGGCGCGCCCACTCGGCCATGTAGTCGAGGTAGTCGGCGGTGAAATTCACTTCCACTTCTGCCAGCGCCGGCACCTTGCCCTGCTCGGCGGTGATGATCTTCGCCAGGCGAGCCGCGTTGGCGCGCACCTTCTCGGCAATCCGGCGCAGGTAGCCGGCACGCTCGATGGCGGGCTTGGCCGCCCAGCCCTTCTGCGCCTTGCGGGCGGCGTCGATGGCACTGTCCACCTGGGCCGCACTGGCCTCGGGGATGCGCGCCAGCAGCTCGCCATTGGCCGGGTTGTGCACCTCGATCAACGGCTCGCCGGCGACGAAGCGGTTGTCGATGTAGTGCTGGTAAGTCGTTACGTCAGTCATGAGTCGGTCTCCTGCGGGACTGCTTCTTATGGAAAGGTCACTTGGCGGCGGTCTTCTGCGCGCCGGCCAGTTGTTCCTTGAGGTCGTAGGCGCGCTTGATCAGGTACTGGTGCACAGCTTCGGCCTGCTGCAGATCGAGATGCCCCTGGAACGAGGGCATGCCGTCGGGGATGCGGCCGCCATAGACGATGCCGAGGAAGCGCTGGTGGTTCTCCGCACTGAGGGTGCGCAGGTCGGGCACCACGCCGCCGCTGATGGCGTTGATGCCGTGGCACTGCGAGCAACTGGAGTTGAACAGCTCGCGGCCTTGGTCGATCTGCGCGGTGGTGCCGGTCAGCTGCGGCGGCTCGGGCTTGCGGTCGGCCCACTTGTAGTTGATGTCCGGTAGCCTGGCGGTGCCGCCAAGCTTGTAGGTCAGCACCTGGGCGTTGGGCTTCACCCCGGCACGGAGCGACAGGGCGCCGGCGAAAGTGGAGAAGGCGCCGCCCCAGCCGGCCATGAAGGTCACGTATTGCTCGCCGTCCACCTCATAGGTGATCGGCGCGGCCATCACGCCGGTGTTGGCCGGGGATTCCCAGAGCTTCTTGCCGGTCTCGGCGGCGTAGGCCACCACGCGGCCATCGGCGGTGCCTTCGAATACCAGGTTGCCGGCGGTGCTCAGGGTGCCGCCGTTGAAGATGGTGCTGTAGGGCACTTCCCAGCGTTTTTCCTGCTTCACCGGGTCCCAGGCGATCAGCTTGCCGGTCCAGGTGTCGGCGATCTTGCGCAGGCCTTCCGGGTCCTCGGGCATCATTCCGGTGTTGACGTCGAGCTGGTAGATGCTCTTGAACTTGGAGCGCGGCGGTGCTCCGTCGACGTCCTGGTACATCGCCGACATGATGTGCGCCGGGATGTAGACCAGGCCGGTGTTGGGGTTGTACGACATGGGCTGCCAGTCATGCGCGCCCCAGAACGCCGGCTGGATCAGCCGCGCCTTCTTCTCCGGGTCCTTCCAGTATTCGGCAACCTTTTCGTTGCGGATCGGCCGGCCGGTCTTCAGGTCGATGCCGGTGGCCCAGTTGATCGGGATGAAGTTCTTCGCCGAGAGCAACTCGCCGGTCACGCGGTCGATGACGTAGAAGAAGCCGTTCTTCGGTGCCTGCATCAGCACCTTGCGTGGCTTGCCGTCGATCTCCAGGTCCACCAGCATGATGTGCTGGGTGGCGGTGTAGTCCCAGGCATCGCCCGGCGTGGTCTGGTAGTGCCAGACGTATTCGCCGTTGTCCGGGTTGATCGCCACGATGGACGAGAGGAACAGGTTGTCGCCCTTGCCTTCGCTGCGGATACGCGGGTTCCACGAGGAGCCGTTGCCGACGCCGATGTACAGCAGGTTCAGCTCCGGGTCGTAGGACATCGAGTCCCACACGGTGCCGCCACCGCCCTGCTTGTAGAAGTTGTCGCCGAACCAGGTCTTGGCGGCGATTTCCATGCCCTTGCCCTTGGGCATTTCCTTGGGGTCGCCGGGTACGGTGAAGAAGCGCCAGTCCTGCTTGCCGGTCTCGGCATCGTAGGCGGTGATGTAGCCACGCACGCCGAACTCGGCCCCGCCGTTACCGATGATCACCTTGCCCTTCACGATGCGCGGCGCGCCGGTGATGGTGATGCTGCGCGAAGGATCGGTACGGGTATCGACGCTCCACACGCGCTTGCCGGTCTTCGCGTCGATGGCCTCCAGGCGGCCATCGAGCACGCCGACGTAGACCTTGCCCTTCCACACCGCCACGCCACGGTTCACCGCGTCGCAGCAGGCTTCGCCGGCGCGGCTGCGGTCGGACTGCGGGTCGTATTTCCACAGTAGCTCGCCGCTGCGGGCGTCCAGCGCGTAGACGATGGAGAACGGCCCGGTGGTGTACATCACGCCATCGACCACGATGGGCGTGGCTTCCACGCCACGGTCGATGTCCAGCTTGTGGCTCCAGGCCAGGCCCAGGCCACCGACGTTGCTCTGGTCGATCTGCTTGAGCGGGCTGTAGCGCTGTTCGTCGTAGGTGCGGCCGGTGGTCATCCAGTTGCCCGGCTCGCTGTTGGCGGCAGCGATGCGCTTGCCGTCGACGTTGGCCGGGACCTCAGCGGCGTGAAGGTGGGGGGACAGACCGGCCATCAGCAGTGAGGCAGTCAGCAGGGAGTGACGCAGGGCGGGTTGCAGGCGAACGGAAGGCACGTGCAGGCCAATCGATCTCATGGAGGTTCTCCGATTCTTGTTGGTGCCGCGGATCGTTCGCCGCAGCTTGCAAGGCTCAGAGCAACCGCTGTGCCAGGCTTTTCGAATCGGGCTGAGAAGCTCGCCGTTCGGGGCTTCTGGCGTTTTCTGACGGGTCTGGAGCGGGTGTTGCGGGCGCTACAGGTGTTGCGCAGTCGGGATGCACCTGTTGCGACCGTAGGATGGGTGGAGCGCAGCGATACCCATGCGGTCGGCGCACCCGATTGATGGGTATCGCTGCGCTCCACGCCATCCTACGGAACGTGCCTCGCCGGATAATCCGGCGCATGGGCGGGTTCGCGAGCAAGCTCGCTCCTACAGGTCAGGTCTGGCGGTTTTCTGTAGGAGCGAGCTTGCTCGCGAACAGGGGCTTGGCGGAAAAAAGAAAACGCGGCCGGAGCCGCGTTCGACGAAGGCCGTCACCCGTGGAATGGGTACGGAAGCGGACGGCCGCCCGAACCGGGCGCGTCGACACAAGGGATGCCTGGTGGAGTGCCAGGCGGGGTACACCGGAAAGGGACCGGCAAACCTGATGGGGGAAGGTTCGCCGGTTTACTGCTGAGGGTCAGAAGAAGCCCAGCGGGTTGATGTCGTAACTCACCAGCAGGTTCTTGGTCTGCTGGTAGTGGTCGAGCATCATCTTGTGGGTTTCGCGGCCGACGCCGGACTTCTTGTAGCCACCGAACGCGGCGTGGGCCGGGTACAGGTGATAGCAGTTGGTCCATACGCGGCCGGACTGAATGCCCCGGCCCATGCGCCAGGCACGGTTGATGTCGCGGGTCCACACGCCGGCGCCAAGGCCGAACTCGGTGTCGTTGGCAATCGCCAGGGCTTCGGCTTCGTCCTTGAAGGTGGTGACGCCCACCACCGGCCCGAAGATTTCCTCCTGGAACACGCGCATGCCGTTGTGGCCCTTGAGCAGGGTCGGCTGGATGTAGTAACCGCTGGCCAGGTCGCCTTCCAGGCGCTCGCTGGAGCCGCCGGTGAGCAGCTCGGCGCCTTCGCCCTGGGCGATGTCGAGGTAGGACAGGATCTTCTCGTACTGCTGCTGCGAAGCCTGGGCGCCGACCATGGTCTCGGTGTCCAGCGGGTTGCCGCGCTTGATCGCCTTGATCTTCTTCATCACCTCGACCATGAACGGCTCGAAGATCGACTCCTGCACCAGCGCCCGCGACGGGCAGGTGCAGACCTCGCCCTGGTTGAAGAAGGCCAGCACCAGGCCTTCGGCGGCTTTTTCGATGAAGGCCGGCTCCGCCTGCATGATGTCCTCGAAGAAGATGTTCGGGCTCTTGCCGCCCAGCTCCACAGTGGAGGGAATGATGTTCTCCGCCGCGCAATGGAGGATGTGCGAGCCGACCGGGGTGGAGCCGGTGAAGGCGATCTTGGCGATGCGCTTGCTGGTGGCCAGCGCCTGGCCCGCTTCCTTGCCGAAGCCCTGGACGATGTTCAGCACGCCCGGCGGCAGCAGGTCGCCGATGATCTCGGCCAGCAGCATGATCGACAGCGGGGTCTGCTCGGCCGGCTTGAGCACCACGCAGTTGCCGGCGGCCAGCGCCGGGGCGAGTTTCCACGCGGCCATCAGCAGCGGGAAGTTCCACGGGATGATCTGCCCGACCACGCCCAGCGGTTCGTGGATGTGGTAGGCGACGGTGTTCTCGTTGATCTCGGCGGCACCGCCTTCCTGCGCACGGATGCAGCCGGCGTAGTAACGGAAGTGGTCGGCGGCCAGCGGCACGTCGGCGTTCAGGGTTTCGCGCACGGCCTTGCCGTTGTCCCAGGTCTCGGCGACGGCCAGTTGTTCCAGGTTCAGTTCGATGCGGTCGGCGATCTTCAGCAGGATCAGCGCGCGGTCCTGTACCGAGGTGCGACCCCAGGCATTGGCGGCGGCGTGGGCGGCATCCAGGGCGAGCTCGATGTCCTCGGCGGTGGAGCGCGGAAACTCGGCGATGATTTCGCCGTTCACCGGCGAGGTGTTGCTGAAGTACTGGCCCAGCACCGGCGCAACGAACTCGCCGCCGATGTAGTTGCCGTAGCGCGGCTTGAGGGTGACGACGGCGCCTGGGGTTCCGGGTGCGGCGTAGATCATGGGGGTGCTCTCCTGTCGGTTCCCGGCCTCCATCGGCCAGGTCATGGAGCGATCTTAGGCAACGCCCTTCCCGGCCCGGAATGCCCCCATGGGAGCGGTGGGTTACTCATTTGGTAGTAGATGCGGCGAGCGTCGCAGGTTGTAGGGCGCCTAACCCGGAGCGGATTATCCGCCGACGCCACCACGGCGGATAACGCTGTCGCGTTATGCGACCTACGGTGCCGGGTGGTTCGCGAGCAAGCTCGCTCCTACAGGTGGCGGCGAGCATCTGATGTTGCTTATCAGCGCAAGGTCCGCCGCGAAAGATTTCGCGGACAAGGTCCGCTCCTACGGGAACTCCACAACACGGCTCTGGCTCTGGATTTTGAAGGTTTCCAGAGAGACTTCCGCACACGCCGAACGCCCCGTTCAGGAGGCCTCGTTGAAGCGCAGTTTCAGGGGTTGAGCGACATGGATGTCGCGAGAGCCGCGATGGGCCAGGGATGGCCCTTCGCGGCGGGCCCCTGAAACTGCGCTTCGACGAGGGAATTTTTCGCCTAAGCGAAAAACCGGATGTCCGGGGCAAGACCTTTGCCTACTTTGGGGCGTTTGCCAAAGTAGGTCGCCCGAGGGGGCGAAACCCAATGCATCCGCGCACACAGATGCGGCGCAGAAACGCCCAAAGGCCATGCACGCGAACAGCGCCAACAGCGCGCCAAAACAATGGGCCGGCACAATGGCCGGCCCCTGCTCACCTCACGGGCACATCACTTCTTCGCCACCAGGTCCTTGGGCAGCTTGAAGGTCCAGATCATCCCGCCCTGGTCCAGGTCCTTGATGCGCTTGGCCACCTCGCCGCCCCACAGCGGCACCGCGCCGCCCCAGCCGGACAACACAGTGACGTACTGCTCGCCGTCCATTTCCCAGGTGATCGGCGAGGCAATCACGCCCGAGCCGGTGTTGAACTGGTAGAGCTTCTTGCCGGTCTTGGCGTCGAAGGCCATCAGGTAGCCCTCGGGGTTGCCGGTGAACACCAGGTTGCCGTGGGTCGCCAGCACGCCGCCCCACAGCGGCGCGTAGTTCTCGTAGCGCCAGACCTGCTTGCCGGTCTTCGGATCGATGGCGCGCAGCACGCCGATGTACTTCTCGTTCAGCGGCTTGATGGTGAAACCCGCACCGAGGTAGGCCGCGCCCTTCTTGTAGGCGATGTTCTCGTTCCACATGTCCATGCCCCACTCGTTGGACGGCACGTAGAACAGCCCGGTGTCCTGGCTGTAGGCCATGGGCATCCAGTTCTTGCCGCCGAGGAAGGACGGCGCGACGAACACCGAGCTGCCCTTCTCCGTGCCCTCGCCCGGCGCGCCCGGACGGTGGGCGTCGTCGTAGATCGGCCGGCCGTTCTCGTCCAGGCCCTTGGCCCAGGTCACCTTGTCGACGAAGGGGAAGCCGCGGATGAATTTTCCGTTGGTGCGGTCGAGCACGTAGAAGAAGCCGTTGCGGTCGGCGGTGGCGGCGGCCTGTACGGTCTTGCCGCCGTCCTTGTAGTCGAAGGACACCAGCTCGTTCACGCCGTCGAAATCCCAGCCGTCGTGCGGGGTGGTCTGGAAGTGCCACTTGATCGAGCCGTCTTCCGGGTTCAGCGCCAGGCGCGAGGAGGAGTACAGGTTGTCGCCGGGGCGCAGGTGCGAGTTCCACGGCGACGGGTTGCCGGTGCCGATGAACAGCGAATCGGTGCTCGGGTCGTAGTAACCGCCCAGCCACGGCGCGGCGCCGCCGGTCTTCCACAGGTCACCCGGCCAGGTCTTGCCCGCCTCGCCGCCGGAGATGCCGTTCTCCACCGCCTTGCCGTCCTTGTAGACGTAGCCCATGTGGCCTTCCACGGTTGGCCGGCTCCACAGCAGCTCGCCATTGGTGGGGTTGTAGGCCTCGATCTTGCCGACCACGCCGAACTCGCCGCCGGCCACGCCAGTGATCAGCTTGCCCTTGGCAATCAGCGGCGCGGCGGAGATGGAGTAACCGGCCTTGTAGTCCGCCACGGTCTTCTTCCACACCACCTTGCCGGTGTCCTTGTTCAGCGCAACCAGCTTGGCGTCAAGGGTGCCGAAGATCACCAGGTCGCCATACAGGGCCACACCACGGTTGATCACGTCGCAGCAGGGCATGATGCCGTCGGGCAGGCGCGCGTCGTATTGCCAGAGCTTGCGACCGGTGCGTGCATCGGCGGCGAATACCCGCGAGTAGGAGGCGGTCACATACATCACGCCGTCCTTGATCAGCGGTTGCGCCTGCTGGCCGCGCTGCTTCTCGCCGCCGAAGGACAGCGCCCAGACTGGCCGCAGTTCCTTCACGTTGTCGCTGTTCAGGGTATTCAGCGGGCTGAAGCGCTGGCCCTGCTGGTTGATCCCGTTGACCACGATCTGGTCGGTGCGCTTGGCAGCGTCGCTGATGTCCTGGTCGGTTACCCCGGCGTGGGCGCCCAGGGAGGCCAGGCTGATGGCGGTGAACAGCACGGTGCGGGCGAAAGGTTGAAGCTGTCTCATGGCGGTGCGCCTCTGCGATTGTTGTTGTACCCGGGAAAATTTCCCGGTCTGTCGCAGATTCTTGGTTTGGTAAGGCGGGCCAACAATTGAACGCAGTGCCGAATTCCCTAGTTCCTTGGTAGCAATACCGGGCCGCAGCGCCACGAAATTCAAGGCTTACGTAGGGCGGATAACCTGTTCCAGGTTGTCCGACCTACGCTCCCTGGCAATCCGTGAATGTAGGATGGGTGGAGCGCAGCGATACCCATGCAGGCGGTGCACCGGAATGATGGGTATCGCTTCGCTCCACGCCATCCTGCGAAAGCAGGATCAAGGCTCATCGACGCGCGGCAAGGCCTGCTGCTCATAGCGCGGGTAGAGATGGCTGACGCTGCGGATCAGCTCGTAGCGCGTCAGGCTGACGCTGGCGAAGCGCTCCGGGATGGACGTACGCAGGAGGTCGTTCATGTCGGCGCCGTGGGCGATGCCGTCGCGCATCACGCTGTCGAGCCAGCCGAGGTAGTCGCGCATCTGCGCGAAGGGACCGGCATCGCTGGCAATGGGGCCGTGGCCGGGGACGATCTGTTTCCACGGCAGCTGCTGCAGCGTATCCAGGTCGGCCAGCCAGACGTCGAGCCCCGGACTGTTCGGCGTGGTCAGCGCACGCTGGTAGAACACGATATCACCGGCGAACAGCACACCAGTGGTCTCATCAAGGATCGCCAGGTCCGCGCCGGTGTGCCCGCGCAGGCCGACCAACCGGAACCGATGGCTGCCCATCGTCAATTCGCCCGGCGCCACCGTCTCGCTGGGCAGCACCACTTCCGTGCCGCGCATCCAGTCGCCCACCAGGCGATACATGTTTTCCGCCATGGCGTTGCCCTGCTCTTTCAGCAGCTTCGTGGTGCCGGCCAGCGCGCCGATGGGCACGTCGGTAAAAGCCTGGTTGCCCAGCACATGGTCGGGGTGGTGATGGGTCAGCAGTACGCGTTTCACCGGCTTGCCGGTGGTCTGCTGGATCAGCGCGCGCAGGGCTTCGCCGTAGCGCTTCGACGGGCCGGTGTCGATCACCAGCACGCCGTCGCCGGTATCGATGAAGGCGACGTTGACGATCGCGCCGCCGTTGTCCTTGGCGAAATTGTCGGTGCTGCCTTCCACCACCCAGGTGCCCTCGGCGATCTGCCTAGGCTGGAGGTGGTACTGCAGGTCGGCCAGTGCCGGCAGGCACAGGCACGCGAGGGCGATCAGGAGAAAACGCATGGGCACCTCGTCATCTCAGCGCAAGACGGCCTGAAATTCGTTGCCGTTGTTGTCGTGCAGCCAGAGTTCGGTTTGCGGATGGCCGCGCACCTCGAAGGTGAAGGTGGGGTTCTCGCTGACTGCCGGGAACAGCTCCAGCCTCGCGAAGACTTCGCCGTCCGGGCCGCGCAGTTCGGCGTGGTCGATGTAGAACTCGGGGATGCCACCAACCAGGCCGTTGTCCATCGGATGGGACACCGAGAGCCGCACCCGGCTGTATTCACCCTTGGGGTAAGCCTCGCCATGGACCTGGCCGAGGCGGTCCTCCCAGCCCGGCTGCGCACGCACCACGCTGGGCGCGGTACAACCTCCGCCGGCGGCGTCGATCCAGGCAGAACCAACGTGCCACACGCCCTTCTCGTCGCGCAGCGCAGCACGGATCGGCGTGGCCTGTTCGATGCGGATACGCACCGCCAGCAACGGCTCCAGATGTTCGCCCGGATAGAGCGTCAGCACATGGGGAATCGGGTTCAGCTCGGCCCATAGCAGCAGCCGGTCGAAGCGTCCCGGCAAGGCACGAGCATCGATTTCCACCGGCACCTGGCGCGCGTCTTCGGCGAACGGCGGCACGCCGAGTTTCACCCGCTCATCGAAGACGTAAGGCTCGCCGTTCAACAGACGCTGGTGGTGGTACTCCCACATCACCGAGGGCATCGGGTCGCCCTCCACCGCCGCTGCCAGCAGCGGCAGCGCACAGATCCCGAGCAGCAGTTCGCGCCGGTGCATCATGATTCCCTCACTGCACGTCCTGGTAGAGCCCCGGCAGTTCGTAGCGCATGCCGTAGGCCGCGTAGAGCTTTTCCATCTCGCCGCTGCGCACCAATTCCTCCAGCTCACCATCCAGGGCGTTGGAAAGCTGGCGATTGCTTTCATGCACCGCCATGCCGATGTCCCACTCGGGTTGGCCGAGGTTGGGATAGGTGTTCCCGGCGTTCTTCAGGTGCTCGTCGGCGGCTTGCGCCCGCATCCAGTCCAGTTCGCCGCGCAGGGCCATCACCGCGTCCACCTTGCCCGCGCGCATGCCGTCGAAGGCCGCCTGGGTGCTGGGGAAGTGGATGGTCATGCGGCTGAGCTGGCCGCCCAGCACCGAGGTCAGGTAGAACGACGGCACGCTGTCCAGCTCGACGCCGACGGGGTGTTCGCGGAAGGCGGCGATGGTGTCCACCTCCGGCAGCCGGCGGTCGTCGCTGACCACCTGCCAGCGCTCGCGCTGGTAGGGGCCGAACATCACCACCTGCTCGTTGGCGAACTCGCCGACATCGTTGCGCCGGTTGGCGTACTGGCGGTCGTAGGGCACGCGCAGCATCACATCGGCGACCACGCCGGGCCGCAGGTAGTGGCCCTTCCAGATGAAGTTGCGCAGGTCGTCGTCCAGGCGCTCGCCGGGCGTGACCCAGAGGAATTCCGCACGCAGGCCCAGCCCGCCGGCCAGGCGCTGCGCAAGGTCGACATCGACCCCGCGCGGCTGCCCGCCCTGCATGAAGCTGTAGGGCGGGAAGTTCTCGTACACCGCCACCCGCAGCACACCGCTGGCGACCATGTCCTCGTAAGGGCGCACCCCGGCCTGCGCTTGCCCGATCAGCAGGCACAGGCCGAACAACCAGACGAACAGGCGCATGGCGATCACTCGTCCACGTGCACGCTGTCCAGGTAGGTACGGATCGCCCAGAGGCCTTCCTGGCTGATGAAGTCGGCCATCTTCGGCATGTACACCGCACCGTCACGCACTGCGCCGTTGATCACCCGCTCCTTGAACCACTCGTCCCCCTCGGCGCCGACGTCGAGCATGCGCAGGTCGGGGGCGATGCCGCCGGACTTGGCTTCCAGGCCATGGCAGCGCGCGCAGTTCTGGTTGTACGCCGAGGCGCCGATCTCCACCGCCTTGGCGTGATTGGCGTAGGGCTCGCGGTAGGGGTTGGTCTCGCGCCATTCCTTGCCCAGCGGTTCCAGCCCCGTGGTATCCACTGCCTGGGGCGTCACATTGCCGTGGGACAGGGCCAGACCCGAGACACCCAGGCCGGCCACCAACATCAGGCCGCACAGCACGTTCTTGTTGTTCATCACTTCATCCTCTCATCGAGATGCTTGGCAAGGCACGGCGCCCGGAAAGACGCCAGTGATGACGATGGTAAGAACGCGCGCCTTGCGGCCGAATCCTGCTTTGGATGCTCCCGTCTACTCCCTTCGTACTAGGACGGCGGTCGGCCATTGCCGGCGCTTTGGCAGCAAGTCCAAGTCATGCCCGCACCGGGAAATAGTCCCGGCATCGCCGGGAGCTTTTCCGTTCCCCGCCTGCACGCCCTGCTCCCACCATGGATTCGCCGCGGCACGTGCAGCGGCCTGCCGCCATCCATCACGGGAAACCACCATGAGAACAACAACAGCTCCCCTGCGCCTGGCCTTGAACGGTCTCGCCTGCGCCATCGCCCTCACCGCCGCCGGCTCCGCCCTGGCAAAAGACGTGACCTGGGACGACATCGCCAACGACCACAAGACCACCGGCGACGTGCTGCAGTACGGCATGGGCACCAACGCCCAGCGCTGGAGCCCGCTCAAGCAGGTCAACGAAGGCAACGTGTTCAAGCTGGCCCCGGCCTGGTCCTACTCCTTCGGCGACGAAAAGCAGCGCGGCCAGGAGTCCCAGGCCATCGT
This sequence comes from Pseudomonas nicosulfuronedens, assembly GCF_005877905.1. GTDB lineage: Bacteria > Pseudomonadota > Gammaproteobacteria > Pseudomonadales > Pseudomonadaceae > Pseudomonas > Pseudomonas nicosulfuronedens. The sequence continues at coordinate 20,231 of NZ_SWDV01000018.1, read as the reverse complement.
CAGTGACGGCGTGGTCTACGTCACCGCCTCCTACTCGCGGCTGTTCGCCCTCGACGCGAAGACCGGCAAGCGCCTGTGGACCTACAACCACCGCCTGCCCGACGACATCCGCCCGTGCTGCGACGTGGTCAACCGCGGCGCCGCCATCTATGGCGACAAGATCTACTTCGGCACCCTCGACGCCTCCGTCGTGGCGCTGAACAAGAAGACCGGCAAGGTGGTCTGGAAGAAGAAGTTCGGCGACCACGGCGCCGGCTACACCATGACCGGCGCGCCGACCATCGTGAAGGACGGCAAGACCGGCAAGGTGCTGCTGATCCACGGCAGCTCGGGCGATGAGTTCGGCGTGGTCGGCCGCCTGTTCGCGCGCGACCCGGATACCGGCGAGGAAGTCTGGATGCGGCCCTTCGTCGAAGGCCACATGGGTCGCCTGAACGGCAAGGACAGCACCGTCACCGGCGACGTGAAGGCGCCCTCCTGGCCGGAAGACAAGAACTCCCCCACCGGCAAGGTCGAAGCCTGGAACCACGGCGGCGGCGCCCCGTGGCAGAGCGCGAGCTTCGATGCCGAGACCAACACCATCATCGTCGGCGCCGGCAACCCCGGCCCCTGGAATACCTGGGCGCGCACCGCCAAGGGCGGCAACCCCCACGACTACGACAGCCTCTACACCTCCGGCCAGGTCGGCGTCGACCCGAGCACCGGCGAGGTGAAATGGTTCTACCAGCACACCCCGAACGATGCCTGGGACTTCTCCGGCAACAACGAACTGGTGCTGTTCGACTACAAGGCCCAGGACGGCAAGATCGTCAAGGCCACCGCCCACGCCGACCGCAACGGTTTCTTCTATGTGGTCGACCGTACCAACGGCAAGCTGCAGAACGCCTTCCCCTTCGTCGACAACATCACCTGGGCCAGCCACATCGACCTGAAGACCGGCCGCCCGGTGGAGAACGAAGGCCAGCGCCCGCCGCTGCCGGAACCGGGGCAGAAGCACGGCAAGGCCGTGGAGGTCTCGCCGCCCTTCCTCGGCGGCAAGAACTGGAACCCCATGGCCTACAGCCAGGACACCGGTCTGTTCTACGTCCCCGCCAACCACTGGAAGGAGGACTACTGGACCGAGGAAGTGAACTACGCCAAGGGCAGCGCCTACCTCGGCATGGGCTTCCGCATCAAGCGCATGTATGACGACCACGTCGGCACCCTGCGGGCGATGAACCCCACCACCGGCAAGGTCGAGTGGGAATACAAGGACCACCTGCCGCTCTGGGCCGGCGTGCTGGCCACCGCCGGCAACCTGGTGTTCACCGGCACCGGCGAGGGCTTCCTCAAGGCCTTCGACGCCAGGACCGGCAAGGAGCTGTGGCAGTTCCAGACCGGCAGCGGCATCGTCTCCCCGCCCATCACCTGGGAGCAGGACGGCGAGCAGTACATCGGCGTGACCGTCGGCTACGGCGGCGCGGTGCCGTTGTGGGGTGGCGACATGGCCGAGCTGACCAAGCCGGTGGCCCAGGGCGGTTCCTTCTGGGTGTTCAAGCTGCCCAGCTGGGACAAAAAGACCGCCAGCCGCTGATGCACTGGCCCGCGTCGAACCCGGCGCGGGCCTTTTTCATTTTCCCAGGAGATCGCCATGCGCCTGCTCGCCTGCCTGCTCTTCCCCCTCTCCGCCCTCGCCTTCGCCACCAGCCAACCTGCGCCGGACGTCGATGACGATGCGGCCACCGTCATCGCCGGCTGCCGCATCGAGCCGGACAGCCAATGCCCTAATGCCGACCTGCGCGGCGCCGACCTGCGCAACCAGGACCTGACACGGATGAACCTGTCCGGCGCCAACCTCGCCGGAGCGGACCTGCGCCACGCCAAACTGGACCTGGCCAATCTGCAACAGGCGCACCTGAACGGCGCCGACCTGACCCGTGCCAGCCTGCAACAGGCCAATCTGCGTGGCGCTGATCTGAGTGGTGCCAAGCTGGTCGCCATCCAGGCCTGGGGACTGTTCGCCCAGGGCGCGCAGTGGCAAGGCGCGGACCTGACCGCCGCCTACCTGGAATTCGCCCGCCTGAGCGGCGGCAAGTTGCACCAGGCCAACCTGCGTGCGGCCGACCTGGAAATGACCTGGCTGTCCCGTGCCGATCTCAAGGGCGCCGACCTGCGCGACGCCAACCTGCAGGAGGTGAAGCTGGCCGAAGCCAACCTGGAAGACGCCGACCTGCGCGGCAGCCGCCAGCGCTTCGGTAATTTCCAGGGCAGCAACATGGCGGGCTGCAAGGGCTGCCCGGGGGGCTGGGACTGACAGCGGACACGGCGCGGGGATTGGCTCCATTGGTCTGCCGGTATTGCCGGGAATTGGCTATTCGAACGTCGGCGCGCCGGCGTTACCTTAGCTCCATTCCCCGCACTACCGCGGGCCCCACTGGAGATCACCATGAGCGCACGAATCGAATGGGCCAAAGCCGCCCCCGACGCCTACAAGGCCATGCTCGGTCTGGAGCAGGCCCTGGCCAAGTCCGGTCTGGAAACCTCGCTGCTGGAGCTGATCCGCCTGCGCGCCTCGCAGATCAACGGCTGCGCCTACTGCGTGAACATGCACGCCAATGACGCGCGCAAGGCCGGCGAGACCGAGGCACGGCTACAGACCCTGAGCGTCTGGGAGGAAACCCGCTTCTTCACCGAGCGCGAGCGCGCTGCCCTGGCCTGGGTCGAAAGCCTCACCCGCCTGCCAGAAAAGCATGCCCCGCAGGGCCAGTGCGACGCCCTGCGCGAACACTTCAACGATGCCGAGATCGCCAACCTGACCCTGGCCATCGCCACCATCAATGCCTGGAACCGCTTTGGCGTGGGCATGGCGATGGTGCCCTGAGCAGAGAGCCCTGACACCCGTAGGATGGGTGGAGCGCAGCGATACCCATGAGGTCGGTGCACGGAAATGATGGGTATCGCTGCGCTCCACGCCATCCTACGAATTGCATCTGTGGCTCACGCAGGGCGGGACACGGGCTCTTGATCTTGTAGGAGCGAGCTTGCTCGCGAACGTCCTCGCAGCGGGGCCAAGGTTCGCGAGCAAGCTCGCTCCTACGAAGAGCCGACCCGTCACTCGACCAGCGTCACCTGCTCCGGCTCGCGCTTCATCAGCACACGACCATTGCGGATCGAATACAGCGCCTTGGTCTGCTGGCGCACCGCCTCGTAGTCGCTCTCCACCCCCAATACCAGCAGGTTGGCCGGACGGCCGGCGGCGATGCCGTAGCGCGCGCCCAGGTTCAACGCGCGGGCGCTGTTGTCGGTGACCAGGTCCAGGGCCCGCTGCAGGTCATCGAAGCCCATCATGTGGCAGATATGCAGACCGGCATCCAGCACGCGCAGGATGTTGCCGTTGCCCAGCGGGTACCACGGGTCCTTGATCGAGTCCTGGCCGAAGCAGACGTTCATGCCGGCGCGGTCGATCTCGGCTACGCGGGTCACGCCACGGCGTTTCGGGAAGGTGTCGAAACGGCCCTGCAGGTGGATGCTCTCGGTCGGGCAGGAGACGAAGTTGATACCCGAACGCTTGAGCAGGCGGAACAGCTTGGAACAGTAAGCGTTGTCGTAGGAACCCATGGCCGTGGTGTGGCTGGCGGTGACACGGCCGCCCATGCCGCGCACGCGGGCTTCCTCGGCGAGCACTTCGAGGAAGCGCGAGTTCGGGTCGTCGGTCTCGTCGCAGTGCACGTCCACCAGGCAACCGGTGCGCTCGGCCAGGTCCATGAGGAACTTGATGGAGCTGACGCCCTGTTCGCGGGTGTTCTCGAAGTGCGGGATACCACCGACCACGTCCGCGCCCAGGCGGATCGCCTCTTCCATCAGCTCGCGGCCGCCCTCGTAGGACTCGATGCCTTCCTGCGGGAACGCGACGATCTGCAGGTCCACCAGGTGGCGCGCCTCTTCACGGACTTCCACCATGGCCTTGAGCGCGGCGAGGGTCGGATCGGTCACGTCGACGTGGGTGCGCACGTGCTGGATGCCATGGGCGGCCAGCATGCGGATGGTGGTGTGGGCGCGGGACTTGGTGTCCTCGTGCGTAATGGTTTCCTTGCGCTGGGCCCAGCGCTCGATGCCTTCGAACAGCGTGCCGCTCATGTTCCATTCCGGCTCGCCGGCGGTGAGAGTGGCGTCCAGATGGATGTGCGGCTCCACCAGCGGGGCGATGGCCAGGTTGCCACGGGCGTCGATGTCGTCGCCGCTGGCGGCCACGCTGCCGGTTTGCTGGACGACTTCGGCAATGACGTCGCCTTCGCAGCGGATGGTGAACAGGCCGGTCTGCTTGCGCAGCGAGGCGTTGATGATTTTCATGGGCTCGGAGGTCCTCTTCAGGCTATTCGTGGCGCGGCGCACTGGACATACGCCAGATGAGCAGCGCCACGGAGGTATTCAGGCGGAACTGCGCGTCGTCCAGGGACTGGCCGCTCAGGGCCTCGATGCGCGCGATCCGCTGGTTCAGGGTGTTGCGGTGGATGCCCAGGCGCTGTGCGGCCTTGAGGGCGTTGCCGTTCTCCTGGACGAGCGCGTCGAGCGTCTCGATCAGCAGGTGCGGCTGCTTGCGGCCCGCATCGATCAGCGGGCCAAGGGTGTCCTTGAGGAATTGCTCGACCACCGCGCGATCGGGGATCGCCCGCAGCAGGCGCAGCACGCCCAGCTCACGGTAGTCGCAGAAGCCACCGGGCGCCTGCATGCCTTCGGCGACGTCCAGTGCCTGACGGGCCTCGAGCAACGCGCGGGGATATTCCGCGCAGCTATCGGCGCAGGAGGAAAGACCGAGGTAGGCACGCAGCGGCGCCAGTTCCTGTTGCAGCCCGGCCGCCAGGGCTTGCAGTTCGGCGCGCCCGACATCGGCCAGCAGCAGGACGAACAGGTCGCCCTGGATCACCACCGGCAGGCGCTCGCGGCGTTCCTGTTGCCAGCTTTCCAGATGGTCGAGCAAGCGCTGACGGGTCAGCTGCAGCGCGCGCTCGGCCTCTTCCGGTTCATGCCGCTGGAATAATGTGTCGACACCGGACAGCCGCAGCGCCACCAGACGGCGCGGGACCTCCAGCGGCAACTCCAGGTGTTGCGCACGGCGGCGGACGATTTCCAGGCTGGGGAAGTCGCCGCTCAGCAACTGGCCGAGGATGTCCCGGCGTGAGGTCTTCACCTGGGTCATCTGCACCAGCGCCGTGCCAATCAGGTGGGTGACGATGACCATCTTCAGCGCGTAGGGCTGCTCGACCAGCGGCAGGCCCTCGGCTTCGGCCAAATGAATCACGGACTCGGGAATGCGCCGGATGAACTCGTCGCCGGTGAGGATGACGATGCCGGCGATGCCGCTGGCAACGCCTTCGCGCACCAGCTGCAGCAGGTTGGCTTCGTCACGGCTGTGGTTGATGCCGGTGACGAACACCAGTTCGCCACCCATCACCCAGTCGGCGATGCCGACGTTCTCCGCCACGTAGGACCAGCGCACGCTGCGATGCAGATTGCGTGCGCCGGCCCGCAGCGCGAGGCTTTCCAGCCCCGGCAGACGGAGGATTTCCTCGACGCTCAGGCTCAAGCGCGCGGCTCGGCCACCGGCGCGCGGGCGCGGGTGACTTCGGTGAGGACGATGTAGCAGAGGGCCGACGCGGCGATGCCCACCAGCGGCGCGATCCATGGCGAGGCATAGGCCAGGCCCGCACCGACCGCGTAGGACACCAGACCCGAGACGTTGAATGCCGGGATGTGGGTGCCCACCAGCGCCGGGTATTCGCCGCGGTTGCGGTACCAGTAGTCCGCCATGATCACGCCACCCAGCGGCGGGATGATCGAGCCCAGCAGCACCAGGAACGGGATCAGCCATTCGTACATGCCGCCGATGGCGAGGATGATGCCGATGCCGGCGGCCAGCAGGGTCATGGTGCGGCGGCGCTCGCTGCGCACCAGGTGGCAGGCGGCGGCGGAGACGTTGTAGATGGTCGGGCCCTGGATGGTCCACAGGTTCAGGCAGAGCATGATTACCGCGGCGAAGGACAGCCCCTGCAGCACCATCACTTCGACGATGTCGGCGTTCTGGTAGACGATGGCGCACCAGGCGCCGGCGACGATCATCAGGCCGTTGCCGATGAGGAAGGCGACCACGCTGGCGATCACCGCGATGCGCCCGCTGCGGGCCATGCGGGTCCAGTTGGTGGCCTGGGTTGCGCCGCTGGCGAAGGTACCGAAGACCATGGTCACGGCGGCGGAGAAGGTCAGGGTCTGGCTCGGCTCCTTCGCCAGCAGGCCGCTCCAGCCGCCGGCATGGTTGGTGGCGATGACCATCGACGCCACCAGCAGGATGAACATCAGCGGCACCGACACGCGGGACATGATGTCCAGGCCCTTGAAGCCGATGATCGCGGTGATCGAGAACAGCAGGCCGAACACCACCATCAGCGGAATGTTCAGCCACTCGGGCAGGCTGAGCATCTTGACCAGTACGATGGCGACGGTGGCGGTACCCCAGGCATACCAGCCCAGTTCGGCGAAACCGAGGAGGAAGTCTGACAGTTTGCTGCCGCGCTCGCCGAAGCAGAAGCGCCCCATCAGCACGGTGTTCAAGCCGCTGCGCGAGGCGATCAGGCCCAGGGCGGCGGCGTAGATGGCGAGCAGCACGTTGCCGATGAAGGCAACCCAGAGCATGTCGACGAAGTCGAAGGCCATGCCGATCTTGCCGCCGGCGAACATGGTGCCGGTGAAGAAGGTGAAGCTGAACAGGACCATGGCGATGGGCAGCAGGCCTTTGCGCCCTTCCCTGGGCGTCGCGCTCAGGGGGAACTCACTGGGGGAACTCATCGAGAGGGGTCTCCGCGAGGATTGGTTGAGGACTCCCGGCACAACGCAAATAGCGGGCCGGAAAAGCCAATCAGGAACGACGCGGAAATTTTGAGCATGTCGAACATTGTGAATTGTTCACAATGCACACTTCCGGTGGGTGTAACGGCGTTTCAAGATAGCTCAAATGTGCATTGTGCGGATTTTCGGGGCACGATGCAGCTTTTTCGCACCAAAAACTGACGAAGCCTTGATCCATGCCTGTGCCGTTCGGCGGATTTTCTCCTTCCAAGCCCGGCAGCCGTCTGCACTTTCTCCCTGCGACACCCTGTCACCCCCAGACAAGGAAATGGCACGGACAACAAGTCCGGCACGAACCGACGCAGGCAGACTCTCCTCAATGTTCCGTCCGCTGTCCGCCCCTGGCTGACGGCCTGATAACAACAGATAGCCCGCCAACAAGAAAAAGGGAGTACCCGCCAATGAGCGTCGCCAGGTTCCTCGCTCCATCGGTCCTCGCGCTGGCAACTTGCCTCGCGATGGGCGCAGCCCAAGCCGAGCTGCCGACCGAGAGCATCGGTGAGACCGTCTTGCCGTTCCCGCCCTCGCCGCACCGTGCGTACATCGTCGACGTGGAGTTCGAGAACTTCATCGCCGGCCGCGTCACCGTGGTCGACCCCGAGCAGAAGAAGATGCTCGGCATGGTCAGCACCGGCTTCGTCGCTCCGTCCACCCTGAGCCACGACGCCAAGACCCTGTACTCCGCTGATACTTTCTACTCCCGCGGCACCCGTGGCGTGCGCACCGACGTGCTGACCGCCTGGGACACCTCGAACCTGCGTCCGAAGTGGGAAGTGGAAATCCCGGCCAAGCGCGCCTCGATCCTGACCCAGAAGTACGCCCTGGGCACCAGCTCCGACGATCGCTTCGTCTACATCTACAACTTCACCCCGTCCACCTCGGTCACCGTGGTCGACACGCAAGAGAAAAAGGTCGCCAGCGAAATCGCCATCAGCGGCTGCGTGCTCAACTACCCGGTGGGCAAGCGCGCCTTCGCCTCGCTGTGCGGTGACGGCCAGCTGCAGATCACCAAGATCGGCGACGACGGCAAGGAAACCGGCCGCAGCCAGACGCCGTTCTTCGACCCGAACAAGGAGAAGCTCAACGAACGCGGCCTGGCCGTGGGCGAAACCTACTTCTTCGTGACCACCGACGGCATGGTCAAGCCGGTGGACGTTTCCGGCGACAAGCCGAAGATGCTGCCGAGCTGGTCGCTGACCACCGACGAAGAGCGCAAGAAAGGCTGGGGTACCGGCGGCTGGCAGTTGATGGCCGTAGCGCCCAAGCTGAACCGCCTGTACGTGCTGATGCATGAAGAGCACAGCGCCGGCAAATGGGAAGACCCGAGCCCGTTCATCTGGGTCTACGACCTGAAGACACAGAAGAAGATCGGCACCCTGGAAGCGCCCAAGCCGGTATGGAGCCTGCACGCCACCACCGACGACAAGCCGCTGCTGCTGGGCACCGACATCGAAGGCGGCCTGCAGATCTTCGACCTGAAGACCGGCAAGTACAACGGCGCCATGGACAAGATCGCCAAGACCCCGATCCTGGTCCTGAGCCACTAAGCCTTTCAAGAAAGCTAACCGAGAGGTACGGATATGTTTTCCGATCCGATCCTGATCATCGCCAGTGCGGTGGCCGTCGCGGTGCTGCTCGCCAGCGCCGCCAGCCACAAGCTGCGCGCGCCGATGCGCTTCGCCCGCCAGGTCGAAGACTACGGCCTGTTGCCAGCCTCGCTGGTCGGTCCGGTGGCCCGCGTGCTGCCAGTGGTCGAGGGCGTCATTGCCTTCGCCCTGCTGGTACCGGCGAGCCGCCACGTCGCGGCCCTGGCCGCCACGGCGCTGATCCTGTTCTATGCCGGCGCCATCGGCATCAACCTCTGGCGCGGTCGCCGCGACATCGACTGCGGCTGCTCCGGCCCCGGCCAGATGCAACCGCTGCGCCCGGTGCTGCTGCTGCGCAACGCGATCATCGCCGGTCTCGGCCTGCTCGCCGCCAGCAGCCCGCAGGCTCGCGAGCTGGGCGTGTTCGATGCCTTCGTGATCCTCGCGGCCAGCGCCGTCACCCTGCTCCTGTACGCCGCGGCCGACAGCCTGCTGGCGAACCATCCCCGTCTGCTCAAACTCATCGGAAGGTGAACAAATGGAAGGCCTGATCGTTTCCAACATTCTTCTCTGGGTGCTGCTCATCGCCCTCGCCTTCACCGTGATGGCGCTGGTGCGCCAGATCGGCGTCCTCCACGGCCGCATCGCTCCGGCCGGCGCGCTGATGGTCGACAAGGGCGTGGCCGTCAACGAGCCTGCGCCGAAAGTCACCGCCGCCGACCGCCATGGTCGCCCGGTCAACTTCGGCTATGAAGGCGAGCGCGGCCAGCTGCTGTTCTTCCTCTCGCCGACCTGCCCGATCTGCAAATCGCTGCTGCCGGCAATCAAATCCATCGCCAAGGACAAGGCCGGCGAGCTGGAGGTGATCTACGTCAGCGACGGCGACATGGCCGCCCAGCAGGCACTGATCGCCGAGCATGGCCTGGAGAAAGCCGCCTACGTGGTCGGCCCGGAAGTCGGCATGACCTACCAGATCGGCAAGCTGCCCTACGCCGCGCTGATCGACAGCAAGGGCGTGCTGCGCGCCAAGGGCCTGGTGAACTCCCGCGAACACCTGGACAGCCTGTTCGAGGTCGAGCACCTGGGCAGCGCCACCCTGCAGCAGTACATGAATGGCCACAGCCACAACGGCGTGCACACCCACGACGCCAGCCACGGCCACAGCCACTGATCACGGAGAGAACAAGAATGAAATTCCTCGACAACCTGTTCGAGCGCTCCTCCCGCCAGGTGGCCAACGTCACCTCGCGGCGCAAGCTGCTGGGCCGCTTCGGCTCGCTGCTGGTGGCCGGCGCGGCGCTGCCGATCATCCTGCCGATCGACCGCACCTCCAAGGCGCTGGCCGCCGAGGCCCCCAAGGCCGGCGATCCCGGCGACCCGAACAGCTGCGACTACTGGCGCTACTGCTCCATCGACGGCTTCCTCTGCTCCTGCTGCGGCGGCACCACCACTTCCTGCCCGCCCGGCACCGATGCATCCCAGGTGACCTGGATCGGCACCTGCCGCAACCCGGCAGACGGCAAGGACTACATCATTTCCTACAACGACTGCTGCGGTAAGCACAGCTGCTCCCAGTGCGCCTGTACCCGCAACGAGAGCGAGGAACCGCTGTACCGTCCGTTCAACAACAACGACGTCAACTGGTGCCTGGGCGCGGAGTCGCGCATCTACAACTGCACCGTCACCATCATCCGCGGCGTCGCGGTCTAGGTCGGGAGAAGTCACATGCGCAGTCTCGTTGTCGGCGCCCTGCTCTGCAGCCTGGTCGCCCCCATCGCCCAAGCCCGTGCGATCCCCGATCCGCACCAACGGCCGGCGCCCGGCAACGAGGAGGTGCAGAAGCCGATCTCCCAGCAAAGCTATACCCCGGCCACCAACTACCAGCTGCAATGCGCCGGCTGCCACCTCACCGAAGGCAGCGGCAGCAAGGCCAACGACACGCCGCGCCTGCACGGCTTCGTGGGCAACTTCCTGAAGGTCGACGGTGGCCGGCAATTCCTCGTGCGCGTACCGGGCATGTCCCAGTCCGCGCTGAACGACGCGCAACTGGCTGACCTGCTCAACTGGCTGCTGCGCAAGGACGGCATGGCGGGCGACAGCATGCCCGCCGAGTTCAAGCCCTACACCGCCGAGGAAGTCAAAGCCACGCGCTACCAGGCCCTGCTCAACCTGCCGGGCACCCGCGCCGGGTTGATCCAGGAAATGCGCAAGCAGGGCATCACCATCACCGATGGGATGAGCGACGCGTATTGAGTGATTGCTCCGGCGGCTTGCCCGCCGGGATGTTTTGCCTCCGCACTAATGCCCGCTGCTCCAGCGGGCTTTTTTATGCCTGGCCGGCGCTCCCTGCGGACTGCTTTATGTAGGAGCGAGCTTGCTCGCGAACAGATTCTCCGACGGCACTGGCATCAAAGCGGTTCGCGAGCAAGCTCGCTCCTACGAAGAACCGCTACGGCATGCACCTTAGGACGTAGGATGGGTGGAGCGCAGCGATACCCATGCTGTCGGCGTGCAGGATTGATGGGTATCGCTTCGCTCCACGCCATCCTACGGCGACGCCCCCTGTAGGAGCGCCGGTGCTCAGCTGCTCTCGCGCACCATCAGCTCGAACCCCAGATCCATCACCGGTTCACTCACCGGCTTGTCGTTGATCAGGTCGAGCAGGCGTTCCGCCGCATGGGTGCCGATGGCCTTGCGCGGCGTACGGATGCTGGACAGGCGCGGCACCATGAATTCCGAACTGGGCAGGTCGTTGAAGCCAAGCACCGCTACCTGTTCGGGGATACGGATGCCGTGGCGCATGGCTTCCAGCAAGGCGCCGTGGGCGAGGTCGTCGTTACCGAAGAAGATGCCTTCCACCTGTGGTTGGCTGGCCAGCAACTGGCGGAACAATTCGCCGCCCAGCCCCACCGAAGACGGGCGCGGCGTAAGGACTTCCAGCGCCGGGTCATAGCAGCCGGCCTGCTGCAACGCGCGGCGGTAACCTTCGCCACGCAACAAGGTGCGTTGATCCAGCTGCGCACCAATATAGGCCAGGCGCTTGCGGCCACTCTTGAGCAGGTGCCTGGCCGCCGCCTCCCCCGCACGAATCTGCGAGAAGCCCACGCAGTGCAGCCCTGCACCGGGGTCCAGGTCCATCATGTAGACGCTCGGCACACCGCTGGCCTCGATCATCCGCCGCGCGCTTTCGGTGCGATCAAACCCGGTCAGCAACAAACCGCGCGGCTGGTAGGCGAGGTAGTTGCGCAGCAGGTTCTCTTCTTCGTCGCGGGAATAGTGGTAGTTGCCGATCAGCACTTCCAGGCCGCGTGGATGCATCACCGCATGGATGGCTTCGAGGGTTTCGATGAACAACTGGTTGGCCAGCGACGGCACCAGCACCACGATGTTGTGGCTCTGCTTGGAGGCCAGCGCTCGGGCAGCCGGGTTGGCCACATAGCCCAGTTCGCTGGCCGCCTGTCGGACCTTTTCCGAGAGTTCCTCGGCCACCGTGCTCACCCCGCGCAGGGCGCGCGAGGCAGTGATCGGGCTTACCCCGGCGCGGCGCGCCACGTCGTTGAGCGTGGGTTTGCCAGTGGTGCGGGAGTTCCTGTCGTTCTTCTTATCGTTCTTCTGGGCGGTCATCAGGCGTATTGCCAAATAAAAATCGAGGCACTAAGGTAGCGCTGTCTCGTGACCAGGGCAATTGCCTGAGGCCGGCTCAACCGGTCCCTCGCCCGCCGTCAGATCACCTCTGCCGAGAGCGCGAGACACACCGACTAGAATGACAAGAATACGGAGGCAGCCGATGCTTTTCGTTACGCCCACTAAAGACAGCGCTGTCTCAGCCATGAGGCCCTCCATGACCACCTCCATCGATGCCGTGCTCATCATGGGTGTCTCCGGATGCGGCAAGTCCAGCGTCGGCGAGGCCCTGTGCCTGCGCAACGGTGCGTTCGCCATCGAGGGCGACTCCTTCCACCCCGCCGCCAACATCGAGAAGATGAGCGCCGGCATCCCGCTCACCGACGATGACCGCGCCGGCTGGCTCGACACTCTCGCCGCCGAGCTGCAGAAAGCCATCGCCGCCGGCCAGCGCCCGGTCCTCACCTGCTCCGCGCTCAAGCTGATCTACCGCGAACGCCTGCGCCGCGCCGTGCCCGGCCTGGGCGTGGTGTTCCTGGAGCTGACCCGTGACGCCGCCGCCGAGCGCGTCGCCACCCGCCCCGGCCACTTCATGCCGGCCAGCCTGATCGACAGTCAGTTCGCCGCCCTCGAACCACCGTTGAGCGAACCGCTGACCCTGCACCTGGATGCCACCCGCCCGGTCGATGACCTGGCCGAAGCCGCCCACCTGTGGTGGCGACAGCATTCCAGCGACTGACCCCGATAGCGCCTGCCCGCTCAAGATAGCGCTATCTCAACTCACCAAACTCTCTACACCCTAGAGAAGAGCCGCTCCGGCACACAACGACAACAACAGGAGAGCCCCATGCTCGGCATGTCCCACGAGACCTATCTGCTGCTGGATGCGGTGGTCACCATCATCGGCCTGATCCTGCTGATTACCCGCTTCAAGATCCATCCCTTCGTCGCCCTGATCATCGCCGCCGGCTTCCTCGGCCTGACCTCCGGCATGCCGGTGGCAACCATCGTCAAGTCCTTCCAGGACGGTTTCGGCGGTGTGCTCGGCTTTGTCGGCATTATCCTCGCGCTGGGCACCATGCTCGGCAAGATGATGGCCGAGTCCGGCGGCGCCGATCAGATCGCCCGCACACTGATCCAGGCCTTCGGCAAGCAACGTGTGCACTGGGCAATGATGCTCGCCGCCTTCCTGGTCGGCATCCCGCTGTTCTTCGAGATCGGCTTCATCCTGCTGGTGCCGCTGGTGTTCATCGTGGCGCGGCGCAGCGGCGTATCGCTGATCAAGATCGGCATCCCGCTGCTCGCCGGACTCTCCGCCGTGCACGGCCTGGTGCCGCCGCACCCGGGCCCGCTGCTGGCCATCGGCGTGTTCGGCGCAGACATCGGCAAGACCATCTTCTATGGCCTGCTGGTCGCCCTGCCCACCGCCGCCATCGCCGGCCCGATCTTCGGCGCGTGGATTTCCAAGGTGATCCCCGGCCAGCCCAATGAAGAACTGGTGGCGCAGATCGCCCACGAGCCGGACACCAGCAACCTGCCGAGCTTCGGCGTCACCCTGTTCACCGTGCTGCTGCCGGTGTTCCTGATGCTGCTCAAGACCTTCGCCGACGTCATGCTCGCCGACGGCCATGTGGTGCGTGCCTGGCTGGACATGATCGGCCACCCGATCACCGCCCTGCTGCTGGCCCTGCTGTTGTCGCTCTATACCTTCGGCCACGCCCGCGGCTTCGACTCGAAGAAGATCCTCAAGCTGCTCGACCAGAGCCTCGCGCCCACCGCCGCCATCGTGATGATCATCGGCGCCGGCGGCGGCTTCAAACAGATGCTGGTGGCCAGCGGCGTCGGCGACGTGATCGGCCACATGGCGGTGCACGCACAGATTTCGCCGATCCTCCTGGCCTGGCTGGTGGCCGCGGTGATCCGCATCGCCACCGGCTCCGCCACCGTCGCCACCATCACCGGCGCAGGCATCGTGGTGCCGGTGATCGACCTGATCCCCGGCGTCAATCGTGAGCTGCTGGTGCTGGCGACCGGCGCCGGCTCGCTGATCCTGTCCCACGTCAACGACGCCGGTTTCTGGCTGGTGAAGCAGTACTTCAACATGAGCGTGATGGAGACCTTCAAGACCTGGACGGCCATGGAAACCATCCTCTCGGTGGTCGGCCTGGGCTTCATTCTGCTGCTGTCGTTGTTCGTCTGATGCGCTGATCGATGGGTATCGCTTCGCTCCACCCATCCTACGGGAGCCCTAACGAACTCCGTTCGTAGGATGGCGTGGAGCGCAGCGATACCCATCAGGCCTCGCTCAAAAACACCCGGCGAGCTCCCCAAACCGCCCGCCAACCGGATTCCTGCAACGAGGTATCGCCCGTGACTTCCTCCGCAACTCCGAAAGCCCCCGCGCAACCCACCTGGCCCCGCGATTTCGACATCCGCGCCCGCTACGCCGAGCAGCAGGAACTCCTGCAACCACTGCCCGCCCCACATCCAGTGCAACACTCGTAGGGCGCATAACGCGGCACGCGTTATCCGCCATCCGCCCACGCCCCGAACCCCACGGCGGATAACCGCAAGCGGTTATCCGCCCTACGAAAAGCATGGCGATAGTGCTGAATCGATTTACTAAACCGTAGCTACGATCTAAAACAGACCCGTCGCCCACCTTCCCCCGAGGGATGTGTCATGCCCGCCAATAACAAGCTCGACCATCTGTTCCCCCGCTTAACCGACATCCCCGACGCCTGGCGCCCCGACGCGCCCGTCGAGCAGCGCGAGTACCTGGTCAATGGCGAACTGCGCCGCTGGGATGGCCCGCTCGCGCCGGTGCGCAGCCCGGTGTTCCTCGCCACCGACCGGGGTGATGAGCCCGTCATCCTCGGCAGCACGCCATTGCTCGATGCCGATGCCGCCCTCGCCGCACTGGATGCCGCCGTGGCCGCCTACGACAACGGCCAGGGCGAATGGCCGAACCTGCGCGTGGCCGAGCGGATCGCCCACGTCGAACGCTTCCTCGCCCGCATGCGCGAGCAGCGCACCGCCGTGGTCAAGCTGCTGATGTGGGAGATCGGCAAGAACCTCAAGGACTCGGAGAAGGAGTTCGACCGCACCTGCGACTACATCGTCGACACCATCCAGGCACTCAAGGAACTGGACCGCCGATCCAGCCGCTTCGAGCTGGAGCAAGGCACCCTCGGGCAGATCCGCCGCGTGCCGCTAGGCGTGGCGCTGTGCATGGGCCCATACAACTACCCGCTGAACGAGACCTTCACCACGCTGATCCCGGCGCTGATCATGGGCAACACGGTGGTCTTCAAGCCCGCCAAGTTCGGCGTGCTGCTGATCCGCCCGCTGCTCGAAGCCTTCCGCGACAGCTTCCCGCCGGGCGTGATCAACGTCATCTACGGGCGCGGCCGCGAGACCGTCAGCGCGCTGATGGCCAGCGGCAAGGTCGACGTTTTTGCCTTCATCGGCACCCACTCCGGCGCCGCCGACCTGAAGAAGCTCCACCCGCGCCCGCACCGCCTGCGCGCAGCCCTCGGGCTGGACGCCAAGAACCCCGGCATCGTCCTGCCCAGCGTCGACCTGGACAACGCCGTCAGCGAAGCCATCACCGGCGCCCTGTCCTTCAACGGCCAGCGCTGCACCGCGCTGAAGATCCTCTTCGTTCACGAAGACGTGCTGGACAGCTTCCTCGACAAGTTCAGCGCCAAGCTGGCCGAGCTAAAGCCGGGCATGCCCTGGGAGCCCGGCGTAGCGCTGACGCCGCTGCCCGAGCCGGGCAAGGTCGACTACCTCAACGGCCTGCTGGAGGACGCCCTGGCCAAGGGCGCCAGGGTCATCAACGCGGGCGGTGGCGAAAGCCGCGAGAGCTTCTTCTACCCCGCGCTGCTCAGCCCGGTGCGCGCCGACATGCGCCTGTACAGCGAGGAGCAGTTCGGTCCGCTGGTGCCGGTGGTGCCGTACCGGGACATCAAGGAAGTGATCGACTACGTCCTGCAGTCCGACTACGGCCAGCAGCTCAGCCTGTTCGGCGACGACCCCGAGCAGATCGGCCCGCTGGTGGACGCCTTCGTCAACCAGGTCGGCCGCATCAACATCAACGCCCAGTGCCAGCGCGGCCCGGACAGCTACCCCTTCAACGGCCGCAAGAACTCCGCCGAAGGCACCCTCTCCGTCCACGATGCGCTGCGTACCTTCTCCATCCGCACACTGGTCGCCACGCGCTTCACCGATGCCAACAAGGCGCTGATCAGCCAGATCATCCGTGACCGCGATTCCAGCTTCCTGACTACCGACTACATCTTCTGACACTCAATTGCGCAGAGCCCCCTCTCCCTAACCCTCTCCCTGAAGGGAGAGGGGACCAGGACGGCGCAAAGCGCAGCCTTGGTCTCATCCTGATACCAAAGCACCAGGAGAGCACAGCAGGCACGCCTCACTCGAATACCCCCACTCCCTTCAGGGAGAGGGCTGGGGAGAGGGAAACCCCCAGGCACCCCGCCTCCAGTGAAACGCGTGCCAACCATCCCGACTAACGCCCATCGCCAATTGAAACAACCCGGTAAACAGACCCCACTACCCTTGCCTTAAGTCAAAGGGGTCGCCCTCCTTGACCCGATAGTCTGCGCACCTCTCGACGAGTTCGATATCCGTCGTCTGACCAACAGTGGCAACGACCGATAGCGAAGCGACGTAAGCCTTTGCCACGAAACCCACGGATTCCCAGCAAACCAGGGAGCAACCCTATGAGTGGCTACAACGCAGTACTGGCGAGAAACACCGACAAGGCACCCCAGGGCATCGGCCCGTATGCCCAGACCGTCGCCTTCTCCCACTACAACAACCTGTCCGCACAACTCCCCGTCGACCCCGCCACCGGCAAACTGGTCGCCGGCGGCGTCAAGGAACAGGCCGAGCAGTGCTACCGGAATCTCAAGGCCGTGGTGGAAAGCATCGGCCACACACTCGACGACAGCGTGCGCATCTCGATCTTCCTGACCGACATCGCCGATGCCGAAGCCATCGCCAAGGTCCACGCCACCTTCTTCCCGGACTACCTCCCGACCCTCACTACCGTTGGTGTGACAACCCTGCCGCTGGGCGCCAAGGTACAGGTCGAAGCCCTCATCACCTGCGGCGAAGGCACCATTCCCAACGCCCCGCAGGCCGGCGACCTGATCAAGGTCGAAGGCAGCACCGAGAACGCGCCGCTGAATGCGCTCTCCACCCAGTCGGTCGCCTTCTCCCACTACAACAACCTCTCCGCTCAACTGCCCGTCGACCCGCGCACCGGCAAGCTGGTGGCCGGCGGCATCAAGGAACAGACCGCGCAGTGCCTGCGCAACATCAAGAACATCCTCGAAGGCATCGACGTGCCCTTCGACGACATCGTGCGCATCACCGTCTTCGTCAAGAACCTCGCTGACATCGATGCGGTGAACCAGGTCTACACCACCTTCTTCCCCGATTCGGCCATCGCCCGCGCGGTCGGTTACTTCCCGGCCCGCACCGTGGTGCAGGCGAAAGCGCTGCCGCTGGACGCCCTGGTGCAGGTCGAAGCCGTGGTATCCCATGGCGACGGCACCCCGCCGCAAGCGGTGGAAGACCGCCACGGCATCGTCATCAAGGCGCACAACACCGACGCCGCACCGCGCTGCCCCTACTCCACCCAGACGGTCGCCTTCTCTCACTACAACCACATCTCCGCCCAGCTGCCGCTGGATGTGAAGACCGGTGAATTGGTGGCAGGCGGCGTGAAGGAACAGGCCGCGCAGTGCTTCAAGCACCTCAAGGCCATTGTCGAAAGCATCGACCATGCGCTCGCCGACGTGGTGAAGGTCAACGTGTTCCTGGCCAGCATCGAAGACCTCGCCGCGGTAGACGAGGTGTATGCGACCTACTTCCCGGGTGGCACTCCGGCGCGCCGCGTCGTTGGCGTCTCAGCCCTGCCCAAGGGCGCAGCGATCCAGATCGACGCCGTGGTCGCCAACGCCGAAGGCACGCCGCCGGCTGCGTGAACGCGCCAGAACCGGAATCACCGTTTCTGACCGGCTGACTCCACCCCATCCCCACACGCCAAACGGCCCCCTCTCCCATCAGGGAGAGGGCTGGGGAGAGGGCAACGCCCAACGCCGACCTTCCCCTGAACCTGTAGGAGCGAGCTTGCTCGCGAACCCACTTCACTCAGCGGAGACAATCACTCCCTCCGCCACCACCTCCCCCGCCTCTCCTCACGCATCAACCGCGGCACCTCCCCCATCGGCACCCACAGCTCTCCCTGCCAGTCCAGCACCGCCACCGGCCGCCCCTCGCCTTTCGCCAGCATGCGCTTCGGCTGCCCCGCAGCCACTCGACCCTGATCCCTGAGCGTCGGCAACACATGCCCGGTGATCCACTTGCGCAACTCCCGATGCTCCGGATCGCGGGAACGATGCAGCAAACAGAAAGCGCCAAAATCACTGACCAACAGAGCGACCTCTTCGCCGCCGCCCGTCATCAAGCGCGCCTCACGAAAGAGATCGTCATCCAATCGAAGAACATAAGACTCGACCCGCTCGCGGATCAGATAGCCCAGCTCGCGGGCAACCAACCAGGGCTGGTTGTCGATCAACACGCCGCGCAGGGAACGGTTGTAGCGGTGGAATACGGTGGGAACGTAGATATCGTCCATGGGACAGCTCCTATGTGTGAGAAGCCGCCACGTCCGTCGCCAAACGGATTGGGTGGCGGAACCGCGCAAGGTTGGCGAACCGGCACATAGAACCGGCAGACCCGAAGGTCTCCCTGCGCGGCCCGCCATAGCGAAGAACCGTGGACGTGCGGATACGTCACGGTCTTACGAAGCGATACCGCGCCTATGTGTTCCGGGTCGCCAAACCCGCTCCCCTGTCGCTTTCACAGGGGCGTCGGGAGGTTATGAGGAAGGCTGGAAGAGGTCAAGCCAGGCCATCTCACCCAAAGACATCAACCGCCCCTAGCGAACTAGCTTCGCCGCGCTCAGGAGCGGCTTGAGGCGGAGGACAGCGCGAGCTATGCCTAATGATGGCAATGTCAGGGAGGCGTGCCATGAAAGGGTTGCTCTTGTTGTTGCTGTTTGGCGTCGTAGCCATTGGCTTGCCTGTACTCTTCGTGCTCGCGCTGCTGCTGGACTACCGCATCACTCGCCAAATGAAGATCGATCTGGCCGAGGACTTCAGTAGAACACTTGAGGAGTTCCGGATTGGGTCCTATGAAGTGTTGGCCGAACAAATCTCGCACGGTCACGCCAGGAGGGTTTCGGAGGTATATCGGATTTTTGTCGATGACACGGGGCAGTACTACTTCTACCAATATGTCCCAGGGTCTCGAGGAATTCTGAAACCTTTGAGTCGTGAACGCGCACTGCTGGCAGCCGGAACGGACGGATTGCTCAGAGCTTGAACGACCCCAAACGTCTGCCGCTGCCGATTGCCTCCTCAGACGAGAGGCAGCTACCGACCCATAGCTGACATCCGGATTTTCAGGACATTGAGTAGACTTGGCTCCCACGTCATCTATTTCGAATACAAATGAACAGCGAGTCTTCCCGAAGCAAGGCGTACGTCCGTGCTCAGGCACATGGTTCCGGGCCACTGTCTGTTGAGGGCTATCAGCAGACTGTGGAGGTTTGCGGCCGTCTCCCCAGCGGCTGGCTGTTCCGCTACCGGATCGTTTGTAGCTTGGACATCCCTGCACATGAGCAGGAGTTGTTTGCCGGCGCTGCAGGTTGCCTAGTCGCTGATGATGGGCAGGTACATGATTTGTTGTACCCGATGTTCATGGACATGCTTCGCTCGCTGGAATAGCTCACGCGTCTGCTTCCAAGCTATTAAAAAATGCCGCGTTGACTCATGCCTCCCTGAACGCAGGGTAGCAATTCAGATGATGGAGGAGCTCATGTATACGGTGGTGGTCGTTGCAGATCGTCCAGACTTCAGGTGCTTTCTGGATCTACTTTTTGGCCCTGGACGAAACGTGGACACAGAAGGTGACTCGTACCCTGTGAACAGTCGCTCTTGGACGTTACTGCATATGAAAGACAGAGAGAGCGATGCCCCTTCCGTAGAGATCCATGCCAGTGAGGTAGATAAATCGCGGTTCAAGGTGCAATCCGAGTCATCAAGA
>NZ_SWDV01000017.1 GCF_005877905.1 Pseudomonas nicosulfuronedens | reverse complement strand
GGTAACTGCCAGCAGGCCCTCGGGGTTCTCGTCCAACTCCAGGAGCCACTCGTTCTCGGGCTCCTGATAGCACCAGTAGTTTCCTGTACGCCGGAAGACGTTGAACAAGTACGTGCTGCCCGAGCGGAACAACGAGTGAATGAAGATGGGGCCTTTATTCATGGCTGGCTCGCACATTGACGACAGCCTGCAGATCGGCAAGGCCTGCGAGCGCAGTAGAGCTTTCGTTGCTGGTCACTCTGAACATGGCGACATCCACCCTTCTATGAAGGAAATCGGTATCGGATTCGCTGGGATCGCGAACACCGCAGTTGATGTAGTAGATGCCTGGCAGTAACGCGGCCTTGAATTCGAATTCCACCTGCACCGAACTGCCCGCATTGACCTCGCGGAGTTCCTGCTTGAGGAATGCGGAATCCGTTCCAAATATCGCAATTCCCTCTCTGGTCTTTACCAGGCAAGTGAATATCGGGTTTCTGACGGTTGTGTGGAACTCCACCGAGAAAATGATCTTCATCGTCTCGTTGCAACGCAGGACGTTGGCCCGCACGTTGTCGGAATTGGCAAGCGCAACATCGTGGATGAGCGCTCGCCCGTCGCCGTAAGACAGCTCGCAGTCGCTGACCAATCCGGTGTCCACTACTGGCTCCGGTACTTTTGCAAGGGTCATGGCTGACGACTTGCTGAACAGCGCTTTCTCGTAACGATCGCAAACAGGCTTTGCCTCGCCCACCTCCACCAGACCGCCGGCTTCAATGTGGACCGCACGCTGGCAGATTTTCTTCACGCTCTCGATGTCATGGCTGACGAACAGCAGTGCTGTTCCCTTGTCGCAGAGCTCCTCCAGGCGTCGGAAACACTTGCGCTGGAAGGCAGCATCGCCCACGGCGAGCGCCTCATCGATGATCAGTATGTCGGAGTGAAAGCTGGTGGCCACGGCAAACGACACGCGTGACTGCATGCCGCTGGAGTAGATTCTCACTGGCTGGTCGAAGTACTCGCCGATGTCAGCGAAGTGCTGGATATCTTCGACCACGGATTCAATCTGCTGCTGATTGAATCCCATGAGTCCCGCGGCGTGGAAGACATTCTGGCGGCCCGTCAGCTCTGGATTGAATCCCATTCCCAATTCCAGGATTGCGGCCACGCGCCCTTGCACAGTCACTTGACCTTCGCTGGGCTGCAGAGTCCCGGTGATCATCTTCAGCAATGTGCTCTTGCCCGCGCCGTTCTTGCCGAGAATGCCGATTTTTTCACCCGGCCACACGTCGAAACTGATTCCGCGCACGACCCAGTGCTCATGAGCCGGCTTGGCCGGAATGCCGAACCAGCGCGCGAATCGCTGCCATTCGCTGCGGTACTGGCGATAGGCTTTTCCGAGATTGGATACAGTCAGGAGGCTCATAGCGAGTCCACGATTTCAGGAGCCGCGCGGCGGAAGATGAACAGGCCGAATGCGAGCAGCCCCAGTGCGAAGGCCAGCAGCAGCACGGCAGTGGCATCCAGTTGTGGCGGAGCGTTGTACAGGATGACCTGATGGTAGGCGCCAATGATGTGATAGAGCGGGTTGTACTCCACCAGGCTCTTCAGGTTCTCCGGGATGATATTCACCGGATACACGATGGGTGTGAACCAGAAGAGGATCTGCAGGAAGATCGGTACTACCTGGCCGATATCTCGTACGAACACGTTCAAAATGCCCAGCGTGAGCCCTGCACCAACGGCGATAGCAATGACCAGCAGCGTCAGCGGGAATAGCCAGAACATCTCCAGCCCCGGTGGATGGCCAAGGACAAACAGCACCGCGATCATGGCAATCATCAGCAGCACATTGTTGACCAGGCAGGAGCCGACTGCGATGGCCGGCAGGGTAATGCGGGGGAATAGCATCTTCTTAATCAGGTTGCCTTGGTCGGTGAAAATGGTCAGGCAACGACTGACGATCTCCGAAAACAGGTTCCAGCCGAGCATTCCCGCCAGCAGATAGATTGCATAGGCATAGTGATTGCTAACACCAGGAAGCTTTGCAGCGAGTACGTTGGACAGTACCAGTGCATAGATCAGGACCTGAGTTAGAGGGTGGACGAGCATCCATAGGGCGCCCAGGCGGCTTCTCGAGAAGCGAACCAGAAACTCGTTCTTGATTGAGGAAAGTATGAAATGCCGATAAAGCCAGATGTTCTTGAGTAATCCAATCATTCTTCGGGTCCAGCGAAGATCCGCATAACGTTGCTCGATACCCGGAGGCCACGGATGTTGGTGTGGCACGTACAGGGGAGGTTCGTTTGAAAGAGGAGCAGGCCAGTTGGCCTGCTCGGGGCGGAGTGTGAGCTCGATCAGGGCACTTGGGGGTCTTCGCAGCGCCTTGCGAGTCCACTCAGCAGGGGGCGCGGCCGTAATTGTCCTGGAAGCGCACGATGTCATCTTCGCCCAGGTAGTCGCCGCTTTGTACTTCGATCAGCACCAGGTCGATGACGCCAGGGTTTTCCAGGCGGTGCCTGTGTCCGGCCGGAATGAAGGTCGACTCGTTGCTGTTGAGCATCATGGTGCTCTCGCCATTGACCACCTTGGCCATGCCGGTGACCACGATCCAGTGCTCGCTGCGGTGATGGTGCATCTGCAGTGACAGTGAAGCACCTGGCTTGACCACAATGCGCTTGATCTTGAAGCGATGGCCTTCCTCGAGGGTCGTGTAAGTACCCCAAGGGCGGTGTACCGTCCGATGCAGCAGATGCGCGCTGTGACCGCTTTTCTTCAGCTGAGCGACAATCTGCTTGACGTCCTGGGTGTGCTCCTTGTGAGCGATCAGCAGGGCGTCTGGTGTATCGACGACGATCAGGTTCTGAACACCGACCAGGGCGGCAAGACGCTCCGGGCTGTGCACATAGTTGTTATTGGCGCCATGGACTAGGACTTCACCCTCAAAGCGATTGCCGGCCTCGTCTTCGGGTGTGAGCTCGCTCAGCGCGTTCCAAGAACCGATGTCGCTCCATCCCAGGTTGCAGGGCACGGTGGCGACCTTGGCCGAGCGCTCCATCAGTGCATAGTCAATGGAAATGTCGGGGACGTTCTTGAACAGCTCGCCTTCCAGCGACAGGCAACGGTGCGCGGTTGCTTCCGTCAGGCGTGACTGCTTCAGGGTGGCCGCTACAGCGTCATGGACCTCCGGGGCATGGGCCTTCATTTCGTCGAGCAGGGTGCCCACGCGGAAGCAGAACATACCGGAGTTCCAGAAGTAGTTACCCGCCGCGAGATACTCCTCGGCCTTCTCCTGGCTGGGCTTCTCGACGAAGCGTTTGACCTTGAGGCCGCCGTCCAGGGCATCGCTGTCGCTTTCGATATAGCCGAAGCCTGTTTCCGGGTACTGCGGCTGAATGCCAAAGGTCACCAGCCAGCCGGCGGCAGCCAGGCGCGCTGCATTGGCGACAGCCTCGGCAAACGCGTCGGTATGCTTGATCAAATGGTCGGCTGGCAAAACCAGCATCAATGCCTCGGGGCCGTGAGCCTGATCCAGCTGCAGCGCAGCTGAGAGAACAGCGGCGGCGGTATTCCGACCGAAAGGCTCGAGCACATAGCTCAGGCATTGGGCTTGCGGCTTCAGTGCACGGTATTCATCTTCGGTCTTGAAGAACAGCTCGCGGTTGGTGACCGTCATCACTTCGGTCACCCCATCCAGGGCGAGGGCTCGCAACAGTGTCTTCTGCAGAAGGTTCTGCCCGTCGGGGAGGGACATGAAGGGCTTGGGGTGCGCTTCGCGCGAAACTGGCCACAACCGGCTGCCTGCGCCGCCACAAATGATCACTGGGATCAGCATCAATCAATATTCCTTTGCAAATGACATCCTACGCCGCATCGTCTGGCTGCTTGCACTCCGGTTCAGACCGGTCGCGTCGGGCAGTTGGCAGTCGAATGTTTAAGACTACCAAAATGGGGCGGGGAGCTCATAGTGAATCCGCCGATTTGATACGAGGCACGGAATTAACCGGGAATTGGATCGCGCTGGAGGTGTTTTGGTTCCAGAACGCAAAAGCCCACCGACGGGTGGGCTTTTGAGGAGATGGTGCCGGCACCAGGAGTCGAACCCGGGACCTACTGATTACAAGTCAGTTGCTCTACCAGCTGAGCTATACCGGCAAGGAGGGGCGCCATTATAGCCACGGCGCCCGGGGTGTAAACCACTGATTTGTCAGAATGATCCGCAGTTTGGGTCAGTGTCCGCCAGCAGCCGCTGCGCCGGGCTTGGCGCCGAAAGGCGGTTTGGCCAGGCAGATGACCACCAGCATCGCCAGAAAGACCCAGCCGAGGAGGGTGAAGTAGTCGATGGTGCTGATCATGTAGGCCTGGCTTTCCACCATCCGTTCCAGCAGCGCAGCGCTATGCTGGCCGGGGCCTCCAAGCTGTTCGACGGTGGCGCGGGTGGCTGGGTCGTACTGGCTGATGTTCTCCGTCAGGTAGGCGTGGTGCATGGTGGCGCGGCGATTCCAGATCCAGGTGGTGAGCGATGCGGCGAAGCTGCCCGCCAGGGTCCGCAGGAAGGTTGCAAGGCCGGAGCCGTCGGCGATCTGGTCCGGAGGCAGGTCGGAGAGCAGGATGCTCAGGATCGGCATGAAGAAGAAGGCCACGCCCAGCCCCATGAAGAGCTGCACCAGGGCGATGTGCAGGTAGTCGACTTCGGTGGTGAAGTCGGCGCGCATGAAACAGGTCGCCGCCATCGCGAGGAAAGCCAGCCCCGCCAGCAGACGCAGGTCGAAGTTGTTCGCGTAGCGGCCGACGAGCGGTGAGAGGAATACCGGCAGGATGCCGATCGGTGCGGCTGCCAGCCCTGCCCAGGTGGCGGTGTAGCCCATCTGGGTCTGCAGCCACTGCGGTAGCAGGAGGTTCATGCCGAAGAAGCCAGCGTAGCCGCCGACCAGCGCCAGGGTTCCCACAGTGAAGTTGCGGTGCACGAACAGTCGCAGATTGACGATCGGGTGTTTGT
Source organism: Pseudomonas nicosulfuronedens (assembly GCF_005877905.1). Classification (GTDB taxonomy): domain Bacteria; phylum Pseudomonadota; class Gammaproteobacteria; order Pseudomonadales; family Pseudomonadaceae; genus Pseudomonas; species Pseudomonas nicosulfuronedens. The sequence continues at coordinate 4,102 of NZ_SWDV01000017.1, read as the reverse complement.
CGGTCAGCTCCCAGATGACGAACACCGCCAGGGCTATGACCGCGATCACAGTGCCGCCGATGATGAAGCCGGATTCGAACCAGTCCAGGTCGTTACCCTTGTCGAGCACGATCTGCAGGGCGCCGACGCCGATCACCAGCATTGCCAGGCCCATGTAGTCCATGGGCGCGTGCTTGATCACCACTGGGCGGGCGCGCAGCTGCTGATAGACGACCATGGCGGCGAACAGGCCGATGGGCACGTTGATGAAGAAGATCCACGGCCAGCTGTAGCTGTCGGTGATCCAGCCGCCAAGGATCGGCCCGGCGATGGGTGCCACCACCGTCACCATCGCCAGCAGTGCCAGTGCCATCCCCCTTTTCGCCGGGGGATAGATGGAGATCAGCAGGGTCTGGGTGATCGGGTAGAGCGGCCCGGCGACGAAGCCCTGGATGGCTCGGAAGCCGACCAGCATGCCCATTTGCTGCGCGACGCCGCAGAGGAAGGAGGCGATCACGAACAGCAGGGTCGCGGCGATGAACAGCCGCACCTCACCGATTTTCCGGCTGAGCCAGCCGGTCAGCGGCAGGGCGATGGCGTTGCTCACTGCGAAGGAGGTAATGACCCAGGTGCCCTGCTCGGAGCTCACCCCGAGGTTGCCGGAGATGGTCGGCAGGGCGACGTTGGCGATGGTGGTGTCCAGCACCTGCATGAAGGTCGCCAGCGAAAGGCCGATGGTGGCCATGACCAGGCTGGGGGGGCTGAAACTGCTGCTGTTGGGCTGGCTCATGATTGCAGTCGGATCAGCGCTGCGCGGTGCGGTGGTTGGCGTCGGCCAGGTTGGCCTGGATCAGCTTCTCGATCAGCTGGTCGGCTGAGGCCAGTTGCTCCTGGTACACGTCGGTGGAGAACACCGCCTCGTGTGGGGGCTGCTGGGCGAGGGCCGGGCCGCTCTGGTCATGCAGGCTGACATTGACGTCCATGGACAGGCCGATGCGCAGCGGGTTCTTTGCCAATTCCTCGGCATTGACGCGGATGCGTACCGGCACGCGCTGGACGATCTTGATCCAGTTGCCGGTGGCGTTCTGCGCCGGCAGCAGGGAGAAGGCGCTGCCGGTGCCGACGCCGAGGCTGTCGACAGTGCCGGAGTACTTCACTTCGCTGCCATAGAGGTCGGAGCGGATTTCCACCGGCTGGCCGATGCGCATGTGCTTGAGCTGGGTTTCCTTGAAGTTGGCGTCGATCCACACCTGGTCCAGCGGGATCACCGCCATCAGCGCGGTGCCCGGCTGCACACGCTGGCCGACCTGTACGGTGCGCTTGGCGACGTAGCCGGTGACCGGCGCGATGATCACCGCACGGGCGTCGTCCAGGTAGGCCTGGCGCAGCTTGGCGGCGGCGGCTTTGACGTCCGGGTGCGAGGCAATCACGGTGTCGTCGACCAGTGCACGGTTGGTGTCCAGTTGCTGCTCGGAGTTGGTCAGCGAGCTGCGCGCGGTGTCCAGGGCGTCGCGGGCGTGGGCCAGTTCTTCCTGGGAGATGGCGCCGTCATTGGCGAGGTTCTGGCGGCGCTTGAAGTCGGCCTCGGCCTTGGCCAGGGCGACTTTCTTCGTGGCGACGTCGGCCTTGTAGCCGTCGACATTGCTGAATAGCCCGCGTACCTGGCGCACGGTGCGCGCGAGGTTGGCTTCGGCCTGCTGCAGGGCGATGTCGGCATCGCTGGGGTCGAACTTCACCAGCACTTGACCCTTGTGCACCAGGTCGCCGTCATCGGCGCCGATGCTGACCACGGTGCCGGTGATCTGCGGGGTGATCTGCACGACGTTGCCGTTCACGTAGGCATCGTCGGTGTCCTCGTGCCAGCGGCCGTAGAGGACCTCCCAGGCGACGCTGGCGAGGCCGGCGAGGATGACGACGGCGAGCAGGATCAGCAGCCAGCGCTTGCGCTTGGGATTGCCGTTCGGGGTTTCTTGGGTGGTGGTGCTCATGTCGGGTGCCTCGTTCAGTGCGCGGCGGCCGCGCTTGCCTGGGCGAGCGGGGCGGGAGTGAAAGTGGTGTCGGGCTGGTAGCCACCGCCCAGGGCCTGGATCAGTTGCACCGAGAGATCAATGCGCTCGGCATCAAGGTTGGCCAGCTGGCGTTCGGCGAGGAGCAGTTGCTGCTGCACGCTGAGGGCGTCGAGGTAGTTGCCGACGCCTTCGCCGTAACGGCGCATGGCCAGGTCGAAGTTGGATTTGGCGATGTTGCGGGCATCGCGCTGGTCGTCGATCTGCTGCTCCAGCGAGCGCAGCTTGCCGAGGTCGTCGGTGACCTCGCCGAGGGCGTTGACCAGCGTCTTGTTGTACTGGGCGACGGCCAGGTCGTAGTCGGCGTCCTTCCCGGCGAGGTTGGCGCGCAGGCGGCCGCCATCGAAGATTGGCAGGGAGATGGCCGGGGCGATCTGGAAGAACCGGCTCGGTGCCTTCAGCACGTCGCTGGTGTGCAGGGCGGCCAGGCCGACCATCGCCCCCAGGTTCACATTGGGATAGAACTCGGTCTTCGCCGAGTCGATGCTTTTCGATGCCGCCTCGACGCGCCAGCGGGCGGCGACGATGTCCGGGCGGCGCCCCAGCAGCTCGGCCGGCAGGTTCGATGGCAGGCTCAGCGCGCCGGGCTTGAGTACCTGCGGGCGCTGCAGCTCCTGGCCGCGATCCGGACCCTGGCCGAGCAGGACGGCGAGGGCAATGCGATCGCTGGCGATCTCCTGGTCAGCAGCGGCCAACTGCTGCTTGGCGCTGGCGACCTGGGACTGTGTCTGTTGCAGCTGGACCTTGCTGTCCAGGCCGGCGTCCATGCGCTTCTGGCTGAGCTGGAAAAGGTGCTGCGAGCGATCCAGTTCGTCTTTGGCCAGGTCGCGGGCGACGAAGGCGTGGGCCAGGTTGCTGTAAGCGCGGGCGACATTGGTGGAGAGCGTGATCGAGGCGGCCTGGCGGTCGACTTCGGCGGCGTTGGCCTGGCCGAGGGCGGCTTCCCAGGCGTCGCGCTGGCCGCCCCAGAGATCGAGGTCGTAGCTGAAGCTCAGCGACAGGTATTTCACCGCCGAGTAACGGCCGCCGGTCGGTGCCGGCAGGACGCTTTCCGGTGCGCGGATGCCGGCGTAGCTGGCAGTACCCTTCACGCTGGGCATGCGTTCGGCGTCCTGCCCTTGTGCGGCGGCAATAGCCTGGCGGGCGCGGGCGCTGGCGATATCCAGGTCCGGCGTGCCGCGCAGGGCTTCGCTGATCAGGCTGTCCAGTTGTGGGTCGCTCAGGCTGCTCCACCAGTGATCGCTGGGCCACGAGGCGGCGGATAGCGGGGTGCCGTCGAGGCTGATGCCGGCCTTCAGGCTGGCAGGATCGGTTGCCTTGCCGCTGGTGGTCAGCCCCGTGTAGCTGACGCAGCCGGAGAGTCCCAGCACGGCGGCAAATACGGCGGCCGGCAGCAGGGCGGTGCGAAGGTGGTTCATGTTCATTTCTCCTGCGCCGCGCAATGGGCCGCGGCGCCGTGGGCGCGCAGGATCTTGTCGAGCAGGCCGGTAAGGGTCTGCAGCTCGTCGCGGGACAGGCCGCCGACCAGTTCGTTCATGGCTGCGGCGGCGATGCGCGGGGCCTCGTCGTTCACGGCCTGTCCGGCAGTGCTCAGGCTCAGGCGCACGCTACGGCGGTCGTTCTGGCAGGGCTCACGGAGCAGCAGGTCCTTGCGCGCAAGGCGATCGAGCATGCGAGTCATGGAGCCGCTGTCGATGGACAGCTCGCGGCACAGCTCGGCCGGGGTGTTGGCGCGGTCGTTGCCGATGAAGAACAGCACCTTGAACTGCGCGGCGGTGATGTCCAGATGTGCCAGGTGTTTGTCCAGCAGGCGGTCCTTGAGGATGGCGGTGGCGCCCAGCAATTGGCCGATGGAGCCTTTGAACGGAAAATCCGCGACGTCGTAGTGATTCATGTCAAAACAGATAGCTGCTTAGGCAGTGAAATGTTTCGAAATGATACTGCCTAGGCAGCGATTGACAAGATTCTATTGTCGCGATTGCGCAACAATCCGTTCCGCCAAGCGCTATTGGAGCAGGAATGGCAACAGGGATGGCTGATTTCCTACGCCGCCCTTG